>NZ_FNAC01000096.1 GCF_900101705.1 Algoriphagus faecimaris | reverse complement strand
AAAATCCTGACTCAATCCCCATAGGCACCTCACCGGTTTCGTGCAACAGCGCTTTCATGCTTGGCTTTGCAAGCCGCACGAAAGCTTAGTTGTTGTTGGCGGTAGTGCTTCTTTTTCCTTATGTCGTTGTTGTCTCATTGCTTGTTTCTGCTAAAACTTTGAAATAGGTCTTTATGAATGTCTCAATATCTGTCTGCTCTGAACTCCAAACGGCGGAACTTACTCTAAACCTTATATTCTGGTCTTCAATGCTTACAGATATTCCATCTTGCCCGTTGTTAAGATTGCTCTTTTTGATTTCAACGTCACTGAAATCATTGAAAACAGTGTCAATTTTATGACCAATGTTACTTATTACTTTTGCATTTATTCTAAGATATTCGATGTCTGGTTCTGTTCCGTCCAAAGGCACTACTACTAAGGAATAATTATCCTTTTGTTCTGTTGCTGTTTTAGCTTGTAATGGTGTCATTGATGCGTGTTCCTTGCCTGTAGCCTTTAATTCAATAAGCCAATTATTTATTCTAAATCCTTCACGTTGATTTTCTTTATTAACTAAGTCCGATGATTCTTCCGTTAAAATGTAATCACTACCGAATGGCTCTCTTTGAATATTTATTATGACTCCACTTTCTCTAAGTTGCTCAATATATTCTTTAAATAAATCTTCAATGAGTTTCCCGATTGTTTGATTACGGCTAATTAGTTTCCGTTCATTTAATCTTTTCTCATATTCCTTCCTTATGTTCGGGTCATTAAATATTTCTTGAACAAGTTCTGGGTCAGCATCACTTGTAATCATATTAGTTATAGCCTTGTCCCAACTTAATCTAAGTTCGTCTGTTGGGAGTGTGTTTCTAATTAGGTCAGATACACCCACACCAAGTTTATTCAAGAAATTTTGTTGTCTTGAACCACGAATAGTTCTAACTAAATTCTCATCTCCTTTAAGTATTTCGGAAAGATTTTTTGATGAAGGAGTTTCACTTACAAATTTAGTTTCTGAACCTTCGCTTTCGGTTTTTACATTTACCCAATTGAGACGTTTAGCACGGTAAACCCAGAGACAGGTTCTAAATTGTATTGGGTTTTCTAATCCTTCGATTGTTACTTCTTGTATGTCTGAATCAAAAAAGGTGTCTTTTTCAACGGCTTCTGATAGAAGAAATTTTAATCTTTCTAAACTTGATTTCTGTGTTGTATTTCTTCCGTAAATATGTCCGTCTGATGCGGTCAAATATGCAAAGTCAGAATAGGTTATTTTGAATTTATGCTTAAGTTGTCCTTCTGCATCTCTCAACACATTAAGGTCAGATTCTTTGATAACTAAATGTTCTAATAATTTTATGTTTGCTGTTTCAGTTTTGGTTACTAAAGGACTTATGTGAATAAATCCGCTCTCATTTAAAAAGTGGTAGTCTGCTTCATTCAAATACTTGTTATATATTTCATTTAGGCAATCTTTATCCCTAACTAAGACTGAATACAAAGGAAAGTTTACTTCAAAATATGGCTTTGGAGTAAGTAAAAGATGTTCGGATTTAGGAAAATGGTCATAAACAAAACTTTCGTCAATCTTCTTACTTGCACCTGTCAGTATCTTCAAATCTTTGATTATTTCTTTATGGTCTTTTGATATTAACCATTTTAAAAACCTTGCATTACACTCTTGATTGGATGACTTAACGAAGTCAGATTCATCAAGCTCGTTCAACTCAGCTTTTAAATCATTAATGGCATTTTGTATTGTGTAATTTTCAACTCCACTGATTTGCAAAGAATTTATTTCTCTTGAAAATAGTTTATCAGAAAAATTTAATTCAATTATATGAATATCCGCAAAGTCACCAGTAGCCAAATAAGTTCTTTTTGACAGTTGGTGTCAATTGCTTTATTAAGGGTTTAACTCGATTTAAA
>NZ_FNAC01000095.1 GCF_900101705.1 Algoriphagus faecimaris | reverse complement strand
CTATTCCAAGAAAGCTAACTTACATTGGTAATTTTACTCGGATGACAGTAATTTGGAAACAAATAAAGTTAGCCGGATTAAACTGAGCGACTTCAGCCCAGATTATACGGATACTAGATCTATGACACGGTATACCTCCACATTTCATTTTTGGAATAATAAATTAGTCTTGCCGCAAACTGTCTATTTCAGATATACCAATGAAATTAATGAAGATTTTTTCAAGTATAAAAACCCTTTCTTAATACTGAATTTGGATAATTTTAGAGTGGAAGAGATCCCTTATAGACTTTCCAAATCCAATTTTGGAGAATATATCAATACACCTAAGGTGTTATTAGGTCACAAAGAAGCAAACACTTATATTTTACCTTATTACTCCAATCAGCTAGATATTTTTAATTTGGATAGCCATGAAACCAAATCTTATCAATTAAAGACTAATTTAATTCCAGAGTTCACCAATAACTTTTTCTTAAATGAAGAAAGGCTCAATCAATCTTTGGAGCAAAATATGTCGGATTACTTATCAGAGCCTCAAAACCTAGGTATTTTGGTAGATCCCTATAGGAATCTTTTTTATCGAATGACTTGGCCGGGGACAGGTGTTCCAGAGGGAGTGTCCTCTATGAAGTTTGTTGCTACCCCCTCACACTTTATCCTAAGTGTATACGATGAGAATTTTGAATTGAAGTATGAATTTGAACTCCCAGAATATGAATATATCCCGCATCAGTATTTTGTTTCGGAAGCTGGGCTCCACCTGTTTGGAAACCATCCAGATCACCCTGACTCCAAAGAGGATCAGATCCTTATCCATACCTTTGATTTTTCTGACTAACAGTTTGATTTTTAAAAAAAACCTTTTAAATCAGTATTAAGCCATTCATTATTTAATCAGGGGGGGGTAATTTAGGTTGAGAAAAAAAGTATTCGTTTTTAGGTTCAAAAATCTTCAAACACTAAATTCTAAAACGTATGAAGAAGCAACATTTTCAATCCATTTTGGGAGCAATTGCTCTGATTTGCATGCTTAGCTTGCCGCTGAGCTCGGTTTCTCTGGCCCAAGGCTCTGTGGGAGGCGGGGATGATCCAAGTTTATGTTCTTGGGATGATGAAACTTTATCCTGTGTAGAGGAATTTACTGGTCAGGGATATTGTGCCACATATCCACCGAATTGTAATGGCCCAATAGTTAATCCTTAAAACATAATTTCCTGCATGTAATCACATGCAGGATTTTTTCTACTATGAAATCAGCATTTCTAAATCTTACCTTAGCAACAATCTTTTCTTTTATTTTCGCATGCTCCCCATCTAAAGAAAGTACTGAAAAGTCATTGATGGATTTTCATATAGAAGAGCTTACTATCCCCATAGGGCCTGAAGTTGACCCTTATACGCTGACAATTCAATATGTGAAAGGGGATTTGTATTGGCATAATAAAAACCGAAGCACCATATCCAAAATTAATCTACCTAGCCTGCAGGTGTCAGAATACATTCGCTATGAAAGTGAAGGGCCACAGGGTGTGGGAAATATTGTTGGATTTTATGTATTCGATCAAAATAAAATAGCATTTCCGGGTAGGGGTAGATTGGTATCTATCTACGATTTGCAGACAGATAGTGTCACTCGCGTTAAACTAAATGACTTTGGTGTTGATTACACGGATACCAAATCCCTAACCCGCTATACCTCAACATTTAATTTATGGAACAATAAATTAATACTACCACAAACAGTATATTTTAGGTACACCCATGAAATTACCGCAGATCGGTTGAAAAATTATAGTCCATTTCTCATGCTTAATTTGAATAATTACACGGTTGAAGAAACGCCCTATAAGCTTTCTAAATCCAATTTTGGAGAAAAATATAATTTTCCAAAAATATTATTAAGTTATACTGTCATCCGAGTAACTTTTTGAAGTTGGAAAATAGTGGGTTTCCAGGCT
>NZ_FNAC01000092.1 GCF_900101705.1 Algoriphagus faecimaris | reverse complement strand
AAATTTTATTTGGTTTCATTATTTTTTACAAAATCTTGTCATTACACGTATCTGTAATTTAATGATTTCGCAATCGTTTGTATGGAAGAAAAAAAATTTTTACTTTTTTTTAAAAATTCAAAAAATGAAGGAAATCCAACCAAAAACCGATTGAAAGACCGCCTTCATAGGTTTAAAATCATGAAATCGAGCCTGCCTTCCTCCTTTAAGCTGGCACGACGCAAACGAGACACACTGGGATACCTCGATGTATCGGGGAAAATATACGACCTGCTTGCCACAGGCATTCTCCCGAATCAAGTTCGGAACAAGCTACCCCGATACTCGGGACAAGTTATGACCTCTAAAAAACAGATTAAATAAACGCTACTTTTCTTTCTTCCTGAAAATAAAAATCGAATAGGAGGATTGATCGATCTCAACATCTTCTCTATCCCGATTTCTCATTAGAATCCTATTTCCGCCTAATGGAAGGAGTTCGGAATTGGGTTCTATTCTTTTAGGAAATGGAATTTCCTGAACCAATTCGGTAACACTATCGATGAAATAAAATCGATAAAGTTCGGAGTCTCGTAATGGTGTGTAATTGCTATTCACCTCATTTTTCCGCTTTAATTCCAATTCACTCATACTAGAATATCGAAGAATACCGAGTCCCTGATCTGTAACTGGAAATACTTTAATGTTTTTTCCCTTTCCTCCGTCAGCGAATTTATCTTCTGTCAAAGAAATTGCTTTTGTCAATTCAAAATCGGTATTCAAGCTGTAAGATCCGATCGTAAGTGAGTGATCAAATGTGAGCAACAAAGATCCGCTATTCTCATCAAGGTGATAGACCGGTGCTTGATCAAAGCCTTTTTCTTCGGGTTCAAACGCAGTGTATTGTTTAAAATCCACTGGTAATTTCCAAACTAAACTATCATTATTAGATTCAAAGACTTCGATGATTTGACCATTTGGGGACAAAGACTGTATTTCTCCAAAAGGGACTTTGACATTGGGGAAAAATGAGGTAAATACAAAAGGAGTCGTAGCATCATTCCTTAGATAATAGGGGGTTTTGAATCTTGGTCCGCCGTAAACAGTTACACCAAAAGATGGCGCATATTTCCAGCGCTTTTTGATCTCCCAATTTTCATTGTACCAGATCAATTCATTAGCGCTTTGGACAACTATTCCACCGCCAACCTGATAAAATGCCGCTGTGCTTAGACTATTACTATACTCGTTTGGACCCTCACCAGATCTTTTTACTTCATCGATAATTTCACCCTTTTGACCTATTACTAAAAAGCTCTTTGTGATTGGGTCGTATCCAAGATAATTCCCACTAGTGCCGTGATGGTCCAGAATCTTAAAACGCGTGTCTCTCTTGACCACAAAGGAATCAATCTTGACTAGTTCCAAGTCAAAAACCAACTTACTTGCGTCTTTTTCTTGGCAGGATAAAAAGATAATCAAAAAAATGAGATAATATATAGGTTTGGGATAAAGTAAATATGATACGTGTTTAAAAGTCATGCTTATTAATTTAAGTTTGAAGAGGACTTGGTTTTTAAATTGGAGATTAAACCGATAAAGTTTCAACTGAGTAAATCAGCGATTATTTAGTTAAAATAAAGGTTCAAGTGCTTAAGAGCAACCTGTTTCCACACAGAAGGCGGGGCCACCATTATTAGAACAATCGAGTGAGGCTTCCAAAGGGCACTTTCCAGAACCCGAAAATTGTGTACCGTCCTCACAGGTTAAGGTATAGCTACAGGCAATACCCCCATCTTCCTCATCTGATCTCTTCCCAAAATCTCATTGGTGCTGAGTCTGAGCATTTCTAGACTTAACTTTTTCATGATACGTATTATTTATGTTTATGAATCTTGATCGGTACCTCCGATCATTAGGTCCTAAATTATTTGCTTATTTAGCCAATACCTAGTAAAATATTTCTAATCTTTAGTAACTTTTTACTTGTTTGAATATGGAATTTGGATCACGATTGAAAAAAGCAAGGGAAGCAAAAAAGCTTTCGAAGCAGGAAGTTGCTCATCTCTTGGAAGTGTCTCAGAAAACCCCAATGGGGCCTAATATCTTTCTGTCTAATAATAACTGGATTCTGGGATTACAAATCCCTTAACACAATTGGATCGAATTACAAT
>NZ_FNAC01000041.1 GCF_900101705.1 Algoriphagus faecimaris | reverse complement strand
TGATCGATAAATTACTGCTCTGCATCACTGTACCGCTCTTGATACTGGTTCTAAATCCACAGGAAGCACATTGAAAAGAAAGCTTGTTTTCAAGCCAATAATGCTTGATTCCAGTACATTTCTTACAGATGATTCCTTGCTTGATCCTTTGTGATTTGATGAATTCAACACAGGAAGCCTCGTCAGGAAACCGATTAATGAAATTGATAATATTCATGGTCAAAACCGTTTATTTTGACCTAATTTAAATCGAGTTAAACCCTTAATAAAGCAATTGACACCAACTGTCAAAAAGAACTTATTTGGCTACTGGTGACTTTGCGGATATTCATATTCTTTTTCTTTGGATCGGGTCTTTCGTGCAGACGGAGTCTGGTGAGAGTGCTAGACTTGAGCGTCTTGTCAGTGAAAGAGAACGTCTTGTCAACGAATGGCAGGCTTCCGAGTCTAAAAAGTCGGGGATTTTTGGTAATCGCACCAAAAAAGACATGACCGAGACCAACGACTGGCTCAAGAGAATCCTGACCAAAGACACTCAAATCATCGAAGAACTCAAACTCAGTGGCAGAATCGAAACGGCTGTCATCGGTCAAGAAAAAGAGGACTATAAAACAATCACCTTGAGTCTGGAGCGAGACGTCCAAGCACTCAAAAGGGCATTGAATGATCGGGACAAGACAATTCAGGAAATGCTTTCCTCAAGACGAACTTTCGAATGGACTACAGTGGTATTTTTTCTAACCACGCTCGGATTGGGATACTGGATGTATCGGTCCAAAAAACCCTAATCCACTCTCACAAAGGTCCTGGGAGGAAATTGTAGACAATCCGCATCTGGATTGATCGTTATACAATCTTCCTGAAAAGTAAATTGGCGCAGATCATCGGTAAAAGATAATTTTACCCTTAGGAACTCTGAAAAAGTCAATGACCCCTGCTCTCAAATCCTCTTTGGGCACAAATAAGGGATCATCAGGTCTAAAGGCAAAATAGATTAGAGCATCAGAATAATAATATTGAAATACATCTCCCTCTAAGTTATACCAAGCCGTAGAGGTCATTCTATAACCTAGATCCGTCCCTGCTTCTAGATCTCTGACTGTCGTTTTAAGATCAAAAATGCTGTCGTTTTTAAAGGTGTAGCTTTCTACAAACCAATAATCCAAAGAGTCAACATAAGTACGATTTTCCCAAGTGCCTATCAGCGGGGATCTTGGATTTTCAGATTCACTACAAGAAAGTAAGCTCAAAATCAAAAATAAAGAGGCAAAATAGAAGACAGGTTTCATAAAGTAAGTTTTTGCTTTGTATTCTTTTATACGAAACTAACCCCTTAAATGATACTGAACTTTTGCATCATTAGAAAATAATCAGTTTAGGCGCGCGATTTTAGTCCGAGCTGCTTTGGTCTTTTGATCGATTTCACAAAGAATCTCGGCGTCCATGGGCAAATACAAATCTACTCGAGAACCGAATTTGATAAAGCCAAATTCACCACCCTGATCGAGCTGAGAGCCTTCTTTGACATACCATTTGATCCTTCTTGCCAAGGCGCCTGCCACCTGCCGAATAAGGATTTTTGTTCCTTGATCTGTTTTGAGCACCATGGTAGTACGCTCATTTTCTGTGCTGGACTTGGGATGCCATGCCACCAGATATTTTCCCGGATGATATTTGAAAAACTCGACAACTCCTTTGATAGGAGATCGGTTGATATGCACATTAATCGGGGACATGAAAATAGAGACTTGCTTTCTCTTTTCTTGCAAATATTCGTCTTCAAAAACCTCTTCGATGACCACAACCTTTCCATCGGCAGGAGCAAAAATTACTCCCTCCTCATTGGGTAAAGGAAAGATAGGGTTGCGAAAAAACTGAAGAATCAGCAAATAAAGCACGATACTGCCAAGCATACTTACATTTAGCCAAAGCCGCTCATCGGGCAGGAAATAATACAAGAGGTAATTGGCCACGACCAAAATGATCATCAACCAAAACAACAAAACACGTCCTTCTCTGTGAATAGTCATAAGCGCAAAATAAAAGCGTGAGATTTCTCCCACGCTTCAAAGATAAGGTATTCTTCCGAATGCTTCTAAATTAGAATCCTCCTCGGAAGGTATAAGTTTTAGCCACTTTGTCAATTGCCACGATATAAGCAGCAATTCTCATAGGCACATCGTATTTTTTGGAAGCCTCATAGACATGCTCAAAGGCATCTTTCATGATTCTATCCGATCTCCTATTGACTCTATCGGCAGTCCATTTATAACCTAGGCGGTTTTGCACCCATTCAAAATAGGATACTGTCACACCTCCAGCATTTGCCAAAATATCAGGCACTGCCATGATTCCTTTTTCGTTGATAATGGCATCGGCTTTGGCAGAAGTCGGCCCATTGGCGCCCTCCACGATCAGCTTAGCTTTGATTTTATCTACATTTCTTACGGTAATGACATCTTCCACAGCTGCTGGCACCAGCACATCTACTTCCAATTCCAAGAGCTCAGAAGGATCATCCATCCGATCCGCACCCTTAAAGCCATCCAAAGTACCGTTGTTTCCATCCCGATATTCGATCGCCTCTAGAATATTGATGCCGTTTTCATTGTAAAATGCTCCCGTGTGATCTGAGATAGCGACAATTTTAAGCCCTCGCTCTTCCAATAATCTGGCTGCCCAAGACCCTACGTTGCCAAAGCCCTGCACGGCACAAGTCGCTTGAAAAGGATTGATTTTTAGTTTTTGCATAGCGGCTAGTGCAGATACCATCACACCTCTACCTGTCGCTTCCGTCCGACCAAGTGAGCCTCCCAATACCAATGGCTTACCGGTGACTACTGAGTTGATCGTCATACCGCGTGCCTTAGAATATTCATCCATCAGCCAAGCCATTTCTCTTGGTCCTGTACCCATGTCAGGAGCGGGGATGTCTTTGTCAGGACCGAATACATCTATCATCGCCATCGTATAGGCACGCATCAGTCGCTCGATCTCACCTTTCGACATTTCACGAGGATTACAGCGTACACCTCCTTTACCTCCACCATAAGGAATATCCACCACGGCGCATTTCCATGTCATCCAAGCAGCTAGCGCTCTGACTTCATCGATATGAACGTCCGGGGCAAATCGAATTCCGCCTTTTGCAGGCCCGAGGATATTGGAATGGATGACCCTAATCCCCTCAAAAACCTGAATTTTACCATTATCCATCGTGATCGGCAAGGAGACAATAACCTGCTTTGCCGGGTTTTTCAACACATTATAAACTTCATCTGAAAGTCCCAGCTTTTCAGCTGCGATGTTGAATCGTTCCATCATTGACTCCAATGGATTCTCTTTATCCTTAATCGGAGCCGGTTCAATGTAAGCCATATTGGGTTTTTATTTGAGTAGTGAAATGCTATACAATATTAAGTAGTTTTTCAGAGAAGGCAGGCTTGAATTAAAAGATTTTCAAAAAAGCCGTAATAAATGGTGCTGATAATAACAAACCGTCAAATCTATCCATAAATCCTCCATGTCCGGGAAGACCTTTGCCCGAATCCTTGATCTCAATCGAGCGCTTAAATAGAGACTCGATCAAATCTCCATACGTTCCAGCAATAATAATTATCCCCGCTATCACCAACCACTTCCAGTCCTGTATCGTATGAAAATATCGTGCCACCAAAAAGGCCACCGCAATCGCTGAAAAAGCACCCCCAAGAAACCCTTCCCATGATTTTTTGGGCGAAACCCGTTCAAACAATTTAGTCTTTCCAAACTTAGTCCCCGCAAAGTAAGCCCCCGTATCACTCGCCCATAGAATCAACAAGCATCCTAATATAATCTCGAAATGATAGGTTTGATCCACCGCAAAAACCGCCAGATTAATCAAGGAAAAGGGTACCGCTACATAGAAAATTCCCAAATAGGTAAAAGCTACCCCTGTGAAGGGTTTTCTATCTGTCTTGCGATAGAGCTTGATAAAAAAGGTAAGTGAGACAATGGGGAAAATCAGATACAGGTATTCATGGGGAAGTTGCTCTTTCTCGATCAAAAAGGTTAACGAAAATATCATCAAGCCCAGAAAGGTGCCAAAACTCTTGAGGGGAAGCATTCCGTCCAAGCCACACAGCTTGTAGAATTCCATTTGAGCAAAGCCCAGAATACAGGCAAAAACCAGAAAATAGGTCCAGTCCGAAAATAAAATGGAGGAGATCACGACTACTGCACCGACCGCGGCCGTGATGGCTCGCTGTCCCAGGTTGCTGTAATTATTTATATTAAAACGAGATCTCATTGGCGATAATGTTGCTGGCCTTCATCAAATTTTCATTGGGAACATGGACTTCATAGTATCCAAAGACGTGATAGACCGTCTCCTTTTTATTCATGACTACAGCGGGGATGTCGTGCTCTTCCAAAATTCCCTTGACGATTTCAGCCCTCACTTGCTGTTTGCTTTCAAAGACTTTATCCCATTTCCCCATCTGATATTGGCTTAGATTGCTTAAAGTAATAGATTCCTCCCAAAAGAACCAATAATCCGAGGATTGAGAGGGGATAGGAGAAGGAATCATTTGACTCAATATCAAAATCTACCATTCCCTGATTGGCGGCATATACCAAAATCACAGTGAAGGTATTGTTAAAAATATGAGCCAAAACCGGATAAATCAGACTTCCTGAATACACATACAAATACCCAAATAGCGCTCCAAGGAACATTCTTGGAAAAAACCCATAAAACTGCACATGGATCGCAGAGAAAATAATAGCCGTGATCCAAATTCCCGCATGAACAGATCCCGTATATCGATGCATTTTAGGCTGCAAAAGTCCTCTGAAAAACATTTCTTCTCCAATCCCCGCAAGCACTCCGATCACAAGGATGCCCATTAATAACTCTGGGATGGTTTGGAAATCTGTAAGAAACTTTGTCATTTCCATGAGCTGAAGTTCCATTTCTTCCATCCATGCTTCCACTCCAGAAAGAAATTCAGGCAAGCTCAATAGGGAGTTCCAATAAACGAGCAAGCCATTGAAAAACATCGCTCCGAGGGTGATCAGTACCGTAAGCCCTATTTTTTTGGAATCGTAACGGGCTAGCTGCAGCGCTCCATTTAATTTGGCCCTATCGATAAAATGAATCAGAATCCAGGCCGAGAGCCAAAATCCTATACCGGAACCGATCCCTTGAACAAATAACATAGCCATCCGACCATTGGGCACCTCATAATCTCCCGAAAACAGGCCCAAAACCTCATTAAATTCAAGATTAAACAACAGCGGGGTCAAAGCCAATGCAACACCCTGAAGCAAGATCAGGACTCCAAAAGTGACTAAAACTATGACTACCAGCGACAAAAGCCAATTCTTTCGCTTAGCTATTTCTGATTGAGTTTCGTAAATCTCCATATTTGGGCGTAAATTTACGCCAAATTTAGAATAAGCAGTGGTAAAGATCGGAAAGTTAGAGTTAGGTGAGTTTCCTCTCCTGCTTGCACCCATGGAAGATGTGAGTGATCCTCCCTTTCGGGCAGTGTGTAAGCAAAACGGAGCGGATTTGATGTATACGGAGTTTATCAGCTCGGAGGGCTTGATTCGTGATGCAGCAAAAAGTGTCCAAAAACTGGATATTTTTGATTACGAGCGCCCCATTGGGATTCAAATTTTCGGAAATGATATAGAATCCATGCGTGAGGCAGCCGCCATCGCTGAGGAAGCAGGACCGGACATTTTAGATATCAATTACGGATGCCCAGTTCACAAGGTGGCCTGTAAGGGTGCCGGAGCTGGTATTTTACTTGACATAGACAAAATGGTCTCCATGACTGCTGAGATCGTCAAGGCAGTCAATATCCCTGTGACTGTCAAGACCCGGTTGGGTTGGTCTCATGACACCATACGCATAGTAGAGGTCGCGGAGCGATTGCAAGATGTGGGGATTCAGGCTATTTCCATCCATGCCCGGACAAGGCAGCAGATGTACAAGGGCGAAGCAGACTGGTCTTGGCTCAATTTGGTCAAAGATAATCCTCGCCTTCACATCCCAGTCTTTGGAAATGGAGATATCGACTCCCCCGAAAAAGCCGCTGAGTACAAAGCCAAATACAACGTAGACGGTATGATGATCGGCAGGGCTTCAATTGGCTATCCATGGATATTCAATGAAATCAAACATTACCTTCAAACAGGGGATAAATTGCCCGGCCCAGATTTGGATGAGCGTATTGCTGTAGCCAAGAAACACCTGGATTTCTCTGTAGAGTGGAAAGGTGAAAAACTCGGTATTTTAGAAATGAGAAGGCACTACACTAACTATTTCAGAGGAATGCCCAATTTCAAACCCTATCGTACCGAAATGGTCACTGCCGACACTTATGAGCAAGTCTGTGAAATCCTCGACCAAGTGGCAAACGTCTATGCAGATTATGAATTTTAAATACACTTTCTACCAGACCTCAGGTTTTTTAGCCTGAGGTATTTTTTTCGTAAACAATTCTTTCATCAAGCTCTTTACTTTTGCATTGGCTATCTTCACCCACCTCTTCCCTATGTCCCACTCCGAAAATACCTCTAAAAACTGGAGCTTTCTTATCATATTAGCCCTCGTCTGGGGGAGTTCCTTTATTCTCATCAAGCGTGGACTTGAGGTCTTTTCTCCCGGAGAACTAGGAGCTTATCGCATAGTAGCAGCCGCTACTTTTCTACTTCCCCTATCCCTGCCAAGAGTAAAATATCTGAAAAGTCAGCAAATCCAGAATTTAATTCTCGTGGGTCTTGTCGGTAGTTTTATCCCTGCCTTTTTGTTTGCAAAAGCACAAACCCAATTGAGTAGCTCTCTGACGGGTGTTTTGAATGCGCTCACTCCGCTATTCGTAGTGGTAGTAGGAGCTATTTTCTTCAAATCACGGATCACCAAACGCAATGCATGGGGTTTGCTGATCGCATTTATTGGTGTGATCATCTTAGTCACAGTCAAAGAAGGCTCTGGTTTCGGGGCATTGACGGAGATAAACTCTTATGCCTTTTTCGTTCTCCTTGCTTGTCTTTGTTATGGTTTTAACCTGAATTTGATTAAGTACCGATTTATCGAACTAAAGCCCATAGAAATCACCGCAATATCACTGCTAATGGTCCTCCCGGTGGCCTTAATTTACTTGATGGCGGGTACCCAGTTTGCTTACAAACTAGTATCTGTCCAAGGAGCTTGGACAGCTTTGGGATATGTGACATTACTGGGAGTATTGGGCACCGCACTGGCTTTGATATTGTTTAATATGATGGTTAAAACGGCCAGTCCTGTTTTTGCTAGTTCGGTGACTTATCTGATTCCTGTTGTAGCTATCCTCTGGGGTGTTTGGGATGGAGAGGTTTTGCTTTTAGGTCATTATTTGGGAATAGCAGCTGTAATCCTTGGGGTATGGATAGGCAATCGTAAAAAAGTGACTGCTACTTCTTAGCCCGATTTTTCAATTCCTTCTTCGTCATTTCTAAAGTAATGATCTCTTCTGGATGAATTACGGTCGATTCCACCGGTTTCTCTATTGTCTCATATCCACCATCCAAAACAAATTTAATTGGATAGATCTCAGAGTGAATTTTTCCTTCTTCATCTTTACTTACTCGAAGAGGAATCACTCTGACATGTCTTCCATTTTGATAATTTTCTCCGGCAGATGTTGCCAAGGGATCTCCTGGAAACACTTGCTGGCCTATTTTCACCAATTCCGAGCCTGCCTTCAATACTTTGATTTGAGTAAGCGTCCCATCTGCGTGATAGATTTCAATGTAATTTTCTGATCGTGCAAAATCCAGATCATTTTTCCCTGCCGTGTAATCCATCTTCATATCCGAAATGTAACCCTTACGAGGAGCTACGATAGTCACCTCTTCTGGAAGGTAAAAGGCAACTCCAACAAACATATCATTTTGCTCCTTGGGCTGGAGACGGTTTTCAATATGAGTCATGGAAACTCCCCTTACCGCTACTCCTTCCTTCACGGGAATCAGATAGAGCGGATCGATTTTACTCTTAGAATAAATATTACCCTTGATGTAGCGATAGCTGTAGGAAAAATCAGTTCCTTGGGAGGAATTCACCCGCTTGAGCGTCAGTACTCTGCTCGTGCCGGGATTGGATATTCCCATTGGATTCCCTCCGCCCGCTGCTGATAGATTTTGAAGTCTGCTAAAATCAAACTGTAGCGTGTAGGGAACCGAACTAGAGTTAAAAGCACTGATAATCACATTTCCATCCTTGTCTCGCTCTGTTTCAATCTCTATCTGTGCAAAAGAACTTATGCTACTAAGCATAAAAATAAATCCCAAAAGATATCTCATTGTCATTACTTATATTGGCTAAAATTATAGACGATCAACTACTATCCAAAAACTGAGGAGTATTTTTTTGCTATTCATTCATCCGCTCTCGCCAAGCAAAGGCTAGCATGGGAAGTTGCTGATAGCTGTTTATACCTGCTTTGACTCCTTGAGATTTCAAAAATACATCGTTTGTTTTTCTGCTAAGCTCAATAGAGAAAGGCTTATACTGCTCCGATAGGGCCTGAATCGACTGAATATCGTTTCGAATCCCCCTGTCAAGAGATTTTAACCAATCCTTGTAGCCTTTCGGATCCATCCGGTAAAAATCACGAATCTGATACATCAGAAGCCGAAGATGCCCAGAATACCGCAAAAGCGGATCTTGAGAATTAGTGCTGATCACCCAAGCTATGAAATTAGCCTCTCCTTCATCTGTGACACCATAGCTATGGGCCATTTCATGAGCTACTGTAAAGGGCTTTTCCAAGGTATGCAAGGTGGGGTCAATATAGCTTTCTCCAGTGAAGGGAAAGTAAATTCCCAAAATCCCCATTTTCCTCATAAATCCTGGTGGCGGAAATAATTTAGTCCTTGGGTTACCTGTAAAGTTAAAGCCTAACAAATCAAGATGTTCCCGCATGTTTTGACGTACCAAAATCTCCAGATCGTTATAAGGTAAGGTTTCCACCAAAGCAACCGTATCCATTGTCAGTTGATAGCGATTCATCCTAGCCAATCGATGTGTCAAGATAATTTCAGATTTGAGCTGATCCAGATTAAGCGCCTTTGGAGACAGGCCCAGTTGTCTGAAAATAGGTGTTCGTTGATAATTAAATCCCCACAAAACCAAAAAGAAAAAAATCAGCCCTCCAGCAAAATTCAGTGTGGATTGGAAAATAAAAAATGCGTTTTTCCGCCAGCCTTTTGTTCGTTTTAGCTGAACAATAAATCTGACAAGTAGAAAAACAAGGACTGCTGTAAACAAATAAACGCTGGGAAAAGGAAGCTTTCCCAGCGTCAAATCAAACACATTTCTGATCGAAGAAAAGAAAGTGCGTGAATAAATTTCGTCTGTATATTCAGGATAGGAGATTGCAAGCCAGCGAAGGCCTAACGCAACAGTACCCAGGATCGCCCAAGACCAGTCTCTTTTGGCCATGATGCTTTAATTATACTCCTTCAGCTTCCACTTCTTTTACTTCGGGGAGCATACGAGTCAATAAATTTTGGATACCAGCCTTCAGGGTGATAGTACTAGAAGGGCAGCCGGAGCAAGAGCCCTGAAGTAAAACTTTGACCACACCATCCTTGAAAGAGTGAAATACAATAGCTCCTCCATCTTGTTCTACTGCAGGACGGATGTACTCATCTAGGATACCTTTGATTTTCTTGACCACTTCGGAGTCTCCTTCGTCAAAAAGCGGATCCTTTTCGAAAGAGGCTGTAACCGCTTTTTTCCCTGTTTCTAGGTACTTTTTTATATGATCTCTGATAATAGTCTGGATTTCCTGCCACTCCACCTCATCGGTTTTAGTTACCGTTACGAAATTAGAAGCGATAAATACTCTCTTCACCGCTGCAAAATTAAACAGCTCCTTGGCCAGTTGACTGTTGTCTGCACTTTCGGCATCGGGGTAATCAAAACTTATCCCATCTTCGACCAACATGAAATTAGCTACAAATTTCAAAGAATTAGGATTGGGGTTAGCCTCCATATAGAGGTGAACAGGTCTTGCTTGGGCTTGAAGCATAATCAGTCTTTTTTTGTTGATAGAAACCAAAGCTAGGCTTGAAAGTTCCGAGGCTTGCCTTATTTTTTATGGAGTGGGATTCTTTCCGGTGGCTGCATACCAGATACCGCCGTAGAGGTGCTTTAAGAAATCAGCATCTTGATAAGCAGACTCCACATGACCCAAGGCCGTATAAAACACCCTGCCACCATCAAATTCATGATACCAAGCCATAGGATGCTTAGCTCCCATTGGTTTTGCAGGCTCATAGGTAGATTCATCCGCATTGATTAGCACTTTGATATTTGGATTAATATCACGGAATTCGTAAAGCTCATCCGTCCAAAGCCAGTTTTTAGGCAAGTGCCAAGTAGAAGGATGATTTGCATCTACAGTTTCGAGGCGAAGTGTTTGTTGCTTTGGGTGCGCTAAAAAATAGGCCCCAATCAATTGATTATACCAAGGCCATTCATATTCTGTATCCGTAGCCGAGTGGATTCCTACCACTCCTTTACCACTTTGAACAAAACGCTGAAAAGCAGCCTTCTGCTCCTCATTAAATATCGTTCCTGTGGTACTGGCAAGAATAATTACGTCAAACTTGGACAGGTTATCATCTGTGAAATAATTAGCATCCTCGGTGGTATGCACCGAAAACACCTGTGTTTGAGCCATTTTTTTGATGGCTACTACTGCATCCGGAATAGACTGATGTCTAAAACCAGCCGTTTTGCTAAAAACTAAAGCGCGAAATTGTTGGGCCTGAATGGCTGAAACGAAGAATAGGCTCAAAAAAGCAAATAAGGTTATGGTTTTAAGTTTCATAGGTTTTTGGGTTTGAAATGTTTGATCGATCCAAAATACAAAATGAAGGCTGGAGAAAGAAGATTTTTATATAATCGGCTATTCCATTCTCTTATAAATCAAACCACCATTCCGGGACTTGATTAGTACTATTGGGAAAGGCATCACAAGTCCGGCAGCTTCGGGGATACTCAATGGCGGGTTTTCCGGGCAGGTACCTACAGACTTCCTCTAAGACAAAAGGCACATCAGCCTGAGTCGTGTAAATTCTCTTTTGAGCTACTCTCGCTATTTCCACATAGCCCAAAACCACTTCATCGGGATTCCCCACATTGATGACATTTCCTCTTACAGGTGCTGGTGGTGTATCAAAAACAGAACCTGTGTTATTGACTAAGTCCCGGACGTTACTCCAATAATCAAAGGCCCTTTTACTCAGACTTACCTGCCTCACAGTGAAATAATGCCTACTCAAGAAGGATTGGTCCACTCGGCGCTGTGCTAGCAATTGTCTACTCCCTTCGCTTCCCGCTCTGACAGACTCTTCATTCAATAATGCAAAACGCTCTGGCTGTGGAAATCCAAAAACATAACAGGGAGGAGGAGCTGAGTTAAACGGATTAGGGAAAAAAGTCAATTGCCAAAAATAGGCTTCCTCCACATCCCAACGCAAATAGTAGGGCTCACTGGTATCGGGTAATTTCACGTCCGAGAAAATAGAAATCACCGGGACCTCGGGCGCATCATTCAATTCACCCAAAGTGAACTCATAAGCTAATTCGTCAGTGCCTACTTCTGAAGGCATCTCCTCCGGGGAAGAACGATAGGTTTTGCCATCTACTTGAATCTCCACAAAGTAACTTTGGTCTTCTTCAATGGGTACGCTCCGACCGAGTTCATATTTTCCCGGGGAAACTTCCCTCAATTGAAAAACAGCATTGGAACTTGACACCAAAAAAACGCCAGCATTGCTAACCGGGCGAGGCAAATCATTCAATACCAGGTATTGGCCTGAGGGTAGTGGCTGCCGATCAGCAGAAGTGGTCTTTGAAAGGTAAATGTACTTTTCTTCTTGGAGATTACTGATTTGACCCGATACGATCAACTTTTCCTCTTGACGATCAAGTGGGAAATCGATTTGCTCCACACAAGAAAGCAGCAATAACCCCAATAAAAATAAGACTCCGTAGCGCTTATTCATTTTCATTTCCTCCAAAATTCAAACTGTACGAAATAGACGGAAAAATCGATCCCAAAATCGCCAATCGATAGGGTCTGAGCTGCCTACTATCCCCGTCTTTTTGCCAAAAAACAGAATAGGCATTTCTTCTTCCCAATAAATTATAGATACTGAAATTCAAACTATCTCCCTTCTTTGAAAAGACTTTTTCGACCGTATAGGAAACATCCATTCTGAAGTAATCCGGTATTCTGTATTGATTTCGCTGACTGTATTCAGGCACAATGAGTCCATTGAGGACATAGCTGCTATTGACAGCACTCACCGGCCTACCGGTACTGTAATTAATCGTAAAATTAAAGAGCCCCCTAGGATAAATTTTATGACTCAGAATAAAATTGACCTCGTGGGGTTTATCGTAATTGGACGGAAACCAGTTGCCACGGTTAATCTGCTTCTCCTGGATTTGTCCTTGACTGCGGAAAAAAGACCGAGACCAAGTGTACGCCAACCATCCTGTCGTCCGACCTAGATTCTTTTTAATTAAAAATTCTGATCCATAAGCCTTTCCCTCACCAAAAACCAACTCTGTCTCCATGTGGGGATTGAGAAAAACCTGAGCAAAATCCCGGTATTCCACCTGATTGACTGAAGCCCTGTAAAAAGCATCTATAGAAAACTCCCAACTATTTGCTCGGTTATTTTTGAAAATGCCCAAAGAGAAGTTATCCGAAAGCTGAGGAGCTATATACCTTGTGCTCAGCTGCCATAAATCTATTGGCGTGGGACCAAACGTATTACTGACAGATTGGACATACTGATATAGACGTGCATAGCTTGCCTTGAGAGAGGCCGTTTCGCTCAAATTATGTCTGATGGAGATCCTCGGCTCCAAGCCAGAGTAGCTTTGGATGACCCCGTCTACCCGCTGTTCACCGATGATTTGATCTTCCGTAAAATCACGATTGTTTGAATAAAGAAAAACGGTATCGGGTCCCACCTGACTAAACCTGCTCCAACGTAAACCCGCTACAAGACCCGTTTGAGGTCCTAAATCCCATTCCAAAGAAGAGAAAACAGAGAATTCTACTCCTCGTTCTTTTCCCACTTGCTCTGGCAAAATCGACGATTCTTCGGAGTAGGGAGTTCTTTCTTCTGTTTTGCCTTTGTAGTAAATACCCTCCACACCGGACTGGACGGATAGCTTCTGATCAGCCCAAGTGGCAGAAAACTTAGCTTGCTGATAATTCATTCCATTTCCGATCGAGGCGGCATCAAAACCTTCCGGATCAAAAAACGAATTTGTAAACTCCCCATCTGCAACAAGACCTTGCAAAACCCAATTGTCACTGAGAACCCCTCTATATCGAATCGAACTCACACGATTGGCCCAATCGTATCCAAATTGATCCGAAAACTTGAAGTAATCTCCTGTCAAAAGCGTATTTGCTTCCAAATCATGCCCCTGCTTAATATTCCACTTTAGTCCGAGATAGCCATCATAAAAGTCTAATTTTGAGTTTTGAATATCAAAACTTCTAGCTTGCTTCAGAAGCCAGTTTGTATTGGAAAGCCTGCCCCCAAATATAAGGCTAGCCTTATCCTTTTTTAGGGGTCCCTCCAGCAATAGCTTACCGCTCGATGTACCTACGCCTACTTGCCCCTGCCACTGTTCCATGTCGCCAGCACGCATTTTAATATTCAGGGCAGAACCGGTACGCCCTCCAAAATTTGCTGGAAGATTACCCTTGTAGAGTGTGAAGTTTTCGGTTACATCTGTATTGAAAGCAGAAAGAAACCCCAAAGCATGATTGGAACTCAACACCAGTACTTCATCCATCAGCAGGAGATTTTGGTCTGTTTTGGCACCACGGACATTTATTCCTGAGGTGCCTTCGCCCACTGAGCTTACCCCTGGCATCAGTTGCAGCCCTTTGAAAATATCAGCCTCCCCCATAAAAGCTGGAATAGCTCTCAACTCCCTCGTGGTCAGTTTCGTAATTCCTGAAATCGGCTCTCTTACATTTCTATCGGGCTCTTGAGACTGAACCACCACTCCGTCCAACTCAAAACTTTTCTCTAGCATCTGAATATTCACCACACCATCGGCATAAAGAGAAACAGTGGTAAAAACAGGAATCATCGAAATATGTCGAAAAGTCACCCGATACTGTCCTGGCTTTAGCACCATATAATAGGTGCCAAATCGATCTGTATTGACACCAGAAAAGGCGCCATTAATACTAACACCCACACCTTCGATGGGCTCTTGGGTATCTTGATTGAGAATTTTTCCTGTAAGAATATAGGTAGAAGGATGATTGCCGCTTTCCCTTCCGAAAGAAAAACGAAGAGAATCTGCCATATCCTGAGCAAATCCAGAGGAGAATGAAAAGAGAAAAATGAAAGAAAAAAATAGACTTTTGAGAATCATGGAAATTTAATTTTCATGAATATTAAAATAAATCGACTTCCACGCAATCAAAATAGGCTTCATTTCTCCTTTTTAACTTCTACGGATTACTTCGCTCATTACCTTAGCCATGATGGGCTCAGCTTTGGCGGCTGCTTCTAAGACATCTTTGATACTGACTTCTTTGATTCTGCCCTCTACTCCCAAGTCAGTAATAGCGGATATCCCAAAAACCTCCAAACCTGCCTGCTTAGCCACAATCACCTCTGGCACGGTACTCATCCCTACGGCATCCCCACCGATGATCCGCATGTACTTGTATTCGGCGGGAGTTTCTAAGTTGGGCCCTGTGACACCCACATAGACTCCCGTGTGCAGCTTGACTCCCATTTCCTTTCCTACTTCCAAGGCAAGTTGAACCAACCTTTTGGAATAGGCCTCACTCATATCTGGAAACCTCGGACCGAATTCCTCAGGGCTATGGCCACGCAGCGGGTTTTCTGGAAAAAGGTCAATATGATCACTTAAGATCATCACCTCTCCTACCTCTTGAGCTGGATTGAGTCCCCCTGAGGCATTGGATACCAATAATTTTTTGACACCTAGCTCCTTGGCTACCCGAACCGGAAAGGTGACCTGCTTCATGGTATATCCCTCGTAGTAATGAAATCTACCTTTCATCGCTAGGACAGTTTTACCCGCCAACTTTCCAAAGAGCAACTTACCAGAATGACTCTCTACTGTGGATACCGGAAAATGAGGAATGTCTGCGTAGTCTACCTCCAAGTCAAGCTCGATTTGATCCCCTAATTTCCCCAAACCCGTACCTAAAATAATGAGGTTTTCGATAGGTGCTGGATGGAGATTTTTTAAAAAATCGCTCGCTTCTTTGATTTCACTTTGATAATTCATGGGCTTTAAATTTTGCACGGTAAAGATAGGAAACTTGGCTTATCTACGAACTTTTACCCCACTTAGCGTGTATCACAGTCAAATTATTTTAGCAATGATAAAAATCATCGTCGGAACCAATCGAAATAACTCCGTCTCAAAAGTTATAGCCACTACCTATCAGTCTATCTTAACAGAAAAGGGAGTAGAATCAGAAATACTGGAATTGGAAGATTTGCCGGGAGATTTGACAGCCACTGCACTGTATGAGAACAATGGAAAAAATGAAGCATTTAACGCCTTTCATCAGCGCGTCGCTTCAGGAAAGAAATTTATCTTCATCGTCCCTGAATATAATGGCTCCTTTCCGGGAATATTGAAAACCTTTATCGATGGGATGACCTATCCCAATACCTTTAGGAATAAAAAAGCAGCACTTGTCGGTATTTCATCAGGAATCGGCGGAGGTGGCATCGCAATGAGCCACCTCACCGATATCTTTCATTACTTGGGCATGCATGTCCTTGCTCTCAAGCCTAAGCTTGCCAAAATCGAGCAAAACATGTCAGATAACCTGCTCACCAACAGGCTGTATACAGAACTTCTGCACACCCAAGCTGAAATGCTGATTGAGTTTTAATCCTTAATCTACATTATCATGTAGGAAGCGGTTATTACCCAATATTTCGTTGTCATCACTGACATTGAATTTGCTGATGTTGTTTTCAGAGCTATGAACTGGCTCGCTTAGATTGACTTTCTTTCTCAAATAAGCGGGCACTTCTAGCTTTTCCTTCAACTCTTCAGGTGTTGGATTGATCGATCTACTGCCTTTTAGCTTTTCAAAACGCTCATGAGCTCTCTGAATCGCCTTTTGTTTCATTTGCTCATAGTAGTCATTGGCGTAGACAGGCTTAGCTGGCTCTGAATTTTCCGGAAGGATAGGCTCGCTTTTCTCCTCCGCTTCCTCTTCATAGAGGTCGTGAACAATTTTTTCAGGTTCGCTAGGCTTAATTTCAGGCTTTTCAGGCTTTTTGAAATCAAAAGTGAAGGAGTCTTTCTTTGGGCTTGATATCTCCTCTTCCTCCTTTTCAGTAGAAACGGGAGCTTTTGGACTATTGAAAATAAACGTATTTCCGATAGGCTCTTCCTTTACTTTTTCAGATTTACCAGAGTCAAGATTGATGACGGTTTTGACATCTTCTTCCTCTGCCTTAGGAGCCGCGCTTTGAACGGTAGGGCTTGGAGAAGCCTTCACCTCAGGCTCTACTTTTGGAAGTGTCCCAGACAATCTATCCATTTCAAATCCAGTAGCGATCACTGTCACTCGGATTGCCTTACCAAGCTCAGGATCGATTCCCTGACCAAAGATGACTTCGGCATTGTCTCCTGCCTTCTCTTGGATATACTCCGTGATATCACTCAACTCATCCATAGAAAGCTCTTCATCTTCACCTGACATAATAGAAAGAAGGATTTTTTGAGCTCCTTTGATGTCCACATTGTTAAGAAGAGGAGATGAAATGGCAGCACCCGCTGCACGGAT
Organism: Algoriphagus faecimaris; assembly: GCF_900101705.1. Classification (GTDB taxonomy): domain Bacteria; phylum Bacteroidota; class Bacteroidia; order Cytophagales; family Cyclobacteriaceae; genus Algoriphagus; species Algoriphagus faecimaris. The sequence continues at coordinate 25,488 of NZ_FNAC01000041.1, read as the reverse complement.
AGCACGTCCTTCTCCTTCCTCTGTAGAAGAACCCATCACTGCAGCGCCCGCTTCCTTCATGACTGTTTTGACGTCTTCAAAATCAACATTGACATCCTGATGAATGGTAATGATCTCTGCTATGGATTTGGCAGCAGTAGTAAGGATATCATCTGCTTTACCGAAGGCAGTTCGAATCGCTAGATTTCCATAGATCTCTCTTAGCTTATCATTAAGAATAACTAAAACCGTGTCGCAGTTTTCACGAAGAGACTCGATTCCTGATTGGGCCACAGACATTTTCTTTTTACCCTCAAACATAAAGGGAGCGGTGACGATACCTACAGTCAGGATATTAAGTTCCTTTGCGATTTTGGCAATGACCGGAGCAGCACCTGTACCAGTGCCCCCACCCATTCCTGCGGTGATAAATACCATTTTGGTGTTATCGGCTAGCAGCTCTCTGATTTCGTCTTGTGACTCAATGGCTGCATTTTTCCCCTGCTCGGGATTAGCCCCTGCACCGAGACCCTCGGTCAAGTTGGCTCCAAGCTGTAGTCTAAGAGGAACCGGACTGGACTTAAGCGCTTGGGCATCAGTATTGACTACCACAAACTCCACATCCTTAATTCCTTGTGCAAACATGTGGTTAACGGCATTGGAACCGCCTCCACCCACGCCAATTACCTTGATAATTGACTTTTGATTCTTTGGAAGATCAAATCTGTAATCTTTCATGTTATCTGACATATTTATTGTTTTGGTGAATTATTTTTTCGTTTTGATAGAGGGTTAAATCGGGGAAATAAGCAGCAAAACCGCTTATCTCCCCCAATCATAAGCCCTAGTAATTTAAGTCTTCGCCGATGTCATCATGAATGATGCTTTTCAGCTTATTTCCGATACTTCTCCAAATGTCCTTTGGATTTATTTCCTTCTTCGTCTGCTTGAGTGCACTACTACCGTTTGCTATTCGCTTGTTATAACTATCCTCTCGGTCATCCAAGGCTTTGAATCCTGCCAATACCAACCCGACGGAGGTAGCATACATGGGGCTTTTCACTTCTTCTAGGACTGATTTACCCAAGTGCTCATTAGGATATCCGATGCGGGTATCCAAGCCCGTCAAGTATTCAAAAAGCTGAGATACACACTGCAATTGGGATCCTCCTCCTGTGATGACGATGCCTCCCGCTAATTTTTTGTAATGCCCGCTTTGGTAGATTTCATTTTGGACGATTTCGATGATCTCCTCCATTCTAGCTTGGATGATGGAGGCGAGGTTTCGGATCGATATTTCTTTGGGCGGACGATTTCTCAAGCCAGGAATGGACACAATCTCATTGGGATTGGCTTCCTCAGCAATGGCTTTGCCAAATCGGGTTTTAAGCAGTTCGGCCTGATTATGCATGACCATGCAGCCTTCCTTGATGTCCTTGGTGATAATATTGCCCCCAAGAGGAATCACTGCCGTATGCCGAATGATATTTTCATAAAAAATAGCAATGTCCGTGGTACCACCACCGATATCGACTAGGCAAACTCCCGCTTCTTTTTCCTCATCACTCAGCACTGAAAGAGAACTCGCTAATGGTTCTAGGATCAACTGCTTCGAAGTCAAATCCGCTCTTCGTACACAACGATTGATATTATTGATGGCTGTAGTCTGTGCTGTGATGATGTGAAAATCCGCTTCCAGTTTCGTCCCTGACATGCCTACTGGATCCTTGATCCCTCCTTCATAATCGACCGTGTAAGCTTGTGGCATCACATGAATGATTCTATTGCCGGGAGGCACTAAAATATTTTCCATCTCAGAAGAGAGCCTTCTCACATCTTCTACGGTGATTTCATCTTCCGTCGGCTGACGCATGATGCTCCCACTTTGAATCTTGCTTTGAATATGCTGACCAGCGATACCCACGATCACTTCTGCAATCTCTACATCAGCCATCTCTGAGGCTTCCTCTACAGCCTTTTGGATCGCATGAACCGTCTTATCGATATTGGTCACCACTCCCCTGTCAACTCCGTCAGAGACAGCTTTACCCATTCCCAAGACTTCGAGCTTTCCGTATTCGTTTTTACGACCGACGATGGCACAGATCTTTGTAGTACCGATGTCTAATCCAACAATTAATTTTTCATTTTCCATACCCAAGCTTTTATTCACAAACAATTTGATCCTTAAATTTTACACTTACCCGACTATAGGCATCCCAGCCTTTTCTCGGTAAAATTTCCTTGTAGAAAATTTTGATTCGATCGAATTTGTCAGCGATATTTTTCGCATCTCCAAATTCAATCACCTGCTCTCCCACCTGCTGATACATCCGAATATCCGACGGCGAGTTCACCTCCAAGCTGATGATCTGCGCACTCCAAAATTCGTCACCGGTGATAAACTCTATCAACTCCATCAAATCAGGCATTTCAATGCTGATATCGCCTTTATCCATCAGCTTCTCTGCATAGTCACCCTCCAGTATCAATACCCTACTAGTATAGGATGGTGAGGTCGGCACTACTCTTCCCTCTGTTGTGATGTAGCCATCAGCAGCCAGCGGCCTGGCTATTCGAGCGATGGGTTGATACTGCTGAATTTCAAGATGAAGAATTCCTTTTTGTCCGACCGTCGCATCCACGGCTTTTACAAAAGGGTGGCCCGAAATCCTATTTTCCACCTGCTTCAAGGGCACCTCCTCCAATACAGCTCCCACCTTCAAATTGGGAAAGCTTTCCTTCAAAATCCTTCTGATTTCATTGTCTTCGACGAAGTACACTCCACTTTGCCCATCTATGGAGATTTCCATCCCCTGATAGGTTTTGTAGAGGCTTTGCTTTTCTACGAAGCCTATAAAACCGACCAGTACAAGACTGAGAGTCACAAAAACGGCGATCTTTTTAATTCTAGCTCTCTTCATACCTCATTCTGATTAATTCCTGAACGTGTAAAGGAGGCTATTTCAGGTACCAGACGATCAATATCACCGGCACCGATAGTCACCAACAATTCAGGATTTCTAGATTCCAAATACTCCAAGAGTTCGGATTTGGCCAATACTTGCTTGGTCTGAGCCTGAATTCCCTCAAGCAGCATAGAAGAGTTCACTCCTGCAATGGGAAGTTCCCTAGCTGGATAGATCTCCAGTAAAATCACCTCGTCGGCCAAAGAAAGACTCTCTGCAAACTGAGGTGCAAAATCACGCGTGCGAGAAAAAAGGTGTGGCTGGAAAACCACTGTCAAATGCTTGGCAGGAAACATCGCCCTGACCGAACTTAAGAATGCTCTTATTTCCTCAGGGTGGTGGGCATAATCATCGATAAACACCTTCCCACCTTCATTGACATGGATCTCAAATCTTCTTTTCACACCCTTGAAAGTCTTCAATGCTTCACGGATTTGATCCGGAGAAATACCATGGGTCAAGGCAATTCCAATCGCTACAAGTGCGTTTTCGACATTGTGAAAACCAGGAATAAACAGCTCCAACCCCTTTATTTCAAGATTTTTACCGATGTAGTCAAACACAAAAGAACCTGGTCTAGCCTGGATATTTTCTGCATGGATTCCTTCGCTTCGAAGCCCATACATGCTTACTCTTTTTTTAGGCAAATCTGCATCTCCTATCTTCTGTGCAGCACCTTGTTGAATATACAAGCGCCCTTTTTTCTTCAGCCTTTTGATGAATTCTTTGAACCCATCGAGAAGGTGATTTTCATCCCCATAGATATCCAAATGATCTGCATCCACACTTGTGATGACTGCTTCATTGGGAGAAAGTCTCAAAAACGAGCGGTCAAATTCATCTGCTTCTACCACCATCAGGGCATCGCCCTTTTGCTGATGCATCACCAAGTTGGACTGGTAGTTTTGTGTGATTCCGCCAAGAAAGGCTATGATGGACCTTCCTGATGATTTAAAAATATGAGTGATCATCGAGGAGGTCGTGGTCTTACCGTGGGTACCTGCTACAGCAATACTATAGTAGGCCTCACTTAAATCCCCCAAAACTTCAGAGCGCTTTTTAAGCTCAAAACCTTGCTGCTGAAAATAATTGAGCAGCTTGGAATCCTTAGGCACGGCAGGAGTCCAGATGATTAATGTCTTTGATTTATCTGCTAAAATACCCCCTGGAATAGCTTCCAACTGATCTTCAAACCCTATCTGAATTCCTTCTGCTATCAAATCGTCAATCAAAGGTGAAGGCGTCTTGTCGTATCCAAATACTCCATAGCCCTCCCGATGAAACCAACGGGCTAAAGCACTCATGCCTATCCCACCAATTCCTAAGAAATAAACGCTATGTAGGTTTTTGAAACTCACGCTACCAGTTTTTCGATTTCATTTACTATAGTTTCAGCTGCATCTGCCTTGGACAGCATTTTTATATTTTTTCCTAGTTGCTCTGCAAAAACCAAATCCCCCAAGACCTCATCCACAGTGATTTTTAATTTGCCCACAGCCTCTCCGTCTCGGAGCAAAACTGCTGCCTCACGACTGACAAAGGCCATCGCATTTTTGGTCTGATGATCCTCTGCCACATTGGGAGAAGGAATGAACACTACAGGCTTCCCTACCAAAGCCAACTCAGAGACTGACAAAGCCCCTGCTCTGGAAATGATAAGATCCGCAGTAGCATAGGCTAAATCCATTTCCCGGATAAATTCCCTAAGGTGAATGTGCCTCAAACTGGTCTTATTAAGCGCCTCCTGCATGGCTTTAAAATAGAATTTGCCCGACTGCCAAAGCACTTGATACCCTCCTTTTTCAAAGGCCTCCATATCTTTAAGCACGCCTTGGTTGAGAGTTCTAGCACCCAAGGAGCCCCCCAATACCAGAATAGTTTTTCTCTCCGAGTCTAATCCAAAATGAGCTATGCCTGTGGATTTTTTTCCTTCGAGATGGAGTAGATCCTTGCGAACAGGGTTGCCAGTCATCACCAAGTTTTCCTTTGGGAAAAACTGCTCCATATTGGGATAAGCCACACAGATTTTTTTGGCCTTTTTAGCCAAAAGCTTGTTGGTAATTCCTGCATAGGAATTTTGTTCTTGGATCAGCGTAGCAATGCCTTTGCTCTGAGCGGCATACAACACTGGACCACTGGCATACCCACCCACACCTATTACAGCATGAGGTTTAAAATCCTTTACAATCCGGAAGGCCTGTCTCAGGCTTTTAAATAATTTTATGGGAAAGCTAAGATTGGCGAGAGTCAGGCTTCGTTGTAGCCCAGCTACCGGTAATCCAATAATGGAATAGCCAGCCTCGGGTACTTTTTGCATTTCCATCTTGCCCAATGCCCCTACGAATTGAATCTCCGAGTCAGGGTGACGCTCCATCCACGCATTGGCAATAGCGATCGCCGGGTAGATATGTCCTCCGGTACCTCCACCACTGATCAAAAGGCGATATGTATCCTGATGGCTCACTTAGGCTAATTTCATTTTAGGTCTATTCATAGCAGATCCAGTCTGCATTTCATCTTGATGGTCTCCTCTACTTACGCTGAGAATAATCCCCAAAGAAATCCCAGTGAATACCAGAGAGGTCCCTCCCATACTCAAAAGCGGCAATGGCAAACCGGTAATTGGGCCAAGTCCTACGGCAACCGCCATATTGATCAGAGCCTGTATCACCAGCGCGAAACTCAATCCTGCGGAGAGCAAGCCTCCGAATGCCTTGTTGGAATTGGCTACGATACGCATCCCTCGATAGAGCAAAGCGAGGTAGAGAAAGAGTACCGTGACTCCTCCTATCATACCGTACTCCTCGATGATAATGGCGTATATAAAATCCGAATAGGGATGAGGAAGAGAGTTTCGCTGTTCCGAATTTCCCGGGCCTTTGCCTGTCACTCCACCCGTGGCAATAGCGATGTAAGATTGCTCAGCCTGAAAAGGAATTTTATTTTCATCCGAGAATGAAGCTGTATAGTCTTCTATTCGGGATCGGAAAGTATCACCTCTTTGCCCCAAGAAAATGGCAGCGGTGAGACCTAATGCTCCTACCATCACCACCAAAACCAAATACTTCATGGGCACCCTACCGATGAACATAATCAACAAGCAGGTACTCAATAATAAAATGGCTGTTGACATATTGGCTAGGCCTATCAGTCCGGAGATTAATCCTATCGCAATGATGATAGGCAAAAAGGTGCTTTTGAAGTCCTTAATGTTATTTTGACGCTTCGCCAACATGGCCGCCAAAGCTGCAATCAATGCCAATTTCGCCAAATCTGAAGGCTGAAATGCCTGATTAATCACCGGAATGGTCAACCATCTATTGGCTTCATTGATATTGGACCCAAAGAGATAAGTGATCAATAGAAGCGGCATAGATAAATACATAGCCAAGCGGGCGTAGAGGGCATAACTTCGGTAAGGAACCTTATGCGCCAGCCACATCACGACTAATGAAGCAAATACCAAAGCGGAATGCCTAAAGAGGTACAATTCCGTATTACCGCCGGCATACTTGTAGGCCAAAGAACCCGTGGCGGAATACACCACTAGAATACTGAAAAGGGAAAGCAAAATCACGATGGCCCAGATAATTGGGTCACCTTTGAAATGCTCATCTATCCATGTTTTAAACTGGTTCATGCGTTGGATTCTATTTTCAAACTTTTTACTGCTTCGCGGAATTGATCCCCACGATCTTCATAATTTCTAAACAGGTCAAAACTAGCGCAGGCCGGAGATAGCAGGACTACTTCCTTCTCGTTGGCCAGTTCCAAACCCCATCGTACCGCTTCTTGGATGCTTTGTGTTTCTTTGATTTCAGGAATCACCTCGTCAAATGCAGTCTTCAATTTTTGATTATCCTTGCCTAAGCAAATCAGCGCCTTTACCCTTTTTTCTACTAGCTCTTTGAGCTGCTCGTAATTATTTCCTTTGTCTACACCTCCAGCAACCCATACGATAGGCTGCTCGAAGCTCTGAAGAGCATAGCTTGTAGCTTCGACGTTGGTTCCTTTACTGTCATTGATAAAATGGACTCCATCTACTATATCGACGAGCTCCATTCTGTGCGGTGCGTTTTTAAAGGTCTGCAAGCCTTTTTCCAATGAGGAAAGTGGAGCTCCGGCCAGTCTCACCGCAGTAATAGCAAAAAGCGCATTGAGTTGATTGTGCTTTCCTTGAATAGAAAGTGAACTCATTGGAATACTCACTTCTTCTCCATTCATGCGTAAAATCAAAGCACTATTCTGGAAATAGGCTCCATTATCGCCTTGTTCCTCTAGAGAAATCCAAAGCTTTTTTGAGCGGATTTTTTTCTCAGCCAAGCCCTTTTGGCTGAAAAGGTCCTCTTTATAGAAGATCGAGAAATCAGCTGCTTTTTGATTTTGAAATAAGCGGAACTTTGAAGCGACATATCGATCCATCTGATACTCGTATCGGTCCAAATGATCCGGAGTGATATTAGTCAAGATGGCTACAAAAGGCCTGAAAGCCTGCATTCCATCTATCTGAAAACTACTGCACTCAATCACCCACCAGGCGTGATCTTTCTGCACCAATTGAGCGGCCCAACTCTGCCCCACATTCCCTGCTAAACCCACGTCAAACCCGGCCTCTTTCATCAAGTGATAAGTCAGTAAAGTGGTGGTGGTCTTCCCATTTGTCCCCGTAATGGCGATGACCTTGCCATTGGTAAAATGATGGGCAAACTCCAACTCATCCACGACGGCAATTCCTTTATCAAATGCTTTCTTAATGATGGGCGATTCGTAAGAAATACCTGGACTTTTGATAATCATATCGGCATCTAGGATTTTCTCTTCCGAGTGCTTCCCTTCTTCATAGGATATGGCATTGGCCTCCAAAAGAGCCTTTCGCTCCTTTGAAATACTCCCCAGCTCTGATACAAAAAGGTCATAGCCCACCTTCTTGGCGAGCAGTGCTGCTCCCAATCCGCTTTCTCCGGCTCCTATGATGGCTATGGTTTTCATTTGATTTCTTATCTCAATTTTAGTGTCGCTAGGGTAATGACCGCCAGAAGTATTCCGACGATCCAAAACCGGGTTACAATTTTTGCTTCAGGTATATTTTTCTTTTGATAGTGATGGTGAAGTGGAGACATCAAAAAGACCCTCCTGCCCTCACCGTATTTCCTTTTGGTGTATTTGAAGTAGCTCACCTGAATCATCACGCTTAGATTTTCTACTAGAAAAACACCGCACATAACAGGAATTAAAAGCTCCTTGCGTAGCGTCAAGGCTAAAACCGCTATCACTCCTCCGAGCATCAAAGAGCCCGTATCACCCATAAAAACCTGAGCCGGATAAGCATTATACCAGAGAAAACCCACACAAGCTCCAATAAATGCGGAGGCAAAAATCACGAGCTCCCCGGAGTTGGGGATATACATGATGTTGAGGTATTGTGAGAAAATCGCATTACCACTCAAGTAGGCAAAAATGGCGATGGTCAAGCCAATGATAGCAGAAGTCCCCGCCGCCAAGCCATCTATTCCGTCTGTGATATTTGCCCCATTTGATACTGCCGTGATGATAAAAATCACCACAAAAATGTAGAGTACAGGAGTCATGCTTTCTCCCAAAAAGCCCAAAATCGTCTCGTAATTCAGCTCATTGTTTTTGGTGAATGGAATGGTGGTCTTGGCCACTTTCACATCTTGATAGGCAGGTGTCTCTACAACACCCTCTTCGATTGATACAGGGTTTTGAAACTCCCTAATCACCACATCCTCATGAAAATAAAGAGTCGCTCCTACAATAATTCCAATCCCTACCTGACCGATAATCTTAAATTTTCCGGCGAGCCCTTCTTTATTTTTTCTGAAGACCTTGATATAATCATCCAAAAAGCCAATACCTCCCAGCCAAACAGTAGTGACGATGAGAAGAATGATGTAAATATTATTCAGATCCCCAAAAAGCAAAGTGGGAATCAAAATAGCTGCTATCATCATCAATCCTCCCATAGTAGGAGTGCCTTTTTTCTGATTCTGACCTTCTAGCCCGAGATCCCTCACCGTCTCACCGATTTGACGGTTTCTGATCCAATTGATGATTCGATGACCAAAAGTGATGGTAATGATCAAGGATAAAAGTGCCGCCATTCCTGCTCTAAATGAGATATAGCGAAACACCCCTGCTCCAGGGATATCCAACACTCGATCCAAATAGTCAAAAATCGGTTCTAACATTCTATTTTTTGGTCAATTGATTTAAAAACTCACTCACTACTTCTGCATCGTCAAAATGATACTTGACACCTTTTATTTCTTGATAGTCTTCGTGTCCTTTACCGGCGATTAAGATGATATCACCGACCTGGGAAAGCATACAAGCAGTTTTAATGGCTTCTTTGCGGTCCACAATAGTGAGCGTTTTGCGCAGATCGCTAGGTCCCACTCCAGCTTGCATGTCTTGAAGGATTGCTTCCGGCTCCTCAAACCGAGGGTTGTCAGAAGTCAAAATCGCTTTGTCACTTTCCTGCACAGCAAGCTTTGCCATGATTGGACGCTTTGATTTGTCACGATTGCCTCCACAACCTACCACTGTGATCAATTGCTCTCCACCAGTGCGTACCCCATTAATTGTCTTCAATACATTCTCAAGCGCATCGGGGGTGTGGGCATAATCCACAATCGCAGTGACTCCTCCTATCGAGATTCGATCAAACCTTCCTTTTGCTCCACGAATTCCTGAAAGCACCTGCATCACCTCATCTTCATCTTCCCCCAAAAGAACCGCCACCCCCAGCACACCCAATAGATTATAAGCATTGAAATCACCGATTAAGCGAAACCAAACAGGCTTTCCGTTGATGTCCAGCTCCAGCCCTTCCAGCGTATTCGACAGTACTTTAGCTTTAAAATCTGCAGGACTCTTCAAAGCAAAGGTTTGTGGAGTTGCCTTACAGTTTTGCAGCATCACTGCGCCTCTTTTGTCGTCTCCATTTACCAATGCAAAAGCATCCTTAGGCAGATCATCAAACAACTTCTTCTTAGCCTTGATGTACTCCTCAAAAGTCTCATGATAATCGAGATGATCATGGCTGATATTAGTAAATACCGATCCGATCAATTTCAAACCTGCAATCCGCTCCTGTACAATAGCATGAGAACTCGCCTCCATAAAACAATGCGTACATCCCGCATCCACCATTTTTCTGAGCAGTGCTTGTACGCTGACTGCATCGGGAGTGGTATGCGTTGCAGGTAGAATTTCCTCATTGATTCTGTTCTCTACAGTGGAAAGCAAACCCGTGCTGTAGCCCATCGAAGTAAATAACTGATGCAGCAAAGTCACCGTGGTGGTTTTGCCATTCGTACCCGTCACTGCTACTACTTTTATGGAGTGAGAGGGGTTGTCATAGAAATTAGATGCCATTACCCCTAAAGCCTGGGAGGCTTTTTTGACTTGAACCCAAGTGATTTTCGGGGATTTATTTTCAGGTAGACGCTCACATACTATGACCCTTGCACCTGTGTCGACGGCCTTATCGATAAAATCATGGCCATCCACCTGAGTTCCCGGAATGGCAACAAAGAGCGAACCCTCTTCTACTTTTCTACTATCAAAAACAATATTCTTCACTTCCACTTCCATATCACCGGTAGTGGACACAAGGGAGACTTTATATAGTATGTCTTTTAGTATGGTCATTATCCCAAGACAAGATTGATGGTGGAGTTGGGAGACAACTTAGTCCCCGCATCGATGGACTGACTGATCACTAGGCCCTTTCCACGATAACTCACATTGATTCCTTTATTTTCTAGTATAAATAGCGCATCTCTAAGTGGAAGCCCCGATACATCCGGCACGGTAGCCTGTTCGGTATTATTTACTTTCCACTGGACTTTGTCAGATTGTGCGACAGCTTGTACCCATTCTTCGGTTTGGACTGGATTGGATTTAATACCCAAGACTTCAAGTACTTGGTAGATTTCTTCTCCTCTGCCTGCTTTCACCACAGGCAGCTGTGACCCGGAAGCATCTGCTCTCAAGATTTCTGCTGCTGAGCTAGGGTTCAATTCTATATCCAAAGCATAAATCCGGTCTGCGATTTCCTTGAAAACCGGGGCAGAAACATCCCCGCCGTAAGCGGCAAACCCAGTAGGACTATCGATCACTACAATCATGGAATACTTGGGACGATCTGCCGGAAAATATCCTGCAAAACTCGTGTAGTACTTTTGAGTATAGCGTCCATCCACGATCTTTTGAGCAGTCCCTGTCTTTCCGGCAATTTTATAGTCTGCATTAGCAATATTTTTCGCGGTACCTCTATCGACCACTCCGATCAAAAGCTCTTGCAACTGCTTTATTGTCTTTTGGGATGCGATGCGGTTCCGGATTTTTTCCGTTCCAAATTGCTTCTCCACTCGATTCCCTTTAGCAATAGCTTGCACGATATACGGCTTGACCATGACACCGTCATTGGCTACTGCATTGTACAGTGCCAATGTATGGATGGGATTCACCTTGCTTTCGTAGCCTATTGAAATCCAAGGAAGCGAAGTTCCATACCAATCTTTGGCGCCGGGCTTTTTGAAAAAAGGCTTACCTTCTCCAGCCAACTGAAACCCAAAAGGCTCACTTAGCCCCGTCTTTTCTATGTAGGCCATAAACTTCGACGGACTTGACCCAAAATGCTCATCTACCAATTTGGAAATTGCCACATTGGAGGATTTTTCAAATGCCTCTCGGATAGTGATCGTACCAAAGCCTCCATTTTTTGCATCACGCATGGTTTGGTTGTAAAATCTATGAGAGCCTGTTCCTGTCTCGATTTTCTCTTCCAAACTCACTTTATTCTCTTCCAATAGCGCTAGCATAGAAAGCAACTTAAAAGTCGATCCCGGCTCAGTATTGCCCTGATCACCTATAGCGTAATTGTAATTTTCACCGTAGGTGGCACTTCCCTTATTTTTTTGCAAGTTGGCGATGGCTTTGATCTGCCCTGTTTTCACCTCCATGACGATGACCGAACCAAAAGCCGCATCTCGGCTGATCAACTGTCTGAGTAGGGCCTTCTCCGCCACATCCTGAATATTGACATCAAGGGTTGTCAAGACATCGTAGCCATCTTCAGGCTTGATATCTTCTGCATCGAAAACAGGCTTCCAAACTCCTCCGGCCAAGCGCTGGAAAAGAGCCTTTCCATCTTGCCCTCTGAGGTACTCATTAAAGCTGTATTCTATGCCTGCTCCGTATTCGTTTTCGTTTAAAAAGCCCACGGTGCGACTTGCCAGAGAATTGAAAGGTCGATAGCGCTTTTCTACTTTCTCGAAAAGTACGCCTCCTCCTAACCTTCCATCTCGGAAAATCGGCCATTGCGACATTTTCTGCATATCCTGATAGCCTACCTGCTTACGATTGAGGACAATGTAGCGCTTATTGTCCCGTCGGGCATCTGTAATCAGACGCTTGTAAGCACTGGCAGATTTGTCTTTATAATAAGAGGAGAGAAATCTAGACAGGGAGTCTATTCCAGCATTGTACCGTTCAGACTTGGCTATCGTAGGATCCATTGCCAATCGATAAAAAGGCAAGCTGGTCGCCAAAAGGCTTCCATCTCCAGCATAAATATTACCTCGGGTGGCTGGGACTTCCCGGTATTGAAAATTGATCGTCTCGGCTTTTTGTCGCCATTTATCACCCTCATCAAACTGAATAGTCGCAATACGCATAGGTATCGCAGCTGTTGCAAGCGCAATCAGGATAAAGATTATCCTTACTCGGAGCACTATGGAACGCTTAATATTCAATTGGCTATGGTTATCTTAATCGGTGGATGCTCTAACTCTACTATTTCTTGTTTGGATACTTTTTTGGCCAACTCCGACTGCATACTGCTAAACATGTATTCCGCTTCCAGAGTGGTCACATCAGCCCTTAGATCCTCTACATCTTGCTGCACTTTTTCGATCTTTCGGACCATATTATCTGCTCGGTGATTGCCCCATATATAGATCAATCCCAAAAAAACCACGAAAGCAACTGGAGGCACAAACTGCACCGGCACCCCCTCCCCAAGGAATCGGGTGACGTCAAGTTTCTCTTCTATCCAGCTGAAAATAGTCTTTCCAGACCCTATTTTAGGCTGATTTCCATTTTTCAGTTTCTTTCTAAAGGCATTCTGACTCATAGTTTTACCTTTTTTGCGATTCTCAACTTGGCACTACGTGCTCGAGGATTTGTCTCGATCTCTTCAGCATCAGCTACCACCGCACCCCGACTGATAGGCTCCAATGGGCGAATGGGATTTCCGTAAAAATCCTTTTCCAATTCTCCATGGAATTTCCCTTTTTGGATCAAGTTCTTGACCAATCGATCTTCTAAGCTATGGTAGCTCATCACAACCAATCTGCCCTCAGGCTTCAGAACCTCCACTGCGGCCAGGAGCATTTCTTCCAATGCACTCATTTCATCATTGACTTCGATTCGAAGCGCCTGAAATACCTGCGCGAAGTATTTAAATTCCTTTCCTCTTGGAGCAAATTTTTTCAGGAAAGCGGTAAAGCCTTCTGTACTCGAAAAAGGTGACTGATTTCGCTCGGAAACGATAGCTTGAGCAAGAGTTTTAGCATTTTTTACTTCTCCATACATGCCCAAAATCCGATGAAGTTTACCCTCGTCATAGGTATTCAAGACCTCTTTGGCACTCAAGGATGCAGATTGATTCATTCGCATATCCAACTCACCCTGAAACCGGGTCGAAAAACCTCTACCAGGCACATCGATTTGATGCGAGGAAATACCTAAGTCAGCTAAAATGCCATCTACCTGACGAACACCGTAAAGGCGAAGGTATTTTTTCAGATCCCGAAAATTGGCCTGCACAAAAGTAAATCTGGAATCATCCGGCACATTAGCCATAGCATCCTCATCCTGGTCAAATCCATAGAGATGCCCACCCTCTAATTGCTTCAAAATTGCCCGAGAGTGCCCACCTCCACCAAAAGTCAAGTCCACATAAATCCCGTTGGGATCAATAGCCAAGCCTTCAATGCATTGGGTAAGCATCACTGGGATATGGTACACAGCTGCTGTCATGGCTTATGAGAGGTATTTTTCCATCAATGCGGACAAATCCGCCGGATCCGGCATGACGTGTTTCGCATGATTTTCAGGATTCCAAATCTCTATTCGTGTTCCGTTTCCGGCTACTACTATTTCTTTTTCGAGACCCGCATAGGCCTGAAATGATTTTGGTATCAAAAGCCTGCCTGCACTATCCAACTCCACATCGACTACCGTATTGAAAAATGCCCGCTGAAGGGCGCGCTGCTCAGGATTATTAATGTTCAAGGATTTGATTTGATTCTCCAACTTTTTGTATTCCACCATCGGATACAAAGCCAGACATCGGTCCTCTGCCATCCGAAGCATCAAAGTAGTCCCATTGGCCTCTGGAATCGCTGCCTTAATCTTTGCCGGCAGCGCCAGACGACCTTTCGGATCTAGCTTACAATCGTAATGGCTGTTGAACATTTCTTCCTAGTGCTTTTTCGAGTTTTAAGTAAAAACAAAAGTAATAAAATGATTTTCACATTCTACCACTTTGCCCCACTTTTTCCCACTTTGGACTAAAAGTAGCCAAAAGATTGATTCTACCCAATAGTTTTACAAAAATTTCTTGGATTTTTTACTTGGTTCTCAATTGATTAGAATCAAGTCAAGGCAATTTAAAAAAGTCTGATTTTGAGGAGAATTACACTTTTTTAGCAATTGGTAAGAGGTTAGACTCAAACCTGAAAAAAGAATTTGAAAAAAAGTGGGAGAATTTCCCAAAAAAATTTAACCCTAATCATCACTAGCAGTTACACGCAAAAAAGCCCCGATCATCGACCAGGGCTTTTTCAAAGGCATCAACACACAAATTAATTATCTTTTGCTTTCTTCATTTTTTCGAGTTCGGCTTCGAGTGATTTTTTGAACTCAGCCATCTTTTCGGCGTTCTCCTTTTCCCAAGCTTCCATCTTTTTCCGGAATTCTTCCATTCTTGGTTCATTAGCTTCTTGCCACTCTTTCATTTTAGCACGAAACTCCTCCATTCTTGGGGCTTGAGCTTCCTGCCAAACCTTCATTTTTTCTTCCCATTCTTTCATTTTCGGAGCCATTTCTGCTTCCCACTCTTTCATTCGCTCGTTCCAACGCGCAGATTGCTCTTCCATCTTTTTGCTAAAATCCTTCATCCCTTCCTCGTGCTTTTTTTGCAAGTCCTTACGCTCTTTTTCACTCAGCTCTGTGGTGTCCGAAAAGAAGAACACACCCGGTCCCTTTCCCTCAAATTCAAAAACAAAGGGAGGTGAAGGCGGAGAGAAATTCAGTTCAAAACCCTCAAGAAATCCTTCCGGAAAAGGAGGCATTGGCGGCATAGGAGCCATCACGATGCTAGGGAAATCTTCCAAATCCATTATGGGTATGTCTTCCAATTCTATGACATTGGCGGAGTTGATAAGAGTATCGCCATTTACGATTAGTGTATCTCCTTTCATCCTGTAAACAAAAGAATTATTGTTTCCACGCTGTCGAATGACCACTCGATTACCCTTTTCATCTATCCATTCTTGCCCTTCTCTTTCTTCATCGATCAGGATTATTTCTTTCTTCCCTTTCTCTGTGGTATCTGTAGAGACTGCTTTTGCCTGCGGCATCATATCCGAGAAGGCATCCAACATAGGGTTTTCTAAGGAAATTTCGGGAAGAATTTCGTTTATGGACTTTTCGTCTACTTGCTGTGCTGCTGTAATCAAGCTCGCACTGATAATCAATGATAAAATCATAGGAATAGTGATTATAGGGTTTTGTGGATAGTTTTGGGCTGGAAGTCCCAGCATTCTTCGGATTCGGTTTAGTGTGGGATTTCTTTTTTTGGCTGCTGCCAAAGCTAATTCGGGGCTATTTTCTTTTGCATAATGTATCACTTCGGCCAGTGCTTCAGCGAGCACTTGAGGAGCCACGCCAGAAGCAATAGCCAAGTCATCTGTGGCATTTTCTCTAAGCTCCTTGATTGTCTGATTGATCCACCAAAAGCAGGGGTGGTAGAAAAAGAGTACTTCCATGATGGACTGCATCAAGTTGATCAAATAATCATTTCGCTTGATATGGGCGAGTTCATGTGCCAAAATAGCCTCTAGATGCTTTAGTGAAAGCTGAAAAATCAAGCCAGCAGGAATCAAAATCATCGGCTTGACCACGCCCATTGCCATAGGAGAGAGCCCGTCGGAAGTAATTTTTAGCTGAGGCAATTTAGCTAGTCCTATTTTACGCGAAATCCCCTCAAATATGTCCTCTAGGGAGCTCTCTTTATTTCTCTGACTATGGAGCCGAAGATGCCTGACTGCTGACAAATTGGTAAATAATCGAACCAAAAAAAGTAGTGACCCGAAAAACCAGATGTTGACCAAAAATGGAAGTTGATTTTCTATCCAAATTGTGAAATTTGACAATAAAGTTGGACCTTCAGTGGGACTCATTTGAGTATTCCAATCCATTAATACCGCTACAGAAGAGAGGCTGTCCGAGGAATTCAAACTCAATTCATAACACAAGGTCATTACGCTTGTCAAAAACCCAAAGCTAAGAGACATTAATGCCATCTTGTATTTGAATTGCGGCGACTTATGTACAAATATTTTAAGACTTCCCCATAGCAATGCCGCCAGGATGATCCATTGCCAAACGGAATGTACCAAGGTCCAACCGAGGACCTGAAGTAAACTTTCGGGTAACCAGTCGTTCAATAAATTCATGATTTCTTTTGGGCTAAGTCATCTAAAAAAGCACGAATTTCATCGATTTCCTCCTGAGAGGGATTGTCTTGACCTAGGGCTTGCATCACCAAATTTTTGGCAGACCCTCCAAAAGCTGTTGTCATCAGGTTTTTCAACAGGGACTTTTGAGTATCTCCTTTTTTGATCTTTGGCCTGTAAATATGAGTCCGATTCTGATCGTCTCTATCCAATAATCCTTTGGCATGCATGATCTGCATCATTTTTAAAGTAGTGGTGTAGCCCGTTTCCTTGGTTTCTGCCAGTTTTTCGTGAATCTGTCTGACGCTTGCTTCTTTCATTTCCCAAAGCAGAGAAAGAATCTCCAGTTCAGCTTCTGTTGGTTTATTCATAGCGAGTTATACGATAGCTTTCGTACAAAGATATACGAAGAGAATCGTAATTCCCAAAAAAGTACGACAACAATCGTATTAAAAATTCTTAAATTACTGATTAGCTACTCCTTACGGATAGCATTTATTCTATTTTTTCCTTTTTGATGAAGTTTATCCCTAAAGACATCAGTCCAGAAGGGCCAGTTCCCTGCGATTTTGGCGAGCCACCCTCTCCTCTTTGGGATACATAGAAGAGGTTGTGGCTTTTTCATCAGTTTTAAAACCGCATCGCGCACTTCTTCTACTGTCAAGACCTTTGCTGACCCACTAAATGACAAGGCTGCTTCCTCTGGAAACTGAAGCTGCAAATCCAGCATAGGTGTAGCCACCAAGTCGGGACAGAGCACTGATACGTCCACACCATAATCTTTTAACTCTTGATGGATTGCCATCGAAAATCCACGGACAGCAAACTTGGACGCCGTATACAAGCTCAAACCTGGTACGGGGGCCAAGCCTGCTAGAGAAGAAATGGTAATGATATGTCCAAACTCCTGATTTTTCATCTCTCTTCCTATCAGCGTACTGCCTAGCATACAGCCCTTGGCATTGACATCCATATGAAAGTCAATCGCCGAGAGTTCGAAATCCGTCAAAAATCCAGGCTGCAATACTCCTGCGGCATGTATCAAATGAGAGATCGGCTTATGCATTTTTTGAGCTGAGCGAATACAGCTCCTCCAAGTAGCTTCATCCTTCACATCTCCCAGCAACAGATGCAACTCTGGACTTGATGAGAAATTTTCAAGCAGGGATTGCTCGGACCGATCGATGAGAATCATGGGAAACCCAAGGTCTCTAAAATAGTGAGCAAGTGCTTTGCCGATGCCGCTACCTGCACCAGTGATGACGATTAATGTTGGGTTCATTTTTTGGGGTGATAAACAGTCAAGTTGAGAAAAAAATATGAAAGTCTATTTTCCATATGTAAAAAACTAAAAAACGTAAATGAAAACCATATTTAATTTGTAAAATTAATTTTTCCCATATTTTTATTTTGTTTTTTGTATTTTTTATGAAATAAAATATAAATTACTTGCCTAAACCATCAACTAATTAAAAGATGAAACATTTTAAAAATTTCACAAAGGCCAAATGGTTTTTACTTTTTGGTCTTGCATTTTCTGTTTTTGCCTGTACGGATACAGAGCAAACTATCAATTTGACAGATGCGGAACTGGCAGTAAATAGCCAGGAATCCGAGCTTATTCCGGGGAGGTATATTGTGGTATTGAATGAAAGTAATATTCAATTCAGAAAAACCAATGACTACGAAATTGCCCAAGCAGGGATGCGAGTAGTAGCCAATGATTTTGCAGCTCGATACAATTTGGAGGAAACTCAAATAGATCGAGTATATGGTAGTTTGATTTCTGGATTTGCTGCAGAGCTCAGCCAAGAGCAGCTGCGTAAATTGGAAAGTGACCCTAAAGTCAAATACATAGAGCCAGATGGGGTAGTCACCAAGTACTCTACCACTCAAACAGGTGCTACCTGGGGGATTGACCGGATCGATCAAGCCAATTTGCCCCTCGATGGTTCTTATACCTATAATTCAACCGGTCAGGGAGTCACGGCTTACATCATTGATACAGGAATCCGCACAGACCATGTGGAGTTTGGTGGTCGTGCCCAGCGGGGTTATGATGCTTTTGGAGGAAACTCAGAAGACTGTGATGGGCATGGTACCCACGTAGCAGGAACAGTAGGCGGAACTGTCTATGGAGTAGCCAAAAATGTAACGCTTGTATCTGTACGCGTTCTTGATTGCAATGGGTCCGGGACTTTTAGTGGAGTAATTGCCGGAATGGACTGGGTAATAGCAAACGCTTCTGGCCCTTCAGTTGCCAATATGTCTTTAGGCGGAGGATCAAGCTCAACTGTAAACAATGCCGTTAGTAGAATGTACAATGCAGGTGTACCAGTCATCGTGGCTGCAGGAAATTCAAATACAAATGCATGTAATTCTTCCCCTGCTGGCGCTGCAAATGCTTATACAGTAGGCTCCACTACTTCTTCCGATGCTCGGTCTAGTTTTTCCAACTATGGAAGCTGTGTAGATATATTCGCACCGGGGTCCGGCATTACAGCAGCTTGGTACACTAGCAATACAGCCACAAATTCAATCAGCGGCACCTCCATGGCCTCTCCTCACGTAGCAGGCGTAGCAGCTTTGTTTTTGGAAACCAATCCAAACGCAACTTCACAACAAGTTTATGATTTCATTAGCAACACTTCCACAAAAGGTGTGGTGACTAACTCCAATTCGGCTAACAATCATATGCTCTATTCTCTAGGAACTACAGGTGGAGACAGTGGCGGTGGAACAGATCCAGAGCCAGACCCTGAGCCAGATCCACAGCCGGATCCAGAACCAGAAGATCCTACTGGGATAGACCTATCTGCTAATGGATTTAAAGAAAAAGGACGCTGGGGAGCTAACCTCTCCTGGTCTGGAAATACAGGTTCAGTAGACATTTACCGGGATGGAAGCAAAATCGCTACTGTTTCAGGAGGTAGCTACACAGACCAGACCACTAATCGAGGCGGCGGTAGTCTTTCTTATCAAATTTGCGAAGCAGGAACATCCACTTGCTCCAATGAAGTGACGGTAAACTTCTAACCTCAATAGCAAAGCCTTTCAAGCCACCGAAGTTGCCTTCGGTGGCTTTTTTTTTGACTAGACGAACTTTAAGAAAATCGGATTAGTTGTATATACATAGAATTCACAAAACTAAACCGACTATAATTTTATGAGTAATCAAGCACTTTTATCTCCACTTACAATGGGAGATCTGAATCTTAGAAATCGTGTGTTCATGGCTCCTATGACACGAAGTCGTGCGAATAATCCAGAAAATGCACCTTTTGATATTCACGTCAAGTATTACCAACAGCGAGCTTCATCGGGTTTGATCATCACAGAAGGATCTCAAATATCCAAGAAAGCAGTAGGCTATATCAATACACCGGGAATCTACTCTCAAGCTCAAATCGACGGTTGGAAAAAAGTAACTCAAGCTGTCCACGAGGAAGGCGGTCACATTTTTATCCAACTTTGGCATGTGGGTAGAATTTCGCACCCTGACTTTCATAATGGAGAGCTACCCCATGCACCCTCAGCAATCAATCCCAATTCAAAATCTTACACTCCTCAAGGCTTCAAAGAAACGGTCGCTCCTAAAGAAATGACCTTAGAGGACATTAAGCAAACTATCGAGGATTTCAAAAATGGCGCTAAAAACGCAATGGAGGCTGGTTTTGATGGAGTGGAGATTCACTCTTCCAATGGCTATTTGCTCCATCAGTTTTTCAACAACTCTTCCAATCAGCGGACAGACCAATATGGTGGAAGTATCGAGAATAAAACTCGAATACTATTCGAAATCATCGATGCCATCAAAGAAGTCATGCCGGAAAACCGAATCGGTCTGCGCCTGAATCCTTCTCTTCACGGAGCCTTTGGGATGGAAGCCGATGAGGAGACGATCCCCACCTTCGATTATATTGTGAACAAACTCAACGACTACAATTTGGCTTATTTACATTTATCTGAGCCATTTACGGATGTTTCAGATGTTGAATTTTTGGAATCCAATATTGCAAAACGTTATCGTCCGATATACCAAGGCACCCTAGTGATCAATAGTAACTTTGATCAAAAGAGTGGAAACCAAGTGATTGAAGAAGGATTGGCTGATGCAGTTGCTTTCGGCAAGCCTTTCATTTCCAATCCTGACCTTCCTGAGCGCTTTGCCCAACATGCGCCTTTGGCAGATTGGGATCAAGACACCTTTTACACCCCTGGTGAAAAAGGATATACCGATTACCCTAGCCTCGAGGAGGCAAAAGTTGATTAATTCACCCCAAAGGCCGGTTTTTCCGGCCTTTGTTTTATCTTTAAGTCCATGTGCCTAGTAGCCTTTTCCTGGAAAGAACAGTCTGAATATCCGCTGATCATCTCTGCCAATAGAGATGAGTTTTTTGAGCGGCCTACGGCAAAACTGCATCAATGGGATACTGGCTTTTTTGGTGGAAAGGATTTAAAAAGCGGCGGAACTTGGATGGGTTTTCATCCCAATGGGCGTTGGTCCCTTTTGACCAATTATCGGGATTTTAGAAAAATGGGGCATGGAGAGATTTCCCGTGGTAAATTGGTTCAGGATTTTCTAGAAGACTCCATTTCTCCTGAAGAATATCTTAAGGCAATCGAAAAGGAAAAGGATCGCTATGAGGGCTTTAATCTGCTCGTTTCTGACGGACGAGACCTTTTCTATTTGAGCAATTTCGGAAAGGGAATCAAAGAGATACAACCCGGGCTATACGGATTGAGCAATGGACTGCTCAATGAATCTTGGCCGAAAACCGAATTGGCTAAAAACCAACTTGAAAGTACACTGGATAATGAATTTTCTCATGAGACCCTATTGGCAATTCTGAAGTCCAAAGAAACCTATCCCCTAGAAAAGCTTCCCGATACCGGAGCGCCTAAAGAACTGGAAATTGCGCTTTCGGCCCAGCTGATCCGGGCAAATGGAAATTATGGGACCCGCTCGGCAAGTGCTATTCTGTGGAACAAATCCGGAGATATTTCTATTACAGAAAGGAGCTTTGACTGGAATGAGCAAGATTTTAAGGATACCCTAGAGCAATTCAAATTAGATAAAAATGAGCGATAAAATTTTTGATGTAATTATTGTCGGCGGAGGACCAATCGGATTAGCCTGTGGTGTAGAAGCTCAAAAAGCAGGATTGGAATATTTGATCCTTGAGAAAGGCGCTTTAACTAATTCCATCTACAACTACCCGATCAATATGCGCTTTTTCTCTACCTCGGATCGCTTGGAGATGGCCGGCATTCCCTTTATGTCGGTAGAAAACAAACCCACTCGCACCGAGGCCTTAGAATATTATCGAAGAATTTATTTTCATTTTAAACTCAAGGTCAATCTTTATGAAGGAGTAAAAACCTTGGAAAAATCAGGGGAACATTTCCTGATCACCACCTCAAAAGGTGAATACCCAACTCGAAAAATCGTTTTGGCCACCGGTTTTTATGATTTACCGAACTTGATGAATGTGCCTGGAGAAAATCTTCCAAAAGTCATGCACTATTATAAGGAGCCTTGGCCTTTTATTGCCCAGAAAGTATTGGTAGTCGGAGGCGCAAACTCCGCGGTGGATGCCGCATTGGAAACTTGGCGCAAAGGTGCCGAAGTCAGTATGGTTTTGCTCGGAGATGAAGTAGATGAAAATGTGAAATATTGGGTTCGCCCCGATATCATGAATCGAATAAAAGAAGGCTCCATCAAGGCCTTTACCCGCTCCAAGGTCAAGGAAATCAAGGATCATGAAGTAGTCATCGCCACACCCGATGGAGACATTACGATCGAAAACGACTTCGTACTGGCAATGACGGGCTACAAGCCCAATTTTGCGCTTTTGGATCAATTGGGAGTGGAGTTGTCCTTGGACGAGAAACGCCAACCTTGCTACGATCAAGCCAATCAAGAGTCCAATGTGCCGGGCGTTTACCTAGCCGGAGTGGTATGCGGGGGCTTAAATACACGCGAGTTCTTTATCGAAAATTCCATTGTCCACGCAAAGTCAATTATGGCGGATATTGCCAAAAAATTGAATTGAATCAATCGAATTTGAGCGCTCCCCAATAGACAGTAAATTCTTCAGCTTCTTCTCCGGGATTGGGTTTTTTCATCCAGTGGATTTTATCCTCGATGATTTGAAAGCTTTCATAATGCATCGGTGGAAAATCAACAGGAAAAACATTTGCCTCTGAATCCAAAAATACCGTTTTTGGTCTTGTTTCGGCGATAATTTGTTTAAACCCGTCGGCTGTTGCTTCCTTATTTATATACCGGGTATAGTTGTCTTCATCCAATGGGCGGGTACTGTAACTCAGCAAAAATCCATTTTCTACAGCTTCCAAAGCTTGGATCCGAGCAGGAAAAGGCTCGGTAGATTGATCCGTGATTTGAGCCATTTGAATTTGCCCTACTTCCCATCCTTTATTTTCTTCAAAACCGGGAAGCTCAATTCTTTTGCTGGATTCCAGTTGCGGCTCGCCATCATTCCAAGCATAGGTATAAAGCACGGGCTCGTTTTGGAAAACCACAAAGAGTTTATTCGCGGCTTCATCCACCACAAATCGAGGTCTGAAATCTTCAAATGGAAAAACTTTCCCACTCAGGAATTTTGAACCTTCAGGAAAGGATAGATCAGGCGATGTTCCCCAGTTTCCAGATTTGTCAAGACTAAGTTTTTTCGATTCTTAAGGTATTCAGCGGTATAATCTTGCTCGGCTTCTAGCTTATCTAATGAATAGAGATTGAATTTCTCTTCCTGTATAGTAACCAACTCATTGACTCTAAAAAGATTAAAAGCTCCTCCAAAACTCCACTGATTGGCTACAGGACTTGCTCTTTTGATCAATCCCCCATCTTTGGTAAAAATCAGCAAACCCTGATTCGGATCCAACAGCACTAGTTCACCGGAATCGGAAATATCCAGATTGCTCACTGCCATGGAAAATGCTCCAGGGACATCCCCTGTTTTGGTCCATTTATTTACCAAATCCCCTGTCTCTCGATCAAATACATAAATCGTCGAAGCTGGAGCATCTCTAAAAATCAAGTGATCCTTATCCCCATCTTGAAAAATAAAGGTGGAAGCGAGAATATCTTTCACTACAGTCGAATCTTCAGCGACCAAACTGATTTCATTAGGTTTGATCTCAACCTGTGAATTCTCTTCTTTTGGACTGCAGTAGAAAAGTGCAACTAGCAGTAAAGAAAAAGTCCAAGAATACCTCATTGTAAGTTAGTTTAGTTCTTCAAGTTTACTAAAAAATAATTGAAGCCCAACTCATAATAAAATGGAATAAAAACCAACTAGCTACAAATTCCCTACCTTTGCAGAACTTATGAAAAAGCAGCCTTTTAACGTCGTCTACGAAGACAATCATTTACTTGTGGTCAATAAAGCCGCGGGAGTTCTCGTCCAAGGGGATAAAACCGGAGACAAAACCCTCACCGATTATTGTAAGGATTACATCGCCAAAAAATACGATAAACCCGGAGCAGTTTTTTTGCATCCTGTCCACCGATTGGATCGTCCCGTTAGTGGTTTGGTGGTTTTTGCGCGGACAAGCAAAGGTCTCGAGCGGATGATGGAGCTTTTTCGCAAGCGGGATATTCATAAAGTCTATTGGGCGATCGTCAAAAAACGTCCTAAAGAAGAAATGGGCAAACTGACGCATTGGCTAACCAAGGACGAGCAAAAAAACGTCGTGACTGCTCACGAGCGAGAAGTACCGGGTTCGCAGAAAGCCGAACTCAACTACAAAACCCTCGGCAAACTCAATGACCATTGGCTACTCGAGGTGCGTCCCGTTTCCGGCAGACCGCATCAGATTCGAGTGCAATTGGCTTCCATGGGTTGTCCGATTCGGGGAGATTTGAAGTATGGGTTTGCCAAGCCCAATCCCGATGCCAGCATCAATCTGCACGCATTTAATTTGGTTTTTGTGCATCCCATCAAAAAGGAAAAATTGTATTTACGGGCTGCGCTTCCGGAAAATGAGTTTTGGGAGCAGTTTCTGGAATTTGAGGAAATCAAAGCTAAAGATCAGCACTTGGACAATACTTTCTCGGGTTAAAAAACTCCTGCAGGAAGGAAATTGAAATACAGTTGAAACACGATTGAAATACAGTAGAAATAAGCCCTCCTTCCTCGGGTGAAATATTTCGACGTACGAAGTTAATTTTATTTCACAGAGTCTCTATTTCCCGCAGATTTACGCAGATAAATCCGCTGATTTCGCAGATATCTCACCATCATCATCATTAACCTTTTGAAAGTTGCTCCTCTTTGGGAGAAGGTTCAATTACCATCTTGCTCGAAGAAGGAGAGCCATTCTTAGCCGTGAAAAAGGGGAATGGAAATACGATTGAAATATAGTAGAAATAAGCCCTCCTTCGTCGGGGGAAATATTTGGCTCTATGTGGAATATAGTGGGTAGTCGAATTTGAGTTTCCCAGCAATGAAATAAATCATGTTAATGTAGTTGTCAATGTTCCTGTACCCTCTGGCTCTTTTTTTGGCTAACTGTATTTTGGAATTAATGCCTTCGAGGACTCCGTTGTTTAAATTGGTTTCTGTATAGCTTACAATTCCGAACCAATGTGCCTGTATGGTTTTGGCCGCCTCCATGAACGGGAATATCTTGGATTCTTTTACAAGGTCACACCAATAGGAAAGGTATGCAGCAGCCTCTTCTTTGTCCTTAAAGTCCCAAAACTCGTTGAACAGTTCTTTGAGCCTATAAGCATTGGAAAT
>NZ_FNAC01000090.1 GCF_900101705.1 Algoriphagus faecimaris | reverse complement strand
TACAATTCATACATCCTATCATCCCATATCAATCTATCATTGAGAACATCCCAATCCCAAATTCCCATTTTTGCTGAGGAAGTAGCTAGGCGTAATCGCTCTGATGCAGAAAGTAAATCCTCTTCTGCTTTTCTACGTTCAGTAATATCTAAAATGATAGCTATAAAATTCCTGTAGTTGGCCTCTTCTACTAATTTCAAATGTACCTCTACCGGATAAAGACTAGCATCTTTTCTTTTGTGAAAAGTAAAAAACACAAGCTTATCTGTTTTTTTCTCAATTAAAGGATTAACAAACTCCCTAAATGAGTCATCCGAAAACTCCGGTTTAATATCAATTGGAGTTAGATTTAGAATCTCTTTAGAAGAGTAGCCAAGATTCATCATGGCACCTTTATTCACGTAGCTAAACTTCAGCGAATCGGCATTGAACATGTAAATTTCATTCAAGCTGTTCTCCAACGTTTCCTGAAATCTGCTTTTTTCTTCTTCTGCCTTTTTTCTGGCATTAATATCCTGCAAACCTCCATATAATCGGATACACCTACCCTCCTCAAATTCTGCATGTCCTAAAGATCGAATCCAAACTTCCCTCTTTTTGGCTGTAATAATTACGGCTTCAAAATCCCATTCTTCTCCTGTTTTAATGGTATTTTCCACAGCAGACCGGACCATTTCTCGAAAATCCTCTCTATAAAAATTAATCCCTTCTTCTAAAGTAGGGACATAGATTTTGGGATTGGTTTCATGCAATTGATGAATCTGTTCGGACCAAAAAACTTTTTGATCTACCATATCCACACTCCAGCTACCAATTTTGACCATTCTGGCCACTTCGCGATTTAGCTCTTGAAGATATTTCCCCTCAGTGATATCCTGTAATACTCCCCTTTCTCCTATAATTTCATCTTTTTCATTATAAACCGGCTGTATTACTTTTCTGACAAATATTTCTTCATTTCGGGAGTTAATCACCTTTAATTCCAAATCATAGGAAGTCCCATTTTCAATGAGTTCTTTGGTAGCTTTACTAATTTTTTCTTGAGACTGTTTATGAAAGTAACTCTTGGCCTCCTCATAACTTAAAGCTTCATCTCTTGTAGTTATTCCGAATAGTTGAAAAATATAATCAGAGCAAGACAATGTATTTGTTTCAAAATCATGGTCCCAATAACCGATTTTAGCCAAAATACTTGCTTGAGCCATAGCATATTGACTTCTTTCTGCTCTCTCTTTGGCCTCTTTTAATTCCTTTTCAATGAGAATTCGATCCGAAATATCTTGGGTTGTACCTCTGAAGGCAATCAACTTTTTATCCTCACTGAATACTGGAGCACCAATGGTATTGACCGTTTTATAAGATCCGTCAGGACGAAGTAGTTTCAACTCCATTTTATAGGGTATTCCCTTCTCTATGGCATTATTAATAACCGCATTGAAACGCTCCCAATCCTCAGGGTGAACCAATTTCTCATGATCTATAAAATTAACAACCTCTATACTGGGGTCTAAACCCCATATCCTATAGGTCTCTTCTGACCATTGAGACACCTGATTGATAAAATCATAATACCAACTTCCCAAGTGAGCGAGCTTTTGAGCCTCATTCATTCTCCGATCATTTTCCTCGGCAATTTCTTTGGCTTGAATTAATTTTTCTTCCACCAAACTAGTGTCAGTGACCTCATTTAAGAAAGCGAGCCAATGAGAAAAAGTCCCCCCTTGATTTTCTAGAGGTATTAGACGGCAGTTGATTAATAATTTCTCACCCTTTTTAGTATCAATTGAAAAAACCATTTCACAGGGTTGCCAATTTTCGAAAGCTTGATGAAGCCTAGAGCTCTCCTCCAAGTTTAATTTAGACCCAAAAAGTAATCCAAGCGTTTGGCCTATCGCCTCTGAAGTTTCATATCCCGTAATTAAGCTGAAAGCCTCATTCGCATAATTGATCCTTGGTTCCGATTCCTCAAAGGATCCTGAATTCATTATAAGAATCGCTTCATTGGAATGGGAAATGACGCTTTTCAATAGAGCTATTTGATCCTTTTCATTTTTTTGAATAAAACTTTCCGTGAAACCGCTTTCAAAATGATTTTCTAAAACAGAATTATCAGATGGATTGTATTTATCCCGCAGCCTAGAATCCGATTGATTTTCTGAATCAGCAATCTTTGTTTCGTTTAGCATTAAAAGGATACAAGGCTGACCATTATATTCCAACTTTCTCCCCCTCGCGTCAACAGGAATAATTTGACCTGCTTTTGATTGGTTGGTAAAAAGCCTCAGAGGATGAATTTCTTCATTAATTTGAACACCCCCGCTGAGAATTAAAAATTTATTCAGCTCTAGATTTGAGATCAAATCTTTCAGAGTGAGGTAAGAAAACTCTTCCAAAGAAAACCCATAAAGTGATACAGCCGCTGTATTCACTTCGAGAATCCTCAGCGTTTCCAGTTCAAAAATCAAAGATGGTATTGGCAGTTGGTTGAAGAGTTCAACACTTGGTGTGGCTTTTTCCATTCAATTTAACTTAACTCACGACACAATAATCCTTACTCTCATATAGAAATCAACGATAAATGCGAATCAAAAAAGCTCACATACTCTATGCGTTTAAGCCCTATAAATTGGTGAAATCAATCAACTATTCTAATGGGGTGAAAAACAGCAGATATTAGCAAAACTCCTCTATCAAATAAAGATACGAAATCGAAATGAAATTTTTTCAT
>NZ_FNAC01000088.1 GCF_900101705.1 Algoriphagus faecimaris | reverse complement strand
AATTTAAATCGAGTTAAACCCTTAATAAAGCAATTGACACCAACTGTCAAAAAGAACTTATTTGGCTACTGGTGACTTTGCGGATATTCATAAAATCTTTTGAATTTGGGCCTTTCTGAAACCTCTAAAAACTCTTCAAGCAATTCTTGCGAAAAAATCAATGTTAATGCCCCAGATTCAATAAGTACATCCAATTCCTTTTGTCTTTTGGAGATCAAAAAGCTTATCCACAGATTAGTATCTAGAATTACCCTTCTATTTTTCATACCGGGCTTTACGGACTTTTTCAACCTCTTTAGTAATTTCTTCTAAACTTGGGGCTTCATCTGACTTACTCCGGATTTTTTTCAATACTTCAGTAAAAGCATTCTCAGAATTGTCTTTCTTAATCCTTATCAAATCTAAATTTGCAAGGTCTTTCAAAAGGGCTTTGGCTTTAGGATTCAATATGTCAATTCTAATAGTTTCCATTTTTTTAATCTTTCTTGAAGATACGAATTTTTTAAATCGGTGGTCATTTTATCATTCACCACAACGTTTTGCGTGTATGTGCAGTAGCGGATTAGAAGCACCGACCTTCGATTTACCACCTCACCCGCTATTGCTTTTATACAGTGTTTTATGCCCGTGCTTTCTTTTTCGGTTGTGAGGTTGGGCAGCGATATGCTGCCGATAAGCTTTGGATTCTGCTGCTGCTTTGAGTGGCTTGGCAATCCCAAAGGGTCGGGACAAGTTGTGTGTGGCTGTGAAGCGTGGGATTAAACATGGTCAATTTTTAACTTCGTTAGTAATCTGTCTAGTTGTCCATTGGGTGATTTGTACCCAACCACTATGTTGTCGCTTAGGCTTAGAATTGTTTCATTTTTATGAATTGCAGTTTCTCTCGTCACTCTTGTAATGTCTTTCGTAAAAGGTGATATAATCAACAATCTGTTTTTCTCTATATTTTCAAGCCAACTTTTGTCCCAACGCTTTTTTAGTCCTCTTGGTAAAACCAACACTAGTGGTTGATCGCCTTTCAATAGAATTTCAAAAACGTCTTGTTCAATCTGTGAGTGGTTACCACAGACTACACAATTTCCTTCTGTTCTTTGAAATTTTGCCCATTCGTAGCTTTTGAGAACTACTTCTGCGGGGCATTTTCTTGAACTTAGAAAGCCTGTTTTGTGATTTTTCAATATGTCTTTGTTCCCTAAGAATTCCATTTACAGATTATTGAGTAATTCTTGTCCTTTATCCGTTAACAAATAGCGTTGTTTTGGATGATTCGGACTATCAGGATATTTCATCTGTATTAATTTCTCCTGCAATGCCGGCTCTAGGTAATTTTCTCTAAAATTCCCTTCGTGTTTTAGTTGTAATGCTATCTGTATGTCTTTCCGACTCATTTCTCCAACCAACGCTTTTATTAGATTTTGAACTTCTACGGTACTTCTACGGTACTTCTGCGGTACTTCATCGGTACTTGGTCGCTGCTTAGTCGGTACTTGGT
Organism: Algoriphagus faecimaris; assembly: GCF_900101705.1. Classification (GTDB taxonomy): domain Bacteria; phylum Bacteroidota; class Bacteroidia; order Cytophagales; family Cyclobacteriaceae; genus Algoriphagus; species Algoriphagus faecimaris. Next base: position 1,540 of record NZ_FNAC01000088.1, on the reverse strand, counting down.
CGGCAACACCATACCCTTTGCGATAAATGGTTACGTTAAACGTATCTTCCTGAAGAAAGACAGGGTCAACCAAGCCGGCTTGATTTGCATTAGTTACCATATCAGATGTTCCGGTACCTAATCGCTCAATGTAACCTGCTTGGTACATTGGTTCGGCCAACAAAAGGTTTCGTGGAACAGAAGTATGAAGTCCTTTCAATTTCTCAACGGTCCAACCTAAAGGAAGAGCACCCGGGTTGCGAATCTCCAAACGGTCTTTAAAAAGCATGACTTGAACACTGCCATTATTCGTGTAATCTCTATGGGCAACAGCATTTACAATGGCTTCAGCAATAACTTCTCTTGGAATTTCATACTTACCCGGTATGGATGTTCCTTCTGAACGAGTTTCAACTTGATAGTCTAATTTGGAAAGGATGAAATCTTCGGCTTGGTCAACTAATTCGAAAACGGTACCGGTAAATACTTTGTAGGACGCAATCGGTTTTTTGCGCTCGGTACCTAAATGGTATTCACAGCGTACTTCTGAACTTGGAAAAAATCGAGAAGGCTCATGTCCGAAGAGCAAAATGGCCGCATTATTTGGTTTCCCATCTTTTAGCAGATTCAAATGCGTCAATACCTCTTGAAAAGGAGCGGTGGGCTGCAACTTAAATCCTCTTTTTGAGCGTGCTAGACTAACAAAGTCGGCTACTTTCTTTGGGTCAATAACTGATAAGTCTGCCTGTGCAGAAACAGAAGAATCAAAAGGTGTGGTTTGAATTCTTCCTGTGTCTTCCAAGTAACGAACAAGGGAAGCGTAAACCAAAGACTTTAAGTCAGCATAATCTGAAAACTTTCGTCTAACTAAAAAGGCCTGGGCTTTTTGAATGAAGCTTACTTGCTCTTTATCTCTGTCGGCATTAGCATGGTCTGTGACAAATACGAAACGCTGCTTGTGCAACCTAGAAGCTTCATCAAATTCTTCTTCTGTAACGGAGACACCTTTTTTACCTACAAAACCGTATTCTTTGCCCAATATGCCCAAGTAAATTTCGCATTGGGCAATCTCATCTAAAAAAACTTGTTGCGGTGTATTGTCCATAGCAGGTAGTTTCTCAAAGAGGAACACCTCGAAGAACTTACCGAGAAAGGGATCTGCGGTTATCCACTCGAACAGCTTGAGCCTTTCTTGCTCAAACTCCTTTTGTACACTGCTAACAAATATTCTTATCATACTCTAATCTTCTTCATTGTCATCTTCCGCCTCCCCATACAAAGCCTTGCCCATGCGGTACTTGATATCGTAGTTGATGATAAAATCCAACTCCGCTTCCGTAAAACCGTAATGCTCTGCCAATACCGTGTCAATTTGATCGATGATGGGTTTGGATTTCTTCAAATAGAAATATTGTTTTTCCATCACAAATTCACGACCCTTAGATGAATAATTTCGCTTTATAACTGAGCTATTATTTTGAATGAGCATACCCCAATTGTTAGGACAGAATTCATTTGACTTCAAGTATACAGAGGCCGGTTGAGTTTTCCATATTTCCAC
>NZ_FNAC01000087.1 GCF_900101705.1 Algoriphagus faecimaris | reverse complement strand
TCAATCCCCATAGGCACCTCACCGGTTTCGTGCAACAGCGCTTTCATGCTTGGCTTTGCAAGCCGCACGAAAGCTTAGTTGTTGGCAACTGGCTTTTTATTCCCACCATTCTTTTTGTTTTTCAGCTTTTTCGCTGGGTTTAATTGCTAAATTCGGTGATTTATTTTTTAATGCAATATCCAACCAACCTTTATTCCAATACTTTTCAGATACGCTGAATTCTCCAGCTCCAATATCAAAGTCCCTGTTTGCAATTGGAACTCTATAATCAGCCCAATTGCAATTTTTTTCTTTGCCAGTTGAGTAGCTTTTCCAAACTCCAACGAAAGCATTATTTAAATATCCATCCGAAATAAATTCTATGTTATCATATACTATTTCGTTTTTGGAATTCAAATACCATTTTGAAAAGAGAGTACCTTTAAAAATTCCGCTGTGATTTTGCTCTTTACTTTCGTAAAATTCATAATCCGCGATTAAAACCCCTTGATTTTTGATTCCCTTGTCGGCATATTCGTCATCTACTCCGAAGTGTAATTCTTTTACTTCTCTAATTTCTTTAATGATAATGTTTCCATAAAATTCACAAATATTGTCTTTGACTTTGGATTTGCCATAAACATTATAAAGAAATGGACCGTTTGAAATTCTAAATACTGAAATTAATTTGATTGATATTCTTTGATGTTCGTCACCGATTATTCCAAATACATTTTGGTTTTCCGTAACTGACCAAACATTAGAAAAGTCATATTCAAATGAATTGTATTTATCCAAAACATTCTCAGATTGATAATTAACTTCTAAATCGAAATTAACCTTTATTCTATCAAGAGTTTGTCCGATTGAAATATTCGAAATTAAAAGTAGTATGATTATTATTCGTTTCATTTTTTAGCTTGTTGCCAACGGTTTGGCGCTTGGCGAAGAAGCGGATTTCGAAGCACTAAACTGTCTGCCAGCACTGAACTTGATACGAAGCACAAAGCTTCATTTAAGCACTGAACCCGCTTTTTTGCCAAACGCCTGTTACCTGCTGGCGTTATTGTCTGTCTATAATTTAACTTCATATCTGTCAGCAAGTTTTTTAATACTGTCTATGTAATGTTGGTTAATATGTGATGTTACTTTTTCTTTTCTTGTTCCATCAGGCAAAACAACTGTATCTGTAACTGTCTGTGGTTTTAAGGCATTTTGATAATGTTCAAGTATTGTTTTTCGCCCTTTTTCTTTCTGGTCAGTTAGCATATAAAATGCGATTAAGTAATATGGCGAAAGTGTCGGACTAATATACTTCTCATCCTTGTCTATAAACTGTTTTAGCTTTTCAAGTGTAGTGTAATTTTCAAAAATTGGTTTTAAATACGTTTCAAGGTCAGTCTTTATTTGTTCGGCAGTTTTAGATGGGTCAATATTTCTTGCAATTGTATACCAGTGGTCTCGTTTGTGAGAAAATGTTCCAAGTCGGTTTTGAATAAAGCAATCATATGTCTTTGGAAATTCATTTTGAACTTCTTTGTCTGCTATAATTGAAGAAATGTCCGAATTGTAGAAGCCAAAGTTGAATGTAAAAGTTATGCTATTGCTATATGAATTCCATTGACTTTTTTGAACATTGAAGCATTGAGTAATATCATTAGTTTGTCGAGCAAAATGAAGTGTTTTTTTCTTAAAACCGTTTTCCTTGAAGAAAGGAATGATTGTCTCTTTACAAATTTGGTCAAAATGATTTTTTAAGTCCACAGTTTCCATAGATGAGTTGTCAGTCTGAAATTTATTTTCTGTTGCTGTCTTTTGAGCTGGTTTAATGCCAAATAATTTTGAAAATAGTCCCATTCTTTACTTTGTTATTTCACGTTTTCAATTTATTTCTATCATTCTGTGTAGTTCGCTACGCTTGCAGGTAACGGTTCTCAGCTATACGCAGGCAGGGATTTTAACCACTGAACTTCCTACGAAGAACTGAACTTTAAATTTACCACTTAACTGTCCTACGAAGCACGAAACCCCTGCTTGCGTATAGGTGATGTTATGCGGTCGGTTTTCATTTTCTCTTCTTTCTCGTTAATTTGTCAAGCAAAGTTACTAAATTTGCAGTCAAGTATTCACCTGTAAGAAGTTACTAATGACAAAAAAGAAATTGCCCGTTCGTTTTACGGGTCAGCACTTTACTATTGATAAAGTGCTAATAAAAGATGCAATAAGACAAGCAAATATAAGTAATCAGGATACGGTTTTAGATATTGGGGCAGGCAAGGGGTTTCTTACTGTTCATTTATTAAAAATCGCCAACAATGTTGTTGCTATTGAAAACGACACAGCTTTGGTTGAACATTTACGAAAATTATTTTCTGATGCCCGAAATGTTCAAGTTGTCGGTTGTGATTTTAGGAATTTTGCAGTTCCGAAATTTCCTTTCAAAGTGGTGTCAAATATTCCTTATGGCATTACTTCCGATATTTTCAAAATCCTGATGTTTGAGAGTCTTGGAAATTTTCTGGGAGGTTCCATTGTCCTTCAGTTAGAACCTACACAAAAGTTATTTTCGAGGAAGCTTTACAATCCATATACCGTTTTCTATCATACTTTTTTTGATTTGAAACTTGTCTATGAGGTAGGTCCTGAAAGTTTCTTTCCACCGCCAACTGTCAAATCAGCCCTGTTAAACATTAAAAGAAAACAGTTATTTTTTGATTTTAAGTTTAAAGCCAAATACTTAGCATTTATTTCCTGTCTGTTAGAGAAACCTGATTTATCTGTAAAAACAGCTTTAAAGTCGATTTTCAGGAAAAGTCAGGTCAGGTCAATTTCGGAAAAATTCGGTTTAAACCTTAATGCTCAAATTGTTTGTTTGTCTCCAAGTCAATGGGTAAACTGTTTTTTGGAAATGCTGGAAGTTGTCCCTGAAAAATTTCATCCTTCGTAGTTCAAAGTCGGGTGGTTGTCAAGATGATTTTTCTGGTTTGGTGTCGTCTTTTAAGCTGCCGCATAACTTGTTTATTTATATACCTTTTGTCCATTTATACCTCTTATTTAACTGCATAAATGCACCTTTTTGGTACTAATCTATAAGTCATCAAAG
>NZ_FNAC01000017.1:86862-88441 GCF_900101705.1 Algoriphagus faecimaris | reverse complement strand
GAAGGGCCCGGAGTGATGGATCCGCTTCGTACCCAAGTTTGCCCCTCGGTCTTCCAAAGTGTGATGGAAAATAGCGGGAAATTTCCATCTAGGATATTCTCTTTGACATAACTCCTTTTAGAATCAATATGGATCAGGGAATAATCATTTAAATATTCATCCCGATATTCAGCAGAAAGAAAATCATCCTCTATAGAAAGTACAATTACTACATCATCAGCCAATAGCGCAGCTTTACTTTCTAGCCAATCACCTACAGATTGTTGACAGGAATTGCAGGAATTTTGAAGTGGGATAAACAAGATTTGATTGGCTTGAGGAAATTTCTTGGATAGATCGTCCAAATCATGCTTTTTAATATTCTCAGCACAAGCCAGCAGCAATATGAAATAAAGATAATAAAGCCTTACTCTTCCCATGACAACAAGTAAAAGTCAACCGCCTCCTCTTCTTCACTCATCTTGCTGAGATACAGTCCTTTTTCCCCAACAAACATCATAGGAATCCGGTCCAATTCATCTTCCTGAAAGTCAATCTCGCCGATGAAAGTATCACGATCCAAATCATAAATCAAAAGGTTCCTCTCAGCTGTTGGCTTGAATTCAGAGTAGGTAGAAAAAGAGGATGGGTCGCTTTTGCTGTAGGATATAGTTCTGTATAGATGGGAATTGATTTCATCAGCCAAGATATCAGTATAGGCACCCTTACTTAATACTTCAAAATAAGTTCCCTCACCATTGATTTCTTGAGTAGATTTGCCGTCGTAGTTTGTGATTGTTTTCTTGTAGGTTGAACCCAAGAATAAAGGCTTAGCTCGATTAGAAATTCCATCAAATTCATAAACTGAGTCGCTAAATGGATAATTCATATAAATTTTATCTCCAACCACAGATTGTTCATTCATAATGACAATCAGTCCCGGCCAAAGATGATTATGATACTCTTTAGGATATCCGATTTCAACTTTGTTTTCTCCGGTTTTTAAATCAATGGATTGAACAATTTTTACCCGGTTATGGTAATCCAGACCCTGATAGGGTACTTCCGGAAATCCATAAAAGATCAACTTTCCGTTGATTATTCCTGAAATAGCATTATTGGTTGTAAATGGGGTAATCTGATCCATGGCAGGAATTCCCTCCTTGGTATTGTAGGTTCTTACCTTCTTACTGCCATTCATTAAATGAATCTCCCAACCGAAGCTGTTTACCACAAAAATGGAGTCCATCGTATGCACATAAAATCCGTTCATCGTCCCTATTCCATCCGGGCCTTCTTTCTCAAATCGAATAGACTCTTCCCATTCTTTGGTGTCCATATTGAAGACTTTGATATTGTCTTTTTTTCGCACATCCCCGAAAAATAATTTTTCTTCCCCATCGATGACTTTGGTTTGCAGACTCCAGGTACGAAGGGGATGATCCTCCACCACCAAGCGAAAAGCATGGGTGAGTTGATAAGAGAGTGGTTTAGTTTTATCTTCCTCATCGCAAGAGAAAAATACAAGGCCTAATAAAATTAGGCTTAGGGTCAAAAATCTTGTGTTCATTTTTATCGGAATAGGATCAGAAAAGAAGAG
>NZ_FNAC01000017.1:0-86472 GCF_900101705.1 Algoriphagus faecimaris | reverse complement strand
TTTTGAGTTCTTATATGCCACCACCCATATTCATTAGTTTATTTTGCAATTCCTTAAACTAACATAATAAACAATCGTATTTCAACTATTTTTAATTTATTTTCGATTCTTGGAAAAGTCAAACGTTAAATTTAGCGGGAATATATATTTGTAGGAAAATAAAGAAATCATCCTTTAAAGAAATCAGCTTTCTGATTCACGTTCTGAAAATAGCCGATCCATTAGCCCTTTAATTTAAAACCGGCTCAAAGATCGTGATTTGTGTCAAAAGCAAACCAATGCCTACAATTTACCCCTTATCTCATTTCAACCCACCTCCTACTTACTACTTACCATTTACAACCTAAGACTCAATTGGAATACTTCTCTCCGTTTGATTCGACTCCTTGTTTCATAAACAAATTACAAATTTGTTTGGATAGGAAGGCGTAGTTATAAACATACGCCTAGTCCCGATCATGATATTGCTACACCCAGAAGGGGCCTTTAAGTTAAATAATGACTTAAAATATGAATTATTTTACTTTATCATAAGATCAATAAATTTAAAATAATTTCGAACCTTATTGTCATTTCCTTGTTCGAAAACAGCTATACAAGATAAATTCCCATTTTTAATATAGCCCAATTTTGGATAAAATTCATGCTGATTAATTTGATCTAATTCAGTATTATTAAGAATTTGAATACTATCTCTATCTAAAATTTTCCTAAAAGCATACATTATTTCCCTATCCTTTATATTTTCACTTTTTACCACAACAATCTGATTCGAATGATTGCTTCCGATAAACTCACCCAATTGATCTGTCAAATAGTCAAAACAGTTAAAGCAGGAAGAACTCGGTAAAATAAATAAAAAGCCATTTGTACTTTTGGAAAACTTCTTTTTAAAAGATAAAAAAAAGTCTTCATCATAATATCTGTCGGTAACCATTTCGGATAGCGCATTTACTCCTTGGCTAGAAAAATTATCAGAATCAGCTTTTTCAGAACAAGAAAACAAGATTAAAAAAACTGCAGCAAACCTATTTTTCATGAAATATTAAAATTAGTGGATTATCACTTTCATTCAATTCCGCGAATTCATTTAAGTCGGAAAGAAACCCACTTTCCAGTGGAAGAGAAATATATCCAATTCCTTCGCCGAGTGATCCAATCCGCATCTCCTCCTCAAAGTCAACGACAAATTCATTGCCATTTAAGTTAAACTTAATTCTGCTTCCTGAAACAAGACTATTATCACCTTTATTATAAATTGACAAATAAGGTTTGCCAGAATTAAAAAAACGAAATGTGAGAAACGATTTACTTTGAAAAACATTTCCTATATTAAAAGATTTGTCTGTTGAATTAATATTGGTAAATACATCCACAATTGTAGAATACCCTCTATTGATCAAATCCTCATTTAATACTTTTTTGTCTTGAAAATCAATATAGTATTCGATAATAGGTACACCATCTTTATTTATAGAATAAATTGTATCATTAAAAGAATTAACAAAATTAAATTCGTTTTGATTTTTTATTGAAAAGTAATCATCTCTATTTATGTGCAAGTATTTAGATTTTTCTAATTCAAACGGAAGAAAAGAGTTTTCCAAAGAATACCCAATAGCCAAGTTTTCACCTGAAAAATTAATTAAGGCTCTCGGCTTATCTATAGACATCATGTACCCAGGTGTACCCAATAAACGGTCATCACTTTTTTCTATACCAAAAAGAGGAAAACCTAACTTATAATTTATCTCAAAATTAAAATCATAATCAAATTGAAGTAAATTCCTTTGATTAGAATCATATACCCAAATTCGATTTTGATCTGGCAGTAAAACAATATCAGTTAAATTTATAAAACCATCAGGCCCATCCTTACCTTTTTCAATCTTAGAGATGAATCTTCCATTTTTATCAAACTTATAAATTGCACCACTACCCTTTATAAATAAATATTCATCTATTAAAACTTTATGCACAAAGTCAATGATAGACGAATCTATAGTCTCTAATGCAATAATTTCAGTGATTTCAAAATAATTATCAAAATCGATTACATCATCAGCCTTGGGCAAATTTTGTGAAATTGTAGTATAGGTAAGGACCTCTTTTTGTATTTCAGGCTTACAAAAAACAAGAAAAATCACAGGGATAAATATGAAGTTCTTAAATCTCATAGATTACGTTTAAAGGGATTTTTAATTTATTTCAGAAGTACAAGCTGTCCCAGATGCAAGCATGAAACAGCTTGTTGCTAGTAAACCTAACATCTAGCTGCAGCGCAGGCATCGCTATTAGTGTCAGCACAACAATAACGGGTAACAGCTGCATTACCCATCAATGGCCCACAAGGAGGACATCCTTCTCCTCCAATAACAACGGTAGCCTGCGCTAATGAATTAGAAGTGAGAGCTCCTAAAATCGTACCATGATTGGTAGAAACGGATAAATCAATTCCTAGAATACCTATAAATCCTAGGCACAGTACAATAGATAAAACTTTTAACTTTTTCATAGTTGTAAATGGTTAATTGTTAGAAATAATTAAATGAATGGTTGATTTTAAGTATTCTAGTTCATACTTCCAAATCCCTTAGGATCAGAACCTTGCGATTCTTAGAAAAGTACAAGCTGAAAAACGGATTTTTTCGGAATAATCTTTTGAGTTCTTATATGCCACCACCCATATTCATTAGTTTATTTTGCAATTCCTTAAACTAACATAATAAACAATCGTATTTCAACTATTTTTAAATTATTTCCGATTCTTGAAAAAATCAAACGGGTATTTTAGGTTTTCGAATTAATAAATGACCATATCTTTTCTTGCTTTCTCCTAAATGGTAGGCCTCCAAATGAAAAAGGTTGCCGTCAGTGCGAGGCTTAATATTTAGAAAAATGCAAAAAACGAGATGATGGAATTTTAAAATTAAGCAGTTATTCTAGTCACCCTGAGCACTTAAGAGACAAGAGTCTCGAAATCGAAGGGTCCTCGTACCTTCAGACTCCCGTCTTTCGGGTGCTCGGACTGACATGAACTTAATTTGCACAATGTTATTCGTCATCGGTAGCCTACCTGCCGACAAGGCAGGGAGGAAGGACGAAGCAGTCTCCAAACATTACACAATCTTTGCAAGATTGCTTCGGGGCTTTTAATATTTTTCAGGCCTTAGATTTTCCAACAGCCCCTCGCAATGACGTTACACCGCAGGCTCCTGCTGACTTAGACAGTGAAAACTCCCCAATCCCCAGATGATATCCGTACTATCGATTCCAATAACTCGTCTTCCCGGAAAACAATCCGTCAGGATATCCAGAGCTTTCTGATCGTTTTTATCCCGAAAAGTCGGCACCACCACCACTTCATTCCCTATGTAGAAATTGGCATAGGAAGCAGGAAGCCGCTGGTCTTCCCAAATCACCGGACTGGGCATGGGAAGCTCTACAATATTCAACTGCTTGCCATTTTCCAGACGCATCTTCCTAAGCATTTCAAGATTTTCGGCCAGAATCTCGTGGTTTTGGTCGGATTTGTTTTCCTCCACCACGGTCACCACGGTATCTTCATTGACAAAGCGGGTAATGTCATCAATATGCCCGTCGGTGTCATCCCCGATGATGCCATCCCCTACCCAAAGAATGTGATTTACCCCATAATAGTCACAGAGGTATTGTTCGATTTGGGCTTGGTTGAGGTGTGGGTTACGGTTCTCATTCAGGAGACAAGCCGTCGAGGTCAAAAGTGTTCCTTTCCCATTGAATTCCACCGAACCGCCCTCCATGACAATACCCGGCTTGAAGCAGGGAAGGTTCAATTCTTCTGCTATTCGGATGGGAATCTGATTATCCAGATCGTAAGGGGGATACTTATCTCCCCAAGCATTGTAGTTCCACTTGACGATGGCCTTTTTCTGTTCTCCTTTGGGATTGATTACAAAGGCTGGTCCATGATCCCGACACCAGGCATCATTGGTGGGAAAAAAGTGGAAGAATATCTTGCTCAAATCCGCTCCGACTTTTTCCAGATGTGCCAAAGCAAAAGCCTTCATGGCTTCATTGGCCACATTGATATTGACTTTTTGCCCTTGGGCTACTTCTTTGATAAACTGGGAATAGGGCGCAAAAATCCTCTCAATCTTTCCCGGCCAGCTTTCTTCCTTATGCGGCCAAGACAACCACATGGACTCCTGCGGCGCAAATTCCGCCGGGAAATAATAACCCAATTCGGCAGGAGTTGCTTTCCCTTCCCGCGCAAGTGTGAAAATATCTGACATCGGCTTAATCTTCGTCGAGGAATCGTTTGGTAATGGGCTCATAGGAATCGATTCTACGATCCCGGAGGAAAGGCCAGTGCGTACGGTAGCGATCCGATCCGGTCAAGTCCAATTCCTCCACGTGGATTTCCTCTTCCAAATGCGGGGCTTTGTACACAACCCTTCCGAATGGATTGGCCACGAACGAACCACCCCAAAACTGCATGTGTCCTTCTACCCCTGTTCGATTGACCGATACAACCGGAATGCCATTGGCTACGGCATGGGAACGCTGAATGGTTTGCCAAGCGCCGTACTGTTCCTCATTGGTGAGTTGGTCCTGATCCTTATGCCAACCGATGGCCGTAGGATACACCAAAAAGTCCGCGCCTTTCAAAGCCGTAATCCGAGCGGCTTCCGGGTACCACTGATCCCAGCAGATGAGAACGCCAATCTTTCCGAATTTGGTCGGGAATACCTTGTAGCCCAAATCCCCTGGGGTAAAATAAAACTTCTCAAAATAGCCTGGATCGTCTGGGATATGCATTTTTCGATATTTTCCTAGGTAAGTTCCATCGGCATCAAGGACAGCCGTCGTATTATGATACAATCCTTCAGCACGCTTTTCAAAAAGGGAAGCAACAATCACCACGCCCAATTCTTTGGCTATTCCACTCAGGGATTCGGTAGAAGGCCCGGGAATGGCTTCGGCGAGCTTGAAGTTTTCGTAATCCTCCACATCGCAGAAGTAGAGTGATCTAAAAAGTTCCTGCAGGACCACCACCTGAGCGCCTTTTTGGGCAGCAGTACGGATTCCTGCAATGGTTTTTTCCATATTTTCGGCCACATCTCCAGAGCAACTGAGTTGAACGAGACCTACTTTGACGTTTTTATTGGACACGGCTACGGTTTTTTATTTCTGTCGCAAAGATACCTTGAGGATGGGGGAATGGCAAATGGAGTTAGGGGTGCCATAAAAATTAAAAATTAAAATTGGGTTGTTAATTTGGGTTTTCTGATTTGTCAATGGTTACAAAATTTTATTAATTGGTTAAGTTAAATTTTAGTAAAATGCCCACCATTTTAAAAATAAATGGCTATCGATTTTTCTTTTACAGCAACGACCATTTGCCAAAACACATTCTTGTAGAAAAGTCTGGAAAAGCAGCAAAATTTCTTCTAGATCCTATTGAACTAATTTCCACAAAAAACTTTTCTGCACCTGAACTTAGAGAAATTCGTATCTTGATTCAAGAAAATATAAAAAGTCTAACCAAAAGCTGGGATGAGTACTTTAACTAAATTGAAATCTAATCTTGCAAAAGATATTTCTTTTACCACTGAAAAAATGATTATTTTCTTGGAGGATGGAAGAGAAGTGAGTATACCTTTAGAATGGTTTATAAAGCTGAGAGGAGCTTCAGAAGCTGCGCTCCTAAATTGGAGATTTATTGGCGAAGGAGAAGGAATTCATTGGGAAGATTTGGATGAAGACCTCCTTGTGTCAGAATTGATTTCTTAGACCAAACCGTTTTTTGGAGCGTCTAAACTATCTATTGAATCCCGATAGACTTTGAACTTCAAAGAATAACTTATTCTTTAAGGGTTTTGCTGTCCCAAATCTAATATTCTCCCATCATCAAATCCACAAACTCAACTTTTGACACTTTTCTAGACTGAACTTTTTCATAATAGGGTTCAACCACTTTTCGTGTCGCATCAACAAGAGTATTTTCCACAAGTGGATGAAGATCATTAGAAAAAAGCACAAAATAATCCTGAAGAAAATTATAGAGGAAAAGTGCAATTCTTAGCTGTCCGGTTTTAGAGAAGTAGTAAATCCATGGGGAATAAAATGCCTGCAATTCGTTGATATGAAATATTTCTCTTTCGGATATAAAATCCTGAATCGTTACATGGTGATTCATAGCCTCAGGAATGGAGTTAACCTCACCCATTTCAATCAAAGTTTGAGCATGACTGCTAAGGCTATACAAGTAATCAGGAAATTTCTCTTTCATCTCCTTTGCAATTTCCAAAGCCTTGGGTAAATCCTCCATTCGTTGAAAATACTCCCAATGGTAATGATGCAAGACTCTGTTTGTAGGGTAATTATTAATACCTATCTCAATTTGTGTCAACAAATCCAGATGACCTGCTTTATCTTTTGAGTTCATTAATTGAAGATTTTCATAAATACTCTTCATGAAACCTAATTCTTCTTTACTGTAACGAAATTCCTCAATATCTTCCTCAGTATGTTGGATATCCAAAAAGGGTGCAAAAATCGGCTCATCTACCATTTCATCATACTCATATTCTGGCAAACGAGAAATGGTGTACAAAAGGATTTCATTAGGTAATTCATCAAGATTCATCTCATCATAAAACTCTTCCCAATCCAACTCATCCCAACCATAGCAGGATACTAAATATTTATCGCTATCCTCATCTTCATCCAGATCATCCTCATCAAATAAAGAAGCGAATTCATTTCGAATAATTTGAAAAGTTCCCGGCTTCCCATACTTCAAAATTTGTCGCTCAAAATAGGGGGCACGATCATCGCCTTCAGTTAAGTAAAGATACGCTTTGCCCTCTTCGCCTAAGGGAACTTCTAGCCTTGGAAAATCATCTGAATCTTCCTCTAAAATTAATTCAGCAAACTTAAAGTCCTCATGAGGAGCTATTCCAAATTCCTCCGCAAAAGCAACCGATTCAAAAATGACATTGTGGATTAATTCATAAGAAACGGGTTCAAATTGAATTGAAATCCCGTCTTCATAATTTTCCAAAATTTCCTGATAAAGTGATTCGGGTTCATTAACGAAAAATAAAACATCCTTTGCACCCGTACACAATAAGTCCACCAAAACAGATGCAAAGGTAACATGATTATTTACATGCTTTCTGGCAACTATCGCGGGAAACTTTTTAACTTCTTCCCAATTCGTTGGTAAAAGACATTGATGAATCGGTAGTTTTCTGGCGTTACCGGTTTTTAAGTAATTTATGGGGTTAAATTTTGTACGTTGAGGTTTGGATTTCTTTTTGGCCATAAGGTAAGTATTGAAGTGCAAATTAAGGATCAACACAAAATCATATCGGATGAATCAAATTTTATCTACATTAAATTCCAAAACCAGACAGCTTAATTGCCAACTTTGAATTAGTATCCTCTCTTACTCCACAGGCCCCAGTTTTCCTTTGGCTGCATTTTTCAAACTTTGAGAATCGTAAATTCTCCCGCCCCGAACCACCGTATGAACCGATCGGGTACGGGTAATATCTTCCAGCGGATTTCCTTTGATCACCAAAAAATCTGCCCACTTTCCGGGACTGATGCTTCCTGCCTTGTCAGCAATCCCCAATGCTTCGGCGTTTTGCTGAGTAACAAAATACAGCACATCCTCAGCCGGGATTCCGATCTCTACCATCGCGGCTAATTCCCGATGGATAAAAAAACCGCCAATCCCATTTCCCAAATAATTATCCAACAAAAATGGACGATCTGTGCCCACCGTAATCAAACCCCCGGCATCGTAAAAACGCTTGAGTACTTTTTGCTTGATCGGATAGATTTGAGCACACAATTCATTGAATGCGGATGGCTCACTTGCCTTAATCACACGATCGGCCAAAGGCGTGTAGTACAATTCCTCAAAAGCAAAATCGAAGAAAACCGGTGAATCCACTCCTCCGATTGCGCCGTAAGTTGCCAGTGTAGCATCGAAATAAACTCCGCTGTCGATATACAATTGAATAATCTCATCCAATCGCAGATCGGCCGGATCGAGTTGCTTCAGGCTTTGATAAGCATCGATAGAATCCGCCAATAACCTACCCCCCAAGAAATGCTCCACCCGATCGATTCCCATTTCGATTGCCTCTTGAGGATTGACCGAGTTGCGATAGCCAGAATTGAGATGGCCTGTCACCGTCAAGTCATGCTGATGCGCTTGATCGATCAGGGCTTGAAGCTGATCAGCGGTAATTCCTTTGGCCTTAAATCCATATGCTCCTCGCCTCGCCCACTCATCTACGCGCTCACGAATCTGCCCATCGGTGAATTCCCGATCCCAATCCGGTGCAGCTGTACCAAAATAGGGCCCTGAGTGCAAAATTCTGGGGCCGGGTCGCTGTCCCCGATCGATTGCGTCTTGAAGATCCCACATCTTTTCTGGTTCGATTTCCCCTGCAGGAAAAGTACTGGTGATGCCATTTGCCAAAAAAATCTTCGGCATGGCGACCGTATCGTCAAAAGCCTTTCCTTCATAGCTTACCCGATAGTGGGCATGCAGATCGATAAATCCTGGCAAAATGTAATCGTCATCTTTTAGACTTCGAACTTCCCAATTGGTGATTTTTTCATTTCCGGTTCCAAAAAGCCCATTGACAATGTAAATCCCCTGATTTTTTTTGAAGCTTTTGCTCTCTGTGTCAAAAACCCATCCTCCGGTAATAATTCGAGACTGGGAAAAGGCGGAATAACTGATTACGAGGAAAAGGAAAAATGCAATAAATGGCTTATTCATATTAGAAGTCTTTTTGGAGTCTTTGAAAGATTTTCAAGTTACATTTTTCAGCACATAGAATGAATAATTGATTCAAAACTCCATCACCGTGACCTTAGCATCTCGAATGATCAGCGCTTCTCTTCTGTATCCAAGCACATCACACATAATGAGATTATTGGCTAGCATCTTGATGCTTGGCACCTGAGTATGACCAATCACCTGTATACAGTTGGGGATGCGGTCCCGCAGCACAGAAGGTGGACGCACCATAAAAGGAGGCTGAAATACATCATCTCCATCCGGGGCCGCTTCTGGCCTTTTTTCAAAATCAAAGGATTCGGGTTGATTGCGCCAAAGAACGGAAATAGACTCCTCTACTTCTTCCAATGCTAACTTCTCCGGATTCCCGATATTTTCCCTAAACCAAGTTTTGGTAACTCCCGCATGGGTAATTAGGAAATGATTAATCAGGCAGACAGCTTCCAAAATACCCTCAAGATAGGCTTCATTCATCATTTTAGAGATGGAGGAATAAAGCGTCTGAGAAAACCCGGAAAACACACTTTTAGAAAATGGAAAGTAATGGTAATCATGATTCCCCGTCAGAAGAGTAACTTTCTCGGGGTAGGATTTCTTCAATTCGAGCAATCTCAAAAAGTTGGCAATTTGCTCTGCCTCGGAAATATTCTCCTTGGCATCAAAATAATCACCAATGAATACGACCCGATCAAAGGTGAACAAGTCTGGAATTCCCTCCCAAACGCTCCTGCCATGAAGATCTCCAATTACTAAGGCATTCATTTTTGACCGTTATACTTAAATTTTTACCACACAACATTAACTGCCTTTTTACCATGCCTAAAAAAGCTGCTAGTAGAAAAAGATCCAATTTTTATCCAATAAGAATCCCTCCTTCCATCGGATCAAATCCAAAACACTTCGGTTTTATTCAGTATATTAGAATATCACACTAAACCGAAACCAATGTTTGAAACTATCCCAAAAACCCAATTTCCTCCCAAAGAAGATTTATTTATCTGGGACGGACAATGTGGTTTTTGTAAGTATTGGATCATGGTTTGGAAAAGTAAAACGAGGGGACTGGAATACCAAACTTTCCAGGAGGTAGCTGAAAATTTCCCTGACATTCCGTTCAAAGAATTTAAAAGAGCCTCGCGACTGATAGAAAAAGACGGTGCTGTATTTAGTGGACCTGACTCGGCTTTTCGAACTTTTGCCTATTTCAAGGAGCCCAGCACCTTTTGGCATAATTGGTATCAGCGGTCCAAAATATTTCGCCAGCTTAGTAATCATGGCTATAATTTCATATCCAAAAACCGGCCACTCTTGATGCAGCTGACGATTGTCTTTTGGGGCAAAAACCCACTCAAGCGTAAACCTTACTGGCTCATTTGGTTGTTGGGGCTCCTTGGGCTTTTTGGGACGCTGATCTATTTCCTCCGGTAGATTTCAGCTACTTTTCCACCTATTTTTAAAAATTAATTGGCTAATGGGCCGGAATGACCCACAAAACCATCCTGTTTCAATAGGACAAATTCGGCAAAACCCATATTTTTAAGGCAAACCTAAACCCATTAGACCTATGAATAAGCTTTTTCTCCTGACGGCCTTATTTCTGTTGAGTTTCACTTTTGCCCATGCACAAAAAGGAAGCAAAGAACGGATCAAAATCCACAGCAAAGCACTCGAAGGCAACCTCATCGGCGACCCGGCAGACCGGGAAGTGACCGTTTATCTACCCCCCACCTATCAGAAAAGTGCTGATCAGCGATTCCCGGTCCTTTACATGCTTCATGGCTTCACGGACACCGATTCGCAGTGGTTTGGATGGGAAGATCACTGGATCAACCTGCAGGATGTCATCGAAGAATCTATCGCAGAAGAGCTATCCAAGGAAATGATTGTCGTCATGCCTAATGCCTACAATCGCTTCAAGGGAAGTATGTATGCCAATTCAGCCACGATTGGAGATTGGGAAACCTTCGTCGCCAAAGAATTGGTGGAGTATGTAGACGCGAATTACCGAACCCTGCCCAAAAAGGAAAGTCGGGGCTTGGCAGGACACTCCATGGGCGGATACGGTACCTTGCGCTTAGGGATGAAATATCCCGAAGTATTTTCATCCATTTACGCCTTAAGTCCCTGCTGTATGGATGGAGGCAGCAATACCGATCCTGAATTGATGAAAAAGCTCGAAAATCTGACTCCGGAGCAATTGGAGCAGACATCGTTTTTTGAAATAGCAACCTTGGCTACGGCAGCAGCATTTTCACCCAACCCTCAAAACCCACCGCTTTACCTGGACTTACCCGCAAAAAATGGTGAGCCACGACAAGAGGTAATCAATAAAATCATCGCCAACCGGACCCTTAATTTTGTAGATCAATACATTCTTAATCTCAAAAAACTAAATGCGATCGGAATAGACGCAGGGCTTCAAGACGTCGGAATCAGCCAAGCTACCAAAAAGCTCCATGGATTACTGGACAGCTATCAAATTGCTCATTTTTATGAAAGCTACGAAGGTGATCATCTCAATCGAATTGCGGAACGAATCAAAACCAAGACACTTCCGTTTTTCTCGGAAAACTTAGTTTTTGAAACAGGGACTACATCAGAAATCGTCGAAAATGGAGGAACGGGTGAATATCCTGCTGTGATGACCAAAGAATCTGGCCTCCCAACCCATACTGTGTTCAGACCTCAGAATCTTGCACCATTTGATCAGAACAAAAAGCTCCCCATTATCGCCTGGGGCAACGGAGCCTGTTATGATTCACCTTGGGAGCATGTCAATTTTCTTAATGAAGTGGCTTCTCATGGATTTTTGGTCCTTGCCATCGGGACGATGCCCAAGCAAACTGATGTGCGCTCCAAATCTCAAAAGCTATTGGATGCCATTGATTGGGCGATCGCAGAAAATTCAAAGCCCACTAGCCTCTACTATCAAAAGATTGATACCGGTAATATTGCCCTGAGCGGTATGTCTTGCGGTGGATTGCAAACACTGGAAATGGCTCATGACCCGAGAATCACCACAATCGGCGTGTTCAATAGCGGAGTATTGAAAGACACCGGAAGAGGCATGCCCGGAATGCCCCAAGTCACCAAGGATCAACTTGCAAAAATCCATACCCCCACACTCTATCTTCTGGGCGGAGAGTCCGATATCGCTTACGGCAATGGAATGGATGATTTTGATCGAATTGACCATGTACCCATTTTTGTAGGAAACTTGGACGTGGGACATGGCGGTACTTATGGAGAATCTTTCGGAGGAGAGTTTGCTTGGGTAGCCACCCATTGGTATCAGTGGCAACTCAAAGGAGACAAGGAGGCAGCAAAGCTTTTCACAGGTTCTACTCCAGGACTATCCAAAAGGGAAGGCTGGATTTATGACAAAAAAAATATGGATTGATTTGCTGATCACTCGACTAGTGAACCCTAGGTTTTGATCCTACTTTTTTCTATTTTTCCAAAATGAAACAATAGAACCTATACCTAATGAAAAAACAACTATTCTTATTAGCCCTTGTGCTGGTAGTTAGCCTTCCGATTTTAGCACAGGAAGCGCTATTTAATGCGCAGCAACTGATTTCTCCAGAAATCCATGAAGACAAGACGGTCACTTTTCGTCTTTTTGCTCCTGACGCAGACCTAGTAGAAGTGACTGGAGATTTTCTCCCTACAGTCAAAGTAGAAACTCCCCGCGGCCCCATGGACGGACCGGGCAAAGCAAAACTGACTAAAGACGAAAACGGTGTCTGGTCTCTGACCACCAGCACCTTGGACCCTGAGCTATACAATTACGCTTTCCTAGTCGATGGCTTCAAAGCTACCGATCCCAATAATCCCTTCTTGATCCGTGATGTGGCAACTGCTACCAATATCTTCATCGTGGGAGGAGCTCATGCCGACTTGTTTATGACCAATGATATCCCTCATGGATCTGTGACTCGCAGATGGTACGATTCTCCCGGACTGGGTATGGATCGTAGAATCACCATCTATACGCCTCCGGGATATGAAAAATCTGCTGAAACTTACCCTGTACTCTACTTACTTCATGGAGCGGGAGGAGATGAGGAGGCTTGGATTAATCTAGGCCGTACAGCTCAGATTTTAGACAATCTGATTGCTCAAGGAAAAGCCAAGCCTATGATCGTGGTCATGCCCAATGGCAATGTCATCCAGGATGGAGCACCGGGTGAAGGAAGCAAAAACTTCTACAAACCGACCTTTATGGTTCCAAAAACCATGGATGGCACCTATGAGGGCGCTTTTGAGGACATTATCTCCTTCGTAGAAAACAATTACAGAGTCAAGGCTGACAAAAGCAATCGAGCTATTGCCGGGCTGTCCATGGGTGGATACCATACGCTTCACATTTCCCGATATTATCCGAATACCTTTGATTATATCGGACTTTTCTCCGCAGCCATTATGCCACGAGAAGATGCCACCGGCAAAGTGTACAGCAACTTCGACGAGACCCTCCAAACTCAAATGGACAATGGCTACGAATTATATTGGATCGCAATTGGGAAAACGGATTTCCTTTATGATGCCAATACAGAATTCAGAGCAAAATTAGATGAGATGAACATGCCCTATGAGTATGTCGAAAGCGAAGGTGGGCACACCTGGAGAAACTGGCGTGTGTATTTAAGTCAATTTGCTCCGCAGCTTTTCCAATAAACATCACCAACTTCAAATCGATCAAACGCTATCCCAAAAGGATGGCGTTTTTACTTTAAGAATCAAGCTAGACCTGTCAGATTTTGAAAACCTGACAGGTCTTAGTTAAAATTGTAAGTTTACTGCTTTACTTCTCCTAAAGATGAAAAATCTACTCCGCATCGAAGAACTAGCCCTCTTACTACTAGGCAGCTATGCTTTTTATTTGACCGAACTATCTTGGTGGTGGTTTGCCGGATTGTTTTTCCTTCCGGATATCGGAATGCTGGGTTATATGGCAGGTGAGAAAATTGGAGCTTGGGTGTACAATGTTTTCCATCATCGCGGGATTGCAATGCTGGTTTTTGGCTTTGGTTTTTTATTGGAATCCCAAATTGCAGAGGTGGCTGGGGTTATTCTATTTTCTCATACTGCCTTAGACCGAATGCTAGGCTATGGATTGAAATATGAAAAAGGCTTTAAATTCACCCATCTCGGGGAAATAGGGAAAAAGTAAGGGCTTTCCATAGTAGAAAAGCCCTAAATATTTTGATTAATCCACTACGACTGCTCCCGGAGGCAACTCTTGAACAATTCTAAATTGCCCTTTGGTCACTTTGATTTCTTGACCTTCGGGAGTTTTGAAGGTGCCGGCAAACTGTCCCTCCACTGTTCCTATAAATTGGCTATACGTACCATTCATAAAGGAATAAGTCGTTTGACCTCCTTCGAAAGTGATAATTTTGACCGTGCAGGATGAACCCGGAATACGTCTATCCTCCAAAAAACCGTACTCATGCGAGGAATAAGCATAGTGCTTTGTACCATCCTTTTTCACGAATGCATTCATGAAAATATTATTGCCATTGGATCCGTTACCCGGCCCCAAATCATGTCCGGTTTCGTAAGTACCCGTGCCTAAAGGGATCCAATAAAAAGAGCCAAAATTGAAATCATTTTGAGGTCCCCAAAGATTTACCGAAATAGATTTGTCAACATTGAGTGTATTGAGGATTTCTGCATTATTGCTCACTTCTACCCCGTCTATTTCCATCACATATCGGCTTTCATCTCCCGATAGTGTAAACGGGAAATCCAAATCGTTGGTAATCTGTGGATCATCCGGATCCATATCTTCACTATCCGTGCAGGAAACACACAAGCCTACCATCAACATTATTAAGGTAAAAAGGTAAAATAATCTCTTCATAACTCTTTCATTTAATTCACCTCAAAGGAAACAGCCACATCCCAAAACCGCCATACGGCATTTGCCTTAAATCAGGCTTTCTTACGATGCTTTTTTACTTTTTGAAAAAAAATCAGAAAAATTTCCCCTAGGGATGGTAAGATTTCAAAATTCTAATTTACTTTGTTATTCAAAGTACTTTTAAAATGAGGAAACCAGAACAAGAATTAGCAGAAATCAAATCCATGATGGAACGAAGCACCCGATTCCTGTCCTTGAGTGGGCTAGCTGGAATTTTGGCGGGTATTTATGCCTTTATCGGCGCCGGAATCGCATGGTACTGGATTTACTTTCCCTCCACCACCTATGGAGCGGAATTTGAGCCCAGTTCCCCGGCAGAGTTGCAAACCAATTTATTGGCTGTTGCCCTGCTTGTCTTGCTCTTGGCCATTGGATCTGCCTATCTACTGAGTCAAAGCAAAAGTCAACGAAAGGCCGAGAAATTCTGGTCTCCTGCTAGCAAGCGCTTCCTACTTGCCTTGTTTATCCCTGTAGTGGCAGGGGGCTTGTTTTCCTTTGCTTTGATCCATGAGAGTACCTATCAGCTGATTGCACCGGCCACCTTGGTTTTTTATGGTTTGGGATTGATTAGCGCTTCTCATTTTACCTTGGGAGAAATCCGAAATCTGGGAATAGGTCAGTTGATATTAGGAATTCTAGCCGCATTCTTTCCGGGTTATGGCTTGCTATGTTGGGCGCTGGGATTTGGAGTCCTTCATGTGATCTATGGCTCCATGATGTATTACCGATACGATCGATAAGGTGAGGGGAAACTACGACAAGGCATTTGAAAACGTCATCCGACTGCGCATCATGTCCATCCTGATGGTCAATGAGCAATATGATTTCATTTCCTTCAAAGAAATCCTCGAAGTCACAGATGGCAACCTCGCTTCTCATCTAAGACATCTGGAAAAAGCCGACTATATCCATGTCAAAAAAAGCTTTGCAGGAAGAAAACCTCTGACCAATTACTCTGCCACCGCTACTGGAAAAAAAGCCTTCCAATCCCATCTCGATTTCCTCGAAAATTTAATCAACGAAAATAAAACTTAAAAAAATTTATCCATTGACTTTGATTTACAAAGTACTTTCAAAATAAATATTGAACTAAACTTAAAACAAAATGAAAAATCAACCCCCCTCATTCTTCCCATTCCATCCCAAGGAGTTGTTTTTACCAGCGATGCTGGGAGCGAGTTTGCCTTTGGCATGGTTGCTCTTTGTCATCTTGACCAAAAAAGATCTCTTCGAATCCTGGATGTATTACCCGCTAATCATAATCCCCTTAGGCGGGTCAGCAGGTGGAATGTTCTTTTACCTGATGGGATTTAAGTGGTTTCCCAAAGGCAATCAAAAACTCATCGCAGTCATTTTCAGTACTCTTCTCTATTTTGTAGCAATTTGGATGAGCGCGGTGATGGCATTTGCAGTAACTGGACATTGGAATTAATAAAAATATTGACCCCTTAACCCCCATAGTATATGAAAGAGCAAATCCTCTCCAATCTCCACCAAGCGGAGGAATTGGAAAAACTTTACCGGAAAAATAAATCGGAATTCAAAATTGCCTTCCAGGAACTCTATCCGCAAATCCAGGACACACCTACGGTGGAATTCTGGAATGCCCGGCTCAATTTTGCCGCTGAATCCAGAGAATGGGGAAATTCCAAGGCATGGGCATTTATTTTGATCGCAGCATCTGTCGCCTGGCTGATAGCAAAATCACCTGATTTCTTCAACTGGAATGAGGAATTTTTCTATCCCCGAAATCTGAGCTTTCTGGTCTTTCCCTTTGTGTCTCTTTATTTTGTGTGGAAAAAAGAGCTTTCCCCCACATCACTTTGGTTACCGGGATTGGTTCTAATGGGTTCGATTTTCTACATCAACTTGCTCCCCGAAAACAATCAAAGTGACACTTTGCTATTGGCCTGTATCCATTTACCCTTGCTCCTATGGGGGGTTTTGGGATTTGTCTTTGGGGAGGCACAGCCTAAAAACCTACTGAAGAGATTGGAATTCCTAAACTTCAATGGTGATGCTGTCATCATGGGTGCTGTACTTGGACTGGCCGGAATGCTACTATCAGGGATCACGATCGGTTTATTTAATCTGATCGGGCTGGATATTGGTGAATTTTACTTTGAAAATATCGGGCTTTTTGGCTTGGTGGCAGCTCCGCTTATTGCGACGCACCTCACCCAAACCAATCCGCAGTTGGTAAATAAAGTCCCACCCATCATTGCCAAAATCTTTGCTCCACTAGTGCTGATTATGCTTTTCTTCTACCTAGGAGCCATAGTCTACGCGGGTAAAGATCCCTACAATGACCGGGAATTTTTACTGCTCTTTAACCTGCTTCTGATAGGAGTTTTAGCTTTGATATTCTTCTCGGTAGCAGAATCCAGTCAGGAGTCAAACTCCAAGATGTCCAAATGGGTATTGATCCTCCTCTCCCTCGCTACAGTCATTGTCAATCTGGTGGCGCTATCCGCCATAGCTTTTCGAATCAGCGAATACGGCCTTACTCCCAACCGACTCGCAGTCTTGGGTATAAATGTCCTGATGTTGATTCATTTGCTATGGGTTTGCCGGGGACTGATTACCACACTCCGAAAAGACAAATCAATCCAAGAAGTAGGTTTGGTGGTCGTCCGTTACCTTCCTGTTTATTTGATATGGACGATGATTGTGGTATTTGTCTTTCCTTTGGTTTTTGGATTTAAGTGATACAGGTCATGGGTAAAATCTAATCTGCATAATTCAGCCATTTTCAATATCTTTCGAATTCCAAACACCCAAACCTATAAGAAATCGAGCACCTGACTTTCCTTAGTGAGGTGCAGCCTTTACAACTCAAATAAAAAGCACATGAAAAAATCAAGCATTTGGAATTTAGCTTTAGCTATGACAATTAGTTTAGGAGTGGCCGCTTGCGGTTCCTCCAGTTCCAATGAAGAAAACAGCGAAACAGAAGTGACAGAGAATCAAGAACCCGAAAGACTAGGCGGACTAGCACTTTACACGGTAAGAGATGCTATGGCCGAGGACCCCAAAGCCACACTTCAGAAAGTGGCCGATGCAGGCTATGCCTATGTCGAGGCCGCAGGCTATGCTGATGGTCAGTTTTATGGCATGGAGCCTGCTGAATTCAAATCCTACCTGGAGTCCCTAGGACTAGCACCAAAGAGTACACACATGGGTGGTGTCAACTTGGAAAATGCCGACGAACAAATCGCCGCTACCAAAGCAGCAGGATTCGAATATTTTGTAATTCCTGTACCCCCTATGGGAATGTTCACTTTCGGTCCTGACGGTATGGGCATGAAAGGCACCAAAGAAGAACTCGTCAATATCCTAACGACCCTTGGAGAAAAATGTACTGCAGCAGGACTGAAACTTCTGTATCACAACCATGACTTCGAATTTAAGCCTATGGAAGATGGAACTATCTTGACTGATTATATTCTAGAAAATACCGATCCTGCACACGTCAACTATCAGATGGACTTATTCTGGGTGACTAAGGCAGGTGCCGACCCTTTGGCTTATTTCGAAAAATATCCGGGTCGATTCAAGGCTTGGCATGTCAAAGACATGAATGATGAAGGAAATTTTGCTCCGGTCGGAACAGGAAATATTGACTTTGCCAGAATTCTGGCCGAAAAAGATAAATCTGGAATGGCTTACTATTTAGTGGAGCAAGATCAAACCTTTGGCCTAGACCCGATGGAAGCGATCAAAATCAGCCACCAAGGAATCACAGAGATAGGATTCAATTAAAGAGAATTTTATTCAGTCAAAAAGCCAAGCCTCTAAAGAAGCTTGGCTTTTTTCATACATCAATAGTCCAGTTGTTATTTTTCAAATACAATTGCGTCTGGATTGGCGCCGAGGTTTTCCAGAGCTGAAGAAACGGCTTTGATCATCGGATCTGGTCCGCAAACGTAAAACTCCTGTGAAAAATCCTCAATTTTCTCCTTCAAAAAATCCATCGTCACCCGACCTTTTGCATGCCCCTCAAGATCCTCCTGATCCAAAATTGAAATGAAATCATCACCAAGAAGTTCATGGAAATACGCTTCCAAAATCACATCTTTTCTGGTCTTATTGGCAAAGATTAATTTATTGCCTTCTAATTCTCCTTTTGCTTGTAAATCCCGGATAATAGAAATAAAAGGTGTGACCCCTGCACCTCCTGCGATAAAAACCCCTCTCCCATGATATTGGATAGCTCCCCAAGCATCATCGATGATAAACTCATCTCCTGGCACCAAATTCCCGATCTGTTTGGTCACCCCGTCATGATCAGGATAGGATTTGATAACAAACTCTAGGTGCTCATCATCAGGAAGAGAAGTAAAAGTAAAGGGCCGCTTTTCTTCAGTCCATCCCTCCTTATTGATAGCGACTTCTGTTGCCTGACCGGGAATAAAGCCGTAGCCCTTGGGCTTTTCGACGGTGAACTGTTTCACATCATGTGTCAATGAAAGAATATCTAAAATCTTTACAGTATCTGCCATAAAATAAATGTTTTGGTTTAACTTAAAAATACGAATACTATTAGTTTTGTTCAAGCCAAAGGCAAAAAGTCATTTCTCAACCAAAGTATCCTTGGCAGTTAACCAAAATCACCAATGAAAAAATGGCTACTTCTTCCTATTCTTGCGCTAATCCCAATAGTTGGATTTAGCCAAGAGTCTATTTTAGTCACTTATTTTAGCCAATCTGGCTCCACCCGGAAAATGGCAGAGGCAATTGCTGAAGGTATCTCCTCAGAAAATGAAGTAGCTCTCCTCAAGCCTATTCATGAGGTCAGTCAAGACGACTTATTACAGGCAAAAGCCATCATTGTGGGTTCACCTGTATACAATGGTAACCCTCCTCCTGAGTTATTAACTTTTATCAATTCATGGCCTTTTGAGGGAAGGCCCTTGAAAGATAAAATCGGGGCAGCATTCTCTACTGGAGGAGGCATTTCCATAGGAGAGGAAGCTGTACTACATAGCATTCACCGTGCTATGCTCATTCATGGGATGTTGATTATCGGGGGAGAGGAGGTTGAGGCGGCTTTTGGAGCATCAGCGGTGACCGATGAGGGACCCTTTGACGGTATCGATCCGATCTTTTTATTAAAAGCTAAGGGACTCGGGGTCAGAGTAGCGCTTTGGCTCAAAAAAATCCACTAATTCTCCATCAACCAATGAGTGACGAAGCATTAATCATCTTGATCGTATCAATACTAGCATTACACTTTCTGATTGGTATCGGCTACTTGATCTACAAAATGAATGGGAAGAAAAAGGAGTAAGTTGAAATCAACCCAAAATCATTTTTCTGTGAATTTTGATTTCTTTAGCCGAGAAAAAGATTAGAATTGATACTTTTAGCTATCATTTAAACTTTGATTTCTATGCTGCGATCTCTTACCGCATCAATCCTCATGTTCTTCGTCAGTTCGATAGTTTTAGCTCAAGATTCGTTTGTCAAAAACAAAGTCATTGCCCACCGAGGGGCTTGGAAAGCCCAAAATCATCCGCAAAATTCAATTGCTTCTCTTCGAGAGGCCATCGCTTTAGGCTGTGAAGGCACTGAATTTGACGTTTGGATGACCTCGGATGATGTATTGGTAGTCAATCACGATGCTGACTTTGAGGGATTGGAGATAGAGCACAGTACTTATCAGGAGCTACTTAAAAAAAACCTTCCGAATGGAGAGAAAATCCCCACCTTGGAAGAATACCTGCGGGAAGGCATGAAACAAAATAAAACCAAGCTTATCCTTGAATTCAAACCCTCGGGAATTTCGGTAGAGCGTAGTGAAAAAATCGGAGAACTTGTAGTCAAAATGGTTCATCAGCTAAAGGCTCAGAAGTGGGTAGACTACATCACCTTCAGCTATGAAGGTGGGTTAAAAGCAATCGAAACTGATCCCAATGCCAATGTCGCTTACCTTACGGGAGATAAAACCCCAGCGGAACTCAAAGAAGCGGGATTTTTTGGATTTGATTACAATATCAGATTGCTCAAACTCCGATCAAACTGGATAAAAGAAGCCCAAGAATTGGGACTAAGCACCAATGCCTGGACAGTAAACAATGAATCGGACATGAAGTGGCTTTTGGAGCGTGGAGTGGATTTCATCACTACTGATGAACCCGAAATGCTCTTTAAAATCATCAATTAAAACTAAAAAATCAATCACCAACCTAAACCAAAAAAACCGGCAGTCGCCGGTTTTTTTATTGTATTTTTATCTAAGGATTACTTTGCTGGCAATACTTTGCCTCTCACCTCACCAAATCCAACTCGGATTCCATCTTTTTCACCAAATCCTTTTAAAATCACGGTATCTCCATCTTCTATAAATTTCCGCTCTTCACCCGTATCCAGTTTGATGGGCTTAGTGCCTTTCCAGCTGAGTTCGAGCATGGAGCCAAAGGAATCCTCCGTCGGTCCGGAAATGGTCCCCGAAGCCATCATATCGCCCACATTGAGATTACAGCCATTCACGGTGTGATGGGCCAGTTGCTGTGCCACATTCCAATACATGTATTTAAAATTGGAAGTGCAGACCTTGGTTGATTGTTTCACTCCTTCAGGCAGGATATAAGCTTCCAATTGTAAATCAAAACCATGAGCTTTTTCACATTGCAAATAAGGCAAAACCTCAGGATCCTGCTTAGGCCCTTCTACCCTAAAATGCTCCAAAGCTTCCATCGTAACGATCCATGGGGAAATAGAAGATGCAAAGCTTTTTCCCAAAAAGGGACCTAAAGGCACGTATTCCCAAGCCTGAATATCACGAGCCGACCAATCGTTGAAAAGAACAAATCCGAAAATATAATCTTCGGCATCTGCAGTCGAAACCGTATCTCCCAGCCGGGTGGCTTTACCAGTGATAAATGCCAGCTCCAATTCAAAATCCAATCTTCTACTGGGTCCGAAACCGGGGACCTCCATATCGGGGTCTTTGAACTGTCCTTTGGGTCGGTGAATATTTACACCTGATGGAATTATAGAAGAAGCTCTTCCGTGGTAACCCACCGGCAAATGTTTCCAATTGGGAAGAAGGGCATTTTCCGGATCTCTAAACATCTTGCCTACATTGGTGGCATGCTCCATGGAGCTATAGAAATCTGTATAATCTCCGATTTTTACAGGAAGAAGCATTTCTGCCTCTTTGCGATTAACCATCACTTTTCCCCGAATAGAATGATCTCTCAGCTTTTCATTGTCCGCCAAAAGGAGTTCTTGCACACGCTCGCGGATTTTTTTGGTTTGGACTTTACCCAGTCCAATAAGCTCATTCAGTGTCTCCGTTAGAAAAATTCCTTCTGGCAAAAACATATCCGAGAAAAAACTCTCCTGATCCAGTACACTCAAGTCAACGATTTTATCACCGATAGCGATTCCTACTCTGGGACTTAGTCGCTTATTTTTGAAAACTCCAAACGGAAGATTATAAATCGTGAAATCAGAATTCTTGGGCACTTCCACCCAAGTTTCAAGGGTGTTTATCTTCGTATCACTCATGGCAAAAATTATTGAGTTGCAAATTTAGCCTTTAATGAGGAAATCGAAAGAAAAGCAGAAAACTATTCCCTGATTAAAATACCTACTATCCCAAAATAGCACTAATTGTCAAGAGATTAAGCTCTATCCAAAATCTAATTCCATTTCCACATTACCTTCTTGAACTACCATTCATCATTTTGATCTGAATTTTTCAAGGACAGTTTTTATATTAACAGCAACAATACGCTTCAACTATGATGAAAACCTCAATAAAATTTATCTTTCTATCTCTACTTCTACTTCTTCAGGTAGAAAGCTTTGCGCAAGAGAAGTCGGTCCTTGAGCAATTAGACGAAATTGCCATCATTGATCAAAAAGTCATGATGCCTATGCGCGACGGCAATCGCCTTGCCACTGACATTTATCGGCCTAAAACCGATCAGCCTGTACCCATTGTCTTTTCTCGAACTCCCTACAATTTCAATACCTATGGAGATGGAGAACTTCGTACCCGCACACTTCAAAGCGCCCTGGATTGGGTAAAAAAGGGCTACGCTTATGTAGTCCAAAATGAGCGTGGAAGATTCTTTTCTGAAGGGGAGTGGGACATCTTAGGCACCCCGCTTACAGATGGTTACGATGCCTTTGACTGGATGTCTAAGCAAGCTTGGAGCAATGGTAAAATCGGCACATTGGGCTGTTCCTCCACCGCGGAGTGGCAAATGGCAGCCGCTTCACTAGATCATCCGGCTCTTGCGGCATTAGTGCCTCAGGGATACGGCGCAGGAGTAGGTCAAATAGGTGAATTTGTAGAACAAGGAAATTGGTATCGCGGAGGCGCGGGTCAGATGCTTTTTACGGCATGGCTATACAGCACTCAGCATGACCCTCTTGCTCCCAAATTGCAAAAAGGGATCGCTCAAGAAGATCTATTGAGACTTCAGCGCTTCTATGACATGGCTCCTGAGTATCCTCGGGTAGACTGGAAAGAGGGCCTGGCTCACTTACCTGTGCAGGACATTATCAAAAACGCAAACGGTCCTAAAGGAATCTATGAAGAAATGATTACCCGTAAGCCCAATGATCCTAAGTGGTATCAAGGTGGACTGTATCACGATAAGATGCCTTTTGACAAGCCAAGTATGTGGTTTGTGTCCTGGTATGACGTATCCTCTTCTCCGAATATCGCCCTTTATAATCATGCTAGGGAAAACGCCATCAGTCAGATGGCCCGAGAAAATCAATATTTGGTCATCGCTCCTGTCTTACACTGCTCCTATACCCGTGCTACAGAAAATACGATCATTGGAGAAAGAAGTGTAGGCGATGCGCGATGGAATTACGACGAAGTCATTACCGCTTGGTTTGATCTATGGCTGAAAGGTGAGGATGATGGCACCATTGCAAAAATGCCAAAAGTGACCTATTACACTATGGGATCTAATAAATGGCAATCTTCAGATGTATGGCCACCTGCTGAGGCAAAAATGACCGAATTCTTTTTAGACTCAGAAGGCAAAGCCAACACCCGAAATGGTAATGGAAAACTTGTCGCCAAAAAACCCAAGTCAGAAGCCAAGGATACCTTTAAGTATGACCCCATGAATCCTGTGAATTCCTATGGAGGAAATGTTTGCTGTACGGGCAATGCTGTGCAGGGTGGTGCTTTTGATCAGAGCGAAATGGAGTTGAGAGATGATATCCTGGTGTATACCTCTGAGCCATTAGAGGAAGGCGTAGAGGTTTCCGGGTTTATCGAAAGCTACTTATACCTTTCCTCGGATGTTAAAGACACCGATGTCACGATTAAGCTAATCGATGTATACCCTGACGGAAAAGCTTACAACCTTGATGAGACTATTCAACGTGTGCGCTACCGAGAGGGCTATGATAAAGAAGTATGGATGGAAAACGGAAAAGTTTATGAGGTCAAAATGACCCCTATGAGTACCTCCAACTATTTCGAAAAAGGTCATCGCATTCGTATCGAAGTCAGCAGTTCAAACTTCCCTAGATTTGACCGTAATATGAATACTGGAGGAAACAACTACGATGAGACCGAAGGTAAAATAGCCACTAACTCCATTCATCACGGAGGAACCCATCCTAGTAGAATAATTCTACCTATGATTCGCAACTAAATTTCAACACCTTTTCATTTGAAGAAAGGGGAGATCGAAAGGTCTCCCCTTTTCGTATTTAAAAAGTGCTGTTTTTAAATAGGATATTTACAAAATATCAGCTCAACTATCCCTTTGTAATATTTTTAACTTAAATGGCAAAAGGAAAGATTGGATTATAATAATTTTTTAGGAAATTCAATCCATAAAACAAAATTCATACTATGAACAGATTTTACAAACTATCACTAACCCTCCTATTCCTATGGTCATCCGTAGGTTGGGCTTGGGCACAGTACACCGTCTCGGGGACGGTGACAGATGATCGAACCGGTGAGCCCCTGATCGGGGCTAGTCTGCTAATCAAAGGTAGCACTACAGGAACAGTAACGGACCTTGATGGTAATTTTACGCTCAATGTCCCTACCAATGATCAGGCAACACTTGTAGTTTCTTCCATTGGCTATACTGCGCAGGAAGTAACTGTATCAGCTTCCTTGACGACACTTCAAATCAAACTTCGTCAAGATGCTACCAACCTTGACGAAGTCGTCGTGACGGGCTTGGCGTCCTCAGTCAAAAGGAGTAACCTCGCCAATGCAGTTTCTACAGTATCTGCCAAGGACTTGACGGGAACTACTACCATCCAAACTACAGATGGAGCGCTTTATGGTAAAGTAGCCGGTGCGACTATCCGATCCAATGGCGGTGCGCCAGGAGGAGGGATGTCGATTCAATTGAGAGGTATCTCTACACTATCCGGAGCTTCTCAGCCACTAATCATTGTGGATGGAGTCTATATCAGTAATGCTACTCAACGTACGGGTCGTGCTACAGTCTCCGGTGCAGGAGGAAGTAATCAGGATGATGGTGCCAATAGATTGGCGGATTTGAACCCAGCAGATATCGAAACTATCGAAGTATTGAAAGGTCCATCAGCGGCAGCAATCTACGGTACTCGAGCTAATGCAGGGGTAATCATCATTACCACCAAAAGAGGTGCTGAGGGAAGAACGACAGTATCCTTATCACAGGATGTGGGTTTTGCACAGCCTTTGAGACTCTTAGGGGTAGATGACTGGAGTGAAGACAAAATCAACTTCTTCTTCCCTGAGGCAAGAAGGCCATTGGAATTAGAACGCTTTAGAGCAGCTCAGTCTTCTGGCAACTTCATCGATTATGAAGATTACTTCTACAACAATCAAGCGACTCTACTCAATACTAGAATCAATGTATCTGGCGGAACTGATAAAACCAAATTCTACGTATCTGGTAATATTTCCGATGAAGAAGGTACAGTTAAAAATACCGGATTTCAGCGGTATTCTGTCAGAGCAAACATCGACCACAAAATCACCAATAAAATCCGTTTAGGAGTATCCTCCAACTACATTCAGACGGATGCAGATCGAGGATTTACCGGAAACCAAAACAACAGTGGTGCATCCATTGGCTATAGTATTGCCTATGTCCCTAACTATTTTGATTTAAGAAGAAACAGTGACGGTACTTATCCTGTCAATCCTTACTTCTCAGAAAATCCAGTAGCAGTGACTGACAATGGAATCAACAATGCTCAAGTCAATCGATTTATTCAAGCATTCACCTTGGATATCGACCTTTTGCAGACCAGCAACAGCTTCCTGAAGGCATCTTTCTCGGGAGGATTGGATTTCTTGCAAAACAGAACTACTGTTTATCTTCCTGAATTCCTTCAGTTCCAAAGAGCGCAGGCTAACCCAGGTGATTTATTGAAAGGAAAGCAAGAAAGCTTTAACACCAACTTCCAAGCGGCCTTAGTCTATAACTGGAACTTAGGTAGAGTAAACATGAATTCTCAGGCCGGTCTAGTGCGATTGGATTTCAAAGAAAATGCGCTATTCAACAGAGGTCGTGGATTGGTGCCAGGTCAGACCAACCTGCTGCAGGCTGCGATTCAGCAGATCAATCAGGAGTTTTCTCAAGAGGTGCAGGAAGCAGGTATTTTCCTTCAACAAGAAGCTAACTTCGAGGATAAAATTATCGGTACCGTTGGTGTTCGTTGGGATAAGTCCACACTCAATGGAGACCCAAATCAATTCTATGCCTTCCCTAGAGCCTCCGTAGCTTTTAACTTGGCCAACTTTGATTTCTGGAGTTCTTCTTTCATCAATCAATTGAAGCCTAGAATCGCCTATGGTGAGACTGCAGGTCCAGTACCATTCGGAGCAACGTTTACTCCATTAGGAGGTACTAATATCGGAGGCCTTCTTGGTTCTGTCGTTTCTACTCAAATCGGAAACACCCAAATCCGACCAGAAACTGCCACAGAACTTGAGTTTGGAGTAGATGCCGCCTTCTTCAACAATAGACTGAGCCTGGAAGCTACTTACTATATCAAAAACTCTCAAAACAACTTCCAAAACCTAAACCTAGCTCCTTCTACGGGTGTGAACACTACGCCAAGTAACGAAGCTGAGCTTCAGAACAAAGGGATCGAATTAGGTCTTTCTGGTACTATCATCGAAAAGCCAAATTTCCGATGGTTCTCTAGAGCCCTATTCTGGAAAAATGAAATCGAAATGACTCGTTTGGGAATCCCAACCTACATAGCAGGTGCTTTCGGTTCCGGTCTGGGTACGTTCTTGTATGCTGAAGGCTACTCTCCTACGACAATTGTAGGTTCTCCAGCTAATCCTGACAATCCAGGTGGATTTACTTTCTGGGGAAATTCTCAGCCTGATTTCAACCTTTCCTTCTTCAATAGCTTAAACATCTACAAAGGTCTAGAGCTTTCAGTTTTGGTAGACTGGAGACAGGGTGGAGACAACATCAACTTGACTTCCTTCTTAACCGATGGTGGGGGTACTACCAATGGCTGGTTTGATGATGATAACGGTGATGGAATTCCTAATGGACGTCAGCGTGAACCAGAGCCTTACAACAATGCGGGCAGATGGGTTCAGGATGCTTCATTCGTAAAAATCAGGGAAATCGGATTGTATTACACGATTCCAAAAGCTACTCTAAACGAATGGTTTGGATCAACAGTACAAAATGTACGTGTAGGAACTTCGGTTAACAATGCCTTCCTATTTACAAACTACGAAGGATATGATCCAGAAACTTCCACATTTGGAGCGCAAGCTGTCGCAAATAACGTAGACATCGCGCCATATCCAACGCCGAGAAGGGTGTTTTTCCACTTAACTATTGACTTCTAAACCGGCAACAACATGAAAAATACATTAAAAAATATAAGTAAAGTGATTGCAGTTGCAGGT
This sequence comes from Algoriphagus faecimaris, assembly GCF_900101705.1. Lineage (GTDB taxonomy): Bacteria > Bacteroidota > Bacteroidia > Cytophagales > Cyclobacteriaceae > Algoriphagus > Algoriphagus faecimaris. The sequence goes on along the minus strand of NZ_FNAC01000017.1, from coordinate 58,854 downwards.
GCACTAGCAGCGTGTAATCCACTTCAACTGGATGAAATCCAGGATCCGAACAACCCATCAGTGGGATCGGTATCAAACAATGCTTCAAGAGAGCAAATACAGTTCTTGGTAACTGGATTGGAATCCAGACATCGTGGCTATGTGACTAATGTGTCTCAGGCTTGGAATACTTTCGGCAGAGAAATTTGGTACCTTAACGCCTCCGATCCTCGATTCCAGACAGACTGGCTAGGGCAAAACGGAAGGACTCCGGATAGATCCTATTTTGGGTTTGGTAATACCGGTGGTGGCTCTTGGGCAGCTCCCTATCAGGCCATTAACCAAGCAAACGTATTAATAACAGCTGCTGAAAACACGGAAAACATTCAAGCGCCTGCTAGAAGTGCGGTTTCCGGTTTTGCTAAAACCATCCAAGGATATCAATACATGATTCCTGCTAATTTCGTCTATGAAAATGGAATTCGAATGGATGTATCTGATCCACTTAATCCGGGACCATTTGTCTCTTATGAGCAAGCTTTGGATGCGATTAAAGTTATTCTGGACGAAGGAGACGCTGCGCTTCAATCTGCAGGGTCAGGTGCTTTTCCTTTCACCTTAACTAGAGGGTTCAATGGATTCAATACTATCGATGGCCTACGCCAAGTCAATCGAGCCATCACTGCCCGACTCAATGCTTACAGAGGAGATTGGCAAGGCGTATTGACTGCGCTAGACGCTTCTTTTATGGACTTGGGAGGTGATTTGAATGCTGGACCTGCGCATCCTTACGGAGCTTCTCCGGACATATTCAATCCACTATTCTATGTGCCCAACGCCGCAATTAATACTATCATCGTAGTACATCCCTCCGTTCTAGAGGATGCTACACCAGGTGATTTGAGAGTGGCTAGTAAGTTTTTGGAAAGAGAAACTCCTGTGACGGTCACTACTGACGCTGGGGCTTTGGTGGGTACACATCAGGATGCAAGATGGTCAAGCAATGCGGAGTCTATTCCATTCATTCGAAATGAAGAACTCATTCTGCTTAAAGCAGAGGCACATGCCAACCTAAACCAAGCTGATTTGGCCGTAGATGCGATCAATATTATTCGTAATGCTGCAGGGTTAGGAGATTACGAAGGTAGCTCTTCTCAAGCTGCCTTGATCGATGAGATTCTCTATCAAAGAAGGTATTCGCTTTGGGCAGAGCCTTGGGGTCATCGCTGGATCGATGCTCGTCGCTACAATAGATTGAGTGAAATCCCTACAAGCTTTGATGGTGGCACCATCTTCCAGCAATTCCCTCATCCACAAGCTGAGCTTAGCTGGGAGGAATACACAGGAAATTAATTAATCTTTAAATATTTAAAAGGCCGGCAGCGATGTCGGCCTTTTTTTTTTCTAAGGTGAAGCTAGCTCCAAGTAATTTAATCTAGAATAGATTTTTAAAAATGGATTCGCCTTAGATTATACTCATCTCTTTGGTACTTATGGATCAGCATTAAGGGCATTTCGCCTTTTTCCTCTATTTTTGCGAATCGAAATCAACCAATCATTATGTCTATTGCCAGTAAATACGACCCATCCCAAACCGAAGCCAAATGGTACGCCTATTGGATGGAGCATAAACTTTTTTCATCCAAAGTTGACCCGAGCAAAGAACCCTACACCATAGTCATCCCTCCTCCCAATGTCACAGGAGTCCTTCACATGGGACACATGCTGAACAATACGATCCAAGATGTTTTAATTCGCCGTGCTCGAATGCAGGGAAAAAATGCCTGCTGGGTTCCTGGAACAGACCATGCCTCTATCGCCACAGAGACCAAGGTGGTTCAGCTATTAAAAGAAAAAGGCATAGATAAAAAAGATATTTCACGTGAGGAGTTTCTTACTCACGCTTGGGAATGGAAAGAAAAATACGGAGGAATCATCCTCGAGCAGCTCAAGAAACTCGGAGCCTCTTGTGACTGGGACCGGACAGCCTTTACCATGGACGCAGGACTCAGTGATGCGGTGATTACAGTATTTGTCGATCTGTATCGCAAAGGTAAAATATACCGAGGCATCCGCATGGTCAACTGGGACCCCAAAGGACAAACCGCTCTCTCTGATGATGAGGTAATTACCAAAGAAATCGCCTCTAAACTATACTATATCAAGTACCAAATCGAGGGAGAAACTGATCAGTATTTGACTATAGCCACCACCCGTCCAGAGACCATCATGGCCGATGTCGCGATCTGCATCAATCCGAATGATCCGAGATTTACTCATCTGAAAGGTAAAAAAGCCATTATCCCATTAATCAATCGGGCTATACCCATTATCGAAGATGAGTACGTCGACATGGAGTTTGGAACAGGCTGCCTGAAAGTAACCCCTGCTCATGATATCAATGATTACGAATTAGGACTTAAGCACAAATTAGAGGTCATCGATATTTTAAATGACAACGGGACGCTCAATGAAAAGGCAGAAATCCTAGTCGGCGAAGACCGTTTTATCGCTCGAAAGAAAATCGGAAAACTCATCGATGAAATTGGTCAACTCGAAAAAATCGAAGACTACAAATCAAATGTTGGGCATTCGGAACGGACCGATGCTGTCATTGAGCCCAAACTTTCCTTGCAGTGGTTTCTCAAAATGGATGAAATCACCAAACCTGCTTTTTCCTCTGTGATGGAGGATATCATTCAACTCCATCCGCCCAAATTCAAAAATATGTATCGGGCATGGATGGAAAATGTAAGAGATTGGTGTATCTCCCGACAGCTTTGGTGGGGACATCAGATTCCTGCCTTCCATCTTCCAAATGGAGAATTTGTTGTAGCCAAAACAGCAGAAGAAGCGCTGGAAATGGCTCGAAAAGAATACGACTCCAGTTATACTATGGAGGATTTGAAACAAGATGAGGACGTCTTAGACACTTGGTTCAGCTCTTGGTTATGGCCGATTTCAGTTTTTGATACCGAAGTCTTTTCTACCGGAAAACCCAATGAAGAGCTGAAATATTATTACCCAACCAATGATTTGGTAACTGCACCGGAGATCCTTTTCTTCTGGGTCGCACGGATGATCATCGCTGGCTATGAATACATGGGTGAGAAGCCCTTTAAAAATGTTTACCTCACCGGAATCGTTCGAGACAAACAGGGCCGAAAAATGTCCAAGTCTCTCGGCAACTCTCCGGATCCTCTGGAGCTGATCGCCCAATATGGTGCCGATGGAGTACGGACAGGGATGCTTTTTTCCTCTCCGGCAGGAAATGACCTCCCCTTTGATGAAAAACTCGTAGAGCAAGGCCGAAACTTTGCCAATAAAATCTGGAATGCTTTTCGATTAGTGAAGGGCTGGGAAATTGATCCTAAGCTGGAAGGTTCGGAAAACAAAGCTAGTATTGCCTGGTTTGAAAATCGGTTCCAAGAAGCACTGGAAGAGATCAATGATCACTTTGAAAAATTCAGGATTTCTGATGCCTTGATGTCTACCTATAAGCTCGTTTGGGACGACTTCTGCTCGTGGTACTTGGAGATGATCAAGCCGGCCTATCAGCAGCCAATAGATCAAGCCACCTATGATCGCACAATCGTCTTTTTTGAAGATATATTGAAGCTACTTCATCCCTTCATGCCTTTTCTCTCTGAAGAAATCTGGCATCAAATCAAGGAGCGTAGCGTAGAAGAGTCCTTGATTTTATCCACTTGGCCTGATCAGCATTCTTTTGACAAGAAAATCACTGAAGAGGCCAATCAAGTATTTGAGGTGGTTTCTCAGGTTAGAAATCTTCGGGCATCCAAAGGAATGTCGCCCAAGGAAGCACTAGACTTGAGCATCAATGCTAAGTCTCCTGAACTTTATAATCGTTTTGCAGCCGTATTAAGAAAGTTGGCCAATCTATCCTCACTGAATTTCTCTGAAAAAGTGGACAACGCCATGAGCTTTGTGGTCAAATCCGACGAATGCTTCATCCCGATGGGTGACTCGATTAATATTGAGGAGGAAAAAGCGAATCTTCAGAAAGAAATCGAATACACCAAAGGCTTCTTAACTTCAGTCATGAAAAAGCTCTCCAACGAGCGATTTGTAGCTGGAGCTCCTGCACAGGTTGTGGAAAATGAAAAGAAAAAACAAGCTGATGCCGAAGCCAAGATCAAGGCCCTAGAGGAAAGCTTAGCAAAATTAGGTTAATATTTACAAGTCAAATCAAAAGCTCCGATACTAATCCTATCGGAGCTTTTTTGTTTTCTAAACTACACCAAAAACTACTATCAAGTAAATGCTATACTAAAGGTAGAGCCCTTATTTTCTTGGCTATCCACTTGAAGCTGAGCCCCGATACTTTCGGTAAATTCCTTACAAAGCATCAAGCCTACTCCGGCTCCTTTTTCTCCCTGAGTTCCTTTACCAGAGGCTACTCTACCTGAAAATAGGGCCTGCAATTGCCCTGAATTCATCCCTAATCCGGAATCCGAAACCATTATCTTTCCTTTTCCCTCCGGAGAATAGGATATTCTGATTTCGCCTCCTTTAGGAGTGAACTTAATGGCATTAGAAATAAGATTTCGAATGATGAAATTAAGTCTCTCTCGATCCAAAATGAGTTGGAGATCATCCGGAATGTCATTGAATACTTGAAGATTTTTTGTCTTGATATTCTGAGCATAAAAATTGAGGGACTCAGAAGCTAAATCTTTTACTTTAACAGGAGAAAACTCAATGCGATTAAACTCCAATTGGGCACTAGACCATTCCAGCAGATTCTCCAAAAGCCTACCTACTACCTCGGTTTGAGAGGAAATCCTCGGAAGAAGCTCCCGGAATTCTTTTTCTGTGATCAAATCGTTTTCGAAAATATTCAAACAACCCTGAAGTGACGCCAAGGGAGATTTCAAATCATGAGAAACTACAGAAAATAAACGCTCACGGATACGATTTGACTCTTTTAAGGCCAGGTTTGCTAACTCCAATTCCTTCGCTTGTAATTCTATTTTTTCGTTTTGAACCTTTAGCTGAGCCAAAATTTCCTTGGTCTCACGATGAGCTAAATCCAGCTCTTCATTTTTCTTCTTTTGGTACACCCATCCCGCAACCAAAACAAGTAATAATACACCAAACCCAATTAGAATTTCATTTTTTCTCCGAATACTCAAATCCAAAAACTTTTGCTGCTCTTGAAGTCGCTGGTTTTCAAGTTCCTTTTTTTCTGACTCATATTTGATGAGAAGATCCTCTGAGGCTCTCTTGTTTTTCTCTACATTGAGAACCTGATCTGCGGCTATCTTTCTTTCTGAAAAGATAAATGCATTTCGGTAGTCCCCTACTGCTTCATAAGCACTGGCTAGCAAACCTGCTGTAGCGCTGATGAGGAAAGTAGACTCCATTTCCTCTGCAATTTGAAAAGCACTCTCAGCATAATTTACTCCCTTTCGAAATTCCCCTTTCTCTTTACTAAATTCAGCTAATTCAGTCAACAATGAAATCTGTAACTCCTTATCCTGAGTACCCTCGGATACCTCCAAAGCTCTATTTAGGTAATTTTCAGCTAGTCTTAAGTCCCCCTCCTTTCGGGCCAGTTCAGCCAGTTGATTCAAGGTATTAATAGCCCCTCCTAAATCATTGAGATCCGTTTTAATTTTTAGAGATTGCTGAAGGTAAAAGTTAGCGGAATCCAAGTCTGACTTGTCGTCTGTTTCCTGCCAAAGGTCTCTAAAGTAGCTGCCCAAGTTATTGTAAAGCAAGCCTTGTCCACGCTGATTTCCCGAGACTTGAGCAAAATAAAGCGCCTTTCGATACCTTTGGGCTGCTTCATTAGCATTTCCTGTTCGATATAGAATATTACCAATATTTAACTGAGATTCGAGCAAACCTACCGTATCTTGAAGCTCTTCTCTAAGGCTAAGTGCTTCTAAATGAGTGGCCATCGCAGCTTCAAAGTTAGATTGAATCAATTGAGAAACTCCCTTTATGTTTAATGAATTAGCCTTGATTTTTGGCAAATTCAATATCTCTGATAGAGCAATGGCAGAGTCTGCATAAGCAATGGCCATTTCTTGATCTGCCGCATAATTTGCCCTAGACAAAGCGTAATACAAGTCGGCTTTTTGGGAGGAATCCTGCGTGAGAAGCACTTCCTTTTTAAGACTATCCACCAAACTAAGTCCTTGAAAAAAGAAAAGGACAAAAACCGCATGAAGCTTAAGCATAATTGGACTGTTAGGAAATAGGTTTAATTAGATAAATGATGACTTTTGGAAGATACAGTTTTTACTAGTCTTTGTTTATTTTGGATATAAAAAAACCTAATTTCTATGTTTTTTAATAAAAAATCCCTCCTCGAAATACGCTTTACCTCAACTCCTTGATTTTGATTTCACGAAACAACACCCCCTGACCTTCACTTTGCAAGCCGATATAACCTGACTTTAATAATTGGCCATCTACTTTAATAGTAGGATCGAAACGGTTGGCTACGCCTCCTCCGATTTGAGGTTGGCTATAAGTTAACACCGTATCTCCATTGACCAGATGATGAACAATGGAGTCTCCATAGACGATAAGCTCGGCACTTACCCACTCATCCCATCGGTATGTTGACGAAGTGGAGTTAATACAATGTCGATCATCAATTTCACCTTCGAAAACTACATCCGTTCCGGGACTGCACATATTTCCTGTGGGACGAAGCTCACCTTCATTTTCTTCCGCAAGCATTTGATATTCGACTGAAATAGGCCAATCCTGTTCTTTCAAAATCGTTTCAGGTGCTTGGGAATGAAACATGACTCCGGAATTTCTAAAAGTATAAATAGGAGCATCTTCCAGCCATTGATCGGTAAATCGGTATTCCCATTTTAGATGAAAATTAGAAAAGGGCTCTTTATAAAACAAGTGCCCATATCGCTCTTCAAAGGATTCATATTCATCGTAATTCACCTCAATGACACCATCCTCTGCCCGAAATGTATTGGCGTAATTGTCGCCTACTTCATGGTGATGAATTTTAGGGATCCAACCCTTTAAGTCATGACCATTAAACAGATTTACCCATTCCGAATCCGGTATGGACATTTGGACAGCTTCTGTTTCCATTTTTGAATCGTCACAAGCCTGAATGCTTATCAAAATTCCTAAAAAGGCTGATAAAATTCTCGTCCTCATTGTGCTCGTTTTTTAGAAGAGTAAAATACAAAAAAGCCTTTGGGTAAAATGAAAAAAGGGATCAGTGGATCAAGAACTCTTTCGAACCACCATTTTATACTGGCCTACTTGTAGAATAACCTCAATTTCATTAGGATTCCCTTTCACTTCTCCATCAATCTGGAAATTGGCAGATTGCAAATTTTTAATCTCACAGGAATCCACCGTCCAGGTTCTTATATTTTCACTATCTGGCACCTCCCCATCAAGCATGCCCTTAGTGATAGAAAAAAAATCATCCCAGCGTATAAAATCAATGGCAATCACTTCAAACTTACCATCATCCAATTTTCCAGTAGGATTAATTACCGCCCCAGTTCCGTACCGATCACCATTCGCGATGACAAGCATGTGCGCATCAAAATCCCAACTCTCCCCCTTGGATGAAAGTTGGAAGCGATACCTAGGAGTTGAAAATAATTGAGAAATAGAGCCTTTGACATAGCCAATCATACCTCTTTCTCCCTCCTCCTCAAATTTCTCAATAATATTGGCATTCAAACCAAAGTCTGACATGTGAAGACAGGACTCTCCATTTATCTTCAAACCATCCATTGCAATGGTCTCTAAACCACGAAGCGCATCCAATCCATCCTCCAGCGTATCAATTTCCAAGCATTTGGCTAATCCATTGGCAGAACCCAGAGGCAAAACTGCCATTGGCGTCTGGGTTTGATTACTCTCCGCGACAAGTTTAACGGTGCCATCTCCTCCTGCGATGAGCAAAAGCTCAGGATTAAGTAGGTTGATTTCTTCCTTAATTTTTGACAAATCCCCCTCCCCCGACGTGACAAAAGATTCCAACTCGTAATTGGATAAGTGTAACAAAATGCGCTCTTTCAACTCTTCTAGTTGGAGCTTGGAATCTCCAGATTTGGGGTTAAAAATCAGTAAGGCTTTCTTTTCCATGTGTCTATATTTGATTTTTAAAGGTCATAACTTGTCCAGCACCAAAGGTTGGGATACGAGAGAATCTCGCACATTTTTCCCGATACATCGGGGCATCCCCTGTGCGTCGCTTGCGTCGTGCTCGATTTCATGGTATAAAAAGGTTAAGATTTTCAGCCACTTGCATGGCTTCTTCGGTGGACTGGACAAAGAAAAACTTGGGGTCTGCTTTAATATCCTCTCGAGAAGTACGGGAGATATTTTTGGAACGAATTTCCCTTATGATCACCATCCGAACTCTTTCTGGAAACTCTTCAATGATTTGAGCATAGATTTCAGGATCATGCTGCCCGCTATCTCCGATTAAAATGAATTTAATTTCTGGAAAAAAGGAGAATAAAAACCGGATTTTCTCCAATTTATGATCATGACTCCCTCCTCCCGATTTCCATATATTTTTTAGATTAATATGCTTGTCCTTCAGCAAAATAGGGCCTTTTGGAATTCCTCTAAACCGTAAAAAATCCTGAATCAAATCAAACAAAGACCAATCACTACTAGAAACATAAAAGACTTCATTTTCACCTGATCTTTGAAGCTTTTGATAAAAAGCAGAAACCCCTGGAAAAGGTCTTCGCGTATAGGCATTTTTGGATACCGAAAGCCAAAACTTCTTCCCAATCTCTGTAGCATTTGATATCAAAATGGTATCGTCGATATCTGAGATCACTCCATTTTTACAGCGAACCCGATGAACTGCCAGGGAAGCATCTTTGTATTTCAGCCCTTGTTCTCTGGAGTGGACGCTGATATTCACTTTTTCACTTTCTTTAAAGGGCAACAAACATTCGAAAACCCCTTCTTGGTCTGTAGTCACTCGTTTTTGTATTTCTCCTAATAGGATATCCACTTCGACCTCAGGTAGAGTGGTCACCGCATAGCGTCGAATAGAAGCCAAGATATTGGTAAAAGGATTATTCTTCTCTTTGGGCCGGCTTTGTTTATAAGCGGAAATCACCCGCCCCTTTACAAAGACTTCTTTCCCATTGCTAAAAGCCAAAAAGGCTTCGATTTGAATAAGGTCGAGTTTGCCGATCCATTTTAAAAACTTGTTCCAAAAAAGCATGAGGATAAGATAGGGTATAGTTTAAAAAATAAAAAACCCTGATTGCTCAGGGTCTATTTATTAGTGTTTCCAGTCATAGCTATCCAGTTGCTCAAGGCAGGCGACGAGCAAGTCGATTGAATAAGCAATATCCTGCTTATGTGCCATTTCGATCACTTGATGCAAGTGACGGGTTGGAATAGAAATCGCTCCAGCGATGGCACCTTGCTTTCCCATTCGCTGTACTCCTGCTGTATCTGTACCACCTGCGGTGAGGATCTCAGGCTGCCATGTGATTTTCTCCTTGTTGGCAGTTTGCTTCATGAATTCGACCATTCGATAATCACAGATCGTCATGGCATCCATGATTTTTATGGCGGTCCCTTTTCCCAATTCGGTCACTTTCTCATGGGCCTGAGCTCCGGGTACATCAAAAGCTATGGTAGTATCCAAGGCAATCCCGAAATCCGGGTTAATTCCATGTGCTGCCACATTTGCCCCACGAATCCCCACTTCTTCCTGCACGGTGAAAGTCGCATAGACATCATAAGCCGGATTTTCAAGCTTTTTAAGCGCTTCGATTAAGATGAAAACTGCCACTCTATTGTCAATGGATTTACAGTTGACGCAGTCGCCCATTTCAATCAGTTCTCGATCGCGGGTAACAGAGTCACCTATTGAGATGTATCTTTCCACCTCCTCTTTAGGCATCCCCAGATCAATAAAAAAATCAGTGGTCTTAGGCAATTTATTCCGCTCCTCCTGACTCATCACATGAATAGGCTTACTTCCCATGACGCCGATGAGGTCTTTTTTGCCATGCACAATCACTCGTTGGGCAGTTAGCGTTTTGGGATCGAATCCTCCCAAGGTATGAAATCGCAAAAATCCATTGTCATCGATGTGAGTGACAATAAAACCAATCTCATCCATGTGTGCAGCGACCATCACCCGCTTACCATCCGGATTTCGAGTTCCTTTTTTTACCGCAATGACATTACCCAGATTGTCAGTTTTCACCTCATCCGCATGCGGCGTGACCAGCTCGATTACCAACTCCCTGACTCGCTTTTCGAAGCCTGGAGCACCAGCGATTTCGCAGATTTGCTTGAGCGACTTTACATTTATTTCCATTTTATCAAAAACTATTTAGATATTAAAATACGGTTTTCTATACCGTATTTCTCCCCTAAATGATAAAAGGTACCAAAATTAAAGTTTGGCACCTCTTATCAAAATTCCCTATTAGTTTAATAAGCTCTGACCGTCTTGCCCTGCATATAGTTCACAAACGCACGATTGACTACTTGAGTACCTCCTTCAGTTGGATAATTTCCAGTAAAGTACCAATCTCCTAGGTGATTGGGAATACACTTGTGCAAATTTTCTACAGTTTGATAAATTACTTGAACTTCAGCCGTCAATTCAGGAGCTGTAACTATTTCAGCAATTTTATCTGAAATTTCATCATCTGAGAAGGATTCGTACACTTTTTTAACAAAATTCTCGGCACTCATTGGATTTGCCAATGCCAACTCATAAACTTCATCCAAAACATTCTCCATCTTACGCTCCTTTAGAAGAGCTAAAGCGGCACGGAAGGCGATAAATTCCTTCATTCGAGACATATCGATCCCATAGCAATCCGGGAAACGAATTTGGGGCGCAGAAGAAACGATCACAATCCGCTTGGGATTTAATTTATCCAGTGTTGTCAAAATACTCTTTTCCAAAGTCGTACCCCGAACGATACTATCATCGATCACCACAAGGGTATCCACTCCCGGTCGAACCACTTCGTAGGTCGTGTCATATACGCTGGAAACCATGGTATCCCTATCATCATCGTTGGTGATGAAAGTCCTCAGTTTAACATCCTTGCTGACCAGTTTCTCTACTCTAGGGCGGAAGCTTAGCAATTCATCCAAATCACCCATATGAGGCTTCCCATCCAAAAGAACCTCTTTTCGCTTGGCTACCAAATATTCATCTAAACCCTCGATCAGGCCAAGAAAAGCAGTTTCGGCAGTATTTGGGATATAAGAAAAGACTGTGTTTTTCAGATCAAAATCAATTGCCTTGAGGATCTGAGGAATCAAAGCTTTGCCCAAATTCTTACGCTCTTGATAGATATCAGGATCTGTACCTCTTGAAAAATAAATTCGCTCAAAACTACAAGATTTCTTTTCCCTTGCAGGAATCACTTCAGATTCAGCATAAGAGCCATCTTTATTGATGACTAACGCATGTCCAGGCTTGATCTCTTGAATCGCTTTAAAATCAATATCAAAAGCTGATTTGATGGCAGGTTTTTCGGAAGCCACCACGATGATCTCATCATCTGCATAGTAATAGGCTGGTCGAATTCCTGAGGGATCTCTCACTACAAAGGAAGATCCGTTTCCAATCAATCCAGCCATAGCATATCCTCCGTCAAAATCCCGACAGGAGCGGCGTAAAATACGAGCCACATCCAGCTCATCCTCAATCACATGAGTAATCTCTTCATTGGAGTATTGGTGTTTGTATTTATCAAAAATCCGCTGATTCTCTTCATCCAAAAAATGACCAATTTTTTCCATCACAGTGACGGTATCGGTTTTTTCTTTAGGATGCTGTCCCAATTCTACCAGTCGAGAAAAAAGCTCCTCCACATTGGTCATATTGAAGTTACCAGCCATCACCAAATTCCGACTACGCCAGTTGTTTTGCTTCAAAAAAGGATGGCAAGTTTCTATGCTGTTTTCTCCATGTGTGCCATAGCGAAGATGGCCTAGCCAAACTTCCCCTGAGAAAGCTATGTTTTCTTTGAGCCACTCGGCATCCTGTAATGCATCCTCACCGCCTATTTTCTTAGCCTTTTTGTACTTCTTGTTGATCTTGTCAAAGATGTAATTAACCGCAGAAGGCTCTATGGACCGATATCTACTGATGTATCGGGTACCCGGCTGAGTATTGATTTTGACATTGGCCACACCGGCGCCATCTTGACCACGGTTGATCTGCTTCTGCATGAGAATATACATCCGATTGGATGCATAGGCAGGTGTCCCGTATTTGTCGATGTAATATTGGGGTGATTTTCGGAGCCGGACCATGGCTATGCCGCATTCGTGTTTGATCGCGTCACTCATTGGAGAACCTTTCTGGGTTTATAATTCGAAGCTCAAATTTAAGCTTAATAAAAAGATAATCCCTGCAAAAAGTTCCAATAAAATTTAAGCAGTTTCAAACAAGAAGTTTAGTCCTTTTGCTTTGTGCCTCAGCACTTAGAAGCGAAGCATCACATAGCCCTGAGGGACGTAAGTCGTCGCAGTAGTCAGCATGGAATGTGCCACTTCGACTCCTTCTACCAAATCCTCTTTTTTCAGCCCTCTGACAATCAATGATTGACCACAGACCAAAATATCTGCACCTCCCTCACGAAGGGCTTCAAAAACAGCTGCGTTAGGATTGGCTACCTTAAAACGCTCCTGATATTTTTCATCATTCAAAATTGAAAAAATAGCCCCACCGTGTACTACTACCTTCACATGTAGCCTTTCTTTAGGCACGCCTGCCAAGCCATGCAAATTCATCAACCTTGCGACATTGTCAACATAGCGGTTTACATTTTCAGGATTATCTGCCCCGGTGATAAGGTCTACCAAAATTTTATACTCCAGAGAAGGATCAGGTCGCTCAGTAGCTTCTGGCACCTCGTAGATGCCTCCGAAGCCTTTGACGATTGGAAATTGCGCTTGCTGTGCCATTAAGGATGAACAAGTCAACACAAATAGAAGCGATAGAATAGAAAGGTTCTTAGTCATGGATTAGAAATTGAGACTTGAAAGTAAGTAAAAATCTAAATCCCTGAACACCTTTAATCAAAAAAGCCCTTTCAAAAAGTTTGGAAAGAATCAACGCAAACTAATAAGCTCTAGCCATTTTTTTTAAACCTTCCCTCTTGAAACAATCATAAGCACAAAGGTAACTTCCAACTAGCTTTTAGAATCAAGGAAATAAATTATTAACTTGATAAGATCAATTATCAAGGTGCTAAAAGGCTAGAAAAACTACTATTTCGGAAACACTCGGGATTCTCTAAACGATGGAAAATCTATTTTAAATAGTTGTCATCAAAGCAGGCTTTTTGGACGCCATCCTAATATTAATCTGATAATGAACTTACTATCATACATCTCAGAAATCATCAGTCGTCTCGATCGCCTGGAGAAGAAGATGGATCAAATGATTCAGCAAAATCCAAAACCGGTTGAGCAACCGATGGATCTCGGTCCGGAGCTGGAAAAGCCAGAAAAGCCGCATCCTCCAAATAAGAAAGTGATAGACATCACGAATTTGTGGTATAACGTTTTTAAATCAGGTGGTGGTGAAATGATCTTGGAGTCAGGAAAAACCTATTCGATCAGTTCCGTGAAAAGGCAAAAGATTAATGGTAAACTGAAAATAACTTCAAGCGGAAAAGAGCCTGCGAATCTTTGGGTGGGAAAAGAAAATTACACTTTGTATGTCGATGAGGGAGAGGACACTGTCTTATTTGATTTGCAAAATGGAGCAGAGGTAGTGATCGAAAACATCAATATATCCCAAAGGCCTCAACGAAGAGATGTTCAGCAGATGTATTTAGTAGATTGGTTTACAAGCCAACAAAATGAAAACGCGCGCTGGACAGCTATTTTGAAAGATATAGACACTACCAAACTTGGAAAATACGGAGGTTTTGGAACTGGAGTAGTCTATGGAGGAATAAATGAAAATCACCTCGCTTTGATTAATTACAAACACGCTGGTCCTTCTCTTTTACAAATTAAAAATCCTTACAAAAATGGAATCATATGCCTAACTATGAAGGATGTATTTACCGATTATGAAGACAATTCCCTTTGGGCAAAAAGACAGCATTTGACAAAAGGTATCATCAACCGATCAGACAATACCCTCGACTTGGTGGCAGATACAGATGCATCATGCCTTTACAATCATTTTTTTAATGTAGATAAGGGTGCGAATCGATCAACCATTTGCAATATTGGTCGATTTACTTTTATGATAGACGCCATTGATGCCGTGATCAATTCAAGAAAAATACAACTACGTCCAAGCCCAAAAGCGGGAGAAAAGGTATTTATCAAAAGTGGCAGAGCTTTTTTCAAAGGAAAAGAGCCTCATGTCAATGATATTTTTATAATTCACGGTAAAAGTTATACTATCAACGAAAAGTTGAAAACGGAAAATAATGAATGGACGAATGACTTCGGGAATGGAGATTCACCTGAAACTACCTTCAGCCCACAATGCAAAACAGAAGAGGAATTAGCCTTGGAAGATGGATTTTATGAAATTGAAAGCTACCAATCATCATTTAATTTGTATGACAAGGAAGAGCCGATTTATTTGGTATACAAGGATGATTTTAACTTTAAAACAAAGTCAGATACCAAATTTGGCGACCATCATGTAATTTCAGCAAGAGGGGCTACTCACATTGCCTATAATCACAGAGACATCACAATTTGGGCTGACAATGTTCATCTTCAAGGATACTATCGAGAAAGCACCAAAGGAGAAGGAATAAGCACCGGATACAATATTGTAAATAGTACAGGTTTTGATGATGAATTTAGTGAAAAGGAAATCACGTCGAAAAACCCAATGCCTGAGAAAATCCGGTCCTTAATACACTAAAGTGCTCGAAAAAGTTACCAATTAATACACAAAAAAGGCCCATACAGAGCGTATGAGCCATTTTGTGCGCACGAGAAGATTCGAACTTCCACACAACTTAATGCACCACCCCCTCAAGATGGCGTGTCTACCAGTTTCACCACGTGCGCAGTTTAGGGACTGCAAAAGTAGAAAGCCAGAACTTTCGAAGCAAACCCGATTTGGGCTTTTTGAATAAATTTTATGTTTTATTGGTAAATTTTCTTCTCTGCTGCCTGCAGGGTATTGTAAAGTAAGGAAGCGATAGTCATCGGTCCTACTCCACCCGGAACCGGGGTGATCGCAGAAGCTTTTTTGGAAACCTCATCAAACTTCACATCTCCGATTAGTCTAAATCCAGATTTCTTACTAGAATCCTCAATCCGGTGAATCCCCACATCGATAACAACAGCTCCCTCTTTGACCATATCTTCGGTAACAAATTCCGGCTTGCCAATGGCTACAATTAAAATATCAGCGCTTCTTGTGAGTTCTTTCAAATTCTGAGTTCGGCTGTGCGTCAAGGTCACAGTGGCGTTACCTGGATTATCATTTCGCGCCATCAAAATACTCATCGGGCTGCCGACAATATGACTTCTACCTATGACCACACAGTGCTTTCCAGAGGTCTCGATTTCATAACGCTTGAGCAACTCCACAATTCCGTAAGGAGTAGCAGCCACATATGCCGGCCAATTCAAGGTCATCCGGCCAACATTTGCTGGAGTGAAGCCGTCCACATCCTTTTCAGGCTTGATCTTATTGGTTACTTTTTCTACAGAAATATGCTTGGGAAGGGGTAGCTGAACAATCAGTCCGTCGATTTCAGAGTTTTCATTAACCTCCTCCACGACTCGAAGTAACTCCTCCTCAGATACTGTCTCCTCCAATCGAATCAAAGTAGACTCAAAGCCAATTTCATGACAGGATTTCACTTTGGCTCCCACGTAGGTTTGGCTAGCTCCGTCATTTCCAACCAGGATTGCCGCTAAATGGGGGGGTTTTCCTCCCTCCTTTTTGATCTCAGCGACACGTGCTGCGATTTCATTTTTTATGTCTTGGGAGGTTTTTTTACCGTCGATTAAGATCATGGTCATTTGGATTTAAAACTTCGAAATTCATCATTCGACGTTTTTTATTCGATATTTATAAATTATTTCGCTTCGCTGTTTCTACACTTCTTGCAAAAATTGAAATTAATTGAGTGCACTCTTCAAGAATAGATTTTAACCAATTAAGATCATTGTGGAGTTTTGCTTTTTGAATGATCAATAAAGCCACTCGACTTTCTCTTAATTCTTTTAGGACAACTTGTATCTTATGAATAAAATCTTTTCTAGACTCTCCTGACTGAGCTTCTCCATAGTTTAATGCAGGAGAGGTTCCACTTCTAAGTAGCTGATTTGACATATGGTTGCCTGCCTTGGAGTTTATCATCGAATCAGTAAAGGATATTATTTCAGCGGCAAAATCGATTAATCGTTCTTCAAGATCATATTTCCTTTTCATTTTATCTGTTTTTAAGTTAGTGTTAGGATAAAAACCATAGCTAAAATAAAAAGCTCAATAATGAATATCGAATGATAAATGACGAATAATGAAGTAAAAAGAACTACTAATCTAATTTCAACACCGCCATAAACGCCTCCTGAGGCACCTCGACGTTTCCGACTTGTCTCATACGTTTTTTACCTTTTTTCTGCTTTTCTAGCAATTTTCGCTTTCGGGAAATATCACCCCCATAACATTTTGCCAAGACATTTTTACGCAAGGCTTTCACGGTCTCTCGGGCAATGATTTTGGTGCCAATAGCGGCCTGAATCGCGATTTCAAACATCTGACGAGGGACCAATTCTTTCAACTTCTCGCACAATCTCTTCCCCCATTCGTAGGCTTTGTCTCGGTGAACGATCGCCGAAAGCGCATCTACCGGCTCCCCGTTCAGCATGACATCGAGTCTGACCATGTGTGAAGGCTGATAGCCTTTCAGCTCATAATCCAAGGAGGCATAACCTCTTGAGATGGTTTTCAACTTGTCAAAGAAATCAAATACAATCTCCGCCAAAGGCATATCAAATTGCAATTCAACTCGTTCGGCTGTGAGGTAAACCTGATTTTTGATCTGACCCCGCTTATCCATGCAAAGCTGAATGACCGGACCCACATATTCGGAGGCTGTGATAATGGAAGCTTTGACAAAGGGCTCCTCGATGTGTTTGAACTTGGTAGGATCGGGCATATCCGAGGGAGCATTGATCACCTGATAGGTATCATTGGTCATAAGCGCCCTAAACTGCACCGAAGGTACGGTCGTGATCACCGTCATATCAAATTCACGCTCCAATCGCTCCTGAATAATCTCCATGTGAAGCATTCCCAAGAAGCCGCAGCGAAAACCAAAGCCTAAGGCCGCGGAAGTTTCGGGCTCCCATACCAAAGAAGCATCATTTAGCTGAAGCTTTTCCATAGAAGCTCTCAACTCTTCATAATCCGTGGTATCCACAGGATAAATCCCCGCAAAAACCATCGGTTTTACGTTTTCAAATCCCTGAATGGCTTTATCACAAGGACGCTTAATATGCGTGATAGTATCCCCTACTTTGATCTCTTTGGCGACTTTCACCCCGGAGATCAAGTAGCCCACATTCCCGGCAGACATCGTTTGCTGGGGAATCTGATTGAGTCCTAAAATTCCGATCTCATCGGCTTCGTATTCCCGACCCGTATTGACAAATTTAATCTTGTCGCCTTTGCTGAAGGTACCGTTGAAAATCCGGAAAATCACCTCCACACCTCGAAAAGGGTTGTAAACCGAATCAAAAATCATCGCTTGAAGTGGGGCTTCTGGATCTCCTGTAGGAGCAGGAATACGAGTCACGACTGCCTTTAAGATATCGTCAATTCCGATTCCTGCTTTCCCGGAAGCTAAAATAATCTCTTCCCGGTCGCAACCGATCAAATCAATCACTTCGTCGGCCACTGACTCCGGATCTGCTCCAGGAAGATCAATTTTATTCAAGACAGGAATGATCTCAAGATCATGTCCCAAGGCTAAGTACAAATTGGAAATCGTCTGGGCTTCAATCCCCTGAGAGGCATCTACAATCAACAGTGCACCCTCACAAGCCGCAATGGACCGAGACACTTCATAGGAAAAATCAACGTGTCCTGGGGTATCAATCAGGTTGAGTGTGTACTCTTCCCCTTCATGAATGTATTTCATCTGGATCGCATGAGACTTGATGGTGATTCCCCGCTCTCGCTCCAAGTCCATATTATCCAACAACTGATCCTGCATATCCCGATCTGCGACCGTATGGGTCTCCTGCAACAATCTATCCGCCAATGTACTCTTCCCATGATCAATATGGGCGATGATACAGAAATTTCTAATGTTTTTCATAAGCATTTGTGGCGCAAAAATAGGAAAAAAGAAGGAGAATTTATGAGTAATACAGTTGAAATACAGCTTAGATGAAGTACAATAGAAATACAGTAGAAATACACTTCACTACACCAAGTGAAATATGCCTTCGGCGAAATAACTCCAACAGTTCAGGACTCCTTGATTAGATTAATATTTCATTCACCAAAGGTGAATTTATTTCAATAGTATTTCCACTGTATTTCGACCTCTGACATTTAGCTTTTAACTTTACCCCGAAAATATTTTAATCCATGCAATCCATAGCCGAAAACAAAAAATCCCAAAACATCGCAGAATATATCCTCTATATCTACCAGCAGGAGGACTTGATTCGGTCTTTTCAGGGTAATTTGGAGGAAATACGGCAATATGTAATTTCTCACTTTCCCGTTGAAGAAAGGGAAAAGAATACCATTTTTAATTGGTATCAGGACTTCCGAAATCAAATGGAGAAAGAAGGAATTATGGAGAAAGGTCATTTGGAAGAAAGTAAAAAATTGGTTGCTGAGCTTTCCCAACTGCACTGGCAATTACTCAAAGCGGATCAAACTTATTTTGAAAGCTATCAAAAAGCTAAACCCTACATCCTCCAAGCTGTGATGGAAGCTGACGGACAAGACCTTGGAAATGAAATCCAAATCTGCCTGAATGGAGTCTATGGTCTCTTGCTTTGTCGACTATTGGGAAAAAAAGTATCGGATGAGCAATTGAAATCCGCGGAAGCTTTTGGGGAAGTCTTGAGTCTCTTGAATTTGGTGTATCAGCAGGAAAGGATTTCGAGGAATTGATCTGATTGTAACATTGGAAGTACTTGTCCGCCGCGGCGGATTGAAAGATTTGAAAATTTCATCATTTTAATCTTGGATATAAATCCAACAAATGATGATCAAAATAATACCCTTTTTTATTTTCTTTGTACGTAATCTCTCGGATATAGGCTTTTCCTCCAGCGACGCCTAAGGGCTTATGCCCCAAATTCCCCAATGCGTAAAAAGAATTTTCAGCCACATTCAAACTGTGAATTAGGTATTCGGTCCCTGCATCAAGAACCGCAAAATACCGACCCAATATCCGATCATAAAAAGCAAACCAAGATTGTTTTTTGTTTTTTAGCTCCGGAAAGTTATACCCCTGCATTTTGTTATTCATTGAGTCATAAATCACAAATCTGTTTTTTAAAGGAAGATTAAACAAAAAGCCATCTTTAGTTTGGATAATATTGTAGAAAAAATAGCTATAAGTACTAAAGGTTTCCGGATCATTTTTTTTATCCCAAAAATCATTTTTGGACATTACCGGATGTTTGGAATCCTCATAAATTGAAAACTCTCCCGAATCCCAATTATAAATCCAATAATCTGCATCCTTTACCCATTTTTTACGATCACCTTTAAATCCTAAGGTATACCCATCCAGTTGAACTAACTCATAACCATCAAAATATTCATCATCAATTTTAGGCCTTTTTTCTGGAAGCACTTTGGTAATCATTTTTATCTTTTCGTCAGCTATTTGAAAATGTGTGCTTCCAAAATTATGTACTATCACTCCCTCATGATCACCAGTCTGAATAATCCCATGAATAGAAATAAATCGCTTAGAATTAAAGTGGTAGCCATCTAGAAATAATTGATTGATACTCAAACTATCTTTTATCAATCGTTGGTGATTTAACAAGACCAGATCCTTTGGAATATCACCTGAGTACCGAATGCCAATAATTTCTTCCTCATTAAGCCAAAAAAGTCTGGTTAGAACTTCATTTTCATTCCCGTAAAAAAGGCTTTCCATACTTAGGCCAAAATCTTTTTCATCAACTTGAGCAAAGCCTAATTTGGACAGAGAAAAAACAAGAAGAATAGTTGAAATATATAGGATTCGAATCTTTATCATTTTAATCAATTTTAAAATATTCGTTAGGAGAAAAGATGTCATCAGATTTCAATTCCGAAGGCTTTGAAAGAATCCCTTCATCAAATCCAATTTGATACATAAAATAATTGGGCGGATAATCCCCTGGCAATACCTTTACTTCCAGCAAATCTAAATTTTGATCAAAAATAAGAGCATGGAGTTTTTTTGCTAAACAATTACCATCAACACCTTTAACACACTCTAAAAACATCCTAACATATTTTTTCTGTTTCTGGACGTAGAAAAAATTACCAAAAAAAGAATTCTTTAGGCTGAAAGATCTTTCTCCCTCATAATCAAAATTATCTATAGAATAAACTAAAGGTTTTCCAAGCTCAATACTCGGAATTGACCCATTTTTTTCCTCTATTAGAATGCCTTCTTCTAGATCATAAATTAAAAGGTTTTCGTAGAGAGGATAACTAATGATTACTTTTCCTTCATTTACCTCCATGATAGGATGACTGAGAAAAAAAGGTAAAAAATTATTCTCCTTAGACCCATATATACCCGGGTAGTGGCCATATAGCCCAGTAAAATTTTCTTTTTGTATTTCAAATTCCGCAAATGTAGGGAACTCCCCTTTTTGCTCGATAAAATACCAAAGATCAATTTGCTTTAAAGGGAGTAAGAAACTTTTATTATTAGGGTTGAAATAAAATGTTTTACCGAATCCGAAATAAAGGGAAAAATTAGGGAACCCCTCCTGTGGCAAATCCCATAAATTTTCACGATAT
Source organism: Algoriphagus faecimaris (assembly GCF_900101705.1). Lineage (GTDB taxonomy): Bacteria > Bacteroidota > Bacteroidia > Cytophagales > Cyclobacteriaceae > Algoriphagus > Algoriphagus faecimaris. The sequence goes on along the minus strand of NZ_FNAC01000017.1, from coordinate 37,895 downwards.
AAATTATAAGAATCCAAGACTTCGCCAGAATGATTGATCAAAAATATCACGGGAAACTGATGATCACTTATAAAAATACTGTCTCTAGATACTACCTGAATTCCAGATGGATAGGTGATAAAATTTGGATCTAATGGAATTTCATCAACGAATTGTTGATTTTTTAAATCTACTATGAATATTTTATCTTTAGGTTTTGACGGAAGAAAACAGCCCAAGGTGTCTTGAAATAGATCTGATGCCACCATTCCTCCTCCATAACTTTCCGGGTTTGAAATTTTTAAATCAAAAGATTTAATCATTTCGGTTTCTAAAATTTCATTTCCAGCACTACTTGCCTTTTTTCTTTTTTCAGCTTTACCGCATGCAAAGGCCAAAAAAATGAATAAAATAGATGTTAATTTAGTTTTTTTCAAAATCCTATACTCTAGTAAAGAAAGGCTTCGATTTGAAAATCGAAGCCTTTAATAATTTTATTCAATACCGGCTCCTGATCCTGGCCTTGTATCACCAACTTTGCAATTGTTTTGCCACCAATGCTTTAAACATTCTTCGCTTCCGTCTCCCAAGGTTACCCAATGACCCTGATTTCCAAAAGGACCAGCATTGGATTCTGTTGTAAAGGTTCCGCCAAAAGCCAAAAGTATAGCTAAGGCCGTTCCTTCAAAAAGAATTCTTTTCATAATAAATTTGGTTAAAGATTAAAATTAAATTTAGTTTCCAAATATTAAAAAAAAATGATTAGTCCAATTTTTTAATGAAAAGATTTACACACAACCCTTAAGTCGTGATTAGCCTGCCAAAATCAATTCACCAAAAACTCCCACACGCTTCGATAACCTCCCTTTTCTTCAAAATACCCTAGCAAGGAATCAAAAAAGGGATTGACAGCCAATGTACTGCTATCTCCGATTAAAACTAGCTTCCTTTTGGCTCGGGTAATAGCCACATTCATCCTTCGTTCATCTGCCAAAAAACCGATCTCTCCACGCTCATTGGATCGAGTCAGGGAAATCAGCATCAAGTCTCGCTCTTGCCCCTGAAATCCATCTACGGTATCGATGGTAATCAGGTCAGCAAAAGCCTTAAGGTTGGGAAAATCAAAGCTCTCAAAAATCAAGGAACGCAGATGTCTCACCTGTGCTGAATAAGGCGCAATCAAACCGATAGTCCAGCCGTTTTCCTTGAATTTCGAAATACCGATCCGCTTGATCAGTTCATTCAAATACTTACAAGCGAATAAAGCTTCCTCAGGATTAAATGTGCTCAGACTTTCCTCCTCCTGCCGATCAGTATAGCCTGCACCGGCGGTATCAATCCATTCTAATATGGATTCATCTTCAAAGAAATGCTGCTTGGTATTTTCTGCAGCTAGCAATTTACCACCGTAGAAATATTCATTGGAAAATCCCATGATTTCGGCTTTCATGCGGTATTGCATCTGCAGCAGTTCTGCTACTAGAGGCTTTCTCTGAATGACCTTTTCCATCAAAGTAATCGCTAAACCTTCTTTTGCAGCCTCGAAGGATTTGATCGTTGGCGGAAGTTGTAAGTGATCACCAGCAAAAACCACCTTTTTAGCCTTCAGGATTGGAATCCAAGTTGCCGCTTCCAATCCCTGAGCTGCCTCATCAATAAATACCACATCGAAGGTCATCCCTCTCAAGTGATGAGAAGAAGCTCCGACCAAGGTGCTGGCAAAGACCTGCGTCTTTTGAAAAATATCGAAGGAAATATACTCCTCCAAATGCTTGGCCGCCTCCCGAATTCTGCCTACTTCGTCAAAGAGTAATTTCCGCTGCCGACGCTCCTCAGGTCCAAAATTTCGCTTGTATTGCTTAGCCAATTTGAGGTACTGATTGATGTCTTTTCGAAGCTTTTTCAGGTCTCGGTAAGACTCATGATTGGCTGTTTTAGCATCTAGAGTCTGATTGAGAATCTTCTCCTCCACTCTGGCCGGATGTCCCAATCGTAAAGTTGAAATCCCTGAATCCGTCAATTTTTCTACCAATAAATCCACCGCGGCATTACTTGGCGCACAAACCAAAACGGATAATCCTTTATCAGTAGCCTCCGAAATAGCTCTGATCAAGGTAGTGGTTTTTCCGGTTCCCGGAGGTCCATGGATAATTGCTACATCCTTTGCATTGGCGATTTTTTGGCAAGCTTGATTTTGGGAAAAATTCAGGTGCTCAGACGCCCTCCTTGACAGATCACTAAATGCTGCAGCTCGATCTCCAATCAGAATTTCTCTGAGCTCTTTGAGTCGTTGATTTTCTGGAGAAATCACTTTTTTCAAAGCAAATTCCATCTCTCGATAGCTTGCTTCATCAAAGAGCAAATCCACCCCCAATCGGCTGCTATCCATCCAGTCCGGGAGTTCATCCGCCTGAAGCGTGACAATCATGCTGTCCTTTTTTACTTGATTGATCACACCATTCACTCGGTTTTCGGAAGAGGCATAGCCGTCTTGAGTAGAGAAAAAAGCGACTGATTTACCCGAGTGAAAACTAGAGTTCTGGCTTTGATCCAACTTTTCTATTTCTACCAAAAGTCGCTCTCCCATTCCAATTTTGGTTTTTTTGACCTGAATGGGGTGCCAGGTAATTCCTTCTTTTTTCTTATCCGCCAGAGAAGTATTCAAAAACTTTTTTTTGTATTGGGCTAGGTCCTCTTGCCACTCCTGCTTCAAAAGTTTCAGTCCTTTTTTTAATTCCTCGGTGACTTTGTCCATCAATGTGTAATTTGGGAACGAAACTAATCAAAAGCCCTTGTGTTTTTGTACCAAAACCGCTCATGAATTTTCTCGCGCATGCCTTTTTATCTTTTGGACAGGAAAAAATCCTCGTGGGGAATTTTATTGCGGATTTTGTGAAAGGAAAACAGATCAATGATTTCGAAGATGAGATCATGTTGGGGATTTTGCTTCATCGGGAAATAGATTATTTCACAGATTCTCATCCTTTGGTCAAAGCTGGACAATCTTATCTGCGCAAGAAATTTGGTCATTACGCTACAGTCATCACAGATGTGTTTTTCGACTATTTTCTCATCCAAAACTGGGAGGAATTTTCCAGCCGATCCCTTCCGGAGTTTATACAAGATACCTACGCAGCATTGGATCAGTTTTCAGATATATTCCCTGAGCGATTTGCCTATATGTACTCCTTCATGAAAAGGGACAATTGGCTGCTCCACTATGGAGAGATAGAAGGCATCCGGCGATCACTGACGGGAATGTCCAAGCGCACCAAATTCGAGTCCAAAATGGAAGAAGCCCATTTGGCGCTATTGGAATACGAACCTCAATTTCAAGTAATTTTCTTCGCTTTTTTCAAGGATTTGGAGACTTTTGCATTCGCAAAACTTCAAGAAATCAAAAACGCACATGGTCGTCATTAAACCCAAAGGCTCCACTTATTTCTCACTAGGACTGATTGTAATCGCCCTGCTGGCTGGCTTGGTATTCATTCTGAGAGACTTTGCTTATACCGGAAGTTTTGGACTTTGGTTTTACTTGGTGGCGGCTTCTATCATCACCTTGGTATTGCTGATGCTTTTGGTGAAAATGCTGGCGGGATTTCGATTTATTACTGCAGGTCGAGATCAGATTATTGTCAAACTTCCGCTGCGTGGTTATCAAAAAGCTTACCCCATTGCCGACATTTTAGTCTGGGAGGAGGAGGTGATTCTAGCCAACAAAAAAGAATTCCGTCAACTAACCGTAGCCTTCTCCGATCAGCAGTCCATCAGCGTGTCCAATCATGAGCACGAAGCTTATAGCGACCTAGTCAAATACCTTAGGAAAAAAGCAGCCAAAAAAGAGGTGAAAAACAAAAAAGCCTGATTGCTCAGGCTTTGATTTTAGCGTTGGTTTCGGAAGTTTTTGTCGTAGAGCGCTATACTCTCGTTGATGATTCGAACTGCCTCATCTTTTCCAAGAAAGTCTTCTACTTTGACTTCTTTGTTTTCCAACTTTTTGTAGTCTTCGAAGAATCGGTGAACTTCCTTCATCAGGTGTGGTGGAAGTTCGTCGATGTCATTGATGTAGTTTACTGATTGGTCACCTGCTGCCACAGCGATGATTTTATCATCTGCTTCACCTCCATCGACCATCCGCATCACGCCGATCACTTTGGCCTCTACCAAGCACATGGAAGGGATATCAATCTGAGAAATAATCAAAATATCCAAGGGATCATGATCCTCGCAGAAGGTCTGGGGAATAAATCCATAATTGGCAGGATAGTGCACCGCAGAGAATAAAACGCGGTCCAGCATAAGCATTCCGGTTTTTTTATGCAATTCATACTTTCCTTTACTTCCTTTGGGAATTTCCACTACGCCCATGACTACTTCTGGGGCTCCTTTACCTATTTGGACATCATGCCAAGGATTAATCATAATTTTTCGCTTTTGTTAATAAAAAGTTAGGCTGCAAAGATACGCTTTCCTTTAAAAATCCCCAGCCTAAACCCTATTTTAGACTAGGAAGAATTACTCTAAAGGTAGTCCCTACATGGAGGATAGACTCAAGGGTGATGGTGCCCCCCAGCTGCTCCACGGCTTCTTTGACCATATATAGCCCAAGGCCTGTGCCTACATTTTTTTGAGTAGCACGGGTAAAAAGGTTAAAAACCTCCGGGTGATGCCGGTCTTCTATACCGATACCATTGTCTTCAAGCAGTATCGTGGCTTCATCTTCTCTTACGTCTACGGTGATGGCAATTCGTTTTTCGCCGGGTTCGTGCTTTTGAAACTGCACCGAATTGCTAAAAAGATTATTCAATATCACCCTGATTTTTGAGTCATCACAGAAGAAAGGAACTTCTTGATTGACTTGTGTTTCGATATGAAAGTGACTCAAATCAAATTTTGCTCTGTAAGCTTCCATTTGTTGATTGACCACGTCGGCAAAATTGATTTCGGTTACTTTATGGTCGATCTTGGTAGAGCGATAAAAATCGAGCATTTTGTAGATAAAGTCATCCAACTTAGTCGTAGCAGTGTCGATCATGTCAAAATACTCCAAGATCTGAGGGTCAGCCACTTCCATTTTGGCGAGTTTAGATACCCCGGAAATACTCATCAGGGGACCTCTCAACTCATGAGAAAGGCTGTAGACAAACTGATTCATTTCAGTATGTAACTTTTTAAGCCTGACATTTTTTTCTTTCAACTCCTGCCGCATAAAGAAAATATCCGCTGCATTTTTAATGGAGTTTTTGATCTGTTCGATATTCCAAGGCTTGTCAATAAATCGATAAACTTCCCCTTTATTGATCGCATCGATTACACTTGCAATATCCGAGTAGCCTGTCAGCAAAATACGAATCGGGTCCGGATTGATCTCGATGAGTTTTTCAAAAAATTCTGTCCCCGTCATTCCAGGCATACGCTGATCTGCGATCACGACATGGAAATCTTCTTCTTGAGCTATTTTCAGGCCTTGTTCGGCATCTATAGCGGTAAAAATTTTAAAATCCTTTCTTAAAGTGGCCCGAAATGACTTGAGATTATTATCCTCATCATCAATATAGAGTACATGGATATTACTATTCATACTTGGATGTACTTTGATAAATAGGTAGCGTTATGATAAAAGTAGTTCCCTTGCCCACTTCAGTTTCCACCTCTAGTGTGCCTTTGTGATTCTCAATAATAGAATAAACTATTGAAAGCCCCAAACCTGTGCCCCTTCCTACAGACTTAGTAGTGAAAAAAGGTTCAAAAATTCGCTGCCTTACATGCTCCGGCATTCCTGGACCATTATCATCTATCTCCACTACGACGGTCTCTCCGAGAGACTTGGTCCTTATTTCGATTTTAGGATCGTTGACTTCATCCATATGATCGCTCAATGCATGGACGGCATTGTTGATAATATTCATAAAGACTTGATTGATTTTCCCTGCAAGACATTCGACCATAGGAAGCTCACCAAACTCCCTGACGATTCGGATTTTTCCAGGAATAGAACTGTTCAAAAGGATCAAAGTACTGTTTATCCCATCATGCAAATCAACCTTTTTAATGTCTTGCTCATCTACTCGGGAAAACAGTCGGAGTCCTTTTACAATCTCCACTGTACGTTTAGCCCCCTCTTCCATTCCTTTGAGTAGCTGATCCACTTCTTCCAATACATAGTCAAGTTCCAAATCCTCCTCAAGCTGTTTGGCTTTTTTGATCGAATCGGGCGTAAATTCAGTATTGGCAGTTTCTCTATAAAACTCAATCACTTCCATGATATCAGCCACATCCCGCTTGAGTGGTGTGATATTGGAGCTCACAAAGTTGATCGGATTATTAATTTCATGGGCTATGCCGGCTGTCAATTGGCCCAAAGAGGCCATTTTTTCCTGACTCACCAATTGGCTTTGCGTATTTTGCAGATTTCTTAGTGCTTGCTCCAACTCATCTGTTCGAAGTCTTACTTTCTCCTCAAGAAGATTATTTTGCTCTTTGATCAAAGATTCATTTTCTTTCAACACCCGCAGACGCTCCATTTGCTCTGCTTCCTTTTCCTTTTTGAGGATATTGATTTTATCAGCCAAGGCGAAGGAAAGGAGTAGCGCCTCGAAAGCTGAACCAAATGTGAAAATATAATTGGTTATAAAATTATGAGGCAGAATATTTAAGTCACTCAATAGAAAAATGACCATGCTACAAATCAACAAAAACCATGAAATCAGGAAGAATTTAGCGGGACGATACCCTTTTCTCAGAGAATAAATTGAAATGGAAATCAAAAAGATAGGTACTATGCCTAAAAATATCTGGAGTAGTCTAAACTTAAATTGTCCAATTCCTAAATCAACCAAAAAAGCAAAAAGTATAAGGAAATAAATGGCAATGATAACTTGGCCAAGTTTGAAGATTTTTCTGTTAAATGATTTAATGTTTAAGAACTTAAGAGAATAATAAATCCCCACAATATTGACCAAAACGGTACTGAGGTAGAAACTATACTGCCTTAAGAATGTATTCTCCGGCCAAAGATAGGAATCAACATATCCCCCTAGAATGCCTTGAGTCATACCTACAAAGAAAATGTAGCTTATGTAAAGTCCGTAAATACTATCCTTGGTAGAAACCCACAGAAAGAGATTGTAAAAGAACATGGCGATCACAATCCCGAAATACAAACCGAAAAGAACATTTCTTTCGTCTAGAGAAAGTCCTGAATTTGACTTTTCCACAATCTTAATCGGAATGTTATTGTTTCCAAAGCTTTTTACGCGTACATAAAAAGTTCTTCCCGATTGATCAGAGACATTAATTTGATTGAAAAAAGTATTATAATCTGACTGCCTAAAATTCAATCGGCCTACCTTCTGAATCAGTTGACCCTGCTCATTATAAACGTCAATTTCATTAAGCATTGGATTAGCAAATGACAAATAGGCACCATCAAATTCCGAAACATCAACTTTTGCACGAAGCTTAATCCAAAAGGCACTATTGGAATAGCCAAGAGACAAAAAATCCTCTTCAACACGATTCAATTCACCCTCCGGAATATTCAAAAGGTCATTTATGCTTTTTGTTGCTTCTGTACTTGGTAACCACCCAATAAATTCAAAATCACTTTCCTCTTTTACACAGGAAAATAATGATAAGATGAGGGCAAGGAAAAACAAATTCTTGAATTTCATTCTATATAAGAAGTATATTCTAGTGTAACATCTCTACCTCGGTAGTTTTCTTGTATGATAAGTCTTTGGTTATCTCTGATTTCAAAAATTGACGATCTAATATCATCTGCCATTCTGGGTAGACCGACAGCGTCATGTAACTTCATTGCAGTGGCTATTAAATCTAACTTGGGATAGTAAAAAGTACCATTATTACCGACCTGAGTCAATATCTCGTATCCCATCTCAAGCCCCAATTTAACAGTAGTAGGTGCAAACAGAGCATATAAAGAAGAAAGTCCAAGCTTTGGAGTCAGTGCTAAACAGGCTTTAGACATAAAAATCGCACCGATCCCCATACCTGTTATTTTACGTGAATTCCACAAACCACAAATTTCACCTGTTCCGGCATCTAGATCTTTACTGATTACTTCTTTTATGGATTCGTCTAGATCCTCTATTGCTTCCACCATAGGAAGTGGGAAACGGTCATTTGCTTTGTGAATTCGTGCTCCTCCATAAATCAAACCATCCTCGTCTGACTCGACAATAACAACGATTACATCTGGGTTTTCTGTCCAGGAGTCATTAGCTGAAGTGACCTTTTTAACGCCTATACTTTCTAAAACTTGACGATGCCCATCGATAAACTTTTGACATCTCTCGGGGTCATCTATCGCCTTGAATGCAATCAGTTTAAACATAGAATCATAAAACAAATAAAGTATCACTTACATCTCGTCGATAGGAGCGCATTGTGGGCTCTCCCGCCAAATTCAACCTAAACATAAATATTTCTTGGTTTTCGAGGTTCATATTGAACAAGGTATTGAATTCTTTTTTGTATTTCTCTATCATACCCACCTCTTCTTGACTAAATCCATGATTTGGATCTCTCGCTAACTTATGAAATATAAACATCGCAGCTGTCACAGGCTGAAAACTCAGCCCTTGCATATTGGCTTTGATCCACATTCGTTGGAGAACTTGTCCCGCCTTCAAATAGGACTGCGGAGTGAAATCCTTGGCCTGTAGAAGGAAAATCGCCGAGGAACTCATCAGGGTCTCATGTGAAATTTTTGTCAATCCAAATCCCATCAGAAATTTCCTAAAAAACCTAACGGTCCGCGGGTCTTTCAAAAGTCCCATCGCTGCACGCTCTGTACCAGACAATTCCAAAGTAGCGATATCTATACCGTCGCCTGTTTCTTTGGCCTCTTTCTCGGTCCACCTTACCTCGCCTATGAAATCCTTCAAGCCTTGCTCATGAAATAGCCTCATCCGGTCCATTCCCCCGATCACTTTAGATAGCTTTTCTAAGTCTTCCTCTGACTCGATGTATTCCAATACCATTTGCTCGGCCTCGGCCATTTCCTCCATTTCATCAAGGACTTTTCTATCCAAGGCTATTTTTTTAGCATTTTTTCTGTTGGTGCACCGAAGTTTTACTCCATCGACCAAGTCTGAATAAGGAAGCTCAATGGCTGAATTTTGTTTGGAAGTAAAGCGAATACTTGCTACAGGCTCCTGCTCAAATTCACTTAGGTGATTAATCACTTCTATTTCAAGGCCCTTATCTGCAGCATAGAGACGGATATTTTCCAAAGCCGCCCCAAAGGCGATCAAAGACCCAGTACCTAAAAAATCCAACAATGAATGGCTACGCTTTTGGTCATGCAACAAATGTAAAACTCCACGCTGATCAAAAACCCAAATCCAAGGCTGAATATTCCCCCCTGATGGGGCGAGATTTGCAAATGCAATCAAATCTTCCAACTCCTCTTTCGTCAACAAATAGCCTGAAGGCAGGATATTCTGCGGAATTTTATCTTTTAATTCATCACTGGAAACGGAGCTAACTGCTGCTGAAACAAGCTCTACAGGCGCATCTATATTGACAATCTCATCCAAGTCGACATAAAATCGGCCCGATTTCACTTCCTCGCCCAAAAGCAACTTCCTGCCCACATGCGCAACAGATGCCCCACCGAGGTAAACTGCCGAAGCCAACTGTGGCCAGCTACTAATCGTCTGTCCCACCTCGAGTAGAGATGCTTTCATTCTAGGGGAAAGTGTGTCTGTTCCTGTGATCTTCAAGCCCGTACCTACCTTCTGAGCGTTGGAAAGTCCCTTCAGAGAACTTAAATCAATATTCCCCAGTAATCCATGAAACACAGGTCTGTCTGGCTCCAGGTCAAAACGCTCTATGTCTAACATCCCTCGATCCGAAGTATCCATCATGACCGGAATTCCCTGACTTCTTGCTCGCTGTCGAAGCAGTACTTTGATATCAAGGCTGTCGCACTCGTCGATAAGCAAATCAAGCTTGCCGTCTTTACTTAAAAAATCTTCAATATTCTCCTCATTTACTCCTTCTCTGTACAGCTCCAGTCGGAGGTAAGGGTCAATCTCACTAATTTCCCTAGCTGCAATCACTACTTTTTCCAAGCCCAAACTGGTCACTCCCGCTTTGAGGCGATTGAGATTGCTAAGTTCCAAAGTATCAAAGTCAGCCAATCGCAAAAGACCTGCTCCACGCTCCAGAGCTATCGCATAAGCAATACTTTGCCCCACCGACAAACCCACAATTCCTATTTTTTTGGAAGCTAGAATTTCTTGCTCTTCAGGCGTTATTTTATAGTTATTTCTTGACGTCCTTACCCTTATAAAATCCTCTCGACCCAAGAGATGAACCAAGGTTAGTTTCCATGGGTAATATACCCAAGCGCCGTATTCATCTTCATCTATGTCTTCAAAAAATTCCTTTACAGCTTGTTTTAGCTCTTCTGTTTGGTAGGATTTTGAAGGGTTTTTGGCTTTAATCAAATCTGCTACCTGACTTCTTATTTCGTCCACTACCCTTATCTGAGGATTGCTTCTTAATTCATTTAGAGCAACTGCATCTTCTGCTTCTGAAGGGTAGAAAAAAACTGGATATGCTTGACCTTGACGATCAAGTTGGGGTGTTTTAAGCATGATTTTTTAACTGCAACATGGTGATAAGCCTTGTAAAGTTAGTTTTTGATTTTATAACTCAAATAATTTTAGTAATTATTTTATCGTTTATTGATATAAATTTGTCCACTATTATCAGTACCTCTAAAAGAAATAGTTTGTTTTTACGTAAAAAAAGCGATTATTTAGGGTAGTTTTTACAATTTATTGGCCTAATCTAGAATGGAAACGAAGACAGAAGAAAAAATAAAAATTCTATACGTCGATGATGAAGAAAACAATCTTCAGGCGTTTAAGGCTACTTTTAGAAGAGATTACAAAATTTTTCTAGCGATTTCGGCCAAGGAGGGAGAGGATATTCTCGCACAAGAAGACATCGATATCATCATCACTGATCAGCGGATGCCTGAAAAGACTGGGGTAGAATTTCTTGAGTCAATCATACCGATTCACCCTAATCCAATCCGGGTGCTTTTGACAGGATATACAGATATCCAAGCGGTTATAGATGCAATTAACAAGGGGCAAGTTTACCATTACTTGACCAAGCCTTGGGAGGAAGATTATTTACGTACTGTCATAAAAAATGCCTTCGAAATCTATACGCTTCGCCGCGAAAATGAGCGACTGACCCAGGCGCTGATCAAAGCTAATGATCAGCTTGAGTTTTTACTTAGACAAAACCTTCTTTCCTAATCAATACCTCGCCGCTAATAAAAGCTGAAGTTCTTTGTGGTTGAGATTGAATTTCTTGGCTAGGTAGGCATGAGTAAGGCTACCTCGATAAGTATATACCGCACGCAGAAACCATCGGTAATTAAATATCATCTCTTCAGATCCACCCAAGTCTGCCATCTGCAAAATTATCGGGGTGAAAATATTGCTTAGAGAATAAGATGCAGTCCTTGCTACCCTAGAGGCGATATTTGGCACACAATAATGGATGATGTCATGCATTTTATAAGTAGGATTGCTGTGGGAGGTCATCTTTGCCGTCTCTATACATCCTCCTTGATCTATGGAGACATCGATAATGATACTTCCATGCATCATGTTTGCTACCATTTCCTCAGAAATGACGATTTTATTTCTCCCCTTCTCAGCCCTTAAGGCACCAATCACCACATCTGCTTCAGACAGGGCCTGACTCAAGGTCAGGTTATCAATGGTTGAGGTATAAATTTGTTGGCCTAGCAACTGCTTCAGCCTTCTGAGTTTGTAGATATGATTATCGAATACTTTGATATTTGCTCCAAGGCCTAAAGCAGTCCTTGCCGCATATTCTGCGACGGTTCCTGCTCCTATGATGACCACTTGAGTAGGTGGTACTCCTGTCACTCCCCCCATGATCAAACCTTTACCCTCGTTGACACTAGATAAATATTCTGAAGCGATCAGCATCACTGTACTGCCGGCAATTTCTGACATCGCCCTAACTACGGGCATCCCTCCCACCTTATCTTCTAAATATTCATAAGCCAAAGCGGTGATTTTCTTGGCATTCAAGGCCTCTATGTATTCCTTGGACTGTCTACCGACCTGCAATGCTGATATCAGACAGGAACCGGGTTTCATTTGCTCAATCTCCTCTATGCTGGGAGCGTCTACTTTTAATACTATCTCAGCCTCCAAGGCCTCCTTTGCCGTGTAAACCACCTTTGCCCCGGCATCCGAATAGTCCTGATCTGTAAACTGAGCCTGTAGCCCCGCACCAGTTTCTACAATTACCCTCAATCCATTATTGGTAAGTAATCCTACCGCTTCTGGAGTCAAAACTATCCGCTTTTCCTCTGAAGATTTCTCCTTGGGCATCCCAATGAGAAGATGCTTCCCCCCTTTTTTGGATTGGAGTGGAGACTCTTTAGGAATCAATCCTACAGCGGTAAATTCTTTGAGTTCAGTGGGCATAATCGATGTGTTGGTAGGTGATTTTTCTTTTGTCTTCTGAAAGAACTTCCAATTTAATCAGAAAAAATTGCTCTGGAATAAAGCCACCAAGATTCTCTGCCCATTCTATCAAGCAATAATTCCCACTATGAAAATACTCCTCCACACCAATGTCCAAGGCCTCCATCGGATCCTCCATTCTGTAAAAATCAAAATGATAAAGCGTCTGTCCTTGGGCAGTTTCATAATGATTGACGATACCAAATGTGGGGCTACTTACTGGATCCACCACTTGCAGATGATCACAAATAGCTTTGATCATTGTGGTTTTGCCTGCACCCATTTGACCTTGAAATATCCAAATTCTCTCTTTGCCAGCTACCGATAATAACTCCTCTGACAAAGAGGGTAAATCTCCCAGCAAATACTCTTTTTCAATCAATGTATTGTTTGGTTTATTTTGAAGTAAGATAAACGATCGGCACGATCATTTCCTCCAAAGATACACCTCCATGCTGAAAAGTGTCCTTGTAGTAGTTGACATAGTAATTGTAATTATTGGGATAGGCAAAGAAATAATCCTCCACCGCAAAAACATAGGAAGAAGAGACGTTTAATTTAGGCAGTTTTGCTTCTTCGGGTTTCCTGATTTCAAAAACCTTTCCGGGCTCGAAGTTTAAGTTTCTGCCCTGCTTATAGCGAAGATTGGTAGTGACATTTTTATCCCCAATGATCCGATAAGGCTTGTTCACTCGCTTGGTGCCATGATCCGTAGTGATTATAACTTCCGCATCTGACTGATGGATTTTCTTTAACAGGTCAAACAGACTAGAATGTTCAAACCAACTTTTGGTCAAGGAGCGATAAGCTGATTCGTCCGGAGCTAATTCTCTGATCATTTTCATGTCAGTGCGCGCATGGGAAACCATATCGACAAAATTATACACCAAGACATTCAGCTCGTTTTGCATCATGGAATGAAACTGATCCAAGACAGCTTTTCCTTGCTGGGTTTGAATAATTTTGGAATAAGAGAAACGATAAGGAATCCGATTTTTTTCAAGATTAATCTTCAACCAATCCTGCTCAAAATTATTTTTTCCCTCGTCAGAATCTTCATCTTCCCAGAGGTTGGGATAAAACCTAGCCATATCAGAAGGCATCATTCCACTGAAAAGCGCGTTTCGTGCAAAGGCAGTAGTGGTCGGAAGAATACTGAAATAGGTTTCCTTTTCCTGAATATTAAAATAGGGGCTGATCAAGGGTTCTATTTCTTCCCACTGATCATAACGCAAATTATCAATGACTATAAAAAACAGAGGTTTCCCTTCTTTTAACTTAGGAAATACTTTCTTTTTCATGACTTGATTGGATAGGAGTGGCTTTTCTTGGTTTCGCTCCTCCATCCAGTCCAAATAGTTCTCTTTGACAAAGCGTGCAAAAGAAGAATTAGCCTCCACTTTTTGTGTTTCTAATACTTCCTGCATGCTTTTATTTTCTGTATCATCGATCTGCAGCTCCCAATAGATCAGTTTTTTGTAGATACTAGCCCAGTCTTCGTGGTCCACTGCATCCCCAAAAGCCATACTGATCTGCATAAATTCTTGCTGGTAGTTGAGGGTGGTTTTTTCTTCTATGAGCTGCTTGTTTTGAAGAATTTTTTTGACCGAAAGCCATATTTGACTGGGATTGAGTGGCTTGATCAAATAATCTGCAATCTTACCCCCAATCGCATCATTCATGATATGCTCCTCTTCACTTTTGGTGATCATCACCACAGGGATCTGAGGCTTGATTTGTTTTATTTGCTGCAGCGTTTCGAGGCCGGTCATTCCCGGCATCATTTCGTCCAGAAAAATCACATCAAAATTATGAGACTCCACTTCTTCTATGGCGTCTACACCGGAGTTGACTGTGGTGATATCGTATCCCTTTTGCTCGAGGAAAAGAATATGGGGCTTTAGCAGATCGATTTCATCATCTGCCCAGAGTATCTTGGATTTTTGAGACATAGGGTTTTCCGTTTCTTTTAAAATTATAATTACTTTTGGGTAAACAAAAATAGGCCTTCATTGAAAAGCCAGAAAATACTGAACGACCCCGTCTATGGTTTCATCACTATTCCAAGTGAATTGATTTTTGCCATTATAGATCATCCTTACTTTCAGAGATTACGCCGAATCAAGCAGCTAGGTTTGACTGACTTTGTTTATCCTGGTGCTCACCATACTCGATTTCACCATGCTATCGGTGCTATGCACTTGATGAGCATCACCTTGGACAATCTCAGAAACAAAGGGACAGAAATCAGCGATGCAGAATATGAAGCAGCGCTAATAGCTATTCTGCTACACGATGTTGGTCATGGGCCTTTTTCCCACGCTTTGGAGTACAGTTTGCTCCAGGCAGTTCCACACGAGAGCTTATCCTTGTTAACTATAGAACTCCTAAATGAGGAATTTAGTGGCAAGCTAAGTCTAGCTTTAAGAATCTTTAAGAATCAATACGAAAGAAAATTTTTCTTTCAATTGGTTTCTAGTCAGCTAGACATAGATAGATTGGATTATTTACAAAGAGATTGCTTTTTTACAGGAGTCTCAGAAGGAACAATCGGTGCCGACAGAATCATTAAAATGATGGATGTCAAAAATGATCAAGTGGTCATTGAAGAAAAGGGGATCTACTCCATCGAAAACTTTTTAAGCGCCAGAAGATTGATGTATTGGCAGGTTTACTTGCATAAAACCACTGTCAGCGCAGAGAAAATGCTGATCAACCTGATCTCCAGAGCAAAATTCCTGAAGCAATCTGGCCAAGAGTTTATGATCTCAGAAGAATTTGATTATTTACTTTCTCATGAGCTAAGTTTAGATGATTTTAAAAGAAAACCGGAACTACTCCGTATTTTCTTGGAGTTGGATGACCTCGATATATGGGGAGCTATCAAACTTTGGAAAAGACATGATGACTACGTGCTGAGAAATATTTCTCAAATGTTTCTCACCAGAAACCTATTTAAAATCACACTCAGCAACGAAAAACCTACCCTAGAGGAGATTTCCCAACTCCAACTCAAGACTCAAAAGAAACTAGGCATCCCAAAGGAGGATCTATCCTATTTCTTTTCTAGCGGCACCGTAAGTAACTACGGCTACCTCATCAAGGATCGGATAAATATTTTGACCAAAAAAGGAAAAGTAATCGATGTGGCTCAGGCTGCTGATCTACCGAACATCAAAGTGATGAGTAAAATCGTAGAGAAACATTATGTATGTAAAGCCAAAAGCCTAAATTTAAACTCCTAAATCCATCAGAGAAAATATGGAATTCACCATAGGACAAATCGCATCACTTTTGAAAGGTAAGGTAGAAGGAAATCCAGACCTTAAAGTATCTCGCCTGGACAAAATCCAAGAAGGACAGCCCGGAGGGATTAGTTTTTTGGCCAACGAAAAATATGAGCCCTATCTCTATCAGACGGCAGCATCTGCAGTAATCGTTTCTGAGGAATTTAGGCCCAGTAAATCCATTTCGACGAGCTTAATTCGTGTCAAAGACCCCTACTTGGGCTTTACCCAATTATTAGAGGCCTATGCAGAATTCAACAAGGCTGCTTTGGTAGGCGTAGAGCAACCCTCTTTTATTGACGAAAGTAGCAGTATTGGTTCTAATGCTTACAGAGGAGCTTTTTCTTATATTGGGAAAAACTGTAGCCTGGGTCAAAATGTAAAAATCCATCCACAAGTTTACATAGGAGATCGAGTCAAAATCGGAGACAATACCATTATCCACGCCGGAGCAAAGATCTGCGCAGACACTCAGGTGGGCGCAAACTGCGAGATTCTTCCGGGAGCTGTGATTGGCTCAGATGGTTTTGGCTTTGCTCCACAGGAAGACGGTACCTATAAGGCAATTCCTCAACTGGGAAATGTCATCATCGAAGATCAGGTGAGTATAGGAGCAAATACCACCATAGATTGTGCTACGATGGGGTCAACCATCATCAAAAAAGGAGCGAAAATAGATAATCAAGTACAAATTGCTCACAATGTGATCATTGGAGAGAATACTGTGATTGCAGCTCAAGCTGGTATTTCTGGATCTACAGAAATCGGTAAAAACTGCATCATTGCTGGGAAAGCAGGAATTGTAGGTCATATCAAAATCGCCGATCAAACCACAATAGGGGCGAATACCGGCATTAGCAAATCCATCAAAAAGTCGGGAGAAACCCTCTTAGGCTATATGGGGATGGAAATGAAAAGCTTCCTGAAGTCCTATTCTATCTTCAAAAACTTGGAGCGTCTGGAAAATCGAATCAGAGAACTGGAAAAAAAGCCTTAATTTTGCGCCCCAATGCAAGTCAAAAGGCTGAAAAAGAAATGAAAGTAAAACAACATACGATAAAGAAGCAGGTAGAACTATCTGGAGTAGGACTCCACACTGGAGTTATTTCCAATATGACTTTTTTGCCTGCGCCCCCAAATCACGGAATCAAATTTCAAAGGATCGATCTAGAAGGAAATCCAACAGTGGACGCTGACTGTGACTTGGTAGTGGATGTCTCAAGAGGTACTACCCTAGAGCAAAATGGCGCGCGAGTCTACACCGTAGAGCATGTTTTGGCTGCTTTAGTAGGAATGGAAGTTGACAATGTTTTGATCCAGCTAGATGGACCCGAGCCGCCCATCATGGACGGATCTTCCATTCAGTTTATTGAAGTGCTTGAGGATGCTGGCTTTGAAGAACAAAATGCACTCAGAAGATTTTTTGAAGTACAAGAAAGTATCCAATACAAGGATCCTTCTAGAGAAGTGGAAATGGTAGCCCTTCCAACCGACAATTACCGAGTGACTGTAATGGTAGATTATAATTCCCCGGTTTTGGGTAGTCAGCATGCCTCCATTACAGATATCGGGCAGTTTAAATCCGAAATTGCTTCCTGTCGAACCTTTTGCTTTTTGCACGAGCTAGAAATGCTTTACAACTCCAATCTCATCAAGGGGGGAGATCTTAATAATGCCATAGTTGTAGTCGACAGAGTGGTGGAAGAAAAAGAACTCGCTAATCTGGCCAAAATGTTTAACAAGCAACGGGTAGAGGTCAAGAAAGAAGGCATTCTAAACAATGTGGATCTTCGTTATCGAAATGAGCCTGCAAGACACAAGCTTCTCGACGTTGTAGGAGATCTAGCTTTGGTCGGTAGACCACTCAAAGCACAAATCTTAGCCGCAAGGCCAGGACATGCCGCCAATGTGGCTTTTGCCAAAAAACTAAAAAGAGCGATGGAAAAAGCAGGGGCTTCACACATTCCACATTATGACCCGAAGCTACCTCCTGTCATGGATATCAATCAGATCAGCAATATCCTTCCTCACCGATACCCTTTTCAGTTGATAGATAAAATCATTTATTTGGATGAGACTGTGGTAGCAGGAGTCAAAAATGTAACGATGAATGAGCCCTTCTTTATGGGTCATTTTCCCGCCAACCCTGTAATGCCTGGAGTACTCCAAGTAGAAGCCATGGCGCAGACTGGAGGGATACTTGTATTGAGCACGGTAGATGATCCAGAGAATTATTGGACCTACTTCTTGGGGATTGAAAGCTGCAAATTCAGAAAAATGGTACTCCCAGGTGACACCTTGATTTTCAAATGTGAGCTTTTGGCGCCGATCCGCAGAGGTATCGCCAAAATGCGAGGAGAAGCCTATGTAGGAAATACCTTAGTTTGTGAAGCAGTCATGACTGCAAGTATAACTAGAAAAGAGTCATGATAAGCCCATTAGCACACATCGATCCAGGAGCCAAAATCGGGAACAATGTCACCATTGATCCTTTTACCATGATCCACAAAGATGTGACCATCGGTGATAATTCTTGGATAGGTCCTAATGTCACTATTTTTCCAGGTGCACACATTGGAAAAAACTGTAAAGTATTTCCCGGTGCTGTCATCGCTGGAATTCCACAGGATCTAAAATTCCAAGGAGAAGAATCCACCGTCATCATCGGAGATAATACTACCATTCGCGAATGTGTCACCATCAGTCGTGGGACCGTGGACAAGCAGACCACTGTCATAGGCAGCAATTGTCTCCTGATGGCTTATGTGCACGTGGCACACGATTGTGTCATTGGTAGCAATGTGATCATCGCCAATTCTGTACAGATAGCAGGTCATGTCTCTATTGATGATTGGGCCATAGTCGGAGGAAGCAGTGCGATTCACCAATTTGTGAAAATCGGCATGCATTCCATGATTTCCGGTGGTTCACTGGTTCGGAAAGATGTCCCCCCTTTCACCAAAGCTGCTCGGGAGCCGCTATCCTATGCAGGGGTCAACTCTCTAGGACTTCGAAGAAGAGGCTTTACAAGTGAGACTATTGCCCATATTCAGGAAGTCTACCGCTATCTTTTCCTCAACAGTCTCAACAATAGTAAAGCACTCGAGGAAATCGAAGTCAATCTACCTGCTACCAAAGAGCGAGATGAGATCTTGAACTTTATCCGCTCTTCAGAGCGTGGAGTCATGAAAGGCTACATTAACTAATCATGCTGAAAATCAGTCTAGAAGGAGCCTCTAAGCGATTTCAATACGAATGGATTTTTAAAAATCTAAGCTTAGAGATTTCTTCGGGCACTGCCATGGCTGTTACAGGAAGCAATGGATCTGGCAAATCCACCCTGTTAAAATGCCTAGCCGGAGCTATCCCGCTGAGTCAGGGTAAAATCTCCTACCATATTGACGATCAGCTGATCCCAGAGTCAGATTGGTTTAAAAACATCACAATATCAGCTCCCTACATGGAGCTTCCTGAGGAACTCAACCTACAAGAGCTTATTCAATTTCATTTCAAGTTTAAACGTCCCAAAAAAGGAATCCAAATCGAATCGATTCCGGAAATCCTTTACCTTGAAGCACATAAAACCAAACAAGTGGCATTATTTTCTTCAGGGATGAAGCAAAGGCTAAAATTAGGACTCGCACTTTTTTCTCAATCAAACGTGGTATATTTGGACGAACCGACGTCGAATTTGGACAAGAAAGGAATTGCTTGGTATCTGGAAATGGTTGGTACTTATTCAAAAAACCAAATCCTGATCATCTGCTCCAATGAGCCCCGGGAATTTGAGTTTTGTGAAAAGAAAATTGTCTTGGAAGATTATAAGTAGAGGAATGCTTTGATCTTCGGATTCAACTCTTAATTTTATTGGTACAATAAGAATAGTATGAAAGCAGCATTGTTTAAAATCGTTTTGATCACTTTCGTTTCCCTAGGCTTTTTTGCATGCGGTGATGACAATCCTAATCCTCAACCGCCAGAAAAAACACCCGAAGAATTAGCAATAGAAGCATTGACAGGCTCAGGATCTCAGAGTTGGTCCATCGCTAATGGAGGTTCAGTCAGCAGGGGAGGTAATGATGTCACCGATCTCTATCAAAATTTTGAGATCATTCTCAACTCAGGTTCTTCAAAAACCTACACCACTCGAAACAACAATGACCTCTTTGATAACTCTGGAAATTGGAGCTTTGCGGGGACTAATTTTGACAAGCTTACCCTGACAGGGCAAAGTCCTGCTGCAGGAAGAGAAATTTCCTTCACTGCTACCGGCGAAAACCTTCGGCTGGAATTTAATATCCCCGCACCAAGTGGAAGAATGAATCAAAGCGCTGCGCTTGCCGGAAGCTATATTTTCAACCTAATAAAGAAGTAAGCTCTAAAAACGAGCTGCTGATTTTCTTTATTTCAAAGTTACCAGTGTTACACCAGCCCCTCCACGGTCCGCGTGTTCATCTTCTGCCTTTTTAACCGGTGGCATAGTCCGCAATAAATTACGGGTAATCTCTCTGAGAATCCCGTCCCCTTTTCCATGTACGATCCGAAGATCTTTCAATCCCAGCATATTGCCTTCATCGACAAAATTCTGAATCAAAGGCAGCACTTCTTCCCCTCTCTTTCCTCTAAGATCTAAATTGGATGAGAAATCCATCATTTTTTGTGTCGTGCTGAATCCCCCTTTTGAACTCGATGATTTTTGTTCCTTTTTCAGTTGAGTATTCGAAATCTTTTCAAGCCTGTTAAGTTTCACTGTCGATTTCAACTCTCCTATGGCGATGTCAGCTTCTTTGGATTTTAGCTGCAATACCTGAGCAATAGCGCCATTATCTTTCAATCTGACCCAGTCACCTGTTTCTATTTTCCCACCCAATACCTTAACTTCTGGATCTTTGATTACTTGTTTTTCTGGTTTGACTTTTTCTTTAAACGATTCAAGTTCCTTTCTCAATAGAAGGGTTTTTTCCTTTTCAGCTTTCCCTTCTTTGATCTCTCTGATAGTGGACTCTATGCGTTTATTGGTCTCGTCTAGGAGTTGTTTAGCCTCTTGCTTGGCTTCTTGGATGTAGCGTTTTTTGGTTTGCTCCAGCGACTCTTTCAATTCGTTGTATTCTTTGAGTCGGATTTTGAGCAGTTTATCTTTATCGGTAACTTCTTTTAATAGTTCGGCATATTGGTTTTTTTCATTCTCCAGCTTGGTCAACAATCGATCATACCTAACTCTATCTTCTCCGATTTGAGCTTTGGCATAGCCTAAAATCTCATTTGAGATTCCGATTTTCGATGCGATCTCCAAGGCAAAAGAAGAGCCTGGTTTACCAATTTCCAATTGATACAAAGGCTCTAGTTTTTCGACATCATAGCGCATGGCACCATTGACTAAGCCCTGATTTTTGCTCGCTACCTGCTTGAGATTTCCATAATGGGTAGTCACCACTCCAAAAGCTCCTGCCTTGTTAAGGGACAGCAAGATAGACTCTGCAATAGCCCCTCCAAATTGGGGCTCGGTTCCTGTCCCAAATTCATCTATGAAAAGGATGGTTTTCTTATTTGCAAATTGAGTAAAGTATTTCATACTCATCAAATGAGAGGAATAAGTACTCAAGTCATTTTCCAAGTTTTGCTCATCACCAATATCGATGAAAAAATTATCAAACAAGGTGCTTTTTGAATCCGGATGGACCGGAATCAAGATCCCACACTGAAGCATATACTGAAGAAGGGCAACAGTCTTTAATGTGACGGATTTACCGCCAGCATTAGGTCCGGAGATAACCAACAGTCTATTTTGACCTCCTAGTTCAATACTGAGCGGTATTACCTCCTTACCCTGTGCTTTTAATGCCAACTCCAGCAAGGGGTGCTTGGCCTTAGTCCAAGAAATCACCCTCTCCTTGACCAAAACGGGTCTAACGCTGTTAGTTTTATATGCAAATTTGGCCTTAGCTCTGATAAAATCTATTAGACCCAGAAAATTAGTAGCTTTCCGAAGAAGAAGTATAGAAGGCCGAAGCCGGTCGGTGAGCTTCGTTAAGATTTTGATGATCTCTCGCCGCTCCATGTACTCTAGGTCACGGATTTCATTATTGATATCCAGTGCTTCCTCAGGCTCCATGAATACCGTCTGACCTGTAGCGGACTCATCGTGGATAAAACCCCGAAGTTTCCTTTTGTTTTCTGCAGCCACTGGAATCACCAATCTTCCTGAGCGAATGGTAATCGAAGCATCCTCAGGAGTCAGACCTTTGGCGCGAGCCTCTTTGAAAATCCGCTCCATGACTTTCCTTAACCTGCCCTCCTCATAAATGATTTGATTCCTGATCAGCTGTAGCTCCTTACTGGCATTACTCCTAATTTTACCTTTTTCGTCTACTACGAGCTCGATAGCTTTCAACAGCCCCAAATCAAGATCTATAACTAATCCCAACAACTGACTGAGTGCCGGATAAATCTCTCCATGCTTCGCAAAAAACCTCAAACAAGACTGTAAGGTCTGTAGGGACAGTTTGATTTCATGAAATTCATCCTGATCCAGGAAGGCTCCTTCCAATTTGGCCTTTTCAAGATAAGGATTCAGATTAGTGAAGTTGGAAGAAGGGAAAAGCTCTCCAGAAATCAAGATTTGTAAAAACTCATCTGTCTGATCCAGTAATTTCTGTACTAATCTAGAGTCGGAAGAAAAAGAAACTTTATCGACATATTCCATCCCTAAAGGAGAAGTACATTCCTCCTTGAGCAGCTCTTTGATCTTCTGAAAATTAATTTTTTGTTCGAGGTTTTTGGGATATAACATCAGCGTTATTCTTCGCTTTTAGGCTTGGATTCAAGTACAACCAATGAATCGATCACTCTAGCGTAAATATGATCCATTCGATCGGGGTATTGTAAGTAATACCTCATACTCTCGGTAAAAACAGAATCTGTGACTTCATGTTTTAAAAAAACTTCCCTTTCCAATAATTTATACAATACCTGAGAAGAATCATAAGGAACGGGCATCGCACTGGAAATTCCTTCGGTCACGTGAATATCTATCAGGACATTGACCATTTTATCTTCATTCAGAATTCCGGTGGGTTTTTCCTTTTTTTCACAGGAAATCAAGCACATGGAAATAAGTAATAAAGCTATGTATCTGTTCACAACACAAAATTAGGTTTTTTTAACGGATAATCTCCTTACCCTTCCTGTAAGTGAAATTTTATAATTGCTCATAGTACCATAACTTAGGCAGTTCAAATCACCCTGATATGAATCAGCTCTTTAGTAAACTTCGGAAATATGAAATTATGATCAGAAAAGTGGCCAACAACCACTTGCAGGGAGAATATCAATCAATATTCAAAGGTTCCGGGCTTGAATTTGATGATCTTAGGCCCTATCAGTACGGAGATGATGTACGTACCATAGAATGGAAAGTTTCTGCAAAGGGTCATGGTACGTTTGTCAAGACCTTCAGGGAAGATAAAGATCAGTCTGTCTATTTCTTACTCGATATTTCTGGATCCCAGGATATAGGACAGGCTGGTAATAAAAAAATAGATCAAGGAAAAATCATCAGTGGAGTATTGACTCTAGCGGCTATTTTCGAAGGCAGTCAGGTGGGATTGATCAGTTTTTCGGATGAAAAGGAAAAAATAATCCTTCCGGGCAAAGGGGGGAAGCAAGGCGTGAAGATGATACGCGGGATTTTTGATCATCAAAACAAATCACTCAAGACTAATCTCACGGCGATGTTTACTTTTGCACTTAATTTGATCAAAAAACGTAGCATAATTATAGTAATATCTGACTTTATCGATGACGGCTATGAGAGACCTTTTAGAGCTTTGGCCGAGCGTCATGATCTTGTCGCCATACAATTAACCGACCCGAGAGAATCAGCTTTACCCTCTTTAGGGATCATTCCTGTTTTTGACAAGGAAAAAGGAAGGACTACTTGGGTGAATACAGCATTTGGCAGTTTTTCAAAAAAAATCTCTGATACCTTCACTACCGAGAGAGCTAATCTTAAAGACTTGTGCAAAAAAAATCAAATCAATTATTTATCCATAGATACCACACAGGATATCGTATTGCCCCTCATAGAGCTATTCAGGTACCGAAATAAAAGTATGAAACGTGGGTAAAATTTGGCTTTTCATTCTTTTTTTACTTCCAATTTCACCGCTTTTTGCGCAGCAAGAAGTCAGTGTGGATGCCTATTTTACACAAGATTCGGCCAAGCTTGGAGAGCGAGTAGGATATGTACTCAAGGCCAACTATCCTTCCAACAAGCAGCTGACCTTTCCGGATACGACCTTTGATTTCAGTCCCTTTGTACTTTTGGAGAAAAAAACATTCATCTCCTCCACTACCGAAGGAATCACTCAGGATAGTACGATCTATTTTCTATCCAATTTCTCACTAGATCCAAGTAGTTATCTGACACTTCCTGTGTTTGAATTGAGTCGCTATGATAGCATTACCCATTTTCCTCTCGAGGCCGAACTAAAACTCAAGCTTACGCTTGATAGCATTCCCGAGCAGTTAGTATTTAAAGAAAACAATGTCTATCAACCGATCGAGAAGCGATGGAACTGGATCCTTCTGGGCTTATCGATTTTAGCCTTTTTGGTCTTTGTAGGAATACTTTACTGGCTTTTTGCGGATAGAGTGAAGCGTTTCTGGCATAAAAACAGCCTGAAAAAACAATGGTCGAGGTTTGAAAAGGAATGGACTAAATCCACAATCAAGCTAGAAACAGAAAAAACCACCCAGGCTGGGGATGAGCTTTTGGGACTTTGGAAAGGCTACTTGGAGCAGTTGACCGGTCTGCCTGTAAAAGAGTGGACTGCAAGTGAAATCGGAGTAAAACTGAATGATCCCAAAGTCTTCAGTTCGCTCAGGTCCGTAGAGATCCTCATCTATGCCGGAAAGACCGGGGAATATCAAGAAGCCAACAATTACCTCCTGGAGTTCGCACGTACTAAATATCAAGAAAAACTAATCCAACTAAAACATGATCGAGCAACTAAATGAGTTTTTTAGCTGGTCGTGGTTTTTACCGGAGACCTTCAGTACCTACGAGTGGGAAAAACCCTTTTTGCTGAACCTTCTTTGGGCAGTTCCTCTTTTGCTGATCATCAGGAAGTTTATCAAATTTCTGAAAAATCCAGTCTTAGAGCTTTCCCTACCCAAAAGAGTAGCACGTAACAATCCTTGGACCTACCTGAGGCTGATCCCAACTGGCTTTTTCCTCTTGGCCCTCGGGATGATAATTTTAGCTTTGGCTAGACCCCAGCGTAGCAATGAACGCGTGGAACAGTTTACAGAAGGAATAGACATCATGCTGGTCATGGATATATCAGAATCCATGGATCTTCAGGACTTTACGCCTAATCGACTTGAAGCTGCCAAAAATACCGCGATCGAATTCATCAATGGACGGATAGGGGATCGAATCGGTATGGTTGTATTTGCAGGCGAAGCTTATTCTTTGGCTCCATTGACTAATGATTACAAGCTGTTGACCGATCTTATCAGCGAGATCTCATTTGATATGATGGAAGCTAAGGGTACCGCGATCGGATCGGCAATTGCCTCGGGAACCAATCGAATGAAAGAAGCTGAATCTGCCTCAAAAGTAATGATCCTCTTGAGTGATGGAGAAAGCAATGCGGGAAATGTCGATCCACTTTTTGCCGCCCAATTGGCAGCGGCTTTGGAAATCAAAATATATACCATCGCAGTAGGCAAGGACGGAATGGTCCCTTATGGTACAGATTTTTTTGGACGACCTCAGATGGTGGAAAGCTACTTGGATGAGACAACCCTCAGAGAAATAGCAAATGTGTCAGGAGCTGAATTTTTCAGAGCATCAGACGGCAATGCACTCCAGAATATCTTTGATCAAATTGATACTATGGAGAAAACAGAGATCATCGAAAATCGCTACAAAGAGACGACAGATTACTACCGGATATATCTGTTTTGGGGGATCTTTTTCTTTCTGATTTGGATGATGCTAAAGAGCAGTTTCCTTAACAACTATTTATTGGACTGATTCCAATTGTTTGTTTTTCCATTCTTCCAATCGGGGATTCATCATCTTAAACCAAACAGGAGGAATCAATGCTACCAAAATCATAGCCGAATAACCCGCAGGCAACTGTGGGCTTTGATCAAAATGATTCAGGACCTGATAAGGCTTGTGGGCAAAAGCATGATGATCAGAATGGCGCTGAAGCTGAAATAACAAGAAATTACTCACCTGTTGACTGGCGTTCCAAGAGTGAAGTGGGCTTACCTTTTCATAATAGCCATTGGGGAGTTTTTTACGCTCCATACCATAATGCTCCAAGTAATTCACGATTTCCAAAAGACTAAATGCCAAGATACTTTGTCCAAAAAAGAAAATCGGAATCTCCCAAACCAAACGCTCTTGCAAAATGGAAACCCCAGCAAATGCTACTCCTACAAAGAGAATAGGATACAATAAAAATTGAATCATCTGATTCTTAGCAGACCAAAATTTTATTCCTTTTTTCGAAAGTCGCTCACCTTCTATCTTCCAAGCGCTGAGATATCCTCTCCAAACCGACCTAAACCAAAAACTGTAAAAATCTTCTCCATACCTACTTGTAGCAGGGTCCTCAGGAGTAGCCACTCTTACATGATGACCTCGATTATGCTCTATGAAAAAGTGCATGTATCCCACCGTCATGAGTAATAATTTAGCATAAAATTGCTCTAATGATGAAGATTTATGCCCGAGCTCATGCGCTACAGTGATCCCTACACCTCCAGTGACAAGGGCCATTCCTGAAACTAAAGCTAGCCACTCAAGGAAAGACAACGAGTCCGCTGAAACCACATAAATCCCCCAGCCCAAAACAATCAATTGCACGTAAACCCACCCGTAAGTAACCCATCGATAAAATCGATCTCTTGAAACTTGAGAAATATACTCCTTGGGGACATTTTCATGATCTTGATCAAGAATATAATCCATCAAAGGCACCAGAAAGAAAACAAAGAAATGAATAGAAAATAAAGCTAAACCTCCTAAATAGTAGCCACCAATTAGTAAAACTGGTAAAATAAGCGCACTAAAGAACCCTATCTTTTTAAAGCTTTTTTTCATTTTTCTCCTGTATTAACCCACTCAAAATAAGTGATTCCAGTCTAAAGAAAAACAGGTGGTTCAAAAGAAACTTGGAAGACGAGTCTAAAATCTGACTTTTATCAGTTTTCCAGACCATGTATATCATCAAAATTAACTTTTTCTCAAGCCATTTTTGCCAAAAGCTTTTGAAAATGACATTACCCGCCGAGTTAATCACCAAATACAATAAACCTACGCCTAGATATACTAGCTACCCCACTGTTCCTCTCTGGGAAAATAATTTGCTAGACGAAGATTGGGAATCCTTGCTAAAAAAATCATTTCATCTTTACGGAAAATCAGAAGGGATCACGCTATACATACATCTTCCTTTTTGCGAGAGTCTCTGCACGTACTGCGGCTGCAATAAGCGAATCACTAAAAATCACAAAGTGGAGTCGCCGTACATCGCTTCGTTATTAGCAGAATGGCACAAATACCTCCAATTATTTGATGAAAAACCAAAGCTAGCCGGAATCCATCTTGGCGGAGGCACTCCTACTTTCTTCAGTCCAGAATCCTTGAAATTCCTTTTGAGCAAGATCCTAATTGGGGCTGATGTTATGGAAGAAAAAGAATTTAGCTTTGAGGGTCATCCCAACAATACTACCATTGAGCACTTACAAGTCTTAGCAGAATTGGGATTTGATCGAGTAAGCTATGGAATTCAGGATTTTGACCTCAAAGTCCAACAATCTATCCACAGAATACAACCTGTCGAAAAAGTAAGAGAGGCTACAGAAAATGCTCGTCGACTGGGGTATAGCTCTATCAACTTTGACCTGATCTATGGATTACCTCATCAAACCTTAGAGAGCCTAGAATCCACTTTTAAAGAGGTGAAATCTTTATCTCCTGACCGTATCGCATTTTATAGCTATGCGCATGTCCCGAGTGCATTTCCTGCCCAAAAAAGCTTTGAAAAGCATCTGCCTTCTGAACAAGAAAAAAGAGCACTATATGAGTACGGTAAAGTAAAACTTCTTCAAATGGGCTATGAGGAAATAGGAATGGACCACTTTGCAAAAGCCACGGATCCCTTAAGCTTAGCCAAGAAGGACGGAAAACTTCATAGGAATTTTATGGGGTATACGACTTCCCCATCCAAAATTTTGATTGGATTGGGAGCTAGTAGTATCAGTGATATTTATTTGGCCTATGCACAAAATGAAAAATCCATCTCCGAATACGAAGATATCATCGGTGATTCAAAGTGGCCAATCCAAAGAGGTCATCGCTTGAGTGAAGAGGATTTGATCATAAAAGAAATAATTCTTCAATTGATTTGTTTGGGAAAAGCCAGCATACCTGAAGTTATCCTGGACAGGATGCCTTCTGAAAATCTTAACAATCTTCAGGAAATGCAGGCAGAAAACCTCATGCTAATCAATAGAAACACCATTGAAGTAACTGAAATCGGGATGGCATTGATCAGATCAATTTGTATGCAGTTTGATTTAAGAATGATTTCTAAATCACAGGAAAAGCTGACGTTCAGTAAAGCTATTTAAGCCTTCCAAAAAAAAGCCCATTCATCCGTTTAGTGGCACATGGTAATTTCAAATTGCTCTGAACCATAATCAAAAATTTCAAAACTTGGACTCAAGCCTGGAATGCCGAGCCCTAAGCCTCTTACTATAAAAATCAACCCTATCAACACTCCTACATAGGGAATGGCTTTTTGAAACTGCATCCGAATCTTAACTGGAATTACACTCCCTGAGTACATTAATACCATCAAAAGCGGTATAGTACCCAAGCCAAAGAAAAGCATATAGGAGGCACCAAGAAGCGGATTTTGTAGACCCAAAGCTGCAATCAACGCCATATACACCATCCCACAAGGTAAAAGTCCATTAGCCAAGCCTGTGGCGAAAAATGCTGTACTTCCGCCCTTTTTTAGAAAAAATGATAGTTTCAACTTGATCCACCTGACTATTCCGGATAAAGCTGGTATGGCCATAAACTGATCGGCCTTTTTATAACTCATAGCAAGTACTAAAATTATCAGTCCCATAGCCACGGAAAACCATTGCTGTACTCCTGCTAGAGACAGTGTAAAGCCCAAACTTCCTACAATCAGGCCTAGAAAAGCATAGGTGACGCTCCTTCCTAGATTATAATATATCTTGTGATGCAGAAAGGTGTTTTCTTTGGAGTTTGCCACTGCCAATGCAATAGGCCCACACATGCCCACGCAGTGAAAGGAACCAAGAAAACCCAAAAGAAAAGCTGTCCAAAGTAACACTAGATTGTAATCTTTTTTTCTTGATAATAGGACTTTCCATTTTCTGTCCATGAAAGCTGAACCTTCCAGTACCCCGCTTTCAAATGATCGATGGAAACTCTTTTCATTCCTTCATCTTCGATAAAAACAGCCAATTCTTGATCCAAGGCTCTTTCAGAAGGCCTGAAGAGGTTGAGGGTTCCTTTTGACCCTACTGGTAAATCCAATAAGACTGACTTAGAGGCAGCTTCAAAGGTCAAAACCTCTCTATTCAATTCCAGAGTAGAATTTGTGTCATCAATCCTATCTTGATATTTGATTTCTTCCTCATAGTAGTTGTCTGTCACTAATTCGATCCCTTCCATCCTTACCGAAATGACCACCATGGTCATAATGATGGCAATGAAAGCAATAATGCTCAATAAGATTCCCTTTCCCCAGTCCATAGTTATTTTATTTAGTCACGGGAGCCATAAAGCTCGTTTCTATTTGTTCGATTTCCTCCCCCTCATACATTAGCGAGAGTATTACATTTTCTTGAGGTATATTAACCTCAGATTGTTCTTTTACTAAGAAAAATCTTCCTTCTACCTTTGACTGCGGTTCTAATATCCAGTCACCTCCAATTTTTTCTATTTTATATCCTGGAACTAATGTTTCCAACTTTACCTCTTGATTTTCAAAAGTTTTGTTTATCAATGTAATCTGGTAAAGATTAGATACGGTCTGATCATCTCGAAGCTGATAAGTCATCCCCGGAAACCGAGTCACTGTAGCCTCAAGAACATCTCGAGTCGCAATCAGCGTAATGAAAGCTGCAATAAGCAATACCAAGACTACCGTATAAGCCTTTACTCTATTGGTGATTAGTTTTTGAAAACCTTCTTTGATACTATTCTCAGAAGCATATCGGATCAGTCCCTTTGGTCTATCTACCTTGACCATGACTTCGTCACAGGCATCTATACAGGCGGTGCAATTGACGCATTCCATTTGAATGCCATTTCGGATGTCTATACCCGTGGGACAGACTTGGACACATAAATTACAATCTACACAATCTCCTTTGGTAGAGACTTCTTGTTCACTTTTCCGAATAGGCCCTCTCGGCTCTCCACGGACATAATCGTACATGACATTAATGGAGTTGTTGTCAAGCAAAACCCCTTGCAATCGTCCATAAGGACACACCACAATACATGCTTGCTCTCTAAACCAGGTAAACACAAACATGAATATACCCGAGAAAGCAACTAACCCTATAAAACCAGCCAGGTTCTCAGCAGGAGGTTTTGATACAATTTCCACGACCTGATCTACTCCTATCAAATAGGCCATCACCAAATGTCCTATAGCAAGAGATATACTAGCAAACACAGCTAATTTTATTCCTTTTTTGAAAATCTTTTCTCCTGTCCAGGGGGCCTCATTCAATTTACGCTGCTGATTGGCATCTCCTTCAATCAGGTATTCTATTTTCCTGAATACCATTTCCATAAAAAGCGTCTGTGGACAGGCCCATCCGCACCAGATTCTCCCGAAAACAACTGTGAACAAAATGATAAATACAAAGAAAATAAGTAGCAAAAAAATCAAAAGATGGGTATCCTGTGGCCAGAAAACCGCTCCAAAAATAATAAACTTCCTTTCGAAAATATTGAATAGCAACCATGGCCTTCCATCTACTTGAATGAAGGGCCCAGCGAATAAAACGGCAAGTAAAATCCATGAAAGGTAAGTCCTGTACTTGTAAAAGAAGCCCTTTACTTTTTTAGGATATACCCAGTTTCTCTTTCCATCTTCTTGGACTGTAGCTAATGAATCCCTGAAGGTGTCAGGTTTTAGATGTGGATTTTTCTTTGCCATGATAAGGTATT
This sequence comes from Algoriphagus faecimaris, assembly GCF_900101705.1. Lineage (GTDB taxonomy): Bacteria > Bacteroidota > Bacteroidia > Cytophagales > Cyclobacteriaceae > Algoriphagus > Algoriphagus faecimaris. The sequence goes on along the minus strand of NZ_FNAC01000017.1, from coordinate 6,825 downwards.
TTAAAAGAACGTCGGGAAAGCTTCCCGACGTCCTAAATGTATCAAAGAGCTGCTACTTCACTTGTGCTCTCTGTCACTTCATCTTCTGCAGATTCAGCTTCAGCCTCAGGAGTGAATAGATCTCCCTGAGGATCTTTCGGATTAGCAGGAGTGGTACCAACCAAGGTCAGAATATAACTAGAAACCTGCTGCATTTCCTGTGGGCTCAGCTGATCTTCCCAAGGCACCATTCCCTTGCTGACTACTCCATATTTGACTACCTTAAAGACATCTTGAATCGATCCTCCGTGTATCCAATAATCATCCGTCAAATTTGGACCAACTCCGCCACCACCATCATTGGCATGACAGGCAGCGCAATTGGCTTCAAAAATTGACTTCCCGACACTAAGTGATCCACTTGACTCATCAAACTCTACATTGGTTTCATCAATGGAGGCAACCATGGAGGCTTGTCTATTTTCAGCAGCGATTGCCTCAAGACGCAACTCCTCTTGGTATTCCTCAATACCTGTTTTCCCTGTACCTAGCACCGTATAATGAACGTAATATACCACGGCAAAGACAATGGATAAAATAAATACCCACTGTAACCAAGGAGGCATAAAATTATCAAGCTCCGTGATTCCATCATAGGAGTGATCGGCCATCATTTTTTGACGCTCCGCTTGTCCACCGGCCTCATCCATCTTGCCTGTCACAAAGCGCTCCTTAAATTTATCCCACCAACTTGGCTCTTTGACCAATTCGGGATTTTCTTTTCGAAGCACAGTTGCCATGAAGGACATCAAGTACACCATCAGTACCAGAAGTAACAAAATCACTCCTAATACAATGGCTAGAATAATCAATAAGGTCAATTGACCAGAATCCATAGCTTGTAAGTCCGTATACCAAGAAGAGGATTCGCTTTGAGCCCAAGCAGCATTGGCTGAAACAGAGCTCAATATCATAGTGAGGGTCAGTAACTTTTTCATGGCTGTTTTTTGGTTATTTCTTCGTCTTCTTCCATAGGCAAAGACTTCAAATGATCTACCACATCTTTTGGCATAGTTTTTACCCAAACGAATACTCCGAGAAAAAACAAAACAAAGATCAGCAAGGATATTATGGGGTAGATCTCTATATTTTCGATTGATCTTAATACTTCTTTATACATGATTTCTGAAGTTTAATTTGAGGCTGTTTTGATATCTGTGCCCAGTCGCTGCAAGTAAGCAATGAGTGCTACAATTTCTGTATGGGGCAATACTTCGACACCGGCATCCTTTAGGTTATCCACAATCTGATTTGCTTGAGCATCTAATTCCTCCATCGCTTGCTCATCGTAGCCCTCAGGATAAGGGACTCCTAACTTTTGAAGCGTGCGGATTTTTGCCGGAAGATCTGAGTAATCCATCAAATTAGTCGTCATCCAAGGATAAGGAGGCATCAATGATCCGGGAGACATCGATCCGGGGTTTTCCATATGGAAGTAATGCCAAGAATCCGGATACTTACCACCGATTCTATGAAGATCCGGGCCAGTTCTCTTAGAGCCCCAAAGGAATGGTCGATCATAGACAAATTCACCTGCTTTGGAATATTCACCATATCGTTCGGTTTCGAATCGGAAAGGTCGAATCATTTGAGAGTGACAACCTACACAACCATTAGCGATGTAGAGATCTCTTCCTTCTAGCTCAAGTGGAGTATATGGCTTGACAGAGGATATAGTCGGTACATTTGACTTCACCAGAATAGTTGGTATAATTTCTATAGCTCCACCTATGGCAATAGCGATCGTAGCCAAAATCGTAAAGAAAATAGGCTTTCTTTCCCATGCTCTATGCCAAAACTCACCGGTAGCGTTGTAGCTCTTGGTCAATGCGGGAGCTTGATCTTCTTCATACTCCTGGAAGACACCCTTTTTGGCGGTCTTATACATGTTATAAACCATGATGACAGCACCACTCAAGTACAATAACCCTCCAAAAGCTCTTAATACATACATGGGCACTAACTGTACCACGGTCTGTAGAAAATTACCATAAGCGAGTCTACCCATCTCATCAAATTCTCTAAGCATCAAGAACTGAGTCAAAGCAGCTACATACATAGGTAAGGCATAGAAAATAATCCCTAAAGTTCCGATCCAGAAGTGAGCATTGGCTAATTTTTTAGAATAAATAGTGGTTTTGAAAAGCCTTGGCCACATCCAATACAACATTCCGAAGGTCAGGAAACCATTCCATCCCAAACCACCAATGTGTACGTGAGCCACGATCCAGTCAGTGTAGTGGGCAATCGCGTTAACATTTTTAAGGGAAAGCATTGGCCCCTCAAAAGTTGACATCCCGTATGCGGTAATCGCCACAACCATAAACTTCAATACAGGCTCCTCTCTCACTTTGTCCCAAGCACCCCTCAAGGTAAGAAGACCGTTAACCATTCCACCCCATGAAGGAGCAATTAACATCACTGAGAAAACAGTCCCCAAAACCTGAGCCCACTCAGGAAGTGCGGTGTACAATAAGTGGTGAGGACCCGCCCACATATAGAGGAAAATAAGAGACCAAAAGTGTACAATAGAAAGTTTGTAAGAATAAACAGGTCTATTGGCCGCTTTAGGAAGAAAATAATACATTAAACCCAAGAAAGGAGTGGTTAAGAAAAATGCAACTGCATTGTGACCATACCACCATTGTACCAAAGCATCTTGAACCCCGGCATAAGCTGAGTAACTTTTCCAGAAATTAACAGGAAGCTCCAAGCTGTTAAAAATGTGTAAAACAGCTACTGTGATAAATGAGGCCAAGTAAAACCAAATGGCCACGTACATATGTCTTTCCCTTCTTTTAATAAGGGTTCCGATCATATTCGCACCAAATGCCACCCATACAATCGCAATCGCAATATCTATCGGCCACTCCAGCTCCGCATACTCTTTGGAAGTAGTAAAACCTAAAGGTAATGTAATGGCGGCAGCCAAAATAATCAATTGCCAGCCCCAGAAATGAAACCAACTCAGGGTTTTATTCCACATGGGGGTTTTTAGCAATCTAGGCATGGAATAATACACGCCAGCAAATATTGCATTTCCCACGAATGCAAAAATCACAGCATTCGTATGCAAGGGTCTAATCCTACCAAAGGTGGTATAAGGATTCCCCAAATTGGCCTCGGGTAGAAAAAGCTGTGTAGCGGCTAGTACCCCTACAAGCATTCCGATTAGGCCCCAGATAATCGTCGCTGCTCCAAAATACTTGACAATCTTATTGTCATAATGGAACCTCTCCAGTGTAGCTTCATTCATAGGACTTAGGTTTTTTTGTTGGTTGATCTTTTTTTGTTGTTTTCTTATGATTATCGAATAGAATCCTTACCGAGGGAGTATAGTCATCGTCAAATTGGCCTCCCTTCATTGCTTTGAAAAAGAGAATCAGAAAGGTGACTGCCAATACCAGGCTGATCGCTATTAAAAGAAAAATGACTTCCATATCAGTTGCTTTTTTGATTTAATAAACCCTTTTTCCAAGCTACCGCATTGGTAGATAAAGTGGTGAAAATGACCACAGAGATACTGCTCAAAGGCATCAATACCGCACAGATAACCGGACTCAATATCCCCTGTACTGCCAGTGTAATCCCAACGATGTTATACAGGAAACTTAAAGCAAAACTGGCTTTGATAATCGACCTACTCTGTTTTGCAAACTCCAGAAAACTTGGAATCTTATTGAAAGCTGAGGCATCCAATATCGCATCGCTTGCAGGCGAAAAATGACTTACCGTATCCGTTACAGCTATTCCCACCGTGCTTTCTTGTAAAGCCCCTGCATCATTTAAACCATCACCTACCATCAAAGTATAGCGATCTTGAAGATTGAGTGCTTTTAGGTAATTAAGCTTATCCTGGGGTCCCTGTAGAAAATTAAATCGGATTGAGGAGTCAAGCTTCTCCTGAAGAGAAGCTTGCTCATGAGGATGATCACCAGATAAGAGATGGAGTTCATATGCTGGGTCGAGCGACTTCACCACGTGATCTGCCTCTTTCCTCAATCCCGATTGAATATTAAAATAGCCAATGGCTGTATTTTCTATTACTAAATAGACATAGTTACCAATCTGATCTGTAGACTGATGACTAAAGCCCGTAAATGCTGCAGAACCTAAGCGAATCACTTGGTTTTTGTAAATACACTGAATTCCTTTCCCTTTGATTTCCTCAACCTCTTGGACCCCTATCCTAGGTGTGTCTTTTAACCAAAAATTAATTCTATGGCTTAAAGGATGAGTAGACCGAGATACCATGGATTTGAGAATCTCCTTTGTTTCTAAGGACAAGGGCTCTCCTGTATAATGAACTTGAGCTTGTTTAGGATCTGTCAGTGTGCCCGTTTTATCAAAAACGACTGTATCGACTAGGGCAAGACGCTCAACTACGCTTGCATTTTTCAGATAAAATTTCCCTCTTCCAAATATTCTTAGCGTATTCCCGAGGGTGAAAGGCGTGGACATTGCCAATGCACATGGACAGGCCACAATCAAAACCGAGGTGAAAGCTTTGACTGCTATGGATAAATCGGTACCGAACCAAAAACCAAATGCAACAAATGCAATTGCCAAAACTGTCCAAGTAAATACGCCGGAAATTCTGTTAGAAAGTGGTTCTAATAAATTTTCTTTGCCCTTTTCGAAAGCCTCATTGTTCCAAAGATCAGTCAAGTATCCCTGAGAAGGAGATTTCTGTACGGTGAGTAAAACCGCCTCCCCTTTTTGTCTTCCGCCAGCATAGATTAATTCTCCTTTTTGCTTAGGAACGGGAACCTCTTCTCCAGTGACAAAACTATAATCTATATTCGCGAATGGACTTAAGAGTAGAGCATCAGCAGGGATAAGCTCTTCGTTTCTGACCAAAATTAAATCGCCAACTTCTAATTGGGTCACGGGGATTACCTCCTCTCGATCCTGCACCATCCGAGTGACTGCTATAGGAAAGTAAGATTTGTAGTCTCGGTCAAATTCTAGGGTAGCAAAGGTCTTTTGCTGATAAATCTTTCCTAATAAAAGAAAGAACAAAAGCCCACCCAAACTATCCATATAGCCAGCATTACCAAAAATAAAAATTTCATAAAGGGAATAGAAAAACAGGGCGATAATCCCCAGCACAATTGGCACGTCCATATTGATTGTACGCTGTTTTACCGCATTCCAAGCCGATAAATAATAATCATTGGCTGAATATAAAACGATAGGCAAAGCTAAAATCACATTTAGGTAATTGAAGAGATTCCTAAAGTTTTCAGCTATTAGTTCGGTTTCTGAAAAATATTCAGGGACACTAAAAAGCATCATATTACCAAAACAAAAACCCGCAACAGCTAAACGCTTAATGGTTCTACGGTCCGCGGCAGGCTTTTTCTTTTGGTCTATGGTGGAGAGGCTGATTTTAGGTTCGTACCCAATAGTAGACAAAAGTGATACGACTTCTTTCAGACTGATTTTAGAATGTAAGAACTTAATCTGTACCTTTTTTTTAATGAAATCAACTCTGCTAAAGCTAATGGCGGGATGCACTTGGTACAAGTTTTCGAGTAGCCAAATACAGGAAGCACAATGAATCAAAGGGATATAGAAAGTCACATGACTTTCAGTTTCATTCTTGAAGTCCAATAGCTGCGAAGCTGTAGTCTCATCGTCTAAATAATCAAACCTATTGGATCTCGAAGTCTTAGTCCTCTGACTTTCTCCTGGAAAAGCCTCTAAGTCATAGTAGGTACAAAGATCATTTTCAGCAAGTACTTCGTAGACTAGCTTGCAACCTTGACAGCAGAAAACTTTGTCTTCAATAGCCAAAGAATCATTCTCACATTGTTCTCCACAATGGTAGCATTTGAGGTCAGATTTTTGAATAGTAGAAGACATCGATCAAGAAATTATATACTGGTAATCTTAAATAAAACAATAGAATTCATAACCACTTTTCCTTTCCCTATACTGAAAGATAAAAAGAAAGCCTTGAACTCCACATTTTACCTTTATAAAAATGAAAGAGAACTTTGGCTAAATCCGCTTGATATTCTTTTGTCGTCACTAGCAAGGTGCAGTTTTGCTTGACCGCATAGGACCAAAAGTCTCCTATTCTTGAAAAATTAAACTTGATAAAACTGGTTTCTCTAGTTGACTGAGAAACCAATTGGATGATTTCTTGCTCTTCCCTGATTTTGGATTTTGGGATAAAACTTGGGGAGATAATCGTAGCCTTACTATCTGAAATAAGATTAGAAAAAAGAGCTATATACCTTTTGATCAGATTGGCTGATTGAGGAGTTCCGTCGTAATGAAAAAGTAGATGCTGCGTTGAAAAATCAGAAACATAGAGTAAAACAGGAATCTCACAAACTTCTTTTTCCAAAGGTTTTGGCAAATCACTTCCATGAAGCCAATCCAGTACTTTATAGAGATCAACGCTGATAAGTGAAGGTATTTCGTCTGATTCACAAAACTCCCTTTCATAATCGGATGGAGAAAAGTCAGCAGTGAGTTGTGGACAGTAATATTCCTTCAGAATTTGCTCTGGAAGGTGGAATTTAGCAGCGTATGAGGTTTTGATCTCCATGGCAGTTATTTTGATTCAAAACTACCGCGAAGCATTTTCTGAGAGTGTGACTAAATCCAGATAGATAACTGATAAAAATCAGGTTTTTGACAATTATAATAAATAAATAGAATTTAGTTTATCTATCTTGTTGGCTCTATGTGGAATATAGTGGGTAGTCGAATTTGAGTTTCCCAGCAATGAAATAAATCATGTTAATGTAGTTGTCAATGTTCCTGTACCCT
>NZ_FNAC01000086.1 GCF_900101705.1 Algoriphagus faecimaris | reverse complement strand
TCAATCCCCATAGGCACCTCACCGGTTTCGTGCAACAGCGCTTTCATGCTTGGCTTTGCAAGCCGCACGAAAGCTTAGTTGTTAGTGGCTGGGCTTCTTTGTTTTCCGTCTGTCAGCAACATTTTTTGTCCTGCTGAATTGGTGGACAAGCAACACTTCCGTAGCTACAATAAACACAGCAGTCGCCTTGTTTTGGTTTTAGAACTTGTTTGCATTTTTCACATTCGTAAAAATATTGGCAAGCGTCTGTCGGCATTGTTTCTTCTTTCTTATGTCCGCAGTTGGGGCAAGTTATTGTTGATTGTAATTTGATTTCCATTTTAATTTTCTTTTTTGTCGGTTACAGAATATCCTGTTGAGTTTATTGCTTTTTCGATTTCAGAAATATTTGTTTTTGAGTTGTCAAATTCTATGATTGCATTTCCATTTTCATATGAAGCGTTTGAACTTATTATTCCTGTCAATTTATTTACTTCGTGATTTACGTGTTCTTCGCAACTCGCACAAGTCATTCCGCTAATCGTAAATTTTACTTTTTGAATATTGGATTTGTCCACTACTATGATTTGCTTTTCTTTCTTTGGGTAGAAAATGCTTGAATAGTATGGAAAGGCAAGCATAACGATTGCAAATGCTGTTACAATTCCTAAAAACATTTTTGACTGAATGAATTTTGGTTTTTCTTCTGTCTCACAGTTGCAGTCAATTTGCTTTTTAGGTTTCAACTTTTGATACCAAGCAAAACCAAGAACCAAAATTGTCAAACCGATAAAATACGGTCTGAAAGGTTCGAGCCAAGAAAAAGTAGAAGCAAGTCCGCTTGTTCCTGCAATGAGAGCCAAGACAGGTGTAATGCAACACAATGAAGCTGCAATTGCTGTTAAAAGTCCTGCTCCGATTAGTTTGTTGTCTGTTTTCATAATGTTTCTAATATTTTGTTTTCGTCAAGTATTTTGAAAAACGGTTTCAGCATTTTTTCATACTCTTTTGTTAATGAGTAAAAAATGGTTTGAGCTTCTCTTTCTGTTTCAATGAGTTTTCTGTCTTTGAGTTTTCGCAAGTGTTGTGAAACCGCTGAAATTGTCATACCAAGAATATCGCTTATATCACAAACACAAAGTCGTTTTTCTTCATAGATCAGAAAGAGAATTTTCAGTCTTACGTTGTTTCCTGCCAATTCAAGTCCGTTTGATAAATAGTCAAATGAGCCGTTGAGTTCTGAAACTCTGTCTTTACAGCGATTTATTTGTTTAATGTCCGCTTGTTGTCGTATGCAAGAATTGTTGTCCATAGTACAAAGGTAGTCAATTAGCTTATTTAAGCAACTACTAAAATACGAAACATCAAAAAGAACCCGATTTGTCTGTCGGGTTGTGTCGTCATAGCCTTGCCACTAACGGTTTATATATGAAGCGTAGCGAGGAACGAGCTATGATATCATATATAGTGTTATGTACATTTTTCTTCGTTTTACTCCGTCCCGATCAAAGCTATTAATCCATCTGAAAGTGTTCCTCGCCAGTTAACGTAATTGTGCCCTCCTTTAAATTCATGATAATCTACTTCATAGCCTTTTAATTCAAGAATATCCCGAAACTGTCTGTTCATTCCAAGCATTGATGCACCAGCATCATATAGTCCAATGTCCATATAGAACTTGATTGGCAGTCGTTTACTCTGTTTGTATAAATTGATTAGTTTTCCATTCTCTTCTGGGTAAATCCAATGGTTTTCATTTTCAGTTCCTTTTATCCAATAGGAACCTGATTGAGAAAGAACATTTCCTATTACATCTGAGTGTCTGAAGGCAATAAAGCTAGACGCAAAACCTCCCCGACTTGAACCTGCTAAAACAACCTTGTCAGGATTGGGATGAATATTATATTCTGAACGTACCCAAGAAACAAGCTCGTTCGCAATAAAATCACCAAATTTCTCGCTTACCAAATCTTTACTGCGTTTACCCATTGACCACACTAAAATGGTGACAGTAGGCGTGATTTTGTTCTCTGCTGTAAGATTGTCAATTATAGTAGGTGTGGGTATTCTTGAACTTCGATTGGGTCTTGCTCCATAAGATTCTCCATCAAAAACGATTAAAAGATTATGAGGTGTTGTCGAGTCATAATTTGCAGGTGTATGGACAGTTATTTTCCGTTCTTCGCCTAAAAATTCGCTTTTGATTGAAGTTGGTAACAATGTTCCTTTAGTTACATTTTCCCGTTCAGCAATATACCTTTGTTTAGGTGCATTTGGCATTTCAACGGTTCCATCGTAAGCGTGTATGACATCTCTATATTCAATTTCGCCATTTGGACCTGCTTTATCTAAAATAAAATAATTGAAGCCATAATTGAAACGAGCATCTTTAGGAACTCTTTGTGTAATAAAATGAAGTTTTGTGCTTGGTAATCGCTGAAATCGCAATCCCAAAAAATCAGGCCCTCCACTTAACATTACATATTCTGTATTATGGTCTGGCACACAAAAGTAAGTGACCAACATATTGTCATTATCACCTTCAATTGGTTCAATAATATGTCTTTCGGACTGTTTCGCTATGAAATTGTCAATAGCATTCTTATTGCTAAGTGTAGATTCCCACAAATTGTATAATGTTTCTGTAGGGAGTTCCCTTTTGGTAATACGCTTAGTATTTTCCGACAAGCTTATGATCTGATCAACTTTTAAAGCGTAATTACCTTTTTTCGATTCCTTATCAAGAGAATGAACTACAAATTTGTATATACCCGATTGATTGGCCGTAATGTCAATCTGTTCATCTCCGTCTTTTCCGTTTGGACTGTCAATTTGCTTTGAAAGTTCACCTTTAGGATTATATACATCGATTACCAAGTCTATACCTTTCTGAATGACCTTTCCGGTGATTGCCATACCATTTTCTAATTGCACAGCATAAAAATGCTTTTCTTTAGCAGAAATAGTTTTATCGAATATTTCTCCTGCAATTAATTCTTCAATGCTTTCATTCTGTGCAAGAACCGCACTATTAAGATTCAGTATCAAAAATAGCAGGATTGACAAAATATGTTTAAAAAAAATCTTCATTAGGCTATATTTCTGTATTGATAAGTTTAAATTGTACATAACTTGTTTATTTATATACCTTTTGTCCATTTATACCTCTTATTTAACTGCATAAATGCACCTTTTTGGTACTAATCTATAAGTCATCAAAG
>NZ_FNAC01000085.1 GCF_900101705.1 Algoriphagus faecimaris | reverse complement strand
CCTTTTTTTTTCATGATTAAAACGAGATTAAAATTGATCTAAAAAGTTACCTCTTTCTGGCTGCTCTTGAAACTACCGCAGGTTTAGTGCAACAGGCGTTTGGCACAATGGCGGGTGAAGTGGTTAATTGAACATTCTACCTCGCATCAACTTTTGTGGTGTATTGACAGTTTTGTGCTCCGAAATCCGCCACTGCGCCAAGCGCCAAAACGTTGGGGCCAATGTGAAAATCACCAACAAAAATTTCTATCGGCCGACAGAATTTCATATCTTTGAACATGGCAAAAAAAGTAGAACATAAAAGCCCTCTTGGTGAAGTTTTTGGCTTTCCAATTGAGAATGAAAGCACAAAGGCAGAACGTTATCGAAAGCAAAAACTTTGTCCTTTCAACAACAAAGTCCCAAACTGTACGAAGGATAAAGCAAACAATCCACTTGGGGTTTGCAGTGTTTGGCACAATGGCATTTCAGTAATTACCTGTCCAACCAGATTTAGAGAAGATTGGATTATTGTTGAAAAAGCTGCTGAATTTGCGTTTGGTAAAAAAGCAAATTGGACTTCTCTGTCGGAAATCAAACTCGTTGACAAAAACGGACAATCAGCAGGCAACATAGATTTTGTACTTGTTCAATACAACGATAAAGGTCAACTCATAGACTTTGCTTCACTCGAAGTTCAGGGAGTGTATATTTCAGGAAATCTTAGAAACCCATTCGAAGAGTATATCAAAAAACCTTCGAAAGATTTTGAGTGGCCTAAAGGGTATAACTATCCCAAACCCGATTATCTATCATCGTCTCGAAAGCGACTTATTCCGCAAATGCTTTACAAGGGTGGAATATTTCAATCTTGGAAAAAGAAACAGACAGTAGCCTTACAGAAATCATTTTTTGAAACTCTTCCACAACTGCCCACAACTACTAAATCAAAAGCTGACATTGCTTGGCTTCTATACGATCTTGTATTTGATAAGGAACAAAAGCAAAATAATCTTGTACTAACTGAAACAGTTTATACTGAATTTGAACCTGCACTTTTAAGGGTTACTACTCCCGAACCAGGAGATATTTCGGACTTTATCAATATTTTACAAAACCGTCTTGACGAGCATTTGGATAAAAACCCGCCAGATGCACCGTCATTAACAGACATAATTAGCAGTTAATCATGAGCGGACAATTATCAATGTTTGAAACGAAACAGAAAAAGGCAACACTAAAGGTTGTGAATGTGGCTTCCGTTCCACAGAGAAGTCCATTCAGATATCCAGGTGGAAAGACGTGGTTAATTCCTGTCGTGAGAAAATGGCTTAAGCAATCAAAAGACACCAAAACATTAATTGAGCCATTTGCAGGTGGTGGAATTGTAGGCCTTACCGCAGCATTTGAGAGTTTAGCCGAAAATATTGTAATGGTTGAACTTGACCATGAAGTAGCTGCTGTTTGGGATGTGATAATTAATGGCGACCATAATTGGTTGGCAGATAAAATCTATTCATTTGACCTAAATCCTGAGAGTGCAAACTCAATACTTAAAAAGGAAAATAAAACAACCAAAGAACAAGCTTTTAGCACGATACTTAAAAATAGAATCTTTCATGGGGGTATAATTACCAAAGGTTCAGGACTAATTAAGAATGGTGAAAACGGTAAGGGAATCAAATCCCGTTGGTATCCAAAGACCTTAAGAGACAGAATCATGGCAGTAGGACATGTAAAGGCTAAAATGAAATTTGTCGAAGGTGATGCATTTTCAGAATTAGACAAAATTAAGAATGACATTAATACATATTCATTTATTGACCCACCATACACCGTTGCAGGTAGACGACTTTATACTCACTTTGAAATTGACCATGATGCCTTGTTTGCTTTAACTGCTCAACTCAAAGGGAAGTTTATGCTTACTTATGATGATACTGAAGAAATAAGGGGATTCGCTAAAAAGTATAACCTTGACTTTCGAACAATTCCAATGAAAACGACACACCATATTCAAAAGAATGAAATCATCATATCAGACAATTTTGACTGGTGGAAATAAAAGAACACTGGCCCCAGCATTGTATAAGCGTAATGCGGGCTGAACAGCTAAAATTGAGCATTTTTGCTCCTAAGAAACTTTGCGGTAGGCTGACAGAAACAGTCTCCGAAATCCCGCACTTCGCTTATACTTGACCGTTACCTGCAACCGTTGGGGACAGTGACAAATCAAACTGACGAGCATTATAAGAACAGACATAAAACAAACGAATGAACAAGACTATTGAATTTTCACTAAGCAACTTTCCATCTGTTCCAACAGCTTTACGACTTGTGCCGACAATAGATGCTGCCGACACAGAATTTACAGTTGACCTTGCTCGACTTTATCATCACTATTATACGGACAGCTATGGAGTAAACCCACCTAACCCTAACCACGCAAATTTTGAATATTTACATTTTCTATCTGCTGCAAATGACTTTAGATTTCTAGGTGTAGGACCTGCTGCAAGCGAAGGAAAGAAGAGAAACATGTCTATGGACTTAGGACAAGCGTTTTGCCGATATTTTCTATATGAATTTTGTGGGATAACTTACTTTGCACACATGGACAAGGTTTTAGATAAGCCAGCCCATGCTGCATTTAACGGAATAACCGTGAAGCGAATTTCAAAAGGTGATGCTCCAGACTATTTATGTTCAATTTCACCTGATCAACCTTTTATTGGCGAAGCAAAAGGACGCTTCTCAAACATTGCTTTTACTTCTGCCGCTTTTACAGAATGGCGAAATCAGTTCAAAAGAATTGCAATTTATGACTCATCAGGCAGTCAGAAGAAATTGAAAGGATACATCGTTGCAACAAAATTTACAACTGATACAAATAGAGCTTCCAACAAATCAAAAGTGTTTGCTGAAGACCCTGAAACTAATGGAGACGGATTTCTTGGCGATAGTTCATTTGGACTTGGGAGAGGTTGCATAGCAATTCATTATTCACGGCTACTTTCAAAATTAGGTTTAGGCCTTCTTTCATCTTCTCTTGAAGGAGGCTTTGTCGTTCCAGAACAATTATCTTTTACGCTACCTGTTTGGCGTTGTAACTATGAACCATTAAAAGGAGAACTTTTCGTTGGTGGATTCTTTTCCGACACAGAACCTCAAATGACAAAAACGAGTGAAGGAACTGTAATTTTTTATCCTAATGTTTTGAAGTTAGGTATTCCAACACCAACATTTTTTGGAGTAAGTGTTAAAGCTATGAAAGCAATTAGACAAACTTGCCTTGGTAAATGGGAATTATTATCAGAGATACCACAATTAGAAGACACCCAATATAGACCGAGCAATTTGGCTTGGCTTAGAGACGGTTCAATATCAGGTGGTCTTGAATTTTTTGAACTTGTTGGACAAGAAACCTTTTAGTTTAACTTATAACTTTATAGCTTGAATATTAAACGCTTTAGAAAACCCGCTTTCAAACTTCAAACTGACCATCTTCGGACGGACAGAACGGCAGCAGGTAATCGTGTAGACGGCCCCGCCAGATTCCTCTGACGGGGAGCGCCTCACACTATTTATCCCGAGAATCGGGACCACCGTATCCCGAATCTCGGG
>NZ_FNAC01000084.1 GCF_900101705.1 Algoriphagus faecimaris | reverse complement strand
CCAAGTCCTGATCGATAAATTACTGCTCTGCATCACTGTACCGCTCTTGATACTGGTTCTAAATCCACAGGAAGCACATTGAAAAGAAAGCTTGTTTTCAAGCCAATAATGCTTGATTCCAGTACATTTCTTACAGATGATTCCTTGCTTGATCCTTTGTGATTTGATGAATTCAACACAGGAAGCCTCGTCAGGAAACCGATTAATGAAATTGATAATATTCATGGTCAAAACCGTTTATTTTGACCTAATTTAAATCGAGTTAAACCCTTAATAAAGCAATTGACACCAACTGTCAAAAAGAACTTATTTGGCTACTGGTGACTTTGCGGATATTCATATAAATTTTACATATTTTCAATATAAAACTAAAAACAAAAAAATAGTAAAAGGATATTTTTTCTATATTACTTCATATTTAACTTTAACTATAAGCTTTTATGAAAACAAAAAACATCTTAAGTTTCGCTATTGTAGGGATCACTTTAATCTCTTGTAGCGAGGAGATTAGATCTGACTTTCCATTGGCTAATCAACAAATTGAAAACAAGGTGGAGTTCAGAAAAAATCCATTTGGAGTAATTGAAACAGGAAAGGTATCTCCCAATGGAAGGCAAGTCAACGAAACTGTCAATGTAAAGTTATATTCAGCAGAATACCTGATGGCAGAGGAGTCAAATGAAGCTGGTAATCTCATTATCTTCGAAGATCGAGGGAATAAACAATTGAATGTTGATTTTTCCCCAGTGTTAAGTTTAGACGGAACACAAGAAATTGAATATTATGTTGATGATGTGAGAGCTCCTCAATCTATGGACTTTGATGAAGCTAGAGAGGCGGTTTTCAAAGCAGGATCAACTTGGAAAGATGTTACCTGTTCGGATTTGGGGATTGATGGAATTGATGGAATTGGTTTTCCAGTCGGCCTTGCCGCCTTTCTATACAATTTCCCGAGCACTCCTGGCTTTATTTCAGAAATAAACCATAATGGCTGGATGCCTGCTGAGTTTTTTGATCTAATTGCACCACCTAATGGTAGTGAAGGAATTATAGCTGTGACCTTTACTTTTTTAGCTATAGACGAAGAAGGTGAATTTGTTGATAGCAATAATGACGGAAAATTTGATGTGGGCTTTAGAGAAATTTATTACAACGACAGATTTATATGGTCAAATGAAGGATTAGGGATTGATGTGGAAACTGTAGCTCTACATGAAATGGGACATGGTCTGAGTCAAGAACATTTTGGGGCCGCGTTTTTCACCAAAAAAGGTGACTTAAAATTCTCGCCTAGAGCAGTAATGAATGCGAGTTATTCAGGTATCAATAGATCTATTAATGGAACCGATAAAGCTGGTCATTGTAGTATCTGGGGGAATTGGCCTAACAACTAAAAATCATCTATAAAAATTAAATCCCACCAAAAACCTGGTGGGATTTTTTATGAATTTAAAAATCACGAAACGCGATTAAATAAGATTTTCCAATCACTTCACATCCTTAAAGTCAATCTGAATTTGGGTATACTATGGGCTCCTAGCCTCACACGATATCCGCTTGTTTTGTAGAATTCTGAAGCTACTTCTTCAATTCCCTAAATAGCTACTCGCTCGTGGGATAGGTAATATGCTCTTTTGTCTTCCGTTGTAATAGCGTACTTTTTCACCGTCAAAAAAGGCACCCTCTTCCAACATAATCCTAACGTCCTTTTTCCATTCCTCCACATAAACTACGGCATTGAGTTCGATGGCATAGCCTGTATTGGCATGCAACGGAAAGTCTCCTGCTCCCGGCGTATCTCCCTGATTGTCCCACATGCCTATAGTCGGTCCTGCCGAATGTCCATAATAACCCAAGGGGTGGGTATAAATACTACCTCTGATTCCTTCTTTTTCCATTTGCATTCTGGCATTTCTTAGGATTTCATTCCCTGTTCTTCCCGCTACATAGCTATCCGTCAAAATATCCTGCAAACGATTCCCTACCTCAAAGGCCTTTTGAAGATAGGCAGGAACCTCTGTCTCCCCCATTTTCAATACATAAGCCAATTCTTGGGTATCGGTATTTAATCTCAGATAGGTTATTCCAAAATCAATATGTAATAAATCCCCCGGCATGATGGTCATCTCCGATGGCCTGGAAGCAAAAGAACGAGACGCCTCATTGGATTCAGGGTCAGGACGCTGAATATCTACCGTAGGATGAAACCAGGTATTGAGTTTGAGCTCTTTGATCCTCTCCCGGTACCACCACACCACATCCTCAGTGGTTGTCTTACCCGGTGTGATCACTTTTTCAGAAAGACCCTCTTGGATAATATCATGAGCCAACTGCTGAATATGCCTGTAGCTCGACATCTCTGCAGCAGTGCGGGTTTCTAACCATCTCACGGCGAGCGTTTGAGCCGAAACTACCTTCTCACGATCAGATGCAGGCAATTTCTCCATAAATGCCTCCCTTTCAGTGAAGGTCAAGCCATCAGCATGCCCATAATCCTTGGCGAAGTTTAATCCGATTTTTTTAGGATTTTTCTCCTTCACCAGATCCACCAAGGCTTCCCATTGATCAGGTTGACTTTCGGGATCCCAGGCTCTTTTGAAGGCTTTTCCCACATCGTAGCGGGCTATAGCAAAAGTCTCCACCGCTGCATTTGGGCTTGGCTGATACATCACGAGAATGGTACGTCTTCTCGCTGCCATCCAAGTAGCCGGAAGGAGCGTTCTGATCACCGGGTCTTCATTGTATTCTCTAGAAATTACAATCCACATGTCAACCTCGGTCTCTGTCATGAGTTGGGGCAAAAGTGAATTGATTCGATCATCCAACCATGAATCAATGAGTTCAGCCTGCTCCCGCTGAGATAATACGGCCAAATCTTGGGCAGGGAGAGAGTGGACAAAAACCAAAAGAGGTACTAATGCAAAGAGTAATTTTTTCATATGTCTAATTTTTGAAGTAAAAGCGTAAATCCTTTCTCTTACCTAGTCTTGATATCGCTTGGGTATAACATTTTGATCAGCGCTATTGGGGGCATAAGATAATTCTTTGTGGATAGAGATACGAGTTTGCAGCTTGAATTTTATGCAAAAGGAAAAAATCAACAGGGATTTAGCCCTTCTATGGATTCTGGATTTTGAGAAAATCTGAAAATTGATGACCTTTCTAAAGTCTATGAAAAACACGATTTTAATTTTAATTTTTCTGGGAATGAGTTTCAACTCATTTGCTCAATCCGAGGACTTTTTATTGGTGAAGCGAGGTTTTCAGGAAAAAAAATACCTGCGATTTTATACTGGAGAGTCCATCACCTATAAAAGTAAAAAGTTAGGCTATTTCGTCACTGACCAAATCCGTGGCTTTTCCCAAGATTACATTTTCTTATCAGAAAATATCTTGGCTTTGGAGGACATTTTGGAAATCGACATCCGAAACAAGGACAAAAGAAATTCAACACTGAAAAATCTAAATTTTTTGATTTTGGGTTCGGGAATCATCCTTCTCACAGCTGAGAGTATCAATTCACTATATCAAAACCGGGAATTTTCCATAGACCGAGGAGTGGGCTTGACTTCTGGGATTCTGTTGGGAACGGGTTTGGCACTTTTACCAATTCGCTATAAAACTTTCAAAAACCAAGGCAGAGGAAGGCTGCAGATTATTTTAAAGAATGAGCTGGAATTAGGGAACTAAGGAATTGTTTGATTGATAAATAGTCGAATCGATGAATCCTCTAAGCTCAGCGTTTTTATGTTATTCGGTGTTCTGGGTTGGTGATGAACTGATAAACTGTCGAACTGTTTAATCGATGAATCAAATCAAAGTGGCGTAGGCCTACCGGCAAAGGTTGGCACGACCGTTTGTGTAGCCCCGTATAAAGAGAGACGAAACGCCGAACGGAATACGGGGTTTAGTGGAAGAACAGATAGCCACCTCGGCCCGGTAGTCCGACGGAAAGTGAATAATTGTGCCGAGGAGGTCGGCAAAAATTCATTGGAACTAGTTCCCAAAAAAATATCGAATGATGAATTTTGAAGGAAGGTTAGCGCTGAAGGCGCGACAATATTAATACCTGTGCCCCTAAGGCGTATCCCCGTATGAAGTGAGGCGATAGCCGAACGGAATGCGTGGTATTAGGTTTTACCGCGGTCCCAGCGCTGGC
>NZ_FNAC01000022.1 GCF_900101705.1 Algoriphagus faecimaris | reverse complement strand
GAGCCATAGACAATGTGTTTATCGAACGGTTCTGGAGAACCATCAAGTACGAAAAGATTTATCTCAACCCACCACAGGACGGATTGGATCTCTATGCACAGCTGGCAGAATACATGGATTATTACAATCACCGTAGAAGGCACAGTAGTCTGGACAACAGAATTCCTGCAGAAGCATATTCCATGATTGAGCAGGTGGCGTGAAACGAGTTTACCACATTCCCACACTCTTCTGAAAATCTAAAAAGGGATTTTCAGGTGTGGAAATATGGAAAACTCAACCGGCCTCTGTATACTTGAAGTCAAATGAATTCTGTCCTAACAATTGGGGTATGCTCAATTGCTAAAAGGAAAAAAATCACTAAGTTTTTATTCTTTTTCATGACTAAAATATTTTTAGGACAGGAATATTTTGGCTTCAAAAATGTTGAAAAGCTCTTATTATCTGAATAACAAATTAGATTTCAATAATGAATTAGAAATTTCTGGTTACTTTCATTTAGAATTCGGTAGAATCACCAAGAAACAAAGGGGACATTGTCACCTATCGTGATGCTCATTGTCCATTGCTCATCTTCACCAGCCCCACCACAAAAAACACGTACTGAATCATATTGAGGATCACCCGGTAGGGCCAGAGTCCTTCCGCTAGGTTGGTAAAGCCCAACATGTCGATAAAAAAACAGGAAAAACAGTAAAAGAATATCCCGCCTAGAATCCAAAACCAGGGCTCCCGGAGGATTTCTCCTTTTTCCTCGGCCAAATGTAATAGGGCAAAAGCCATCAAAAATGCACTCAATACCAAAACACCTGAATAAACGAAGGCAGAAAAAGTCTCATTATGTTCACCAGGACCAAAGCGATTTACACCATCGATCAAAAAAACCAAACTCGACACTATCCAAAAAACCTTTCTCCAAAACACCCTACTCTTGGTCCGATAAAAACTATAGGCCAACCAAACAAAAAAAAGCACTTCAAACCAGAGGTAGGAAAATTGAACATAGGGATGAATATCCTGTAATAGATCACTTTGAAGAATTACGTAGGCCAACCAACCTAAGCCATCTGTCAGTGCCCCAAACAGCAGAAACGCAAAAAACAGACGCAATTTCTTGTCGCCTGTTTTCCACTTTAAGCCTGCCAAAATCAGCGGAACCCAAATCGCTGCGGAAGAAATTTCCTGAATGGGAATCGTTTGGAACATAGATCAGGGATTTCGTGGCGGCCAGGAGTATTGAAGTAAAACGGGACCATCTTCTGAGATTAAACCCTGCTTATCTTTAGGCAAAAAGTTTCTTCCTTCTTTATCAACTGGCACCAAAATCAGTCTCAAATTATCTTTTGAGTAGCTAGGCTCATATCCAAAATAATATCGGATATATTTTACTTTTTCGCCCTGATCGAAAAACTCACTAATAAATTTTCGATATGTTGTAGGATCTTGTCCCTCAGGAGGATTATCTTCAGAAAAGGTAAAATAAGCGAAGCCTGACTGATGGTAACTTTTCTCATTTCTAAATTCATTAACTAATTCGGCTGTTTCAGCAAATGACTTCCTTTCAAATGTATCTGAAGGCTTACCGCTATCGGTAATCAAGAATTCTAAAATTTCATTTTTTAAGTCTTCTCCATTTTTATTATTGAACTGAGTTTGATTAAAATTCTTACTCAATCGGCACTTTCTCCCTCGTCCCATTTCATCACCGGGAAGATTTCTGGTATCACCGTCTTGTTCGTATTTAAATTTGTTCTTTACTCTTTCAATTGAAATAAAAGGCTTTTTTGTTTCAGGATCTAAACAATACCAAAACATCAAGCCCGGGAATTTCTTTTTCCGACTCCACTTCTTTAGTTTTTTAGCTTCAAACACTCCTCCGATTACTTGATCAAAAGATTCCAAAATCCCCTCTTCTACCAAATTTTTAATATACTCTGAAGCGAGCACGTAAGAGATGGGCTTGATCTTGCCTCTATTTTCCATAGTCAGTTTTCTTATGTTTTGTATTTGCTATTAGATAAAATACCCGGAAAAAATGCCTCCGGAAATTGCTTAATCACCCCAATTTAGCTCCTTCGGCCCGAGATTTTGGCCGGCTGCTGTTTCGACCAAATTTCTTCATTGAAAATCTGATCCCAATATTCTCCATACTTTTTATCCTCACCATCTTCAACTAGATTTCGGTTACTTTCAAGTAGTTTTTGGGGGCTACCACAAAGTGCACTAAGGACTCAAAGGTTTTTTTACTATTTACATTTTCCAATCATAAGGCCTTTTTCATGAATCTCATTCTCCTCTCACTCTCTTTTACATTTAGGGAAAGCCAGACATTGGTAATTGCACATTGAAAATTGGAAATTGGTCATTGCCCATGGCTCATTGTCCTAGGTTTTTCCTGGCACTCGTTATGATTCTTCCGAATATTGCACAGAGTTCTTCAGTTTCACACAATAGGACATCACGCAATTTCACATCACCGAATTCGGAATAAGCCAAAATCTTTAACGTTGACCGTGATTCCTTCAGCTCTTTCAAAACGATTCCGTTTTTATGAGCAAAATCCTTCTTGCTTTCTGCCCCTTGCGCTTCTCCATAATTCAGGCAAGCCCCGCAAGCAGACCGGATCAATTGCCCCTTGAGATGATTTTCAGCGAAGGTGTTCCCCAATGAATTGCAAAACTTAATGCTCTCCCCTGCAAACTGAACCAATCGCTCCTCCAAATCATATCGCTTTTCCATTTCTATTAAATAATTTGAACTTGTTAATTTTTCATCCTTGATAATTGACCATTACTAATTGGTAATTGCTCATTGATAATTGATAATTGACCATTGCTTACCATTTTTTCAGCTGCCCCAAAAACTCCTCCTTCCGCCTTCTAGATACATCCACATGCGTCCCATCACTCAACTTCACCTGCCCGCCTTCTCCTTTTAGGTATTCTTCCACATAGTCCATATTGATCAAGTGGGAATTATGAACCCGGCAAAAACCAAAATCCTCCAATAGCTGCTCCACATCTTTGAGTGTGCGGGATACCAAAAGCTTTTTCCCATCCTTCAGAAAGAAATTGGTGTAGGTATTGTCGGATTCACAGCGGACAATCTGACGGATCTCCACAAAAAGATAGCCGTGCAGCGTGGGCAAAGCGATTTTCGTTTGCTCTTTAGGGGATTTTAGATTGTGGATCAATTGCTCGATTTGGGAATTTTTTTTGTCCTTTTTGGTCAAAAAGCGCAAAACCGCCGTGCGAAATTCTTCCTTATCCAATGGTTTGAGCAGGTAATCCAAAGCTGCCAAGCGAAACGCTTTGGTGGCAAAATCCTGATGCGAGGTAATGAAAATCAATTCAAAATCGATTTTTCCCCTTTGTGCGATCCAGTCCAAGGACATGCCATCGGGTAGCATCACATCACAAAATGCCAAATCCAAATCTTCAGACTCACAAATGCGCTGAGCCTCCTTGAGCGAACCTGCCTCGAAAATATCCGAAAAGTCCTCAAACTGCCCGAGCATTCCCACCAACTGCTCCCGTGCCTTCGGTTCATCCTCCACCACCAATACGCGATACTTATTTTTCATTCTTCTTCAAAAGGTATAGTCAATAAAACTTCTCGCCCCCCATTCAACTTATCCTTAAATTCATAGCCAGCCTCGAAGCCTTTCCACTCATTCAGAATTTTAAACCGCTCTTCCATCAGTTGAATGCCCATGCTGCTCTTCTTGACCAGCTTGCT
This sequence comes from Algoriphagus faecimaris, assembly GCF_900101705.1. GTDB lineage: Bacteria > Bacteroidota > Bacteroidia > Cytophagales > Cyclobacteriaceae > Algoriphagus > Algoriphagus faecimaris. The sequence continues at coordinate 71,310 of NZ_FNAC01000022.1, read as the reverse complement.
GAGGTCATAGGCCGGTTTTTCGATAGCAGACAATCCCTCATCGGTAATCCGACAATGTAAGTAGGTTCCTCCATTGGGTTGAATATGTAACTTTACTAGACCTTCTTGACTCAAGCCATGCCAGACGGCATTTTCCAAAAAAGGCTGAATCAGCATGGGAGGGATAAAGGTTTGATCCTGTGAAATCTGAGGATCCACATCAAAGTCAAATCGAAAAGCATTTCCCGTTCGGAGCTGTTCCAACTGCAAGTACAGCTCATTTGCCTCCAACTCCTCAGCAAGCGTCACCCAGTTTTTGCTCGAGTTCTCCAAAACATAGCGGATCAGTTTGGAGAATTTTATCAAATAATCTCCTGCCAGCCTGGCATCCTGCTGCTGAATAAAGTGATGAATAGAATTGAGGCAATTGAAAATAAAATGAGGATTAATCTGTGCACGCAATGCTTTGAGTTCACCTTCCACTTTGGAAAGGCGAATTTGGGTTTCGACCGCTCTGGCAACAGCCTCTCGACGAGATCGGTAAATGACAAAAAACAAAAACAAGAATGCGAGCAAAACCGGAACTAATCCGGCAAGCAAGGCAACAAAAATCTCAGCATTTTCCTCATTGGGGGAAGTCGACTGAAAAACAAAAACAGTGATCATCATCGAATACATCTCTCGGTGCTTTAAAAAATGAATTCCTAACAACAGCAGCTTTGGAATTCACAAAAAGCTTTTTTATAAGATTTAGTAGTTGAAATTAAAAAATTATTTGACAATCAAGTCATTACAAACAAAAAATTCACATAAAAATAAAGAATGTGCAAAAGATTAGCACAGGATAATCCAGAAATACAGACTATCCTTTTGAGAGGTAAAAAAGACTGATTTACCAACTCAGGAATCTGGCGTTGATCAAATATTCAACCAATAATTCAGCTTCAGCACCAGTGAGCGCTGTTTGGAATTGAAGGTATCGGGAAAATAATTGTCCGTGTACACCAAGAAGAAATCCGAGACTGGGGCAAATCGCCACTGAAGACGGGTGTTGACGTTGATATTTTCGATCTGATTATTGTACTGAATAAAGGTCGTCCAGAAGAGCGACTTGGTAAATGTCAAGTCGATTCGAGGGCCTACGAGTAAAAGGTCTGCGTCGTTTTGAGGCTCGGGAAGCCGAATGCGATTATAGCTAAAGTTCATCCCAATATTGGCCGTATATCCAATTCTCCAAGCCATTTCACTTCTCAACGAGGCAATATCACCCGTAAAATATTCCCCTGCCTCTCCTTCCAGTCTAAAGTTGAAAGCTTGACGGGGATTGCTTCGAAACTCAAACCCGTATCGACTTACGGTATAATCCGTGCCTGCCAAGAGGGGTTCACCGCCCGTTCGCGTTGGATCAAAATCATCAAAAAGGTAAACGTAGCTATTTGTATAACCTACCGTAAACTGCGCCAAAGACTGAAAACGAACCTCATATTGCAGTCCGATATCTCTATCGGTATTTCCTAAGGTTTCGTTCCATCGGAGCTCATATTCGATTTGAGGACCGTGACTGTTAATAAATTTTGACTTTGGAAAAAATCGATAACCCAAGTCGGGATTAAATCGCTTGTAATCCACCCGAGGAACAAATCCAACTTCAGGATTATAACCCGCACCGATATCGAGATAACTCGCACTCCATCGCCAGTGCAAGTCACTATACAGAATGTAGGCATTCAGTGTCCTGGGATTCTCTTTATCTATACTTTCAAATGTCCGATGATAGAGCGCCTTTCCCGTCCAGCGATTGTCCTCAGAGGCCAAATTATACTCCACTCCCATCATTCGATTGTATTCGTTGGGGTTGAAAAGACTTTGATATTCGTCTAAAGCCAAAGATTCACGATCCACAAAAATGAATCCGACATTTGAGCGAGAAAAGACCTTTTTCTGTACGGCCAATACGCTGAAATTTTTGCCGGATATTCCCCGGTCTTCATCCGTAGCCGTTTGCATATTCATGAGTCCCACTCGCCAGTCATCTGTGACTTTTCCTGATAATCGTGCTCCATAGATGATTTTATTTTGCACATTTTGACCCGTAGCACTATCTCTATCTACGCCGATTCTTCTGGAGAAAAATGGTCTGGCTAAAGGGTGACCAAAACTGGCAAAGAGATCTCCATTCTCTAAGAAAAATTGTCTCCGCTCCGGAAAGAAAATCTCAAATCGATCCAAGTTGGTTACCTGCTGATCGACTTCCACTTGTGAGAAGTCCGGATTGAAGGTCAGGTCCAGGTTCAATGCCGGACCGATCCCCACTTTGGCATCACCTCCTACAGCGGGTGTAAAGGCCTCGGATGTACCTTCCAGAAAATTCTGTGAGGTACGACCTGCAATAAATGGGATCAATGAAATATTTGCCGAATTTTTTTTAAGCGGTTTTTCAAAAATCAAGGGCCTACTGAAAGCCGTGGAAATGATTGGAAAATTCCGGGGAATGGGTGTCCAACTGCTTCTTTCCCCATAATGACTGTCTATTCTGTAAAAATTCACATTCCAATTTTGAGCTCCGTCTTTAAATCGAATCGTGGACAGTGGAATAATCGCCTCTACCTGCCAGTGATTTTCATGAATTGAAGCTCTCGCGTACCATTTATTGTCCCATGCCAGATTCAGGTCCTCAGAGCGTGCACCTCCATTAGCTAAAAGCGCCTCGCGCTGCACACCGTATGGATTGATCCCAAACTGAAAGGCATTTGTTTTGTCATTGAAGGTATCAAAGACAAAGCTGATTCCATCATTTTGCTCGCCACGATAATCTCTTCTCAGGGATGTGGACACGTACTTTCGAGGTCCGGTATTTTCCATGATGGCAGCGATGTAGAGGTTATTATCGTCAAAAGCAATCTTTACCCTACTTTGAGCAGCTGCCGCCGAGGTATCGTAAGGAAAGTATTGAGTAAAATTATCATTCCAGCCTTCGGGGCCCCAAATTTCTTCATCTAAAATCCCGTCAAGGACAATCGGCTCCTTTAATTCAAACGCAAAAGCATTCAACTGCTGAGCAAAAGCGGAAGATGAAAGCACGCAAAATAGCGGCGCACAAAAGATCAAAATGCGTGTAAGGTATCCCATAGTTTAGTTGATGGTACAAAAGTATTATTGTACTATTCATAGAAAGGGATATTTTTATAAGTGGTCGCTTTTATTTATTTACCGAATCCGAAGGCGGTCAATATCAGCTTTCTCCCTGTTGCATGCCTTCTAAATTCACAAAGGTAAATTCCTTGCCATATTCCAAGGTTGAGTTTTCCACCGGTAATGGGAATTTGGAGGCTGGAATCAAAAAAACTGGCTTTAAGGTGCGCAGGCATATCATCCGAGCCTTCATAAGTGTGGATAAAGCGTGGATAAGTTTCCGGAATTAATTCATTGACAAAGGTTAGAAAGTCTTTTCTCACGCTGGGATCGGCATTTTCATTGATCGTCAATGCGGCAGAGGTATGCTGGATGAACACCTGTAAAAGCCCTGTTTGGATTTGCCTGATTTCAGGTATGGCTTCCAAAACTTCTTCTGTAATCAAATGGTATCCTGAAGAGTAGGCTCCCAGTTGGAGTTCATTTTGGAAGATCAGATTCATGGTCATTCGATTTTTGGAAGAAAAGGTCCTTAGACCATTGGTAAAAAACAAATCATCTGGACAATATGCAATCCCTAGCTTTACCTTATGGTGAAAAAGCTTTTCATTTATGTCATCTTTTATTCCATTTCCCTCTGTGCTTTGGGTCAAGAAAAGTTACGTGTCACTGCCAAAGCCTTACAAGCAGGAGAGGAGCTTAGACTGGATGGAAAAGTGAATGAAAATCTCTGGACTGAAATTTTACCTGCTTCTGATTTTCTTCAGCAAGAGCCTCAAGAAGGCAGGCCGTCCACGGAAAAAACGGAAGTTCGGATAGCTTACGATGAAAAGAATCTATACATCGGGGTTATCCTATTTGATTCGGAGCCCGATAAAATCAAGGGCTTTCAGCGTCGCCGAGATGAAAGTCTAGAAACCGATGATAGCTTTACCATGATCATCGACAGCTACAACGATCAGCGCTCTTCCTATTTTTTCGAAATCAATCCCCTGGGCCTTATGCGAGATGGAATACTGCGCACCGGTCAAGGGTCAAATTTGAATATTGCCTGGAATGGGATTTGGCAAGCTTGGGTCTCGGTCACTGCGCGCGGATGGGAAGCAGAAATCCGAATTCCTCTGATGACACTGAATTTTGATCCTGATCTCAGGGAGTGGGGCATTAATTTTCAGCGGATCATACGGCGAAAAAATGAAATCGCCCTCTGGTCTGGACATCAGCGAAATCAAGGAATCAGGCGACCTCAAGATGCAGGGGTGTTGGATAATTTAAGTGGGCTTTCCCAAGGCATTGGACTGGAAGCGATTCCTTATGTCATCGGCACGCAAAACCGAATACGAGAAGGAAATACAGAAAGCTTTTCAAGTACTTATTCTGCTAACGCTGGCGGGGAGATCAATTACAACATCAACCCCAATCTAAAAGCCGGAGTCACCATCAATACGGATTTTGCCGAAACTGAGGTGGACAACAGACAGGTCAACTTGACACGTTTTCCACTCTTTTTTCCCGAGCGTAGAGACTTTTTTCTTCAAGGTGCCAATGTTTTTCTCTTTGCGCCAGCGAGTAATCCAAACCCCTACTTCAGCCGCAGAGTTGGTTTGGAGAGTGGTCGTCCGGTCCCCATCAGATACGGGGCAAGGATGATCGGACGGATCAAAAGTACTGATGTAGGCTTTTATCAAGTCAGCACAGCGGAGAGTGAATTTCGTGGTGCTGAAAACTTCACCGTTGCCCGAGTTTTACAGAATCTAGGTTCCGAAAGCACGGTAGGCGCTATTTACACACGCCGCCAAACAGCCGATGACTCAGTAGGGGTGAGAGAAACCTATGGGGCAGATTTAAGCTTGAGTACCTCTAAATTTCTTGGAAACAAAAACTTACAGTTTGAAGCCTTTATTGTAGGTCATTCGCCCGACAGAGTCGAAGGCGCAGGAAGTCAGTGGGACCGATCTGTTCGAGGTTTTCGTTTTAATTTTCCCAATCAACCTTGGGAGGCGCATACTTCTTACAGAGAATTTGGAACAGCATACAATCCTGCAGTGGGATTCGCCCCTAGAGTGGGTTTTAGAAGGCTTCAGCCCAGTATTTCCTTTAGTCCTTTGGTAGAAAACAGTGCATTTATCCGAGAGCTGAGTTGGGGATATTATCTGGAGTATTTGATGGGAATGGATTGGAAGCCGCTGACGGTAAATAATCGCTTGAGTATTCTGGGAATAAGACTAGAATCAGGGGACAATATGGAAATTAGGATCCTTTCCAATTATGAATTTTTAGATTTTCCTTTTGATATTTTAAGAGATGGTCAATACGTCATAGAAACAGGCAATTATAACAATCAAGGCTATTCTTTGGACTTATCCACAGCCGGTTTTCGACGAGTGGGTGGCTCGCTTTCTTATTCAAATATTGGTTTTTGGACGGGTAGACGTCAAAATTTGCAAATGGATGCATTTTTTAGGCCTGTAATTGGCCTTAACATTAGCACGAGATGGGACCATAGTACAGTGCGATTGGCCAAGGGTAGCTTTCAAACCAACCTATTTCAGGTCATAACGGCCTATGATTTTTCACCTTGGGTTTCCTTGAATTTTAACATTCAATACGACAACCTGTCCAAGTTTCTTGGTACCAATACCCGCTTTGTTTGGGTCATCGAGCCAGGAAATACGCTATTCGTCGTCTATAATCACAACTGGATAGAGCAAATGGAGCGATTGATTACTACCGAAACCGGAACCGCTGTGAAGCTAGCGTATACCTTTCGGTTTTAATCAAATTTTTCCTACCAAATTTTCCAAAATACCGATTCCCTCTATTTCAATTTGAATACGATCTCCCTGCTCAAGGGTAAAGTTATCGGGTACGATCCCTGTTCCCGTCATGAGAAAACATCCCAAGGGAAATACATTTGACCTAAAAAGCCAATCCGCTAACTCCTGTGGTTTCCTTTTTAATTGTGTCAACTCTGTTTTTTCAGAAAAAACCTGGCTTGTATTTCTGAAAATTCTCAGCTGAATGGTAGATTGCTCATCTATTTCATTTTGAATCAAGATACAAGGACCTAAAGCTGCAGAGCCCAGATACATTTTAGCCTGAGGTAGATAAAGTGGGTTTTCTCCCTCTATGCTACGACTGCTCATATCATTTCCAATAGTGAAGCCCTGAACTTTTCCTGAGGGAGAAAGCAAAAGTGTGAGTTCGGGTTCGGGTACATCCCAAGTGGAATCCTTTCGGATATTCACTTTTTCTCCAGGATTGGAAACTCTACTAGCTGTCGCTTTAAAAAACAATTCAGGTCGATTTGCATCATAGACTTTATCATAAAAATCCGCTCCACCGGCATCAAGGGATTCCTCCATTCTTGCGGTGCGGCTTCGGTAATAAGTAACACCGGCAGCCCAAACCTCTTGATTTCCCATAGGCGCTTGAACTCCCTCTTGCATGAGAGATCCAGCCTCTTCTTTTGTCAACTGTTCCCAGTGCTGAGCCTCTGAATACAAGAGATCCTTCAGACGATCTCGGCCCAGCAATTGATCCCAGTCAGCATCAGGACCTAAATAAAAGTCCCCATTGATATCCAATAGTGGTTTATTTTCAATTTTATACAATTTCATGGTATAATAGGTTTAAGAATTAATCAGAAGTAAAATCAAGGTAATCAAAGCTGGTACAGCCTGAACCCAGAATATTTTTTTGCTTACCGTAAATGCTCCAAACATTCCTGCTATCAGAATGCAGGAGAGAAAGAAAACCTGGACTTGAAAAGCAAAATCATCTTGGATAAAATAGGACCAGATCAGTCCAGCTGCCAAAAATCCATTATACAGGCCTTGGTTAGCGGCCAAGAATTTGGTGGATTTGAAAAACTCCCTAGTTCCACCAAAAACTTTACGACCATAGCTTTCCCATACCATCGCTTCCATCCAAAAAAATAGGAGGTGCTGCAAGGCAATAATACCAACGAAAATGTGAATAAGGATTACCATTTATTTTTTCAAATTAGGAATTTTTTGGGACAACTCATCTCAATCCAATCCCCCAAAAACGAGACTACTTCCTTACCTTTGTGCAAAACTAATTTCGATGACCTCTTCCAAGCTTCCACCAGCCTTTCAAAACCAAATGAAAAGTCTTCTCGGAGAAGTGGTTTATGAGGAATTTGAAAAGGCAATCGAAAACGAGGTCAAAACCTCCATTAGGCTTAACCCTTGGAAGAAGAAGCCAAATTTTGAACTGAAAGAGCGGATTTTATGGTCTAAAAACGGATATTTTTTAGAAAACCGCCCCTCCTTTACTTTAGACCCGAGCTTTCATGCCGGTGCCTATTATGTGCAGGAAGCCTCTTCTATGTTTATCGACCATATCCTTCAAAGTCAAAAAGTGGAAAAAGGGATATTTCTAGATTTGGCCGCAGCACCGGGAGGGAAGTCAACATTACTAAGCTCCTATCTCGGTGAAGAAGGTTTTTTGGTAGCAAACGAAGTCATTCAAGCACGAGCTCAGATTCTCAAGGAAAACTGCATCAAGTGGGGTTTGGGGAATATCTTGGTTAGCAATAATGACCCCGAGCATTTTGAGCCCTTAGAAGGTTTTTTTGATTTGGTTTTGGTAGATGCCCCCTGCTCGGGCGAGGGAATGTTTCGGAAGGATCCTCAAGCCCGGGAAGAATGGTCCACAGACCACGTCATGCTTTGTTCGGCAAGACAAAAACGAATCATGGATAGAGCGGGTGCTCTAGTAAAAGCGGGAGGCTACTTGATCTATAGCACCTGCACGTTCAACGAACTTGAAAATGAGGAAATGATCCGGTTTTTGACCGATGAGTTCTCTTATGAGCCCGTTCGGATTCCCCTTGATCCCACTTGGCAAATCATAGAAAGTAAGGTCGAAACCGAGTATGGTGATTTTTTTGGATATCGGTTTTTTCCTCATTTAGTAGAGGGGGAGGGATTTTTTATCACCATATTAAAACGGCCGGAAAATGCTTACAGCCTTGTACCCAAAAAGATGAAAGATTTTAAGCATCGCTTTTTGAAAGAAATTGGAGCCAAAGAAGCAGAACAGTTGGATTCTGAATTGGGTATTGCTCCAAATGGGGCTTATTATCAATTAAACGAAAGCTATTTCCGAATCCATCACAATTGGAAAAACCATGTGGATAAGTTGTCGCAACACCTGAGCATCAAGTATTTTGGTGTAGAGATTGGAAAAAAGCAAGGGAAAGAATGGATTCCGAGTCCCGCTTGGGCTTTATCAACTTTACCAAAAAATCAATATAATACAATTGAATTGGATCAAGAACAAGCACTTACATTTTTACGAAAAGGAGAGCTTAAACTACTTGATTTAGAAAAAGGATGGACATTGGTTTGTTACCAATCTCTTCCTTTAGGCTGGATCAAAAATCTGGGCAATCGGATCAATAATTATTACCCAAAAGAATGGCGAATTCGGCATTTATAAGCTGTTTTTCTGGATTGAGCAATTTACCAATGTTAGTGAAGGAACAAACCAAGTGGTAAACTAGGACCTAAATAGTCTCCGATCGAAAGGAAAATCTTCTTGATCTACAATTTGAATTTGAGAAAACTCAGGGTGAAAAGGATTAATGAGGAAATTAAAATCCCCCGGAACCACTGCCGAAGGAACCTTCAAAACACAGCTTTTTTGCTCCGATACAAAATCATCGCCCACCAATTGTGTATCCAAAAGATGAGGAAAACCATTCCAGTTCTCGGGTAATTTTTCAACAGAAAGTGAGGCTACAGAAATAGAATCCGGAATATCAATCTCAACCATCACATAGTCCTTAGGCAAAATGGAAAGGGAAAGATGAACCGCCACCTCGGCCATGGCCAAAGCTCGACTATCCGCAGAGTAGATTATTTCGGTTCCTTTGGAATTCCACCTGTTACCGGAGAGCGCAGCGCCCTTTCCGGATAAAGCAATCCCGTACTTTTTCCGCATCAATCGAAAAACCCGCATCAGGCAAATATTCCCTGATCTATACGATGAAGCTCATTAAGCACGAGCTCTTTGCCATAGGAATCCCGAAGCAAGTCAATAGGACGACGATCACCAAGCGCATAGGATTTTGTATTGAGCCATACAGCGAAATCCTCAACTGAGTCAAACACCTCCAAACCCACCAAGGTCACCTCCATTAGCTCGATGATCTTTTCGGAATGAATCGAGCGAAAAACATAATCCGATTCCTTTTTGTAGCGCTGAAGAGACTTCAGGGATATGTCTAAAAAATCAGACCATTCTTGATCTGAAAAGGGAGCCAAATCCTTGAAAGACATAAAAAGCGAAGTGGGAATCCCTTGACGGATTACATCGACTACCATCATGCGATCAGAAAAAAAACTACTTAATGGAACCCCTCTCAAGGAAGGAAATCTGGAATACCCAGGAATCCCAGTCACATAAGTAGCCATCTCTTCCGCTACTATTTCTATTTTTTGATGATATGAATCGCTCATTTCTAGGACATTTGTCTTTTAATATACGACATTTTTCTAAAAATGACTCGTTTTTGGAAATTTTTTAATCATTCTCCTAAAACTCACCCTTCAATAATCCGGTTTTTGACGGCTTTCTGCACTGCTTCGAGTTTGTTGTGGACCTGGAGTTTCTGGTAAATATTTTCGGTGTGCTTTCTTACAGTTTTGGGAGAGATAAAAAGGTTTTCGGAGATTTGCTGGTAGGTGAGTCCTTTTGAGGTTTGTTCCAAAATCTCTACCTCTCTTTTGGTCAGTTTTATTTCCTCTTTGGGTTCTTCGAATTGAGGAGGATTCCGAAGTAATTTCAATGTTTTTAGTGCAATCGACGGCGTCATCGCTGCTCCACCAGCTAGTGTGTCCAAGATGCCTTGATAGAGGTCAGGAGGGCTTACTTCCTTGAGAAAATACCCATTGGCCCCGGCCTGAATAGCTCTAAAAATATGTTCGTCATTATCAAAGACCGTAAGCATAATGGTCTTGATGTGAGGATATTTTTTTGTGACTTCGGCGACGGTTTCTATCCCATTCATTTTAGGCATTTCTATATCCATCAAGATCAAATGGATATTGGGATCTACATGAAGTTTTTCCAAAAATTCCAGCCCATTTGACCCGTGAAATTTCACCTCTAAATCTGGATAAATAGCAAGCTTATCCAAAATCGCTTTCAACAAAAATGAATTATCCTCAGCTATTGCGATTTTAATAGACATGCTTTTTTGATTTAAATGATACTGATTTCAGTTCCTCGATCGGGGAAACTCAAAACTTGCAATTTTCTACCGATTCGCTCTGCTCTTACTTTCATATTTCCGAGGCCATTTCCCAAGCTATTTTCTTGTGAAATCCCCTTTCCATTGTCTTTGATTTTGACCACTAGTTTTTGTGCCTCGCAAGTGATCAGAATTTTGATTTCTTCGGCTGAAGCATGCTTGATGGCATTATTTACTGCCTCCTGAATGATCCTAAAGTAATTAATTCCTTCCATGGAATTCAGAGACAAGCCTTCCAGCTCCACCTTAGGATCCACTTCGAGCTCAAATTTAGTACCCGGGCATGCAGTATTTGCTTTTTCGATCAATCCATAAATCCTCGTCTGCAAATCCTCTAAATTGATTGTCTCCTTGTTCATCGCCCAGATCGTATCTCTTAGCTCATTTACTGTTTCAACAGTAAAGTCCGAAATTTGATCCAGTTTCTCCGCAATTCTCTCTTTAGAAAGGTCTGTGTATTTGAGATTTTTTAATGTAGAAACAATAAAAGTCAGTTGCGCTCCAATATTGTCATGGAGATCAGAGGAGATTCTACTACGCTGTTCTTGAAGCTTCCTCTGGGTCTGTTGCTCCGCAAAAATAGCTTGAAGTTTGGCTTCCTGTTCCAGGTGCCGGGTTTTGTTTTTTTGCCGGTAATAAATGAAAAACCCAAGCCCCAAAGAAATCAAAAGGAAAAGCAGCAACAATAAGAGTTGATTATTTCGACTCTCGACGACCAACTCATTCTCGGCCAACCGAGCCCTAGACTCTGCCAATTGACGTTCTTTCTGTTCCACTTCATAGATCGCTTCCAATTCTCCCATGGTTTTGATTCGCTCCTCTTTGAAGATGGTATCCTTCAAGGCTGCATATTGCTCCAGGTAATCCATGGCTGAGGATAAGTCTCCTTTGGCTTTACGAAAGCGGTATTCCTCATAGAGGTAATCACGCTTTTTTTCCGTGGATTCACTTTTCTCTACAAAATACTGAGCACTATCCAGCAGGGTTCGTGCCCTTCCCCATTGATCCTGATTATAAGCAATGGTAGCTAGATTAGTATAATTTGTCGCCAACCCGTAGGAATTTTGCCGATCTTTTTGATTGATTCTTTTGGCTATTTGTAGCCATTTTTCGGCCTCTTGATACTTTTCTTGCTTGAGGAGTGTGTTTCCGATATTATTCCAAACAAAAAACACACGAGCACTATCCAAATCGTCCATCAGGTCCAAAACTTGAAAATGATAGCTCAAAGCGCTATCGGGCTTACTCCAATCATCGAAATTAATTCCTATTGCATTTAAGACTATGGATTGATAATAAGGGTCAGGATCTTGGCTGGCTTTCAATATTCCCAAAGCACGCTTTCCATATTCTACCCCCAGTTCATAGTTCTCCATGTCATGATGAATCACCGAAATATCCGCCAAGTGGTAAGCCATTCTACCCGTATCTGCAATCGTCTGTGCATAATCTAACCCTTGCTGAGCAAAGTCCAGCGCTTGATCAAAAAGTCCACTTGATTGATCCATTCGAGTCAATCGGATATAGGTTATAGATCGAAGGGAGGCATTTTCTTCAGTGTACTTGGGGAGAGCTTCTAAAAACAAGCGTCTGGACTCTTGAGTATTGCTAAGTAGATTTTGGTATTCTGCCACATAATAAAGATAAACCCCTGTATCACTGGCAGTCTTCAATTTTTTTCTAGCTTCCTTCAAATAAAATTCACCTGAATCCAAATTGGAATACATCCTACCCAATTCTTGAATGAGATCTTGACAAAAGGCTTGTGTACTCAAAACAAGAATAAAAATAACTGAAGAGAAGCAGCGTTTCATACCGACTAAATATCAAATCATTCTTAAAAATATAAAATTCTTTCAAACCAAAATTTAGAACCCCTAGACTTATGTCAAAAACCTCCTCTTTTCTTCCTCAAAAAATGCTTAAAAAAGAAAAAGCCCTTGATCATGTAGTCAAGAGCTTTGTTTTCAAAATTTTATACGGAGAATTATCCGTAGATTTCTTCTAAAATTTGAGCTAGTCTTACGCTAGCTGCAATCATTCTTTCTTCAGCTACCTTGTAATTATTATAGATGTACTGATAGCTGATTCGCTTATTTTCTGGAAGATCATAGACGACTGCTCTGAGGCTTACTGCTTCCTTTAACCAATCTTGCATAGAAGCATTTCTATATCCTGCTTGGAGCTCGGGGGTTATCCTCCGATAAAGCTCATCAGCAATTTCCGAATAGCTCATGCCTTGACGCTCAATCATCCCGCTATCCCAGAGCGCATGAAGGTTGGTCGGGTTTCCGAAAAACTCGATTTTCACATCATTTCCTCCGCGATCTTCACCAGTACCTACATGGAGGGGCTGATGGATATCCTCCACCATGTGAATGAGCATTTTTAGCTTTTCTGCTTCTTCTACAGCAGAAAGTCCACCGGCCTTCAATTCATTTTTGATACGAATAATAGCTTCATAGGCATCTCCGGTCTCTTCCTGATGAGCAGGGTCATATTCTCCCTCTTTACTAGTCAGGTAATGCCAAGTGGTGGCGTAATCATAGGCACGGTCAGAACGGATTTCGTCCATCCAGGTACCACTTCTTGCCAGCGACATGGGCTGAATTACTTTTTCCACTTTTTTCAGCGTGGATTTTTTCATTTGCCGCTCTGCCATCAGACCGATGAGGTAATGCCCCAATTGACCCCAAGCAAATGATTGGGTAACGATCATGGTAAATAAGAAGGCAGAAGCAAGAAACTTAAATTTTTTCATAAGCTAATTTTGATGCGAAAATACAGGGGAATTCTTAAAGAAAGATTAGGAAATTATTACGCTTTTTCGAGTTCGGAAACTGCCAACCAGGCCATCAATCCTGCCCCGATTTCCAAGGCATCCTCATCAATGTCAAAAGTGGGAGTGTGTACACTAGAAATTATTCCTTTTTCTTCATTTCGAGTACCCAAACGATAAAAACAACCGTCGATTTCCTGCGAATAATAGGCAAAATCCTCCGCTGCCATCCAGATATCCAAGTCAAGGACATTTTCTTCACCTAGGTATTCTTTTGCAGCCAGTGTGGCACGCTCAGTTAGCTCGGGATCATTCTGAAGGAAAGGATAGCCTTTTCGAATTTCAAAATCCACTTCTCCTCCCATTCCTTCTACCAGTCCTTTTGCTATCTGAAGCATCTTTTGATGTGCCTGAGCTCTCCAGTCTTCATTTAAGGTTCTGAAAGTACCCTGAATTTTGACTTCATTTGGAATCACATTGGTAGCACCCAAGGCCTCTACCCGTCCAAAGGACAAAACCGAAGGTACTTTTGGATTGGCTGCTCGGCTGACTACTTGCTGCAGCGCAACAATAAGGTGAGAAGCGATTAAAACAGGATCAATCAGTGTCTCAGGCATGGCACCATGACCACCTTTCCCTTTCACTGTGACGTACAACTCATCTGCGCTCGCCATGTAAATTCCCTGTCTGAAACCGACTTTACCCGAAGGAATAAATGGCATCACATGCTGTCCTATAATTCCATTAGGTCTGGGGTTTTCCAATGCTCCGTCTTTGATCATAAAGGAAGCTCCACCAGGTGCTACTTCTTCTCCAGGTTGAAAAATTAATTTGATTGTCCCCTCAAATTGGTCTTTGACCCCATATAAAATTTTTGCAGCACCAAGAAGGGAAGCAGTATGGGCATCATGTCCGCAAGCATGCATTACACCTTCTTTTTTTGATTTATAGGGTACATCGTTAGCCTCAATAATTGGTAACGCGTCCATATCTGCTCGAAGCGCAACAATTTTTTTTGTGGGGTTTTTTCCCTCAATCAAAGCGGTCCATCCTGTGCTAGCTTTTTGTTCTATACGATTGACGCCTATCTCCTCTAGTTTTTGCTTGACAAATTGAGCCGTCTCATATTCTTTGTAAGAAAGCTCCGGATTGGCATGAAGATGCCTTCTGTTGGCGATTACTTCCTCTTTAAGATTTTGGGCAAGGGATTTAATTTTGTCTTTCAGCATCTATTTCTTGGCTTGGTACGGTAAATTCTTGACGAAGAATTCTGTCTTGAATAATCCGTGCCGTAGGAAATTCTTTTTTTAATTGATTGTAATATTTCAAGGCCTCCACTTTGTAAGCAAACCGACCGACCTTGACCATATATCGAGGTTGTTGATACTGCATATCTGCTTGGATATCGGGGAAAAGCTCTTCCATATCCTCTACAGTTTTAAAGGCCTGCTCTCTGTCAAGTCCTGAGAAAATGAGAACTTTGTAACCATTGAAGTAAGGGTCAGATTTTTTCTTGTCGTATTCCTCCTTGGCAAGTGCTGCAAGATCCTCATCGATGGCCTCAGCAGATATTTCCGAATCTACTTGATCCGTTTCCTTCACTTTCTGCTGATAATCAGGATAGTTAGGCAGATAACTACTGAGGTCTTCCTGATAATTTTCAAAAGAGGCCGCTTTGTCCACTGTCGGACTGGAACTTTTGCAAGCACCAAGAAAAACGACTAAAGCCAATACCCCGATGTACTTCATGAGATTAGTTTTCTACAATTACACATTTCCCCTCTTGGATGTCCTGCTCTACACTTTTATATTTTACGTCATTTTTTACGTTCCCGTTGGTGTACTGCACCGAGACTCGGTCATTTCTACCATAGGTCTTTTCTGACTTTCTAGGTGCGACTACCTGAGGTGCTGTCCTCCCTGCAGTGGCTGCAGCCGCTACCGCACGACCTGCTCCAGGATTCAAAGAGCTAGCTACTTCAGCTTTAGAAGCTTGTACGTTTTGATCTGCCTGCTGTCTAGGAGGTACTTGAGCGGCGCTGACTTGGTTTGGATCTTGCTTAGGCAGGTCTGCTCTACTCAAGAAGGATATCATGTCTTCGTTGAGCTTGCCTATAAAGCGCTTAAACATTTCAAAAGCTTCAAACTTATAGATCAAAAGTGGGTCTTTCTGCTCATAAACTGCATTTTGTACGGACTGCTTAAGGTCATCCATGTCTCGCAAGTGCTCTTTCCAGTTTTGATCAATGATCGCGAGCGTGACACTTTTCTCCAAAGCTCTGATCAGTTCGCGCCCTTCTGTTTCCAGCATTCTCTCCAGGTTCACCACGACACCTATTTGCTTGATTCCATCCGAAATCGGCACCATAATATCCTTTACGGTAGCGCCTCTTTCTGCATGTACCCGCTGCAATATCGGCATGGCAGTCTGGGTGATTTTCTCGTTTTTCTCTTTATAAAACTTGAACGCTTCGGAATAGAGCTCCTGAGTCAGCTGCTGGTTGTCCTTGGTTTTCAAGTCATTTTCGGAGATCTGATAATCTACTCCCAATGAAGTGAAAATATTCATTCGGAGATTTTCCAGATCTTCTGTGGACTTACCCATGTCAATGACACTTTCGCAGACGTCATACATGATATTGAGTATATCCAATTCCAGGCGTTCACCTTTCAAAGCATTTCTTCTACGCTTGTAAACTACCTCTCTCTGGGAGTTCATCACATCATCGTATTCGAGGAGTCGCTTTCGTGTACCGAAGTTGTTTTCCTCCACTTTACGCTGAGCGCGCTCGATAGACTTGGTAATCATGGAGTGCTGGATAACTTCTCCTTCTTCCAGCCCCATTCTGTCCATCAATTTGGCGATTCGATCCGAACCAAAAAGTCGCATCAAACTATCCTCCAATGACACAAAAAACTGAGAGGAACCCACGTCTCCTTGACGACCCGCTCGACCCCTCAACTGCCTATCTACTCGTCTAGACTCGTGGCGCTCGGTACCTATGATAGCCAAACCCCCCGCCTGCTTCGATTCTGGCGTCAATTTGATATCTGTACCTCTACCTGCCATATTCGTGGCGATAGTTACTGTACCTGGTTTACCTGCTTCGGCTACCACATCTGCTTCTTTTGCATGCTGCTTAGCATTCAATACTTGATGTGGAATTTTCTTCAGTGTCAACATTCTACTGAGCACCTCGGATATTTCTACGGATGTAGTACCAACAAGTACCGGTCTCCCTTTGGCTACCAATTCGTTGATTTCATCCACTACTGCGTTGAACTTCTCACGAACTGTTTTGTAGACTTTATCTTCCCTATCGTCTCTCTGAATTGGTCTATTTGTCGGTATGACGACTACGTCCAACTTGTAGATTTCCCAAAACTCTCCCGCTTCTGTCTCTGCTGTACCTGTCATACCGGCCAGCTTATGGTACATTCTAAAGTAGTTTTGGAGGGTAATCGTTGCATAGGTCTGGGTCGCATCTTCTACCTTGACATTTTCTTTAGCCTCTATAGCCTGATGCAAGCCATCGGAATAGCGTCTTCCTTCCATTACTCGACCGGTTTGCTCATCGACAATTTTCACTTTGCCATCCACGATGATGTATTCCGTATCTCGCTCAAACATACAATAGGCCTTCAATAGCTGATTGACTGTATGAATTCGCTGAGCCTTTATGCCATAGTCTTTGATGACTTCCTCTTTCCTGATCAGTTTTTCTTTGTCATCTAGGCTTTCGTCTTTCTCCAGTTCGGCGATTTCTACACCAATATCAGGCATGATAAAGAAATCCGGATCTTCATTTTTGGTAGTCATCGTTTCTATCCCTCTATCAGTGAGGTCCACGATGTTGGTCTTTTCATCGATTGTAAACAAAAGCGGTTCGTCTGCCTCAGGCATATTTCGCTTATTGTCTTGTAGGTAAAAGTTTTCGGTCTTCTGAAGAATCACCCGAATACCTGGTTCAGAAAGATATTTGATCAATGGCTTATACTTTGGCATCCCTCGGTACGCTCTGAAAAGTGCCAAACCTCCTTCTTTATCGTTCCCTTCTGCAATCTGTTTTTTGGCTGTAGCCAAAAATCCCTGCATTAGTTTACGCTGCTCCTCCACTAGAGTAGATACCCGCGGCTTCATCTGATCAAATTCGTGTACATCTCCTCTCGGTACAGGTCCGGAAATAATCAATGGAGTACGAGCATCATCGATCAAGACTGAATCGACCTCATCCACCATGGCAAAATGATGCTTGCCTTGTACTAAATCACCGGAATCACGAGCCATGTTGTCCCGGAGGTAATCAAAGCCAAATTCATTATTGGTACCATAGACGATATCACAGCCATAGGCTTTTTTTCTTCCGGCAGAGTTAGGCTGATACTTATCGATACAGTCCACCGTCAAGCCGTGAAATTCAAAAAGTGGTGCATTCCATTCGGAATCCCGCTTTGCTAGATAATCATTGACTGTCACAATATGCACTCCTCTTCCTGCTAATGCATTAAGGTAAGCAGGGAGGGTAGACACGAGGGTTTTACCTTCACCCGTTGCCATTTCTGCGATTTTTCCTTTATGAAGGACCATTCCTCCGATGAGCTGCACATCATAGTGCACCATGTCCCAAATGACCTCTGTACCGGCTGCAAGCCATTTGTTGTGCCAGGTTGCCTTTTCACCATCAATCTCCACATGAGGTTTGACCGCAGCCATTTCCTTATCTTTGATCGATGCTGCTACGGTAAGCTTTCCATTTTCTTTGAATCGTCGTGCAGTTTCCTTGACCACTGCAAATGCCTTAGGCATGACTTTTTCCAAAATCACCTCTAATGCCTCGTCTCGGTCCTTTTCTACTTGTTCGATTTGGGTAAAAAGCTGATCCTTTTCATGAATCGATTCGGCGGGTAGTTTTTCAATTTCAACTCTGTAGTTGGCAATTTGATCATCAAAACTCTTCAAATGCTCATTGATAGCAGATTTGATCTCCTCAGTCTGCGCCCTCAACTCATCATCTGTGAGAGATTTAAATCCCTCAAAAATATCATTGATCTCTTTTACCTTTGGAAAGAGTTCTTTTATATCTCGGTCGGATTTGGTACCAAACACTTTGGCCAATCCTTTAGCAATAAAATCTAGCATGTCTGTTTTTTGATTCTGAAATCAGGCTTTAAAATTAAGGCCTTTTTATTACAATTGATAATAAATCCAATAGCCCTGAAGCGGCTTTGGGTTTAAAGGTCGATTTGTCCCTTATAGACTTGTTTTGCAGGACCTGTCAGCCAAATATCCTCTATAGATTCATCCGAATTCCTTTTAAATCGAACGGATAGTTGACCTCCTAAGGTTTTTATTTTCACATTAGCCTCCTTTTTATCTTGAGCATAGGCAATCGCTGCAGCAGTCACGCCCGTACCACAGGATAAAGTTTCATTTTCTACTCCCCGCTCAAAGGTTCTGACAAATAGCTCGTCCTCACGGATAGGAGAGACAAAGTTAACATTAGTCCCTCCCGGAGAATAGCGCTCATCGTAGCGAATCTGCTTACCTTCTTCCACTACGGGATATTGCTCTATCTGATCGACAAAGCGAATGTGATGAGGAGAGCCGGTATCGACAAAGCAATCATCACCCGCTTCATGTACTCCTGAGACATTTCCCATTTTCAACTCTACTGCCTCATCGGTTAAGACAGCCTCATGAGGTCCACCAATTGCCAAAAAATGGGTTTCCTTTTGTACTACCCCCAAAAATCCCGCAAAAGCTACAGCACACCGGGCACCATTTCCGCACATACTCTGTGAACCGTCTGCATTGAAATAAATCATCTCAAAATCATAATCGGGATGATTCCGAATCAAAATCAACCCATCTGCTCCAATCCCAAACTTGCGGTCACAAAGGCTGGAGATCAACTTCAAATCCTGATCATCAAACTGATTTTCACGATCATCAATCATGACGAAGTCGTTTCCCGTGCCTTGATATTTATAGAATATCATTTCTTTAATTTTTGAAGAAACCTAGGGTTCAAAAACTTGTCCAAGACCCTGTTAAGCTGCAAACTTAACCAAACTGACAGAAAATCGGACGAATTGTCTGATTAGCAATTCCGATTTCCTTTTAGAATGTGTACTTTCAGGTTGATTTTCTAACCGATTTCAAATAAAACTGTTAAACAAAAATGAAACTTACAGACTACTCAATATCTCGTCGTAAATTTTTATCCAACAGCTCCAAGGCAAGTCTTGCTGTAGGAGTAGTAGGCACAGGGATCTTCTCTGCCTGTAGCAATGATGCCAAAGGGGAGGGAACTTCCATCTTGGCAACAAGCTACACACAGACTCCTCTTAGTTTTGATTTTTCTGCGCTGGAACCACATATCGACGCCATGACGATGGAGATACACTTTACTAAGCATGCTGCAGGATATGCCAAAAACCTGAATGATGCCCTAGGAGAAGAAAATGTCGATACCAGTAAACCCTTGGAAGATGTCTTAGCATCTATCTCCCAATACAGCACCAAAATGAGAAATAACGGAGGAGGGCATTACAACCACGAGTTGTTTTGGCAAATCATGAGTCCCGATGCAGCAGAAAGACCGGAAGGGGCCCTCGCCGATGCAATCGCCGATTCTTTTGGAAGTTTTGAGTCTTTTGCTGAGCAATTTGAAAGCGCTGCGGGAACCCGGTTTGGTTCCGGTTGGGCTTGGCTAGTCGTCGGAGAAGACAAAAAATTGGCGATCGGATCTACCCCCAATCAGGACAACCCTTTGATGGATATTTCTGATTTTAAGGGAACCCCGCTGATTGGGCTAGATGTGTGGGAGCATGCCTACTACCTAAACTATCAAAACCGAAGAGCAGATTACGTTTCTGCCTTTTGGAATATTATCAACTGGAAAACCGTAGCCGATCGATTCTCCGCGGCTATATAATATTAAATAAGATCAAAAAAGAGGCTGGTGAATTTTTACCATCAGCCTCTTTTTTATTTACTTCGACCTTCCAAAACCAGAACAACAATCCATGCAAGATCCTAAATCACTCACATCGGTAGCACTTTTTCATGAGACTTTTAAGCACCCTGTCCTTCCCAGTCCTCAAATTCCAGATGAAACCCGCTGTGCTCTTCGGGTATCACTTTTGGCAGAGGAGCTCAAAGAACTAGAGGAGGCAATCAAGCAAAAAGACTTGGTGGAGATTGCAGATGCGCTTTGTGATTTGCAGTATGTGTTATCAGGTGCCATTTTGGAGTTTGGGCTAGGAGAAAAATTCAAGATGCTTTTCGACGAGGTACAGCGGTCCAACATGAGCAAAGCCTGTCTGACTGAGGCTGAAGCCCAAGCCACTGTAGCCCATTATAAGCTCAAAGGCACAGAATGTTTTTATGAAAAAGAAGGAGATCTCTTCTTGGTATTTAGAGAGGGTGATCGTAAAACACTCAAGTCTGTCAACTATTCTCCGGCAGACTTAAAGGGGATTCTGGATCGATAAAGGCAGGTTTTGGTGATTTTTAAGCTCTAGGATACGGGAAGGAAGATTATAACCAGCCTTTTCTAGCGCCTGAAGCACACGAATAATTACCTGAGATTTAACTTTCAGATCTGATACTGTAGGATTAAAAGTATCCACCCAGAAGGTCACTCGAAGATTCAAGGTACTTTCTGCCAAATCAGCAATCCAAATATTCGGCTGCTTTACTTCACTGAGTACCCCCTTTACTTGACTGACTTCTTGAATAATCAGGTCCATGGCTCCTTGATAATCGGATCCGTAATCTAGCCCGATCACAAAATCATATCGAAGATACCCGTCAATGGTAAAGTTGACCAAAGCATTTTTGATGATGTTAGCATTCGGGATGAAGACATCTTTGCCATCTGCAGTTTTGATTTGAGTATCACGGAGATTTAGAGTCACTACTTTTCCGCTTATTCCATTGATATCCACGACATCTCCTACCCGGAAGGGTCGTTTGAAGGCTAGGAGTA
Source organism: Algoriphagus faecimaris (assembly GCF_900101705.1). Classification (GTDB taxonomy): domain Bacteria; phylum Bacteroidota; class Bacteroidia; order Cytophagales; family Cyclobacteriaceae; genus Algoriphagus; species Algoriphagus faecimaris. The sequence goes on along the minus strand of NZ_FNAC01000022.1, from coordinate 50,141 downwards.
TTCCTGCAAGAAAATTTTCTCCTATGTCCTTGAGGGCAAAACCAATGACGAAAGCCGTGATGCCGGCTCCAGCCAAAAGCCCAGAAACCACTCCCGTAAGACCCACTACTCGGAAGACGACCATAAAGCCAATCAATAAGATCAACAATCTAAAAATCACCGAGAGAAAATTGGCTAGAAGGGGATCATCCATTCGGCGCATAAGGCGCTTTCTGAGGAGCCTTTGAAGTAAATTGGCCACCAAATAAAATACAATAAGGATCGCTATCGCAATAGCTGCGGTAATAGCGATGTGTTGATAGGAATCCCAATCGAAGGTAAAGTAGCTCCTTAAGTCCATGTTCTGGTGGTTAAAAGTAAATAATGCCTCAAAATACAAAAAGCCCCGCATTTCTGCGAGGCTTCTGTACCAGGAGCGGGACTTGAACCCGCACGTCCAGATGGACACAAGATTTTAAGTCTTGCGTGTCTACCAATTCCACCATCCCGGCTTCACTCCGAACTATGCCTGAGCTACTTTTAACTTAAAACGACAAAGCCCTTTTGCAAGGGCTTGTCTTGAGCGAGAGACGAGATTCGAACTCGCGACCCCGACCTTGGCAAGGTCGTGCTCTACCAGCTGAGCTACTCTCGCTTATGTCAAAACCCGAAACGTGATCCGAGTGATTTGTGGATGCAAAGGTAAGTTCCTCTTTGATTTTTACAATATTTCGTAGAGGAAAATTTTACAAATATTCTTTCTATCCCTGCATTTAATTGATATTCAGCTTGTATTAAAAATCATAAGAAGCAATAATCTTCACCATTTCAGCCGTAGATTTTGCTCCTAATTTCCGCAGAATATTTTTTCGGTGGGTAGAAACCGTATTGATGGAAATATTCATGCTTTCACCAATTTCTTTGGACCCTAGGCCTTCCAAGATCATTTTGATAATTTCCTTTTCTTTTTTCGTCAGCTTGATTTGCCTTCTGTCAGGAGAGTTTTTACTGACCAAAACCCTAGTACCGTCTTCTTTGGTATAAGAATAGGTCCAATCATAACCCTTTTCTTTGGGTGGAGTCAATAGCTGCACTATGATATGTAGATCCATGGCAAAATTGCCCTTTTCATCAATCAAATAGGGACGCACTTTTCCCATCACCCAAATTACTTCTCGAGTGGTGCGATGCACCCATCGGGTCGTATATGAAAACTCAAAGGAATGGCGCTGCTGCAATGTCAACTGATGAAAAGCCTCGAAGACTATTTTTTGAAATCTAAAAAGCTCAGCACGATCTTCTTCATGAATCATGGTAAAAGCTGCCTCCATTCCTTTTTTTCGAAATACCGACTCCGGATAACCCGTCAGGCTTTCTACCTCTCCCGTAAAAAAAGCAAGGCTTAAATTTCTATAATCGAAACAGGCAATAACCAATCCTTCTCTCATACCAATGTTTTGGCTGAGTACCTCTAAGTTTTCAATCAGCTTTTTTTCATTGGGATGTGCCTTAAACTCCTGCTTGGCCCAATCACTGAAAAACTTAGTGTATTTATCCTGTTTGCGGAGGTCTTTTAATAATACCTTATCCATTCAAATCACGTATTCGCTTTAATTGCGATAATTTACATATAAAAACCAATTTTTATCCCTCTAGTTTCTTTTTGACCTCATGAAGCTTTAAAAGTGCCTCAATCGGAGATATAGAGTTGATGTCGATTTGATCAATCAGCTCTTTAGCTTCTTTGAATTTAGGGTCCATCTCGAAAAGGCTCAACTGATAATTGTTTTTGGGAATGGATTTCGCCGAGTCTTTTCCCTCTTGCATCGCTTTGTCTTTTTCTAGATGAGACATGATTTCAGCCGCTCTCAGTACCACAGGATTGGGCATTCCGGCCATTTGTGCTACATGAATACCAAAGCTATGCTCACTACCCCCTTCTTTCAGTTTTCGCATAAAAATCACCTTATTTCCTACTTCCTTGACAGCTACATTAAAGTTTTTGATCCGGGGAAAATCCTGCGTCAGTTGGTTTAATTCGTGGTAGTGAGTTGCAAATAAGGTTTTGGCTTTGAAAGTGGGATGATTATGTAAAAACTCCACGATGGACCAAGCAATAGAAATCCCATCGTAGGTAGATGTGCCTCTCCCGATCTCATCCATCAAGACCAAGCTCCTATCCGAGAGATTATTCAGAATACTTGCTGTCTCGGTCATCTCCACCATAAAGGTAGATTCACCACGGGAAAGGTTATCTGAAGCACCTACTCGAGTAAATACCTTATCGATGATTCCCAATCTGGCAAAGGATGCAGGCACAAAACTACCCATCTGCGCCATCAGAACAATCAAAGCAGTCTGTCTCAAGAGGGCCGACTTACCCGCCATATTGGGTCCGGTGATGATCATGATCTGCTGACTATCGTGATCCAAATAGATATCATTGGGAATGTATTCCTCTCCGGGGGGCAATTGCTTCTCAATCACCGGGTGCCTGCCGTCTTTGATTTCCAGACTTTCGGTATCCGACACTTTGGGGCGGGAATAATTATTGGTCAAAGCTACTTTGGCAAAAGAAAGTAGGGCATCCAAGGTACCAATTATTCGGGCATTTTGCTGAATATGAGTGACATACTGTGCTGCCTCCTGAACTAACTCCTGAAAAAACCTCTGCTCTAGAATAATCATTCGCTCCTCGGCATTCAGGATTTTTTCCTCATAGTCTTTCAGTTCCGGCGTGATGTATCGCTCGGCATTGACTAGTGTCTGCTTACGAATCCAGTCTTGAGGCACCTTGTCTTTATGTGCATGAGTCACTTCCAGATAATAGCCAAAGACTTTGTTAAAGGCTATTTTGAGAGAGGAAATACCGGTTTTTTGTACTTCCCGCTGCTGTATTTGTACAAGGTAATCCTTTCCTGAATTAGCCAGTTGACGGTATTCATCCAATTGTGGATCAACTCCATCTTTTATGACTCCTCCCTGATGTACCAGCATGGGGGCATCTTCTTGGAGTTCATTTTCGATTTTTTCAAGGAGGTATTCGCAAGGGTATATTTGATCAGAAAGCCGTTTGAGAGTTGCATTTTCCTGATTTTTCAGGAGCTCCTTGATCGGTAAAATAGACTTCAGTGCCCGTCTGATTTGATTCATTTCCCTTGGATTGGCACGACCTACGACTACTTTGGAAATCAAGCGCTCCAAGTCACCTATATGCCGCAACTGAGAGATGATCTCTTCGATCAAATCATGGTTTTGATGAAAAAAATCAACCACATTTAGGCGCTCCTCTATTTGGGACTTTTCTTTCAATGGCAAAACCATCCATTTTTTCATCATTCTAGAACCCATGGGGGTGACTGTCTGATCCAAAATCTGAATCAAAGGAACTCCGCCCTCATGCTGAGGAAAAACCAACTCCAAATTACGTATCGTAAATTTATCCAGCCAGACATATTTCTCCTCAGCTATGCGGGAAATCGCCGAAATATGCTGAACCTCCCGATGCTCCGTCTCTTCCAAATAATACAAAATAGCTCCGGCAGCAGTGATTCCCAAAGCTAAATCCTCTATCCCAAAGCCTTTCAGATTGGCTGTTTCAAAATGATTTTTGAGTTTTTCATAAGCAAAATCAAATTGAAATACCCAGTCCTCACAGTGGAAGGTGATGAAATCATTTTTGACGACTTCCGCAGCAGTCTTTTTAGCCGCTTTGGAATAGATGAGTTCTGCAGGAGCAAAACTTTGAAGTAGCTTTTCGATGTAGGCGGCATTTCCCTCTGCACACATGTATTCTCCCGTAGAGACATCCAAAAATGCAATTCCATGGGTTTCCTTTCCAAAATGTATAGAGGCCAGGTAATTGTTTTTTCGGGTATCCAATACTTGATCATTGTAGGATAAGCCGGGAGTTACCAGTTCGGTCACACCCCTTTTGACAATCCCTTTCACTGATTTAGGATCCTCAAGCTGATCACAGATGGCCACTCGATTTCCCGCACGGACCAGTTTGGGCAGATAGGTGTCCAAGGAATGGTGGGGGAAACCTGCCAATTCAATATGGGAGGCAGCACCATTTGCGCGCTTGGTCAACACGATATCAAGGACCTTGGAGGCCTTGATGGCATCCTCGCCAAAAGTCTCGTAAAAATCCCCCACACGAAACAAGAGCAAAGCACCAGGATGCTTGGCTTTGATCGCATTATATTGCTTCATCAGTGGAGTTTCTTTTCCATCTTTGGACTTGCTCATAGGTAGGGATATATTTCTTTTAAATTTGGGGCTTCGAATAAAGTCTGAAAATAACCGATAAGCAAGGTAGATCAAAAAAGATGAAGAAATTAAGCATGGAGGAGCTCGAAAGGCTCTCAGTAGAGGAGTTTAAGGAAAAGGAAAAGTCCCCAATTGTATTGGTGCTTGACAATGTTCGCAGCCTAAACAATGTGGGTTCTGCTTTTCGAACAGGAGATGCCTTCCGTATAGAAAAGATTTACCTCTGCGGTATCACCGGAACTCCCCCTCATCGGGATATACAAAAAACTGCTCTCGGGGCTACCGAATCAGTGGAGTGGGAATACAGTCTCAATACCCTAGACGCGGTGGATAAACTCCAAGCCGACGGATATCAAATCTGTGCCTTGGAGCAAGTGGATCGCTCGGTAATGCTTAATGAATTTACTCCCAAAAAAGGGGGAAAATACGCCTTGATATTTGGCAATGAAGTTTTTGGAGTGGAAGATGCCGTTTTAAAAAAATGTGATCAAGTGCTTGAAATCCCTCAATTGGGAACCAAGCACTCGCTCAACATTTCTGTTTCTCTCGGAATAGCAGTTTGGGATTTGATGATAAAATTGGAGCAGTTTTAAACCCTCTAATCTTTCAAAAATCGGTAGCGTATACCAAACGACGCTCTGAATAAGGCCCCATTATTAAAAGTAATGATGGGTGCCGCCTCCATGTGAAAGCCAAAATCTTTTTTATCAAAAGGGTAATAATTAATCCCCAATGGTACTACTACCCCTTCAAACAAGTTGAGTCTACCACCTAGACCTAGGTAAATTTGCTTGTCCTCGTCAGACTTGACCATGTAGTTTCCTACGACTTCAAGACTGAGATTTTCTACAAAATTGTCTGTCCCTATTCGAAGTTCAGGCAGCCATCGTTCACCCAGTTGTGTATTTATCCCTACAAAAGGAAGGTTGCTTTGATGATAAGAAACGGTAGTCTGCGAATAGCTTAGCAAGGAAAATAGGCCAAAAATCGCTGTAAATAAAATTTTTTTCATTGGTTAAAATTAAGTTGATTAAAATCTATTAGAAACCCAAATCCTTCAATTTCAGGTGTGTTTTGATCATATTAGAACTTGATTTGGCTACAATTTTGCCTGAATCTTTAGTAATTACGGCTTCCCAATGATTAAGGTTGGAGCCGGATCGAATTAATTTTGCGGACACTATCAACTCCTCACCAATTTTTGCGGAGGATAAAAAATCTACAGACAAATTAATACTAGTCATCAAATACTCCGAACCCGCCACAAAATTAGCCATCCCAATCACATCATCCATCATTAAAGAGGCCACTCCTCCGTGAAGAATTTTCGCAGGATTACACATATCAGGCCTGATGGTATATTGGACCTCAATGTAGCCTGCTTCGATAGCCAAGAGTTTTCCGGCAAGCCAATTGCCTGCCGCAGAAGGCGTTTTATCCAGTGTTTTTCCGATTTGTGATTTGAAAAACTCAAGTTGTGGATTAGTCATTTTTAATATTTTACAGGTCTATAAGTCTAAAATAGTCCTCAAAAGTAGCTTTAAGAGCTTCCCTTTCGGATTCCTCACTCCAAATTGGAATTTTTTGATTTTGGATAAGAAGGGAAAAGTCTGCGTTTTCGCTGAGGTAGGGAAGAAGCTGTTCTATTTGTTGAAGATGGTCAAACTTGTTTCCATTCTTTAATTCTAAAAGAGTATCACTACTTCCTTCTATTTGCAACTCCAAAGGCCATTCGGTTTGATAAGGCTCCAGATAAAGGTAGGCTTCATCTTTAGCAGGATTGAGAATCAGGGCCAAAACCAAACCGGGAAAACTATCGGTTTGGACAAAGCCATTGTGCCTGTAAAGGGTCATGCCGGCATCTTTTCTAAACTCCCGGTCATAATTTATAGCCTTAAGATTGAGAAAGTAAATTCTGGCAGAATCCGAATACCGGAAGGTCAAATCCTCTCCAGAATTTGAAGCCCGATAGGTATTGAAAAAGGAAAGGGTCAAGACAAAAATCAAAGAACCTAAACCGAAAATTTTTAGGATTTTAACCAATTCAGGTGTCAAAATTGGATCTCTATGGGGCATTCTTAGGGAGTTTGCTCAGCTAATAGCTTTTGTTTTTCTTCTTTCAACAAACTCCAAGCCGCTGCTATATGTTTCTCCTGCACGTCAGTTTGGCCGATGACCCAGCGAATCACGTAGGAACCATTCAGCTTGGTATGAGAGAAAAAAACTTTTCCCGTCTGATTGACACGATTCATCCAGCTTTCGTTAAGTGAATTGAGTTGGTCTGAGGGTAGATTTGCAGGATTCATCCGAAAGCAAATGGTGTTAAAGTTCACCGGAGCCAAAATCTCCATATCTGCTTCATTTTCGATCCAACTCTTAGCTTTTTGGGCCAGCACCAGGTGGTTTCTGAGTTTGGCACGAATACCTTCCATTCCATAGGTTCGGATGACAAACCAAAGCTTCAACGCACGAAATCTTCTACCCAGTTGTATTCCCCAATCCCGATAATTATTGACCTGATCATCAAGTTGGGTTTTGAGGTATTCGGGCGTGAGAGAAAACGTGTTGACCAGATACTGCGGCTCTCGTATAAAAAATACCGTACAGTCAAAATTGGTAAACATCCATTTATGAGGGTTGAAGACATAAGAGTCTGCCCCTTGATGTCCTTGGATCAAATGCTGAAATTCGGGTAAAAGCAAAGCCGTACCAGCAAAAGCCGCATCAATATGGTGCCAAAGACCGTATTTCTGGGTGATTTGGGTAATTTCATCTATGGGATCTACCGCTGTTGAGCTCGTCGTGCCCAAGGCTGAAACCACACAAAGTGGTAAATATCCAGTTTCCTTATCTGCTAAAATAGCTTTTTCCAACTCCGAAGGAATCATAGAAAAATTCTCATCCACAGGGATTCTTACCAGGTTTTGGACTCCTATCCCAGCTATTTTTACAGCCTTATCAATCGAAGAATGCACATGGGAGGAGGAATAGATTCGGAAAACCTGATTGCCTGAAAAGCCCCTTTCGTTGATTTGAAAGCGAGTAGCTTTCTCCCTCGCCGTGAGGATAGCACTCAATGTCGCGGTACTCGCGGTATCGTGGATGACTCCTTTCCATGAGGAATCGATCCCCTTGGCATCTCTGAGCCAATCACACACCTGCTCCTCCAGCTCTGTAGCTGCAGGAGAGGTGAGCCAAGACATGCATTGAGCTCCAAGCGTAGACATCAGCATTTCTGCTAAAATTGAGGGCTCAGAGTTATTCGCTGGAAAATAGGCAAAAAATGAGGGGTGTTGCCAATGCGTCATCCCCGGAAGAACTATCTCTTTGAAGTCTTCAAAAATCTGTTCGAAAGATTCAGCATTTTCAGGAGCCGAACCGGGCAGTTGATTGAAAATAGCTTTGGGTTTTACTGAAGGAGTAACGGGATAATTCTCCTTTTCTTCAAGATAATCAGCCATCCAATCCACCAATAGGTGAGCTTGCTTTCTAAATTCTTCCTTGGTCATGTTATCTTACGTAAGAGCCTGCATTAATATCTATGGAAGTACCAGTCGCATGATCAGCTAGACCAGAGCAGAGTAAAGTGACCATAGGGGCAATATCCTCAGGCCGGGTCAATTCATTGAGCGCAATGTCATTAAGCGCAAACTCTTCCCCATACTCCGATAAAATCTGCTCTGCCATATCCGTACGGGTAAATCCAGGAGCGATCAAAAATGCTTTGATTCCTTTTTTGCCATAATGTCGAGCAATGGATCGCGTCAGACTGACCAAGGCTCCTTTAGAAGCTGCGTAGGCCAAGTAATCCGTCGTATCTCCTCGAAAGGCTGCACGAGAAGAAATCGTCACAATACGGCCTTCTCCCTGATTTTTAGCTTGATCCAAAAATTCTTTGCAAAGGATTCCTATGGCCGTAGTGTTGACAGCTAAGGTTTTTTCCCAAATCTGCAACCATTCTGAAGTAGGAAGAGTGTCAGGAGCAGAAGGAGAAATTCCTGCATTATTCACCAAGCCTGTCAATGGGCCGTATTTTTGGACCAGTTGGGGAATAAATCCCACCACCTCATCAGATTGAGAGAGATCACAAGCTGCCAAATGCGCGAGAGAATCAAGCTCCGCTAAAAGTGACTCAGCTTCTAATCGATTGAAATTGTAGTGAATAATCACCTCAGCTCCTGAATCGGAAAGCTGCTTGGCTATGGCCCGCCCTATACCTCTAGAGGCACCTGTGACAAGAATACGTTGATTTTTTAAGGAAATCTGCATTAGAATTATTCAGAAATAGATTTGGAAAGCCAATTTTCACGGATAGCCAAGTGCTGTATATGAGCCAGGTGGTGCACCCCATGCCAACTGTACATATGAGCCACTTCCATCAGGGTAGGCGAGTTTTTATTCTCCGGATGATAATAGGTCTTTTGGAAATCCTCATTGCTCATATTTTCCATCAAAAACACCCATTTAAAATGGATGCACTTAATCAAAGACAAACTAGGGAGAACCGAAAGCTGATTATCAGGCAGTTCGGCCCAAGAGGACTCGTCATAGGGTTTAATCGTAGGGTTTTCTTCTGTCAACGCCAGTTTAAATCGCATAAATGCATTGATGTGACTATCGGCGAGATGATGTATGACTTGCCTTACAGACCAGCCTCCCGGACGGTAGGGCGTATTTAGCTTTTGATCATCATAAGTAAGAACAGCCTCTTCCAACAAATCTGGAAGTGAGCGAACCGTTTCAATCGCCTCTTTCAAGGTGGATTCTGAAACATTTTCAGGGAGCTTAAATCTCCCGATGGGGTATTTTAGAAATTCTATATCCGTCATGGGCTATTAGATTCTACCACCAGCGGCGATGGTAGCCAAATCTACGTTTTTTGCGCCATTAGCCAAAAGCACGTTCGCACATGAACAGAGTGTAGCCCCTGTGGTCATTACATCATCTACTAGCAAGACATTTTGATAGAGAAGGTTTGTATCTTCTTGAATTTCAAATACTTGATCCACATTTTCTAATCTTTGAAGCCTTGATTTTTTGGTTTGAGTTTCAGTGAAAATTTTTCTCCGAATCAGATTACGATAAGGAATATTCAGACTTTGCGATAAGCCCTTGGCAAACTCTTCACTTTGATTGTAGCCACGTCTCCGTTTTTTCATCTTATGCAAAGGAACCGGAACAATCAAATCCCACTCTTTGAAAAAATCTTGAGATTTTATCACATCACCAAACCACTTTCCTAAAGCTTCACCCAGCTCGGGATGGTTTCTATACTTTAATAAGTGAAGTAGTTTTTGGCTTTTTCCGTCTTTAGAAAACTTCAAAAAAGCCATGGCTCTACCGATTTCGATTAATCCCTGAACTTTTGAAGTCAGATCGTTGTCCTCCGAGCGCAGATAATGGCTAGTAATCGGCAAACTCCCTTTACAAATAGAGCAGAGGCAATTCTCAGTTTCAACTAATGCCCGACTACACAAGAGACAATTTTCCGGAAAAATCAGGTCCAAAAAATCTTTGATCAAAAGTAAACGCATAGCCTAAAATCTCTGTTATTCAATCTGCTGGTTTTTAAGCAGTATATTTGTCGCTAATAATTTCTTAAACCCTTAATTTAATGAATCCAATAGAGGAATTCAATGAATACAGAGCCAAGATGAATGAAAAAATCATGGCTGCCGACAATAAAGTCATCAAACGCTTTTTCAATCTGGATACCAATGCGTATGCATCTGGAGAACTGGACGTAAAAAGCAAAGAGATGATCGGTCTGGCTTGCTCGATGGTATTACGCTGTGATGATTGTATCAAATACCATCTTGGAAAATGTCATGAAGTAGGAATGAAAAGCTCAGAAGTATTTGAGGTATTTTCAATCGCTACGCTCATCGGAGGTTCTATTGTTATTCCACACTTGAGAAGAGCGGTAGAATATTGGGAAGAACTTGAAAATCAATAAGTAAGGATGTTTAAAAGAGATCTTGAACTTGAAAAACGATGGGCCAGATTATTAATAGGTCTTGAAGAAACCATTGGAAAAAAACCCAAGGACTTAAATGGCGTATTGTTTCTTATTGGAGTACAGGAACTTGGAAAAGGAATAAAGACTTTTTCAAAAGAACAAAAACAAGATTTGATGCATATTGCAGTCTGTAAGGTATTGAGTTATGCCGGATTTTACGAACTGGAATATATAGATCAAGAAGGTTGGCCGCATTGGAAATTAGTAAAGGAACTTCCACATTTCGATCTATTGGATCAAGAAAAGCTGCTAAAGCTTCAAGTCTTAGATTATTTTGAAAAAGAGTATCAAATAGAGATTAATTAATGAAAATCATTTCCTACAATGTCAATGGTATAAGGGCAGCAATCAACAAAGGATTTGTGGATTGGTTGAAAAAAGAAAACCCCGATATCATTGGTATTCAAGAACTTAAAGCAGAAATAACCCAAGTTGATACTAGTCTATTTACTGATTTAGGTTATGACTTGCATTGGTTTCCAGCCATCAAAAAGGGCTATTCGGGCGTAGCAATATTCACCAAAATCAAACCCAAATCCATTAAAATAGGAATGGGCTTGGATAAATACGATGATGAGGGAAGGCTGATTCAAGCAGATTTTGAGAATTTTTCTTTTCTATCTGCTTATTTTCCCTCAGGTACTACAGGAGATATCAGACAAGATTTCAAATATGAATTTCTTGATGATATCCACGGATATATGCAGGATTTAAGAAAAACAAATCCCAACATCATATTAAGTGGGGACTATAATATTTGTCACAAGCCAATTGATATTCATAATCCAGTGTCAAACAAAAACTCATCAGGATTTCTTCCTGAGGAAAGAGCATGGATGGATAAGTTTACCAACTCTGGATTTATAGACACTTTCCGTCATTTCCACGCGGATGTACCTCATCAATATTCTTGGTGGAGCTATAGAGCCAATGCTAGAGCAAAAAATTTAGGATGGAGAATAGATTATCACATGGCTACCAAATCCATGCAAGAAAGATTAAAAAGTGCAGTAATTTTACCGGACGTAGTACATTCAGACCATTGTCCTATTGCACTAGAAATACATGAATAAAAACAATTGAAGCTAATCCATAGAATATTATCCAAATGAATTCTATAAAAATTTCTATTCCATCTTTGATCGAAAACATCAAAATGATTGAAAGCTTTATCGACAACGCACGAGAAAAGTTTGAAATAAATGATGATATCTATGGAAATATCATGATTTCAGTGACTGAATGTATAAGCAATGCCATCATTCACGGAAATAAGAATGATAAAAATAAGCTTGTGAAATTAGAGCTTAGAGCAGAAGAGGACATACTGCAGTTTGTAATTGAGGATGAAGGGTCCGGTTTTGAATTAGAAAGTCTACCCGATCCTACTTCACCGGAAAATATTGCAAAACCAGGGGGAAGAGGAATTTTCTTAATAAAGCACTTAACAGATGATGTAAAATTTGAGGAAAATGGTAAAAGAACAATTTTATCATTTTATATGGATTAATTATGGCGATCAATTTCTTTTCAGAAGACATCGATTATAACCTTCCTCAAAAACTAAAGCGCAAGAAGTGGTTGAAGGAGCTTGCTGCTTTAGAGGATCATCAGATTAAAGAACTCAATTATATCTTTTGCTCGGATGAATACCTGTATCAAATCAATGTAGATTATCTTCAGCATGATACCTACACCGACATCATTACCTTTGACAACTCCGAAAATAAGGCTAAAATAGAAGGAGACATTTTCGTTAGTGTAGATCGAATCATAGAGAATGCCGAACGATTGGACCAACCCTTAGAAGAAGAACTAAGCCGAGTCATCAGTCATGGTTTATTTCATCTCATGGGTTATAAAGACAAAGAGCAAGAAGAAATCAAAACAATGCGAAACAAAGAGCTTTTCGCAATTAATTTATTCAAAGAAATTTAACTGTTTCACGTGGAACACTTACTCCTCTCACAAAGAGATTAAACAACTGTTTCACGTGGAACATCAACAAATCAGAGATCATGTTTCCAAAATATGATGTAATAGTAGTAGGGGCAGGGCATGCGGGCTGCGAGGCCGCACATGCTGCAGCAAAGATGGGTTCATCTGTATTATTATGCACGATGAATATGAATACTATTGCCCAAATGTCTTGCAATCCAGCAATGGGTGGAGTAGCGAAGGGTCAAATCGTACGAGAAATTGATGCATTGGGAGGTATGTCTGGTATTATATCTGATAAATCCATGATTCAATTTAGAATGCTAAACCGGTCCAAAGGTCCCGCTATGTGGTCTCCAAGATCACAAAATGATAGGATGCGTTTTGCCGAAGAATGGAGATTAGCCTTAGAATCTACTCCGAAAGTAGATTTTTGGCAAGAAATGGTTACAGGAATTATAGTAAAAGATAATAGGGTCAAAGGAGTAAAAACAGGGATAGGTATAGAAATAGAGGCAGATTCTGTTGTACTCACAAATGGAACATTCCTCAATGGATTGATTCATATAGGAGAAAAACAATTTGGAGGCGGAAGAACAGGGGAGTCTGCAGCAAAAGGAATCACCGAACAATTGATAGGGTTGGGTTTCGAAGCTGGAAGAATGAAAACCGGAACACCCCCAAGAGTGGATGGTAGGAGTTTGGATTATTCAAAAATGGAAGTTCAATACGGTGATGAAAACCCGGAGAAATTCAGCTTTTCCGACGAAACTTCAAGCCTAAAGGAGCAAAAAAGCTGTTGGATTACCTATACCAACAAGCAGGTACATGAAACATTGGAAACTGGTTTTGATCGATCTCCGATGTTTAATGGCAGAATTCAAGGGTTAGGACCACGGTACTGTCCTTCTATTGAGGATAAAATAAATCGCTTTGCCGAAAGAGATAGACATCAAATTTTTGTAGAACCTGAAGGATGGAATACTGTAGAAATCTACGTAAATGGCTTTTCCACTTCTTTGCCAGAAGATGTCCAATACAAAGCATTAAGAAAAATAGCGGGCTTCGAAAACGCTAAAATGTTTCGACCCGGTTATGCAATAGAATACGATTACTTTCCCCCTACGCAACTCAAACTTACTTTAGAGACTCAACTCGTAGAAAATCTCTATTTCGCAGGTCAAATCAACGGTACCACAGGATACGAGGAGGCAGCATCACAAGGCCTAATTGCAGGTATCAATGCGAGCTTAAAGGCACAAGAAAAAGATCCGTTTTTACTCAAAAGATCTGATGCATATATCGGAGTTTTGATAGATGATTTGATCAATAAAGGGACCGAAGAGCCCTATCGTATGTTCACTTCACGGGCAGAATTTAGACTCCTTTTGAGACAAGATAATGCTGATTTGAGACTTACAGAACTAGGGCATGCGATAGGATTAGCTGATGATTCGAGATTAGAAAAAGTTACTCATAAGAAATCTGAGACTGCAAGATTGATCAATGATCTCAAACAGAAAAAATTAGAGCCAGAAGCTATTAATGAAGGTTTGGAGCAAATTGAGACTGCTTCTATCAAAGAAAAAATAAGTATAGAAAAGCTCTTGAAACGTCCTCAAATCAATATAGACGCGTTGAGAAACTTAAATGAAGAACTGAATACCTTTTTTAATCAGTTTGACAAAAATGTCTTAGAACAAGCTGAGATTCAAATTAAGTATGAAAGCTATATTGAAAAAGAACAGCAAATGGTAGAGAAACTTTCAAATATGGAAGGATTTAAAATTCCAATCAGATTTGACTACTTGGCTATACCTGCTTTATCAGCCGAAGGAAAACAAAAATTGAATAAAATACGACCAGAGACACTTGGTCAGGCTTCTAGAATCAGTGGCGTATCACCTGCCGACCTATCCATATTAACCGTTTATCTTGGAAGATAAAATGTCCGAAAGACTCAACAAATGCCCACTATGTAAAAGTGGGCATTTTCTAAATGATAGAGAAGTTATAGATCATGCCGTAAGCAAGGAAAAATTTATCCTATGCAGATGCACTCAATGCAATTTACTTTTTACCAATCCAAGACCTAAAAAAAAGGAAATTGAACCCTATTACGAATTTCCACAATATTACTCCCATACTGATTCTACATCCACTTTTACTGAAAAGATTTATAACAGAGTCAGAAAGGTAAACATTAGAAAAAAAGTACGACTGATTGAATCACTTATTCCCAAAGGGAAAATATTGGATTATGGGTGCGGGGCAGGGTTTTTACTGCAGGCTTTAAAAACGAGGGGCTGGGAGATAGACGGAATGGAGCCTAATACAAAGGCTAGAAAAAAAGCATCACAGTTGACCAATCAGAAAATTTATAAATCAACTGCCTTTTTTGAAGAAAAGCCAAAATATGACGTGATCACTTTATTTCACGTTTTGGAGCATATCCATTCCCTTCGCAAAACTCTAAATAAACTTAAAAAGGCACTTAATCCGAACGGCTATATATTGATTGCCGTTCCCAATTATAAAAGTCTTGATGCAGTCAAATACCAAGAATCTTGGGCAGGTTGGGATGTACCGAGACATTTATACCACTTTTCCAATGAATCCATAGTAAACCTAGCCGATCAATTCAATCTGGCCGTGCATGAAAAAATACCCATGATTTTTGATAGCTATTATGTCTCTCTACTCTCAGAAAAATATAAAAATCCAGAGTCAAATGCTTTTTCCAATTATATTAATGCAATGAGGCTAGGATGGCAATCCAATCAGAAAGCAAAGAAAACAAAAGAATATTCCAGCATTCTCTACATCTTGAAAAAGAAGTGAAAAATATAAATAAAATACTGATTATCAGCTGTTTATTAATAATTTCAGCTTGTGCAAAGCAAAGTGCGCCTATGGGAGGACCTGTAGATAAGGATCCGCCAAAACTCCTATCTATGATCCCTGAGGATCAAAGTTTAAATACTAAACCAGAAGAAATAATTTTAACCTTTGATGAATACGTCAAGCTAGATAATGCAAATAAAAACATCATCATTACCCCAAGAATAAACAAAGATGAGCTAAATATTCAAGCCTTAAAGAATGAAGTCAGGATAGAACTCAATCAAGAGCTAGAAGAAAACACCACATACGTATTTAATTTCCAAAAATCCATTCAAGACTTATCCGAAGGAAACCCTGCTGAAAACCTAAAGCTTGTATTTTCGACAGGGGAGACAATTGACAGCTTAGAAGTTAATGGAAATGTCTCCATTTACTATCCCAAAGGAAGAAATGATTTCGAGGACATCCTAGTCGGTCTTTATCCGGAAGGAGATACCACCGATCTATTCACAGGACCTCCATATTACATTTCTCAAGTAGATAGTATAGGAAATTTTACCATCGGCAATATCAAAGAAGGAGCTTATAGAGCCTATGCCTGGAAAGATGAAAACAACACATTAAAGGCTGAATTTAAAACTGAAGCATTTGATTTTTTAAAAGACACCATCAACATAGAGGATAATCAAAACTTCATTCAATTCAACTTGTCCTTAGCAGATTTGACTGAGTTCAAATTTCAGAGATCATCTATTTCCAATGGTAGTTATGATTTGGTTTTAAACAAGAATCCTATTGAAATTAAGATTGATGCGGAGGGTTTTGGCGAAACCATCTTCTATACACAAGGGGAGAAAAACCTAAAACTGTTTTCAAAAGAAACGGGAAATGATAGCCTTCTAGTGAATCTTCAGCTAGCGGACTCTATAGGGTTCAGACAAGACACAAGTATCTGGGCAAAATTCCCACAGACTGAAAGAAAGCCTGAAGAATTGACATTAAGCGCAAAATCAGGTCTTAATTTTTTAGAAGAATTACAAGCCGAACTAAGCTTCAATAAGCCCATTACACAGGTTTATTACGATTCCCTATACATTCCACTGGATAGTACTAATCGAATCCAAATAGAGCCTGATATGCTCTCCTTTAAGGATTCACTAAAAAGGGATATTCTTCTGATCAACATTCCTATTCCTGATTCCCTTGAGCTACAGATATTCTCCTTAAATATCGCAGACTCTACCTTTCAGGATATTCAAAATCAATACAATTTAAAGCCTCTGATTGCAAACTATAGAAGAATCAATCCCAATACTTTAGCAGATAAAATATCGGGAAGCATCAATGCCCAAAATTATCCCCTCATCGTGCAACTCCTAAATCAAAAGGGAGAAGTCCACCAAGAAAAGCACCTAAATGAGGAGTCTACATTTTCTTTTGAAAATATTGAAGCGGGCACATATACGATTCGTGTTATCGAAGATATGAATGAAAATAGAAGGTGGGATCCTGCAAGTTTTTACGAAAACAGGCAAGCAGAAAAGGTCTACTATTACCTAAATGAAGAAAATAAAAGCAAAGAAATCATTATCAAAAGTGGATGGACAACTGAGGATTTGGTAATCAATCCTTCGAAATCAACAGGAATTATCAAAAATAATTCAGTGGATAATCGAGAAATAGAAGTGGATAACTTGAATTAAGAATGTTCATAAAATTGAGTTCTCCACACCAAATTAATGAATGGAAAGTAAATCCATTTCACTTGGGGAAAACCCCAGAATTCTACACACTCACACACATGGTAATCCACACTGAACTTTCACACACAGTAAATTCTATCAGTAGTCCACAAAAACAAAGAAATTTAAACAACTCACTCATTACCAGTAAATCCCATGTGTAAAACCTATGGATAAGTGGTAGATAAGTGATGAAGAGCTATTTCAATATTGTTAATTGATAAATAAATTTCTATTATCCACATATCAACAGAGCTAATAACCTTAATAGTTTTTTCTAATTAAATAAAATAATAAAGATATAGAGCTGTTGATCATGTGAATAAGCTCTTGCAATTCGGGTTAGATTTTGATTATATTAGATGCAGCCAAATCAAGAAAACCCAATATGAACCTTACCCGCCTTTTTGATTTAATCCCTTATCAGATTAAAGAATTTGACAAAAAAATTGCCCTTTCTAGAAAGGAAAATGGAGAATGGAAATCTTATTCTTCGCGTCAATTCAAAGAAACTGTAGACAATTTGAGTCTGGCATTTTTAGATCAGGGAATCACCCCAGGAGACAAGGTAGCGATCATCTCAGAAAATAGACCCGAATGGAATTTCGTTGATTTAGCCTTACAGCAGATAGGAGCTGTGTCTGTACCCATGTATCCTACGATTACCAGTGATGATTATGCTTATATTTTTGATCATGCGGAGGTAAAAATGATCTTTGCGGGAGACCAGGTCATTTATGAAAAAGCCATAGATGTAGCAGGTGATTTGAAGATTTATACTTTTGATCAACTCGAGGGAGTAGAGCATTGGAGTGAACTATTAGAAAAGGGATCCAAAGGTGATCTAGCAAGACTAGAGCGATCCAAAGAGCAAGTCAAGCCAGAGGACCTATTTACGATCATTTATACTTCTGGCACTACAGGCAGACCAAAAGGTGTCATGCTGACTCATCACAATGTACTTTCCAATGTACTCTCAGTTTCACATATTATGAGCCCTCCTCCGGGCACGTCCAAAGTGTTAAGCTTTTTGCCACTTTGTCATATTTTTGAGCGAACGGCTTCCTTTTGCTTCATGTACTTGGGTTTCACCGTGTATTATGCGGAAAATTTGGAGACTATTGGCGAGAACTTGAAAGAAGTACAACCGCATGTATTTAATACAGTTCCTCGACTTTTAGAAAAAGTATATGATAAAATAGTTGCCAAAGGCTATGAACTCACAGGAGTTAAAAAACAATTGTTTTTCTGGGCTTTGAACTTAGGCTTGAAGTATGATCCTAGAGAAGATAAAGGACCTTGGTACAATTTTCAGCTAAAATTAGCCAACAAACTGATTTTTTCGAAGTGGAGAGAAGCTTTAGGTGGCAACATCATGCAGATCAATTCTGGCGCCTCAGCTCTTCAGCCTCGACTAGCTAGGGTATTCTGGGCAGCTGGCATCAAAGTTTGTGAGGGATACGGCTTGACGGAGACTTCACCGGTGGTATCTGCATCTTTGAGCAACTATGAAGAAATACGAATTGGATGGGTCGGGAAATTGGTGAAAGATGTAGAAGTCAAAATCGCGGAAGATGGGGAAATTCTAGTCAAAGGACCCAATGTCATGCAAGGATACTACAAGCAACCTGATATGACCGCAGAAGTGCTTAAAAATGGCTGGTTTCATACTGGAGACATCGGTGAGTTGGATGGCGATTACCTTAGAATCACTGACAGGAAGAAAGAGATGTTTAAAACTTCCGGCGGAAAATACATCGCTCCTCAAGTCATGGAAAATAAATTCAAAGAATCCACTTTAATCGAGCAGCTGATGGTAGTGGGAGATGGTAAAAATTATCCGGCTGCTTTGATAGTTCCAAGTTTTGAAAACCTCAGAGAGTATTGCAAAAGAAAGGATATTCCCTTTACTTCTGATGAGGAAATGATTGCTAGGGAAGAAATAATCAATAAGTATCAAACTGAAATTGACTACTTGAATAAGTACTTTGGAAAATGGGAACAAATCAAGCGGTTTAAACTTTTGGCTGAACCCTGGGGAATTGATTCGGGAGAGTTGACACCTACGATGAAACTCAAAAGAAAAGTGATTAAAGAAAAATACGAAAAGCAAATAGAACAGATATATCAGTCTTGATTTACTTTGATTTGAATCAAAAAGACATAATTTTTCCATTTTTAGAAGTAAAATAAGGCATCGAAACAAAATTCGGAATTCGAATAAAAACCTTAAGAATATTTTTTTTTACTTACTTTTAATTATAACTAAAGAATTTTATTCTTTATAATTATTATTTTCCAATAATAATTTGTGATGCATGCCTAATTAATTTTCAAATATAGTAGGCATGCCTACCATTTTTTTCTTAATTTAAGTCTCTCTAAATCAATACCACTGAAGAATGAAGCGAGAAGAGACGGTAGATTATCACATAAAGAGTGCTTGGCATGCCATATCGCGTATGTATAATCAGCATGCTGCGCAAGAAGGTTTTACCACTGCGATTGGTTTTGTCCTAATTAATATTAATTCAAAGGAAGGGACTCCCGCTACCAAAATCGCTCCGATGATTGGTTTGGAGACAAGAAGTCTCACGAGAATGCTAAAAACCATGGAAGAAAAGGGATTGGTTTACAAAAAACCTGATCCTCAAGACCGGCGTTCTGTTCGGATATTTTTGACCGAGGAGGGAAAGGAAAAGAAAGAAATTTCCGTAAGGACAATTAAAGAATTTAATGAACAAATCAGAGAGGTAATCGATGAATCTGATTTGAGGACTTTTTTTGATGTCTTCGAAAAAGTCCAAATGGTTATCGATCAATTTAGTGGAGCTGAAGCTAATAAGCCAATTTTCGAATTATAACTCAATAGGTATGAGTAGACTTAAACCTACTAAAAACCCAAAAAAATGAATAAAACCATAAAAAAAGTAGCCGTATTAGGTTCAGGAGTAATGGGATCCAGGATTGCTTGCCACTTTGCCAATATTGGAGTGCAAGTCCTACTGCTGGATATCGTTCCTTTTGAACTTACAGACGAGGAAAAAAAGAAAGGTCTTACGAAGGAAGATTCTCTAGTAAGAAACAGAATTGTCAATCAAGCGCTGCAAAGTACTCTCAAGTCTAACCCATCGGCAATTTATGACAAGGCATTTGCCAGTAGAATTAGCACTGGAAATTTTGACGACGATTTACCCAAAATTAAGGAGGTAGATTGGATTATTGAAGTTGTTGTAGAGCGCTTGGACATTAAGCAGCAACTCTTCGAAAAAGTAGAAAAATATAGGAAGCCTGGTACTTTGATCACTTCCAACACTTCCGGTATTCCTATGCACATGATGTGTGAAGGCAGAAGTGAGGATTTTCAAGAAAACTTCGCAGGTACACACTTTTTCAATCCTCCGAGATATTTAAAACTTCTGGAGATCATTCCTGCGCCTAAGACCAATCCAGAAATAATCGATTTTCTCATGGATTACGGAGATAGGTTTTTGGGAAAAGAGACAGTACTCTGTAAAGATACACCTGCTTTTATAGCCAATAGAATTGGAGTTTATGCTATTATTTCAGGTATGCATACCATCGAAAAGATGGGAATGGGCGTATCTGAGGTTGACAAATTGACTGGAACTGTAATTGGTCGAGCCAAGTCAGCAACTTTTAGAACCATGGACGTAGTCGGTTTGGATACTACGGTAAACGTTGCCAATAACCTCTACAAAGCACTTCCAGATGATGAGTCTAGAGATAAATTTAAGCTACCAAAAATCGTCGAGGTCCTCTACGAAAACAAATGGTTTGGTGACAAAACGGGTCAAGGTTATTTTAAAATGATCCGTCACAAAGACGGACGAAAGGAGCTTAAAGAAATTGACTTCGAAACCTTTGAATACAAGGATGTAGAAAAGCCAAAATTCAAAGCCTTAGAAGCTGCAAAGGAACACGAGAATCTTAAAAACAGAATCAAACTTCTCGTCAATTTTGATGACAAAGCAGGAGAGTTTTACCGCGCTACTTTTTATGATCTCTTCAGATATTGTTCTAATCGTATTCCGGAAATTTCCGACGAACTCTACCGCATAGATCAGGCAGTTTGTGCCGGATTTGGTTGGGAATATGGTCCATTTGAAAATTGGGATATTCTTGGCATAAAGGATACGGTAAGCAAAATGGAAGCTGCCGGTGAAAAACCAGCTTCTTGGGTCTATGAAATGCTGGATGCTGGTCATGAATCCTTTTATAAAGTAGAAGGTGGCAAAAAGTGTTATTATGACATTCCATCAAAAAGCTACAAAGCTATTCCAGGAGTGGACGAATTCATCATCCTCGATACTTTAAAAGCAGCAGATAAAAAGCTGTGGGGTAATGCAGGATCGACCGTCTATGACCTAGGAGATGATGTGATCGGTTTGGAGTTTCATACCAAAATGAACTCTATGGGTCAGGAAGTCATCGAGGGTATCAATACCGCAATAGGGATGGCGGAAAAATCACATAAAGGACTTGTCATCGGTAATGAAGGTGGAAACTTTTCGGCTGGAGCTAATCTCTCTATGCTTTTTATGTTTGCCGGAGATCAGGACTTTGATGAGATCAACTTGATGATCGCACAGTTCCAAAACACCATGATGAGAGCCAGGTATTCTTCTGTACCGGTTGTAGTAGCTCCGCACAATATGGCATTGGGTGGTGGCTGTGAATTGTCACTACATGCTGATCACATTCAGGCGCATGCCGAATTGTATATGGGTTTGGTCGAAGTGGGAGTAGGTTTGATTCCTGCTGGAGGAGGAACCAAAGAAATGACGAGGAGATTCGCCAATTCGGTGATATCGGGAGATGTAGAGCTCAATCAGCTTCAAGAATACTTCATGAATATTGCCATGGCTAAGGTCTCTACTTCCGCAGAAGAAGCTAGAAATCTAGGATATCTTACAAATCAAGATGGTATAACCTTGAATCGAAAAAGACAACTTGCCGAGGCTAAAGCTAAAGTTCTTGCTCTTCATGAATCAGGATATACTCAGCCTGTACAACAGACCAATATCAAAGTCTTAGGGAAAACATCCCTAGCCTTGTTTGAAGCAGGTATAACAGGAATGCAGTACGGAGCATACATTTCCGAGCATGATGCCAAGATTGCCAGAAGATTGGCATGGGTGATGTCAGGTGGTGATTTATCTTCTCCTACCGAAGTTTCCGAGCAGTACCTTTTGGATTTGGAAAGAGAGGCATTCTTGAGTCTTACCGGTGAAAAGAAAACACTTGAGCGAATTCACAGCATACTCTTTAAGGGCAAACCGCTTAGAAATTAATTATCAGGTATTTAGTATCAAGAATTGAGTATTAAAAATTTATAATCATGCATAATTTCAAAGCACTAAAGGTTTGGAAAGAAGCAGTAGATTTTGCAAAAAACGTCTATTCTATCACAAAGTCCTTTCCAGCAGAGGAGAATACTTCAATCAGAAAAAGCGAGAAAGCTAAAATCGGACTTTTCTCAGATAAAAAGATGATTATAGGAATTAAGTCTTCAATAGTGGGACAGTCCTAATACTTAAATCTAAATACTAGATACTTCAATCTATTCAACATTAAAAAATATAGAAACTAATGGACGCATATATAATAAACGGATATAGATCGGCGGTTGGGAAAGCTAAAAAAGGAGGCTTTCGTTTCTATCGACCGGATGATTTGGCTGCAGATGTCATCAAGCATCTCGTAGCCAATACGCCTGGATTGGAGGCAAAAATGGTAGATGACTTAATCGTAGGAAATGCAGTTCCAGAAGCGGAACAAGGCATGCAAATGGGGCGCATGATTTCTTTGTTGGCTTTGGGCATAGACAATCCCGGCTTTGTCATGAATAGGTACTGTGGGTCAGGGGTAGAAGCGATTGCACTTGCTGTCGGAAAGGTCAAAGCAGGTATGGCTGACTGCATCATTGCAGGAGGTACAGAGTCCATGTCCTTGGTACCCATGATGGGTTACAAAACAGCACTCAATTGGAAAATCGCTTCCGAAACGCCTTCCTATTACCTCAGTATGGGATTGACTGCTGAGGAACTGGCCAAAGATTATAACATCACGAGAGAAGATGCTGATTCATTTGCTGTCAGATCCCATCAGCGAGCATTAGATGCTATCTCCAGTGGAAAGTTTAAGGATGAAATCGTGCCAGTAGAGGTTGAAGAAATTTACCTGGATGAAAAAGGAAAGCGCAAGACAAGAAAATTCACCGTCGATACTGATGAAGGGCCTCGCGCGGGTACTTCGATGGAGGTATTGTCTAATTTAAAACCAGCTTTTAAAAATGGAGGACAAGTGACAGCTGGAAACTCCTCACAAACTTCAGACGGGGCAGCTTTCGTAGTCGTGATGAGCGAGCGACTGATGAAGTCGCTTAATTTGGACCCAATAGCACGAATGATGTCTTACTCCGTAGCGGGTGTGGACCCTAGAATCATGGGGATAGGTCCAAAGGAGGCTGTGCCAAAAGCACTAAAGCAAGCTGGGCTGTCTCTTAATGATATCGATTTGATTGAACTCAATGAAGCTTTTGCAGCTCAGGCTCTGGCTGTCATCAGAGAGCTGGATATGGATGAAGATATCGTCAATGTCAATGGTGGAGCGGTAGCTTTGGGACACCCACTGGGATGTACAGGAGCTAAACTCTCTGTTCAACTCTTCAATGAACTAAGAAGAAGAGAAAAGAAATACGGTATGGTCACTGCTTGCGTAGGAGGAGGCCAAGGTGTAGCCGGCATCTACGAGTTACTCAAATAAGCATCTAAAGTCTAATCTGTTATTCAAAAAATAAAATGACAACCCTTTCAAAATCAATTCAAGGAGGAGAATTCCTCATTCGGGAGACAGAAGCGCAGGACGTTTTTATCCCCGAGCAATTTACCGAAGAGCAAAAAATGATGGCTCAGGCCTGTCAGGATTTCATCGATACGGAAATCACGCCAAATATCGAAGAAATAGACAGTATGAAAAATCCGGACTTGGTTCCAAGTATTTTTAAAAAAGCTGGAGAACTGGGTCTTTTAGGAATTTCCGTCCCTGAAGAATATGGGGGAATGGGTATGAGTTTTAACACTTCCATGCTAATAGCCGACATCATCGGTGCGGCAGGTTCTTTCTCTACGACTTATGGAGCGCATACCGGTATCGGTACTTTGCCTATTCTGTATTACGGGACAGAAGATCAAAAACAAAAATACCTTCCTAAGTTGGCTACCGGAGAGTGGGCTGCCTGCTACTGTTTGACAGAGCCGGATGCAGGCTCTGATGCGAATAGTGGAAAAACCAAAGCCACCCTGACTGAGGATGGTAAGCATTACCTGATCAATGGTCAGAAAATGTGGATATCGAATGCAGGTTTTGCGGATCTCTTTATTGTATTTGCCAAGATTGAAGATGATAAAAATCTTACCGCTTTCATCGTGGAGAAGTCCTTTGGTGGGATCACCATGAACGAAGAGGAGAAAAAAATGGGAATTAAAGGTTCCTCGACTCGTCAGGTTTTCTTCAATGACTGTAAAGTACCGATAGAAAATATGCTGTCTGATCGTCAAAACGGATTTAAAATCGCTGTGAATATTCTCAATATAGGTCGGGTTAAATTAGGCGCAGGTGTATTGGGAGGAGTTCGTACGGTTACTTCTATGGCGGTGAAATACTCTACAGAGCGCAAGCAGTTTGGTAGCAGTATCAACTCCTTTGGAGCAGTGAAGCGAATGTTGGCAGAAATGGCTATCCGTAGCTATGTTTCAGAGTCACTTTGCTATCGTGCAGGTCAAGATATTGAGGACCGAATGGATGCTTTGGCTGCGGAAGGAATGCCTGATGCAGAGGCTAAGTTGAAAGCCTTGGAGCAATTTGCTATTGAAGCTGCGATTGCAAAAGTGCATGGTTCTGAAGTTTTGGATTTTGTAGTGGATCAGGGAGTTCAAGTTTATGGAGGTATGGGTTATTCTTCCGATGCACCGATGGAGCGGGCGTATCGGGATGCGAGAATTGCCAGAATCTACGAAGGAACCAATGAGATCAACCGTATGCTAATGGTGGGAATGCTATTAAAGCGTGCTATGAAAGGTGAAATCAACCTATTCGAGCCAGCTATGGCAGTTTCTAATGAATTGACATCAGTGCCATCCTTTGAAACGATAGATACTTCTGAGCTATTTGCAGCTGAAAAAGAAGTACTCAAAAAACTCAAGAAAGTCTTCTTGATGGTAGGAGGAAAAGCAGCTATGGCCCTTCAGGACCGAATAGAAGATGAACAAGAGATCATGATGAATCTAGCTGATGTGATGATCGAAATCTATGCTGCAGAATCCGCAATCCTTCGTACCGAAAAACTAGTTGGTATCCAGGGAGAAGAAGCTTGTAAAAATCAAATTGCTATTTCTCAAGTTTACCTATCCGAGGCTGTGGATAAAATTAATGGAGCGGCCAAAGAAGCTATTGGTTCCTTTACCAAGGGTGACGAACAGAAAGTCATGCTCATGGGATTGAAGAGATATACAAAAATGGATCCTATAGATACCAAATCTCTAAGAAGACAAATAGCTGATTACATGATAGAAGCAGGTAAATATCCCTTTTAATCAAAAGGAAGATTTACCTCTAAGGTTAGACCTCCAGTCAAATACAAGACTGGAGGTTTATTTTTTCCTAATTATTGGTTTTTGAAGTGTCAGGCTCGGTTTTCTTAGGCTTCACTATGTTTTTCAAAATGCTTTTCGCCTCTTTGACTACTTCACTTTTTGCCTCTTCGGTTTTTTTGTCCAGTGCCTTTTTCAGGCTATCCTGTGCAGAATCTGCCTTGAGCTTCAGTTGTTGTTTGATACTATCTTGTGCAGCTTGAAATTCGGCGGTGGCCTTTTCCTGCAGGTTTTCTTTTTCACTATCAAATCGGGACTTCAGTGCATTGCTTAGTAGTGACTCCATGCTATTTCCTCCTGCAAGACTGATTTGAGGCTGACTGTATGAACCCGAAAGATTTATGGCTAGCGGAATAAGAGTGGACTCATTAGCTTCTGTTCCGGCTATGCTGGCCAAGATTGAGTTAGCCTGAGCACCAAATCGACCAGCTGGGACTTGCATATTCAGCAAATAATTGATCGATCCATCAAATCCGGCAGTACCTTGTATGGTCGTTTGATAGTCCCAGAGCCTGACATCAAAAGGCTTGACATCCATTCTCCCATCTTCGATTTGTATCGGGATCGAAAGGTTTTTGAGCTGAAGGGTATTGGCATCTTTGAGTTGGGTAAGACGGGTCACTCCTTCTAGAATTTTACTGTCTCTGAGTGCTGCTTCAGCAATTTTCAAAATACCTTCTACATTAATCGAAGATAGAAGAGGCATCATGTCTTGTCCAAGAAGCCCCGAAAACTTGAAAGAGGAATTGAATTTTCCGGTGATATCCTGAGCAATTGGGGCAAAAGCTCTTATACTATTTAGGCTCTGAAAAGCTTGCGCTATACTGAGCTCTGCTACCGAAAGATCAAAATCAAACTTTGGAGCCGTCAAGTCTCGAGGATCATAATTACCGTTCATGCGTATCTGACCACCCAAAGTCTTCATGCCTGCTTCTTCAAAACTCAAAACCCCATTCTTGAGCATCATTTTTCCTTGGACTTCTTTGAGATTTAGGTTGTCATACAAAACCTCATCTGCCACAAAATTCATCGCAAAGTCCACATTATTAGGTAACGGAACCACCTCCATTTCGGATTCTTCACTGTCTGAACTACTCTCTGTTAGCCATTCGTTGATATCAAAGCGGGTACTTTTCAGATTAAGTTCGCCCCGAAGTACGCCGGTTTCAGATAGCAGATAGTCTAGGTAATTGTTCAAACTTCCACTTGCCTGAAGCGGACTTTTTCCCAGCTTGGCATCAAACTCTGTCAAGTTTGCCTGTCTTGGGTTAAAATCAAGAGTACTTTTTATGATCTCTACACCTTGTGGGTAGTCGGTAGATTTAAAGTAAAAGCCTGCAATACCCATCGAACCTGAGGCCTGAATCGCAGAATACTGATTGTTTTCCACCGCGGCATAGGAGCCCGTGCTACTCAGGTTGGCGTTGATTTTTCCTTTCAGCTCGGTGTCCTCAATCGGAATGATTTGCGTGATTTTTTCGAGGTCCACAGTTCCGGTTAGATTACCATCCCAGTTCAACTTTTCAAAATCTCTGAGCTGAAACTTCCCTTCGATGCGTTCATCCTCAAGCTCAAATCCAAAGGATTGAACATCCACAAAGAAATCACCCATGGTGCCCTTTTGATTGGAGAGACTAACTTTGGCATGAATATCTTCCAGTGCACTCGGATACTCGTCATTTCGGACCAGACCGTTTTGAAGGGTAAATGAGGAATTGATGACCGGAAGCTTTTTAAGTGTAGAGTCGTAAGTTCCCTTGGCAGTGGCATCAAAAGCTAAATTTCCGGATAGCTGTGTACCTTCTATTGGGAATATGCTGGTTAACTCAGCTAAATTAAGCTGCCCACGAAGCGTTCCTTCCATCAGGTAATCTCGCAAGTTTTCAAGTCTAAAATTTCCTGAAATAGGATTGCTACCGACTTTCAAAGAAAAGTTAGGAATGATAACCTGAGTATTTTCAAGATTTTCAGTGTTGTTTTTTGCTTGAAAAAGAAGATTAATGGCACTCACTCCCGTAGGAAGATCGGGATACTGAAATTCACCATTCTCTACTTTAAGATTGACATCAAAACTTGGATAAGCTTCTTCCGAGTAAAGTCCTTTCACAAATCCGTCAAAGGCCAATTCTCCTGAGGTTTTTATCTTCGAAAACTGTGCAGAATACATGCCAGGCACTAGGGAAAGGAGGTTTTTGAAATTGGTATCGGGACTCATAAATGTCAGATCAAAAAGTACCCCTTCCTCTGGCAAACCGATTAAACCGTTTAGGTCAAACAAGAAGTCATTGAGAGCAAACTTACCTTCCTCAAGCACAAAGTTCATCTGTTCTAAGTCCACTTGAAGTTTTGTTCTCCCTTTAAAGGCCTTATCATTCAAATAATGAACCCCTTCATAAATCACGTCTGCGATAATCGCTTCTGCTTCTAGTGGTAAATCGTAAACATCTAGTGTAAACTCCCCGCTTCCCTTTGCTTTAATATCTGCAAGTGCCATAGTAAAGTCGAGGGAGCGATCATCGTAAATTAAGTTGATACCGGATGCGCTGATTTCATCGATTCCTAATTTGAAATTACTTTCAGGAGCATCGCTTTCTTCTTCTGTAGATTTGACGATATCATAATTGGCAGTGCCATCTTCCAGCACACGGATAAATACATCTCCACCATTGATATGCAGTCCGGTAAGAGATGGATAGTCGTCAAATAAAACTGAAGAAAGACTAAAATCTAATGCCAGCTGATCGACCTGAATTAATGTATCTCCCTGAAACATCTCTTTTCCGACTATTCCAAAATCGGCGATATTGGCACTTACAGAAGGGAAATTTCGGAAGAGACTGAGAGCTATTTTTTGTGTATCAAAGTAGACGGTAGCGTCGATTTGCTCATCCAGTTCCTGTTGGATCCGAGCCACAATTTCATCCTTGAAAAAATAAGGGATAGCCAATGCGGTGCCGATTAAAAATACAAATACACTTAGGATAATGATTAGGGCTTTTTTCATTGTTAAGCTTGGTTTACATGTTCAAAACGAAAGACATACGGAATTGATTCATTCCAAGAAAGGCGGAATGAATCGTTTGATAAAAATTAACGACAGGCTTATACTCCCGGAAAAGATATTCCTTTGACTCTACGGTACAAGTTTAGCGCGTACTTATCAGTCATCCCTGAGATAAAATCAATCAAAGACCGCAATAATGGATAAGGGTTGACTTCTGCGCCCCATCCTTTGAGCGGAAAATCCTCAGGAAGCAGACGTAGAATACTTTTATCTTGACCAGAAAATCGCTCAGTTTGGTAAAATTGATGATATAGGGCTTGGCCAAAAACCGAGAGAAGGCCTTCTAAAACCTGGAAACCAGCAGCTTCTTTTTCAAGGACGATTTTAGAGCGATAAATTTTCTGTATGGATATTTCAGTGATTTTTTGGAGGGCCTTTGCTGAGGGGATAATATCGGTCAGAGCTTTGTCAAAATTTCCCTTGCACATACTTTCCTCGTATTTGATAAAAGCTTCCACTGTTTCCTCGATCAATTCTCCGATCGCTAAAGCCCTCAGAGCACCGAGATTTTGAGCCTGACTTCGGTTTTTTAGTTTTTCAGGAACAAATTTGTCCTTCAGGATTGGAGCTAGCAGTTTTACTGTCGTGTCAAAATCCACCAAACCCATGGTACATCCATCTTCCAGGTCTATTATACTATAGCAGATATCATCGGCAGCTTCTACCAAAAAAGCCAAAGGATGCCTGTACCAACACTCCTCACTTGATTGCTCTATTCCCAAGAATGCACTGAGTTGCTCAAAATCCGTGAGTTGATTGATAAAAAAGCCAAACTTTTTCTGACTTCTTCGAGCGACATCCCGGTGACTGATCAAGCTCGGACGGGGGTATTTGGTAAAAGCTGCCAGCGTAGCATAGGTCAGCTTCAGCCCAAACTGTTTGGACACTAGCATCCGAAACCCCTGAGCATTTCCTTCAAAATTACAAAGGTCCATCCACTGCTCAGGGCGTACATGGGATTCCCATACCTGACCGGCCGGGTGAAATTTGAAAAAGTCCGAAATAGCCTCTTCTCCCGCGTGGCCAAAAGGGGGATTGCCAATATCATGAGTCAAAGCCGCAGCAGCGACGATGCTTCCAATCTCAGAGGAGGAGATGGCGGTTTTTTGCAAATTTGGATATTTATCAAGCAAATAGGCGCCTGCTGCTTTACCTAAAGAGCGACCCACGGAAGAGACTTCCAAGCTGTGCGTCAATCGTGTGTGAACAAAAGCCTGATCCGGAAGTGGAAAAACCTGGGTTTTGTCCTGAAGATTTCGGAAAGGAGCCGAAAATATAATTCGGTCATAATCCACTTCAAATTCACTTCTAGCGGCTTGAGTAGCTATAAAACCTGGCGTATCACCAAACCTACCTCTGGCGAGGAGTCTTTCCCATTTCATCATGCCCAAAAATAAGAAGGTATTGAGACAATGCCTTATAAGAAAGACAAGTTTGTGGCACGGTCATTGGCTTTATAGAGTCAGCACTAAACCAATTATTGTTATGAAAAAGTACATTTCCTATTTTATGTTTGCTCTTGTGGGCATTTTCACATTGGGTTGTGATTTGAATGATTCTCCCGAAATGGAAGAGGGTCAAGCGCAAGTGAATTTTTACCTGGTCGATGCACCGGGAGATTTTGAAGAGGTATGGGTGGAAGTTTTGGCACTTCGAGTGAAAGCCGGAGGAGATGAATTGGCCGGAGATGATGATGACGATTCGACTTGGGAAGAAATCCCTTACGAGGAAGGCAGCAAAATGGTCAATCTGATGGATCTGACAGGAAATAATTCTCAGCTCCTCGGAAATTCAAGCTTTGAATCAGGAAGAATTCATCAAATTAGATTGATTCTGGGAGACAATAATTTTGTAATCTCAGAGGGTCAAAAGATTGCAATGCAAACGCCTAGTGCTCAGCAGAGCGGGCTAAAGCTGAAAGTGGATGAGGTAATCGAGCCTAACCAATCCTACAATCTGATTATTGATTTTGATGTAGCCAAGTCTATTGTAGTGGCCGGCAACTCTGGGAATATCATTTTGAAGCCCGTATTGAGAGCCTACATGGAAGAAGCAGCAGGGATCATGGGACAAGTTTTGCCTACTGAGGCAGGTCCAGTCACGGTGGAAGCTGAAAGGAATGGAGAAGTATTTTCCACATTCACTGACGTTAATGGTAATTTTAAAATTCAGGGATTAGAGCCTGGAACCTATGCTCTTTTGATTACTCCAAACGATTCCTTTTCTCCCATTGCTCGAGAGGGAGTCTTGGTAGAAGATGGAAAAATGACGGTCGTAGACCCTATTACATTGGAAGAAAAAGAGTAAGACAATTTAGAAAGCCGGCGAACCGGCTTTCTTATTTTTATACCTTTCTTCCTTTGTCAAATTTGGACTAAATTTATACTGTGATTGTTAGCCGCTTTTTCTTTATTTCAATTTTGTGCTCCTGTATTTTGGGGGCATGTACTAGCTCAGAGAATCGTCCTGAAGCACTTTTAAACATAGTTCTTGTAGACGCACCTCCTTCTTATGATTCTGTTTTTGTAGAAATCCTAGGAGTAGAGGTATCAATC
Source organism: Algoriphagus faecimaris (assembly GCF_900101705.1). Lineage (GTDB taxonomy): Bacteria > Bacteroidota > Bacteroidia > Cytophagales > Cyclobacteriaceae > Algoriphagus > Algoriphagus faecimaris. The sequence goes on along the minus strand of NZ_FNAC01000022.1, from coordinate 19,053 downwards.
AATGCGGTGGGAAGGGAGACCGAATCCCAAAGTATTTTTATTCCCTATGACCTAGGAGATAAGCAAATCAAAGTTTCAGATCTTGTGGCTGGCGAAGTCTTGCTTTTGGGCAGAGGCGTTTTACCTCCGGGTAGATTGATTGGTATGAAAATGATTCTTGGGACTCGACATTTTTTATGGCAAGATGAAGATCGTTTTGCTATCCCTATTGCTTCCGATTTTTCCGATGAGGTACCAATACCCATTCTTTTTGACCTTGAAGCGGGTCTTTCCTATGATGTAATCTTAGATTTTGATCTAGAGCAATCTATCCAAACGATTCAATCCGATCCGCTCACCTTAGCATTGACCCCGCAGGTGGATGCTGTTTTACCTGGTACTTTTGGTGAGATTCAAGGGAGGCTTGGACCTACTACTATTAAGCCGTCGATTTTGGCTGTAGGAAGTAGCGGCTCAAGCAGCACGCATACCAATAGCTCGGGTAGCTTTGTAATGAGACTTTCTCCTGGCACTTACGACTTGTATCTAGACCCAAAAGACGACCGGTATTTACCGGACACACTCAGAAATGTAGAGGTCATCCTAGGAGAATCTCTTTCTCTGGAACCGATTACCTTCAACCTTGCCCCTGTGGACGATGAATAGGGATGAGCAGTACATGCGTCGGGCATTGGAGCTAGCCGAGTGGGGCCGTGGAGCAGTCAGTCCCAACCCTCTTGTAGGTTGCGTGATAGTTCATGAGGATGCTATCATCGGTGAAGGATACCATCAGCAGTATGGTGAAGCTCATGCCGAGGTCAACGCAATTCATGCGGTAGAAAATCAAGAATTGCTGAAAGAAGCGACAGTCTACGTCACTTTGGAGCCTTGTGCTCATTTTGGTAAAACCCCCCCTTGTGCTAACCTCCTAGTAGAAAAAAATGTAAAAAAAGTCGTCATCGCCGCTGTAGATTCTAATCCGCTGGTGGGAGGAAAAGGAATTGCAATTTTAAAAAAAGCAGGAATTGAGGTTGAAACGGGTTGTTTGGAAAAGGCTGCCCGCTGGCAAAACCGTCGTTTTTTCACCTCAATTGAAAAAAACCGTCCCTATATCATCCTCAAATGGGCACAAACCCGAGATGGTCTGGTAGCTAGAAATGATTTTTCATCCAAATGGATTTCCAATGCTCAAAGTAGACAATTGGTTCATAAGTGGAGAGCAGAAGAAGATGCTATTCTGGTAGGAAAAAATACGGCCTTCTATGATGATCCAGCTTTGAATGTCAGGGATTGGGTGGGGAAAAACCCACTTAGGCTGGTGATAGACCGGCAGCTTTCGCTCCCCAAAGAGTTGAAATTGTTTGATCAAGCTGTGCCGACGGTCTGCTACAACCAAAAGTTAGATGAGATCAAAGCAAATCTTGAATTCAAAAAAATCTCATTTGATTCTATCGTTCATGAGATAGTATCTGACCTTCAGGAGCGAAAAACACAAAGCTTGATCGTGGAGGGAGGACCCTTTGTGATCAATCAATTTTTGGAGGCCGAACTTTGGGATGAAGCTCGAGTGTTTACTAGCCAAAATAAATTTGAAATGGGGATCAAAGCCCCATTCATGAACCAAATGCCTTCAGAGCAAATCCAAATTCAATCTGATCAATTAGCTATTTATTACCATGTCTGAGAATTTATTTATTCCTTCTACTGCCCATAAATCAGAAAAATATGAAGCCCTCCTTCCTCAAATAGAGGCGCTGATCACAGGAGAGCCGGATCTCTATGCCAACCTCTCAAATATTGCCGCTGCGCTTAAGCAAACTTTTGATTTCTTTTGGGTGGGGTTTTATCTGGTAAAAGAAAACCAGTTGGTTTTAGGACCCTTTCAGGGCCCAATTGCCTGTACTAGGATTTCTTATGGAAGGGGTGTTTGTGGGACGGCTTGGAAAGAAGCTAAGACCCAATTGGTACCCGATGTAGATGCCTTTCCCGGTCATATTGCCTGCAGTTCAGCAAGTAAATCGGAGATTGTAGTTCCTGTAATCAAGGAGGGCCAAGTAATAATGGTTTTGGATGTAGACAGTGATCAGTTGAATGATTTTGATGAGCAGGATCAGACAGGACTGGAAAAAATCATGTCCATCCTCGCAGAACGAATCTAAATCAAACCTTCTCCCCTATCCAAAAAAGTTTTGGTGCTTGGATCTCGGTGATTCCTTCTGGGACATCGAGTAGGGTAGCATAATAAAGGGGAAATAGAAGTTTACCATTTGAATTTTCGATTTCCAGCGGCAGTTTTTCTTCTCCGTAGATTTCTATTGTGGATTTAGGAAACCATTTTTTGAAATGCCTAGATTTTACAGGGTAAAACCGCCAATTCCCTTCTAAAAGTGTAAGGTCCATCCAATCCAAAAAAGACTCCAACTGTGAAACCTCAGTATGCTGAAAACCTACCAAATGAGCAGCGCTATGGGAGGAAGCCTTTAAATAATGCAAGCTATCTGAAACTACATTTTGTGGTGTAGTACTCAAAAACCGAATGGGGTACTGCTCCTCCAAGAGCTGAAGATTTTTTCTTTGGAATTCTTCTTCTGCCAGTATGACGTCAATTTTTACACCCCAGCTTAGGACATCATCCAGACAGTTTTGCCAAACCAAAACCGTAGGAACCCACTCCAAAAGTGGGGCTACCTGCTCAAACCGTACTGAATCAGTGTTTAAGATTACGACTGCAGGTTCTTGCTGTTCTTTTACAAAATGGTGAGAAGACATCAGCTGTGGAGGTTTTTATAAAACTCAAAAGGATTTTTCCAAGCCACTCTTTCTAAATGAGAAGGAGTCAGCTGCTCGCTAAGACTAGACAGGATGGAGGGATACTTGGAAGCATTTTCTGCCAAAGGAAAATAAAAAGGGTGTCTGCTTTTATCAGGAAAATCTTTGGTATAAAAGAAATCAGCCCCAAAGCACTGTGCATTCTCGCCACCTAGTTCAAATCCATGTAGAATATGCTCAAAAAGCCGCTCAGGGACGTCATTGTCCAAAAATGCCCTTAAGAAATTCACCCCAATGATCCCCTTTCGCTGAAGGATTTCCTGGGCAAATTCATCACTGAGGTTACGTTTATGATTCCAGATAGTGCGGTAATTGGAATGACTGGCAATCACGGGAATATCGAGTTTTTGAGCATTGATATGGTTTAAAATTCCCTCAGCCAGCAGATCTGAAGTATGCGAGAGGTCGATGGGTATTTTTTTGCCGGATAGATGGTCCAATAGTTTTTTGCCATCCTCTTTCAGCCCGACTCCTTCTGTATAATTACCTCCTCCAAAGCGGTTTTCAGTATGATGGGTCAGACTGACATAAGCCAGAGTACCGACTTTTTCTACAATGCAATCGAATTGATGGTAAATTTCACTCCAAGTGGCATTTTCTGTCCCCAGTCCAGCTGCGTTTTCGATAGCTGCAAAAATCCCAATGCCTTCATTTTGAAAGGCTGTTCCAGGCTCGTAAGCATAAAAAGTCTCGGGATAGTTTTCGATTAGCTTAGCAAATAAATTTGCCTGCTTCAGCCCTAAGTTCATCGAATCAGCCCTGACATCGGTATAAATGGCAGTTACCTGAGCCTTTACATTTCCTTTTAAAAGATGAGGGACGGCACAGGCTATTTCTTTTGGGTCAAAAGGATCAGTATCATCAAATTTTGCCAAATAAGAGAGCAGGTCACAATGCAGATCAAAGATAGGTAATGGCATTCGAGTAGGCTTTTAAACAAAGTAAATCAAAAAAACGGGGCTTTTTTAATACTTTTATGTTGAAAATTAGTTTTATCAGGGAAAGATCCTTTCACCCAAAAAAACAAATACTATGGCCTTGAGCTCACCCTTTAATTTTAAAACCTGGATTGATGAAAATAGACATCTTCTGAAACCTCCTGTAGGAAATCAGCAGGTATTCAAAGGAAATGATGATTTTATTATCATGGTCGTAGGAGGACCCAATTCCCGTAAAGATTATCATTACGACGAAGGAGAAGAGTTTTTTTATCAGCTGGAAGGAGACATTGTCCTCAAGGTGATTGAGGATGGGAAGCCAAAAGATATTGAAATCAAAGAAGGGGAGATTTTTTTATTACCTCCAAGAGTACCCCATTCACCACGTCGGCCGGCCAATACCGTCGGTTTGGTAGTAGAGCGCTATCGAAGGGCCGGAGAGAAAGATGGTTTTATCTGGCATTGTGAAAATTGTGGGAACTTACTCCACGAAGAGTATGTAGAGCTCACAGACATAGTCAATCAGCTGCCTCCGATTATGGAGCGTTTTTGGAACAATATGGAAAACAGGACCTGCAAAAAATGCGGTACTGTCATGGAAAAGTAGTAGATAGATAGCGATACATGAGCGAGATGAATTTTGAATTTTCGGAGGATTTTGCATTGAGAATGGACCGAGAGGATCCCCTTTCCCATTTTAGAAGTCAGTTTTTTTTCCCAAAAGTGTATGGTCAAGAAGCCATTTATTTCTGTGGTAATTCCCTAGGCTTACAGCCCAAGTCAGTTTCGAAATACATTGATAAGGAGTTAAGTAACTGGGCAAACTTGGCTGTGGACGGACATTTTCATGGAGAAGACGCTTGGTACCATATTCGGAAAAAGTCCAAACCGGCTTTGGCGGAAATCCTAGGCACCCATGAGCATGAAGTGGTGGCGATGAATAACCTGACGGTCAACTTACATCTCCTGATGGTTTCATTTTACCGGCCTACTGCTAAGCGATTTAAAATCATAATTGAGAAAGGAGCTTTTCCTTCCGATCAATACATGTTGGAGACTCAAGTCAAATATCATGGCTTGAACCCTGATGATGTGATTGTAGAACTCAATCCGAGACCTGGAGAGCATACCCTAAGGACAGCAGATATTTTAGCGGAGATTCGAAAGCAGGGCGAGCAACTCGCCTTGGTCAATATGGCTGGATTACAATATTATACAGGTCAAGTGTTTGATATGAAAGCTATTTCAGCAGCGGCTCACGAAGTGGGAGCCCTTGCAGGCTTTGATTTGGCACATGCAGCCGGCAATGTCCCTTTGGCTCTTCACGATTGGGACGTGGATTTTGCGACTTGGTGTAGCTACAAATACATGAACTCAGGACCAGGGAATGTGTCTGGAATTTACATTCATGAGCGCTTTGCTCAGCGCCCGGATTTACTTCGCTTTGCAGGATGGTGGGGACATGATGAAGGGCAGCGTTTTCTTATGGAAAAGGGATTTATTCCGATGTATGGAGCTGATGGCTGGCAGTTGGCTAATTCTAATGTCTTGGCTTTGGCTGCGCATCAGGCTTCCTTGGATATATTTCAAGAGGCTGGAATACAGCGTCTACGTCAGAAAAGTGAACGATTGACTGGGTATTTGGAGTTTCTAATCAAAGAAATCAGCGGCAGTACTGGTATTTTGGAAATAATTACTCCGGAAAACCCTAGTGAAAGGGGATGTCAGCTATCTTTGCTGATTCATCGTGGCGGAAAAGCCGTCTTCGATGAATGGTATCAGCAAGGTGTAGTAGGTGATTGGAGAAATCCCAATGTCATTCGCCTTGCTCCTACCCCGCTATACAACAGCTACATGGATGTGTTCCGCTTTGCAAAGATTTTGGAACAATCCCTCAAAAAATTCGCTTAAATAAAGCGTGGGAAACAACCTCCTCATGGAAAATAACGAAATTACCATTTTGGGTGCCGGTTTGATCGGCTCCCTCATGGCCATATATCTCAGAAAACAAGGACTAGCTGTCACTGTCTACGACAAGCGTCCTGACAAAAGAAAAACACCCTATTTCGAAGGTGGAAGGTCCATCAATATGGCTTTGAGTCATCGAGGCTGGAAAAGTCTAGAACAGGTAGGCCTGAAAGATAAGGTCATGCCTTTGGCTATACCCATGTACGGTCGAAAAGTGCATGATGAGCATGGGGGGACGACTTTTATCTCCTATGGAAAAGAAGATCAGGCTATTTATTCTATTTCACGGGGAAAATTCAATCAATTGCTAGCCGAAGAAGCCGAGCGATTAGGTGCCGAAATCGAGTTTGAGCACAAATGTGTGGATGTAGATTTCCGTACACAAGAGATCAGCTTTGAGCACAAAGAAGGAATTAAAAAGCTAACAGCGCCTGTAATTATCGGAGCTGACGGAGCTTACTCATCCCTTAGACTGGCCATGCAAAAGCAGATTCGATTCAATTATCAGCAAGAGTATATTTCTCATGGATACAAGGAATTGACGATTCCTGCTACAGTGGAGGGAGAATTTGCCATGGATCCCAATGCCCTCCATATCTGGCCTAGAGGTAAGTTTATGCTGATTGCATTGCCCAACCCAGATAAGTCTTTCACCTGCACACTTTTCCTTCCTTTTGAGGGGACTAAGGTATGTTTCGAAAAAATTAATGATCCGGCAGATTTGGAGCAAGTATTCAGATCTTATTTTGATGACGCCTATCAACTGATGCCAGATCTGAAAGAGGAGTTTTTCAGGAATCCTACCTCTGCACTGATCAATATTGAATGCTATCCCTGGGTGCAGGGACATAGTTTGTTGATTGGTGATGCCTCGCATGCTATGGTGCCTTTCTACGGTCAGGGAATGAATTGTGGATTTGAGGATTGTTATGTGCTCAATCAGTTGATTGACAAATTTGGATTGAATTCATGGGACTTAGTTTTCGAAAAATTTCAGAAGAAGCGTAAGCCTGATACGGATGCTATTTGTCAGCTTGCCATGGAAAATTTTGTAGAAATGCGAGATTCAGTGGCTGACCCCAAATTTATCCTTAGAAAGAAGATTGAGGCTAGACTTAATGAATTGTATCCTAATGATTGGATTCCTTTGTATTCGATGGTGACTTTTTCTGATATGGGCTATGCAGAGGCCTATGCACAGGGCAAATTGCAACAAGCTATTATGGACAAAGTAATGGCTGACCCCCTTATCACAGAAAACTGGGACAAGCTGGATTATTCGGATATTATCGACAAAATGGAAACTGCAAAAGCAGTATAAAACCCTATTTGATTTATGGAAAAACCCGATTTCAATATCGAAGAAGTGACCAAAATTATTCGTGGGCGTCGTTCCATGTTTGTGGCACAGTTTAAAGAAAATGACCCTGTCGACGACTCCGTCATAGAAGAAATGCTGGAAAACGCCAACTGGGCTCCTACTCACAAGTTGACTCAGCCTTGGAGATTTATCGTCTACACGGGAGAAGGCTTGAAAAAATTTGCCAACTATCAGGCAGAAATGTACAAGAGCAGAGCAGCGAAAAATGGGACTCCATTTATCGAAGCTACGTATCAAAAGTTTAAAGAAAACCCATTAAAGGCTTCTCATGTGATCGCAATCCTAATGAAGCGAACCGAAAATTCAGGGATTCCTGTGATGGAAGAAATAGCAGCGGTTTCCATGGCTGTTCAAAACATGTATTTGACTGCCTCTGCTTATGGTTTAGCTGCATATTGGGGTACGGGTGGACCGACTTTTTGGCCAGAGGCGAGAGAGGACTTTGGTCTAGAAGGTGAAGATATGCTGATGGGCTTTTTCTACGTAGCAAAGCCCGCTTCTGATAGGTGGCCAACCGGCAAGCGAGAACCTATAGCTGATAAAGTAGGCTGGATAAGAGAATAAAAAAAGGGCTGTTGATTTTTCAACAGCCCTTTTTTAGAAATAAATTAAAATCCTACAAAGGCAGGAGGTGTGACGCCATTGGCGCGAAGGTAGGCTATCGCAGCACCTCTATGGTGTGTACTGTGGTCCATTAAAAGAGCCATGACTTGTCTTCTGCTCACTTGATTTCCGAAAACCTCGATTACCTCTCCCGCCTTATCAGCTGGCAAAGCTTTCATCGTAGCTGCTGCATAATCAAAACATTTCCCCACATAATCCGCCAACTCAGCCTTACTAGCCGAAGCCAAGTCTATGCTGAAGCCAGGGTCTTGTCCCATAAGGTATCCTTGAGAAATACCCGCGACTGCAGAACCAATATGATGAATTTGTTCTTTGAAGGTCATCGCCTCCGGGTCTGTTTTATAGTCCATTCCCGAATCTGGCATTTTATTCAATACATCTATTGTAAACTGCTTGCTGTTTTCCCATTTGGCCATAAACTCTTCCATAGTCGTCTGTGCAGAGGCTGTGGCAAAAGCAAACACCATTAGTCCTGAGAATAGGACTTTCAAAAGGGTATCCAATTTTCTTTTCATATCACTGTTATTTAGTTTGTTGCTTAAATTTCGGTGTTTCAGTATTCATATCAAATTCGAATTGTAATTTTACCCCATGAAGTATTTTCTAAGACTATCTTTCCTACTGTTGATTTTTTGTATGGCTTGTGAAAAAGCATATCTACCCAAGCCTCCCGGATATAATAGGATAGACCTTCCCCCCCATCAATTTTTGGAATTAGAAGGAGAGTTTCCCTATGAGTTGGAATATTCACAGCATAGTACCGTAGAGCTTGATTCTTTCAATCCCCAAGAAAAATATTGGATCAATCTCAACTATGAAGATTTTGGCGCTAAGGTTCATTTGACTTATAAAGCCATCGGTGAACAAAATGTTGATTTCAGGACGCTTGCCACAGATGCTTTTAAGCTGACAGCGCAGCATCAGATCAAAGCCTATGGCATAGAAGAGGCGGTATTGCTGACTCCCAATGGATATACTGGAGTTGTGGCGGAGTTGACCGGTGAGGTCCCTACGCAGTTTCAGTTTTTTGTGACAGACTCCACGGATCACTTTTTGAGAGGAGCGCTATACTTCAATACGGCGATGAAAAATGACTCCCTCGCTCCCGTAATCGAATACATCAAGGTGGACATGGCCCACCTGATGAATTCGGTCAAATTTGATAATTAACGGAGATTTTTCCAGGATTTGATGATGATTATGCCTCCGGCAAGAGCAACTACAGTGGCGATGACTCCGCCGAGTACTTCTCCGTAAATCCAAAAACCGGTGGCAAATAGTGCTGCATAAACCATTATCGAACCCACGAGCATCAATCCAATTTCTTTGGGAAGACTTCCGACGGTTTGTTTTTCCTCTGGATAGCGATCCAACACTTTTTTCCAACCATAGGCTGCAGGATAGACTTTGCGATAAAAGCTAAGGAGCACCTCGTCTTTTTCAGGACGTGTCAAAAAGGTCACTAATAACCAACCAACCGTAGTGATAGATACAGAATAGACGAGCTTGAGGTAAGCTTGGTTTTCTGGGATCATGATCCAATTGACCTTGGGATTGATTACCTCAAAGAAAATCGCTACTACAAAAGAAATGGCCATGGCGGAAATTTCTGTGTAGGCATTGATACGCCACCAGAACCAACGTAGAATGAATATCAATCCGGTTCCAGCTCCGATTTGTAGCAAAATATTAAAAGCATCAAGAGCTGAGGATAAAGCCAAGGCTAAAAAAGCCGACAAAACCATCAGTACAACGGTAGAAATCCGGCCCACAGCTACTAATTCCTTATCCTCGGCTTCCGGCTTGATAAATCGCAGGTAGAAATCATTTACGATATAGGATGAACCCCAATTGAGGTGTGTGGATAGCGTGGACATGACCGCTGCTATCAAAGATGCCAGTACAATACCAAGTAGGCCGGTGGGCAAAAAGGTCAACATGGCAGGATAGCCCAAATCATCCCCAAGTTTATCCACCGCCACATCAGGAAAGGCCGCTTGCATATCTGAAATATTAGGGAAAATAATCAGTGAGGAAAGGGCAATGATGATCCAAGGCCAAGGGCGTAAGGCATAGTGAGCAATATTGAAAAATAGTGTGGCTCCAATTGCATTTCGTTCATCCTTGGCCGAAAGCATACGCTGCGCGATGTAGCCACCACCACCAGGCTCAGCACCCGGATACCAAGTAGCCCACCATTGAATGGCGATTGGCAATATAAAGAGAGGAACGTACACATTGGGGTCTTGGAAATCAGGGATAAAGTCTAATTTATCGGCTACATTTTCATGAGTGAGTAAGTTTTGCAAGCTTCCGATTTCCGGTAAATCCAAAATATAATACGCAGCTCCAAAAGCCCCTATCATAGCAATGAAAAACTGAAAGAAATCAGTAAGCAAAACCCCCTTGAGACCTCCCAATGAGCTATAAACTACCGTGACGACTGAGGCAATCAATAATGTCTCTACAGGACTCAGACCTAGCATTACTCCGCCGATTTTGATCGCAGCCAGGGAAACCGTAGCCATGATGACCACATTGAAAAATACCCCGAGATAGATCGCTCTAAATGCACGCAAAAAAGCCGCGCCTTTGCCTGAATACCGTAATTCGTAAAACTCCAAATCGGTAGTCACCTCGGATCTTCTCCAGAGTTTGGCGTAGACAAATACCGTGAGCATACCCGTGAGCAAAAATGCCCACCAAGCCCAATTGCCCGCTACTCCGTTTTTCCGAACGATATCCGTCACCAAATTGGGTGTATCCGCAGAGAATGTAGTAGCCACCATAGATACACCGAGTAGCCACCATGGCATATTTCTACCAGAGAGAAAAAATTCTTTGGCAGAGGAACCGGCTTTTTTGGAGGTAAATAATCCAATCAATAATGAGACAACGAAAAAGGCAGCAATGATAGCCCAATCGATAGCGGTGACATTCATAGGTTTTGGGTTCTTTTGAAGGAGCCAATTAACAAAATTTTGGCTAAATGTCTTTTTACTTTTTTAATATTTTTTAAAAACAATGGCTGATTTTTTATTCTTCTATTATTTTCGACAGAAATTAAGTAGCCGAATTAATTCCCAAAACTCCTTTCTATTTTTGCCCTATGCAGCAAAGTCTTCAAAATTTAGTAGCCCAATCTTATGGTCTTGGCGATTTCTCCTTTCGCCCATTCGGAGAGGGATTAATTCACGAGACCTTTTTGGTGGAAAGTAAGATCGGAAAATTTGTTCTCCAGGGTTTTAATGATCAGGTATTCCAGTACCCGGATAGGATAGCCTCCAACCTAGCTCAGCTAAAAGCAGAAATTGATATTGACCGGCTGCCCTACGAGCTTCCTTTGCCCAAACTGACAGAAGCAGGAGAATCACTCTTTGATGAAGATGGAAAATTGTACAGGTTATTTGATTTTGTGGAGGGAGTGACGGTGCAGGAGACCTCAGATCCGAAATTGGCATTCTTAGCAGGGAAGGCCTACGGAGAATTTGCTAAAGCTACTGCAACTTTTGATATGAGACTTTTTCAGGAAACCATTCCAGACTTTCATCGCCTAGACCTTCGCTACGAAAGGCTTCAAATGGTAGCTGGAGCTAAAGCGTCATGGACCGAAGAGGAATCGGATATCCTGCGATTTTACCTGTGTCAAAATCCCCTGATTGAAAATTATAAAGCGCAGACCAAAAACCTTCCGCTGAGATTGACGCATAATGATACGAAGATCAATAATCTGATTTTTTCTCAAAACTTGAAGCAAGTGGCTGCTCTTATCGACTTGGATACGGTGATGCCGGGTTACCTTTTGTATGATTTTGGGGACTTGGTAAGGACCGTGGCCTGTAGTCGTTCGGAGATCAATACCCAGTGGTCTGATATTCAGCTTGATCTAAGTATTTTTGAAGCACTTCTTGAGGGTTATTTCGAGGGAATTTTGCCTACTGTTTCAGCAGTAGAATTGCAGTCGTTGCTGATCGGAGGAGAAATAATGACTTGTATGATGGGACTTCGATTTTTCACCGATCACCTCCAGGGAAATATCTATTACAAGGTCGATTATCCCGAGCAAAATTTACATCGTGCAAAAAACCAAATGATTTTGCTTCGAGATCAGCAGGAAAAGCGGAGTCAACTCCAATTGATTTGGGAAAAAACTACCCTGAGTAGACAATAAGTATCAATGGACTAGTAAAATTTTGACCGGAGGACTAAATTGCCTCTTGCTAAAAACAGATGCTTTGCCCGGTTTTTTTGAAACGAAAATAGAATTTCTAAAAGGTGTAGGTCCTCAGAAGGCAGAACTGCTGAATAAGGAGCTTGCTATTTTTTCCTATGGGGATTTGCTGCAGCACTATCCCTTTCGATACGAAGACCGCAGCAAGTTTTACAAAATTCGCCACCTCCATGCCGAGCTCGAAAATGTCCAAGTGATCGCCCGAATTCAGAAAGTAGAGTTGATCGGAATGGGAAATAAAAAACGCTTGGTAGCTCATGTAGCCGATGAGACAGGCGAAATGGAAATGACCTGGTTTAAAGGGATCCAATGGGTTCAAAAGAAACTGCCGGCAGGAGCGGTGTTTATTTTCTTTGGAAAACCGGCACTTTATGGGAGAAAATGGAGTATTGCCCATCCCGAAATGGAGCCTCTGACACAATCTTCCGAAAAGCGAAATACTTTCCAACCGGTCTATTCGACAACCGAAAAATTACGAGCCCGTTTTCTGGATTCTAAAGGCATCTCCAAGATCATGGAGCAGCTCGTTCAGGTGAGTTATGCTCATATTCAGGAATCTCTTCCTGAGGATATTTTAACTAGCTATCAGCTGATCGGAAAGCGGGAGGCGGTGAGACAGATTCACTTTCCGACCGAGCCGTCGCTATTACAAAATGCCCGAAAGCGACTCAAATTCGAAGAGTTTTTCTTTCTTCAGCTCAGGCTCCTGATGATGAAAGTCGCCCGAACAGATAAGTACAGGGGACAGGTCCTAGACAACACGGAGTTGCTCACAGACTTTTATCAAAACCATATTCCCTTCGAACTGACAGGAGCACAAAAAAGGGTAATTCGTGAGGCTTATCATGACATGAAATCCGGAAAACAGATGAACCGGCTGATCCAAGGCGATGTGGGTAGCGGGAAGACCATGGTAGCATTTATCTGTGCGCTGATAGCTATCAGTTCGGGAGCTCAGGCATGCCTGATGGCACCTACGGAAATCTTGGCCAATCAGCATTACGAAGGGCTTAAAGAATATGCGGATCTGATGGGAATGAAAATCGCTTTGCTGACTGGCTCGGTGAAAAAATCGAGCAGAAAAATTATTCATGAGGAATTGCTGTCTGGCGAACTCAAAATTTTGATCGGAACGCATGCGCTTTTGGAGGATGTGGTACAATTCAAAAACTTAGGATTGGCCATCGTGGATGAGCAGCATCGCTTTGGAGTCGCTCAGCGAGCCAAGCTTTGGGCTAAAAATGAAATCTATTATCCTCATGTTTTGGTGATGACGGCCACACCGATTCCAAGGACCTTGGCGATGACGCTTTATGGGGACTTGGATGTGTCTGTCATTGATGAATTGCCCGCTGGAAGAAAACCCATTCAGACAGTGCATCGCTATGACAAAGACCGACTGAAGGTGTTTGGTTTTCTCCATCAAGAAATTCAAAAAGGACGTCAGGTGTATATTGTTTACCCCTTGATTGAGGAGTCCGAGACCTTGGATTTAAAAAACCTCATGGATGGCTATGAGAGTATTGCCCGAGCTTTCCCCCAATACCCACTCAGCATCGTCAACGGGTCTCAGAAAGCACAGGACAAAGAATATGAGATGCAGCGCTTTGTCAAAGGCGAGACCAAAATCATGGTGGCCACCACAGTCATTGAGGTCGGTGTCAACGTGCCCAATGCCTCGGTGATGGTGATCGAAAATGCAGAGCGTTTTGGTCTATCACAATTGCATCAGCTGCGGGGACGAGTCGGCCGGGGTGCGGAGCAAAGCTATTGTATCCTGATGAGTAAATATGAGCTTTCGAAGGATTCCCGAGTCCGCTTGGAAACCATGGTCAGAACGAATGATGGCTTCGAAATCGCCGATGTGGATCTGCGCCTGAGAGGTCCGGGAGATCTGATGGGAACGCAGCAAAGTGGGATAACCGATTTGTTGATCGCGGACCTGAGCAAGGATGCTCCGATCTTGACTTTGGCACGAGATGCGGCACAGCAGGTATTGGCTGAGGATCCCAATTTAAGTTTGCCTCAAAACCAACCCATTCTTCGACAGGTTAGAAGCCAAAAGAAAACAGCGGTAAATTGGAGTCGGATATCGTAAAATAAATTCAAACGCCTATCCCAGGTGCTAAAATCTACCTATTCGCCAATTCCTCAAAGACCTTCAAATACTGTTCTGTTACATAATCCCAATTGTATTTTTGGGTCAATCCTTGTCTGGCCGTGTTTCTGAGCTGACCCATGACTTGAGGTTCGGCTTCTGCTTTTTCGACAAGTAGCTTTACGGCATCTGCTTTTTTGGTAAAGTACCAGCCATGTTTTCCATTTTGTAGCATTTCTTGATTGAAGGGCGTATCCAAAGCCAAAATCGCACAGCCATAGCCCAGCGCCTTTAGCATGGCGGGGTTGGTGCCCCCAAATTCATGCCCATGAAAATACCCATAGCAGTGTGAATACAAAGCAGCCAATTCATTCGGGTCGGTCACATAGCCGGTAAACAATAAACGGGAATCTTGAATTTTTTTTAGGGAACTGGCCCAAGTATCCTGAAAGGGCACATCTCCGACTACGACCAGCTTTTTATCCGAATGGGACTTCAAAAAGCCCTCGATGATTAAATCAGCATTATTATCAGGAACGAGCCGACCGACGATCAAGTAATAGCCTCTGCTCTCAAGTTTCCATTTTCTAATTGGCTCTTGGTCGACACTTTCACGGGAGTTTGCCCCATAGGCGATGACTTTGGAGTCTGTGTCAAAAAGTTCTAAATAGACCCTTCGCATTTCATCTGAATCATTGATAATTTGATCGTAAAATTTGGTTGCCATTTTGGAGGCCCAAAAGAAATACTTGGCGCCTAGTCCTTTCCATTTGGGACGGAGCCATTCCAATCCATCCACATTGATGGCAGTAGGTTTTCGGAAGATTCTTGAGATCAATCCAAAAGGTCCGTTTCCGGAATTGACTACAAAAATTACGTCCACATCCGAGAAGCAGGCATGGATCATTGAGAAAAAAGTATGCGTCAGTTGAGTTAAACTTTTGGACTCGATAGCGGGTGTGTAAATGCATTCTATGCCGTTAACGAAGCGAGGTTTTTCGCTAAATAGTGCCCGATGATTGTACACGCGGACATGTACATTTTTTTGGACCAAACGCTCTCCAAGCTCCTTAATCATCGTGTCATAACCGCCATAAACGTAGGGATATCCTTTGGCACCCATTATGGCTACTTTCAATTTTTTCTTAGTTGCAGCCATAGGTGATTTTCGATTTTCTCTTTGTAAGCTTCCAAGCTAAACTCCTGCAAGACACGATTCCTTGCCGCATATCCCATTTTGTTGCGAAGCTCTGGGTTTTGGATCAATTTTTCTAACCATTCTACCCCAGAATTTACATTTCCAATGGGAATCAAAAAGCCTGTTTCTCCCTGTTTGACCATCTCTTTTGCTCCTCCGGAAAGAGTTGCCACGGTGGGTTTGCCACAAGCCATAGCTTCCAAAATCACGGTCGGAAAGGAATCTGGCAAAATGGACGGAAGCACAAAAATATCAAAAGAAGTCATCACTTCTGGAATATCACTTCTAAAGCCCAAATAACTTATTTTCGCTTCTAATTTCTTGGCTCTAATTTCTTTATTTAATTCTTCTAAAATCGATTCGTAGCCAGGATAAGGATCGCCGACCAGCACAAAGTGAAGATTTTGATTTGAAGAAAGTAGCTTTTCAGCTAATTGGAGAAAGAAAAGTTGCCCTTTTCCGGGATTGATTCGGCCGATCATTCCGATCAATAGGGTGTTTTCATCTAGCTTCAGTTCCTTTCTGAGGATTGGTTTGGCTTTTAAAAAAGCTTCATAGGAAATTCCGTTGTGAATAATCTGAATTTGGGATTTTCTTAATTGCTTTTGCCAATGATCGGTCACAGCTTGAGAAACAGCAATGGGCTGTGCTGTACTTTGATCTAACAGATTCGCCAGAAATCGAAGGAGAATTTTAGGCCCAGGAATGATCTCGTGAATATGCCATATATGTGGGACTTGATTTCTTTTAGCCCAAAAAGCACCCACAGTTACTGCTAGCGTATTGGAGTAGACTAGACCGAACTGATGAGTTTGATGGAGCTGATTCAAAAAACGATAAGCAAGCACCGTTCTTTTTAGCCGGTTAACAAGTCCTGTTGGGTTAAAATATTTTCTACGGAGAAT
The DNA here is from genome assembly GCF_900101705.1 of Algoriphagus faecimaris. Lineage (GTDB taxonomy): Bacteria > Bacteroidota > Bacteroidia > Cytophagales > Cyclobacteriaceae > Algoriphagus > Algoriphagus faecimaris. The sequence goes on along the minus strand of NZ_FNAC01000022.1, from coordinate 2,902 downwards.
TCCAAGATTTTGGATATGGACTTTGGCGCCTGATTCCAGGAGCTTTCTTTCTAAAGGGCCAGCATGCGGTAATATCACGTGGACTTCCATATTCTGCCCCAGATAGACTTCCATTGTCTGCAAAAAAATCCGGGAGGAGCCGTAGAGATCAGCACTGGAATGTAAAGCCAGAATTTTCACTTTTTAGTAGGCTTTGCGTTTAGGATTATATCATAAAAGCCATCAATAAATTTTTTAGCCGAAAAGTCTTCTGATCGCTTACTTCCCTTTTGGATCAGGCTTTTTCTGAGTTTATCATCTTCATCCAAGAGTATTAGCTTTTGAGTTAGATCTTCCAAACTTCCCGTCTGAAAAGGAAGACCAGCTTCTCCTGCTACCTCGAGAAGGGCAGGTTGATTGGAGTGAATTACGGGAATCCCAAAACCCATGGCTTCCAGAATTGGAATGCCAAAGCCTTCATTTTCGGAAGGAAAAACATAAGCGAAAGCCTTATCATAAAGGGCTTTGATTTCTGTGTCGCTGAGATAGCCTGTCACTAGGACTTTTTCTTGCAGGCCAAGTTTTTCGACTAGTTTTTGGACTTTTGGAAAGTCATTCATTTGCTTGCTTTGGCCAGGGCCACCAGCTAGAACCAGCTTTTTATTGGAATTGGTGCGCTGTAAATAACCCCAGAAAGCTTGAACTAATAGGGGGATATTTTTTCTTCGGTCAAAGGTCCCAATGTGGATAAAGTACTCGGAGGCTTGAAGTTTGAGGGTATTTAAAAACTGAGGGTCGGCTGCATTTTTCAGGCCTTTCGGAGCCTGATAAATTACTGAAATCGGCCAGTCTTTACTCAAATATTCTTGAAGAGATCTTTTCGAATAAGCAGTGGTAGTGATAATATGGGTTTTTTCTTTCAGCCCTTTTTTGATGAGGCTTATAAAATATTTGCGCCACCAAGCCGGGTAATTTTGAGGGGTTTGCCAAAAAAATGCATCGTGGATGACTGTCAGTCTCCTGCAGGACAAGGAGGCGGCAGGAGAGACAAAATCAGGGCAGATCAGTACATCAGCACCATGCTTTTTGACCAAATCGGGAAGTTGGAATTCTTTCCAGCGAAAGTAATCCATGTGGTAATTGAGTCGCTGCAATTTGGATTGGGACTGCTTAAATTTTTCATTATTCGATTGCTCCTCAGGTTCGTGAGTAAAAATCCACTGCACCTCCGGATGCGGGTATTTTCGAGCGGCCTTGGCAAGCTCGACCATGTAGGTTTTGATCCCGGTGGTGGCGACATTGAGGTATTGCAGATCAAGGAGGACTTTCAAAAGAATGGAGATTTGTGGAAGATTGCTTGCTAACGGTGGTTAAAATTGTGCCATAAACCCTTTTCGTAGAATAGATATCTAATTTGGCGGTTTGGAGCGGGAGTACCAAATTTAGAAGAATCAACTATTCAATAGTTTCTGATTAATTGTAGGCAAAGGGATTGGGCTTTGTGGCATTTAAGCTGATTTGAGCAAAGTAACATCCTCGAACTTTTGGATTAAGGGAAATATAGATTGAGAGAAAATTTGTAATTTTAAACAAATCAAAAAGAAAATGGGGACTTTAGAATTAAAATCTGACTTATATAAAATTCTAGATAGAATTGAAAATGAAGAGCTACTCCAGACTGTTTATGATTTTCTTAAATTAAAAGAAAATGCTCCTGAAGGCCTGATTTGGAAAACCTTATCTGAGGAAGAAAAGAAAGAGGTTTATTTGTCTTTCGAGGAATCTGAAGATGATCAGAACTTAATTGACTGGGAATCTATAAAGAAAAAATAATGAACCGAATTTTCTTAACTCCGAGAGCAAAGAGGAATTTTGAAAATATCGTAGATTTTATCAAAAAAGAATGGGGAGACGGCGTAGCCCAAGCGTTTATAGTCAAGGTAGATGACATCTTCAATCTCCTCAAAAACTTTCCTCAAATGGGACAAGTGGAAGAAAAAGAAATTAGAGGTTTCCAAATTACACCCCAGACACGAATTCTTTATCGGTTAAAAGGCGATAAAATTATTATTCTTTCATTCTTCGATGTGAGACAAAGTCCCAAGATAAAGGGCATTTAATTTTATTTTTTGAGGTTTTATAAATTCAAAATGTTCAGTACCTCCTAAAATAAAACCCCGCCTGATCGCCTAGTTGTAATTGATTGAGCTGTTTTGCTTCTTTTTCGAAATGAGTTAACTACTTTTTGGAGAAACGCGACAATTAATATTGGCTAAAATCAATATTGAGGAGGGTCAATTTTCCAATTGGTTTTATCCTTAAGTGAAACAATTACTTCAAGATCATCAGCAAAGATTTTTGTTTTGTTTCCAATTTTTGACAAAAGCTTAAAAAACAAAAAGGGAGGCTTTAGTTCATGGTTTTTGTAATGATAGGGATTGATTTGAACCTCAAAATCATCGGATAGTAATGAGAAATACTGCTTGATTTCCTGCGCAGAATATTCCTTCCAGTGGTGGCCGTAGGTTACCTTTGAAAAAATATCTTCAACTGTAATTCCAATTGACTTGAGTAAAAGAGGCTCTAGATGATTTATAGTGGGTAACTGGAAACTGATTTAGGGAAAGTATCTATTTTAGTTTCATGAACAGCAATCAGATTTTTGAGATGGCCCTAGGTCTAGAGAAGCCATGGCATGTAAAGGAGATAATAATGACAAAGCCTGAGGCTGGGCACCACGGCCAGATCGATATATATCTTGACTTCGAGAAGGGTTTTAAATTCCCGAACGGGAAGACCCATGATACGGTCGAAAGGACCTGGCAGCATCTCAATTTTTTCCAACATAAATGTTTCCTTCATGCACGGGTTCCCAGAGTACAAACAGCTGATGGCAAGACCGAAACTGTAAAAGTCCCCTGGG
>NZ_FNAC01000077.1 GCF_900101705.1 Algoriphagus faecimaris | reverse complement strand
ATTTAAATCGAGTTAAACCCTTAATAAAGCAATTGACACCAACTGTCAAAAAGAACTTATTTGGCTACTGGTGACTTTGCGGATATTCATATAAAAAAATATTAAGATGAACAGAATCAAAACCACCGCAATCGTACTATTACTTTTTTTGCTAGGGTATACTGCCCAAGCACAAGGTACTGAAACAAGAACACCGGGAGCTTTTAACAAAATAGAGTCTGGAGGAAGCTGGGAAGTATATGTAGCAATCGGAAGCAAAGATGAAGTTCGAATCGAATCAGGAAATATCGATTTGGACAAAGTAATCACCGAGGTAGACGGCCGAACCTTGAAGCTCAAACTGGAGAGAGGAAACTACCGAAATGTAGATTTGAAATTTTATGTGACTGTCCGCACTCTTGAGGGCTTGGGGAGCTCAGGGTCGGGAGCCATTTTCTTGGATGATGATGTAGAGACTGATCGACTGAGTTTGGCTGTATCTGGATCAGGCCTAATCCGGATGAAGAAGGTTTATGCCTACAATTTGAATGTAGGAATCAGCGGTTCCGGAGATATCATTGTCGATGGGGGTGCAGTAGAAGAGCTGAAAGTGGGACAATCAGGTTCAGGAGATTTTGAGGCAATACGACTTGTGGCCCAGGAAGTTTCTGTTGCAAAAAGTGGTTCGGGAGATTCCCATCTCACAGCTGAGAAAAGCCTGAAAGTAGCCTCCTCTGGTTCAGGAGATGTGATTTACAGGGGAGACCCAGTCAAAAAGTCTATTGCAATGACAGGTTCTTCCAAATTAATCAAAGATTGACCCACCATCTTTGGAGAAGTAAAACTCAAAGTAAGCCGAAGGCATGTAGAGTCTTCGGTTTTTTTTACATCAAGAAACCATTTTCAACGGGATAGGGCTCTGGGATATTTTTGTCCTCTACCATTTCCAATAAATCGATTTCTATTCCTCGGGCAATAGATGAAATAGGGACATCATTGTAAGCGGCCTCAAAGGGGTTTTCTGAATAATCACCGATTCTATCTACCAACAAAAATACCCAAATGATAATAGCCGAAAAAGGTACCGTTAACCAGTAATGTAAGTCCGAAGTACGTCCAAAAATATCCAAAAGCCCGAAGGGTATCAGCATACAGAAAATGTAAGTAATCCATAATCCAGTGGAGGCATATTGTCGGGGAAAGGGAAAGTTTTTAATCCGTTCGGTTTTACCCTGCAAATCATAGAGCCTGCCTATAATTTCATGCAGATAGACCTGCTTGTACTCTGTTAAAGCTTCTGAATCGAAAAGCTTTTCCAATTCTATGGATTGGTTTTTCAGAAGATGGGTGGGAAGGTTGGAATAGTTTAAAAGAGCATTGAGCTCTTCTTTTTCCAAGTATCTCTCAATCTCAGGAACTACCCCTGCCTCGCACTCTTTTCTAAAACTAGGCGTGAATACCAATTTTTCAATGGGACCATTATGTTCCCAAGATTTTCCTTTTCGCATAGCATGTTTCAGCGCCAAAACCCAAGCTAAATGCCTTAAAACCATGGATTTTTTCCAGGATTTTTGGGTTTTTCCTTGGGGAAATGTCAGGATTGCTGAGGCAAAGGTTCTACTTTCATTAATTATTGCTCCCCATATCTTGCGTGCCTCCCAAGCTCTATCATAGGAGGAATTATTTTTGAAACCCAAAAAGAAAGCAACGGCTATACCGATCACAGAAATAGGCTGCCATGGTAGTGAAAAAGGAATGCGTGTGATTTCGTAAAGCAAAACTACAACTGCAGAATATAAAAATCCATAGAGCAGAGGTTTCCTTGACCATCTTACTGTCATCCAAAGTGAATAGTGTCTTTTGACAAACATGGGCTAAGAAATTTAGGGCTGTTGGTAAAAATAAGAAAGGATAAATTACTGATTTAAAACTTATTCCACTAACCTAACTAGTAATTTTTCACAAACCTTCTCACTGAGTGTTTCGGATTTTCTGTCTCCATAGCTCACCGTCATACTAGAATCATAGGGTTCTCTTGATAAGATTTTTAGTTCCATGCCTAATTTCAATTCTCGACTGTTGAGAAATTCCAGAAAGTCACTCGAACTGTCAGCCAATGCCGAAAGGATCACCTGATTTCCAGCTTGGGCAAGGGATAAATTTTTGTAATGAAGTTCCTGTATCCTCCCTTGCTTATCTGGAATAGGAGAGCCATGAGGATCTACAGTAGGAAAACCCAACATTTCATCCATCCTCTCAAAAAATTTCTTGGCATGGATATGTTCTATTTGCTCAGCTATTTCATGAACTTCCTCCCAGCCAAATCCCATTTTATTTACCAAAAACATTTCAGTTAGCCGGTGCTTTCTTACGATGAGAGCCGCCGTTTTTTTACCTATTTCGGTCAGCGTGACAGGCTTGTATTTTTCATAAATCACCCAATCATTCTTTTGCATATTTTTAATCATGCTGTTTACTGTGGGCATACTTACCCCTAGATGAGTCGCTAGCTCTGAGATAGGTACTTCTGTTTTTTCTTGGGTGAGGTTAAATAAAACCTTGAGATAGTTTTCTTCCGTGCTTGAAGCCATTTTTTTGATTTTGATCTTCTAATATCTAAATTATTTTGATAAATTTTATTTGTTAGATTCCTCTAACTTTATACTTTTGTAATTGTAAATACTCGCCGAGATCAAAAAAATTCAACATTCAACTTTATCATGATCAATGAGCAAATTTAAATTGGTTGGCTTAATGTTTTTTTGCGGTCTCCTTTCTATTCACAAGGTTTGGGGACAGGGCACGCTGAGAGGTAGCATCTCATCTAAAGGGGAACCTGTAGAATTCGCCTCTATTTTGATCAAAGGTCAATCCGAGGGCACTATGAGTGATAGCCTGGGGCAATTTTCTTTGAAAATAAAAGATACCTCTATTTTGACACTACAAGTTTCTCGCCTTGGATTTAAGACTTTGCAGCGCCAAGTGGACCCTTCTTCTGATTCAGAATTGTTGAATTTGGAGCTTGAAGAATTAGATGCTAGCTTGGATGAGGTAGTTGTCAGCGGGACCTTGGAGCAGGTCTCTAGATCGAACAGCCCTGTACCAGTGGAGGTCTATAAAGATGGATTTTTTAAAGCAAATCCTACGCCTTCCATTTTTGAGTCACTGCAGACCATCAATGGGGTCAGGCCCCAAATTAACTGCAACATTTGCAATACAGGGGATATTCATATCAATGGGCTGGAGGGACCCTATACCATGATCTTGATCGATGGCATGCCGATCGTGAGTGGTTTGGCTACAGTCTATGGACTCTCAGGGATACCTCAATCTTTGGTGGATAGAATAGAAATTGTCAAAGGACCTGCTTCCACGCTTTATGGTTCGGAAGCAGTGGGAGGCCTGATCAATGTTATTACCAAAAATTCCGCAAAAGCTCCCGTGCTTAGTGTTGATTATTTTGGTACGACTTGGTCTGAGCATAATTTGGACCTAGGTCTGAAAACCGTTTGGGGGAGAAGGGTTCAATCGCTCACTGGTTTAAATATGTTTACTTATGACCGTCCCGTTGACAATAATGGAGATGGGATGACAGACCTAACTTTGGCTAAGCGGTTTTCTATTTTTCAAAAGCTAAGCTGGGACAGAAAATCAAAAAAAGAGATGAATATCGCCGGGAGGTTTGTTTATGAGGATCGCTGGGGTGGACAGATGGATTGGACTCCTGAGGCGAGAGGTGGTGATAAAATTTACGGAGAAAGTATTTTTACTCAGCGATGGGAGCTCTTTGGTAATTATGAGTTGCCTGTAGCCCAAAAAATTAATTTTCAATTTTCCGCAAATGGGCATGACCAGAATTCTGCTTACGGGGACATGCTTTACTTAGCCAATCAAACCATAGCTTTTGGCCAATTGACTTGGAATCAAAGTTTTTCCAATCATCAGCTGCTTTCTGGAGTAGCTTATCGGTATACTTATTATGATGACAACACTCCTGCTACTCGTCAATTTGAATCGGATGAAAATGCCCCTTCTATCATTCATTTGCCAGGAGTATTTATTCAAGATGAAATTCATATTTCTGATCAAAGTAAGCTTTTATTGGGGGTGCGATCAGATTTTAATTCTCGACATGGAATGATTTTTTCGCCTCGATTGAATTATAAACTTCAATCCGAGGATCAAAGTACTGTTTTTCGCTTTTCTCTGGGTAATGGCTTTCGGGTGGCTAATGTTTTCACGGAAGATCATGCAGCACTAACAGGAGCTCGAGAGGTGGTTTTTGCTGAAGAACTTAACCCGGAGCAATCATGGAATACCAATGTCAATCTGGTCAAAAAAATCTATACCGATGAAGGGGATTTTATCAGCTTTGATGCTTCGGCCTTTTACACGCATTTTTCAAATCGAATAGTACCCGATTACGAAAGCAATCCCAATCAAATCATCTATGCCAATCTAGATGGGGAAGCAACTTCTGCAGGTTTTTCGCTGAATTCTACTCTGGCACTGAGAAATGGTTTTGAGGGTAATCTTGGCTTTACACTCATGGATGTCAGCTTAGACCAAAATGGGCAACGAATCAGGCAACTCTTGACTGAGCGATTTTCTGCTGTGTGGAATTTGGGCTATACTTTTCCTCTCTTGGGACTGCAGCTGAATTATACTGGAAATCTTTATAGCCCCATGCGTCTGCCACTACTAGGAGAGCTGGACCAAAGATCTTCAGAATCTCCTTGGTGGAGCATTCAAAATATTCAGCTTACCAAAAAAATAAACGACCGCTGGGAGCTATATGGAGGGGTAAAAAACCTTTTGAATTTCACCCCTCCAGCAAATAGCATCGTCCGGGCATTTGATCCTTTCGATAGAGGAGTGGAGTTTGGAGCAGATGGCTCAGTACTCCCTACACCTAGCAATCCTCAGGCTTTGACCTTCGATCCGACCTACATGTTCGCCCCAAATCAGGGAATACGAGGATTTTTCGGAGTGAGGTATACTGTTTTTTGATAGGCTTAAGGTGTCATTGGATTCAAACTACCCGTCTGAAAGTATAAATGATAATGTTTGCTGCATCCTGGGTTAAACTTGGATTCACAATGGGGACAGGTATTTTCTGAGGACATATAATCGGATATACTCAATTCATTTCCACAGACACCGCATAAGATGGCCTTTTGTTCAAACTCCTCCTTTGGCCAGACCTGATGCTCATGATCAGCCTCTTCTTCATGACAAGAGAAGCAAGGGTAATATTTTTCACAACACTTGAATTTGATAGCGATAATATCTAATTCAGAATGCCAATGCACGCAGCGGGTTTGTTGGTCAATTGGCTTCCCAAATACATTGATGCCATTGATCTGGGAATGCTGGACAGGGCTGATTAATTTTTGCTGGGCTTCTACAAGAAATGGTAGAAGCCCGAGCATTAAAAATAGTGTTAATTTTCTCACGAGTGATTTCAATTAATTAGGAGAGATGGTTTCTTCTACTGACCCACAAGCTAGCATCGCACTTCCAAATAATGGATTCCTGATGGTCTCCTGATCACTTAGCCACATACCTCCTGTGTTGTTTTTATACATAGGGCAATATTGGTGGTAGATTGTTCTGTCTGTACCTGCAATTTTTAGAAAATCTTTAAGGTTGGAACTCAATGCCTGAAAGCTTTCTCGCTGTGTGGCAATAGCTTTTCCCTCTAAATTTTCAGCAAAACCGATAGCTTCCACCTGCAACCTTTCCAGTTCCTCAGGGTCATTAGCCTGAGCACTGGTAATGTCATAGTTTTTCAATTCAGCAACTAGCTCTTTGCTTTTGTCCGATGCAGTCTCTGAATCGTCAGCTACTAACGCATCTTTCACCGCTAGGTAGGCATCTAAAATAGAGGAGGTACTCTTAGAACTATTGACACTGGTGAGTTCTGCAGATGAGGCATCGCCAGAGGTATGGGTTTCTGTGGTAGAGGAGCTTTTTTCCTCGCAGGAAAATAATCCAAAAGCGATCAGGGAAATGAGTAAAAGGGTCTTTTTCATAGTATGTTTTATTTTATAATTTTTAGTTTTTGATCAATGATTGTGAGTGCCTGGAGTTGATGAAGAGGAATTTTCTCCCAAGTTAAGTACCGGCTGTCCTTTTAAGTAGGTTTGTCGAACCTCTCCACAAGTGAGCATGGAAGCTCCAAAATACGGATTGGTGATGTTTTCTTTCTCACTAAGCCAAAAGGCTCCTTCATCTCCGAAAGCCATAGGGCAATAATCCTTGTAAACGATATCTTTATTTAGGCCAAAGGTTTCGGTCATTTCCAAAATATGATAGGAAAGGGTTGAAAAATGAGTTCGTGCCTCTTCTATGTCCTTGGCACTTGCCATGTTGGATTGTGCTTTTTTCATTTCTGAAAGCAGCTTCATCCACTGCTCGTGCGCATTTTCATCCAATAGCGACATGGATACATTTTTTAATGATTTGTCAAAAGTATTCAGCCCTGACTTTGCCTCCGACAGGTTGTCATTTACTAGTCCGTTTTTTACTGAGAAGTAAGCTTCCGCAACTTCAGTAATTTGATCTCTGAATTGGGCAGGTACTTCTATGGATTTGGTTTCAGGACGATTCATCATGCTGAATTGACCTGAAAGCTGTGAGGCGGCATCTATGGCAAAAACCCCATTGGTTACTATCTCTTCGCCCTTTTGGAGTCCAGACAGTATTTGGTAATTTTCTCCCATACGGCTTCCTAAAGTTACCTCTCTCATTTCAAACTGCGGTGTCTCAGCATTACTTACTTTTAAATAAACTACGGACCTTTTCCCTGACCACAAGACTGCGGTACGGGGTACCATGACTTCCGAGGAACTTGATTTGGATTGGGTTTTAATTTCTGCAGTGACAAACATTTCCGGCTTGAGATCTTTGCTGGCATTAGACACTTCGGCCCTGACAGATACCGCTCGAGTGCTTGCATCTAATATAGGATCAATGAAGGAAATATTTGCTTTGAATTCTTGTCCCGGTAATCCTGCTACAGAAAAATTTATTTCATTTCCCATCGAAATAAAAGGCAAATCTGATTCATAGGCGTCCAGTATCACCCAAAGTTTGTCAAGGTTTACCACATCAAAAAGGGGCGTACCTGTACTTACATAATCACCGACGGAGATATTTCGCTGAGCTACTACTCCTGATTGATCTGCATAAATATCAAATACCTCTTTCACTTTTCCGCTTTGCTCGATTTCCAGAATTTGCTCATCCCTAAGTTTCCATAACTTCAGTTTTTCTTTGGCTGATTCATAGAGTTGTGGAAAAGCCCCTTTGCTCTTGGATGACTGTAGCAGTTCCTGCTGAGCGTTCATTAATTCGGGAGAGTAGATGCTGGCCAATTTTTGACCGACTTTGACTTGTTCACCGGTAAAAGTCACAAATAATTTTTCTATTCTTCCTGGAAATTTACTTGTTACTGAGGCGATTTCTCGTTCGTCAGCTTGAATTTTTCCTGTCAACCTGAGTTCACCAGATTGCTCTTTTCCGCCGACTTTGGTAGTACTTATTTGAGAAAGTGCTACGGCTTCTTTTGTCATCTCAAATACTAGTGGGTTGGAGCTTCCTGAGCTTGCCTGAGAAGCGGGAATTAAATCCATGCCGCATATTGGACAATCTCCCGGTTCGCCAAGTTTGATCTGAGGATGCATAGAGCAGGTCCACAGGGTGTTTTCTTCTGTAGCATCGTGCTGATGCTCATCACTTGATTCGGAAGCGGGCTTGATAATCCATCCGATGAATCCTCCGATCATCAAGGTGAAGAGGATTAAGCCAAATTTATTTTCTAATATTTTTTTCATGTGTTTATAATTTGTTTCTTTTTCATTTTTAGGTAAAGGAATAAAAAGACGCTAAGAAGTTAAATTTTCATGTTCATGCTCACGGCAATACTCCTGTGTGCTTAGCGTCTGATGTCAATTTCATGTACGGGGTTTCGTTGTTTTCACAACGATGTTTCAACCTCCAGTAAAAACCGACCTTTGTTTTTTTATGCTACCTTTTCCTTGTTCAGTTCCACTCCAAGTTCCCTGAGTTTGTCCAGGTAATGTTGGATCTGTCTGTCCTTCTTTCGGCTTTCCAAGTATTCTGCTCCGAGTTCTTTGTATGCTGTTTTGTCCTTCAGG
>NZ_FNAC01000074.1 GCF_900101705.1 Algoriphagus faecimaris | reverse complement strand
ACCACTGGAAGTTAAAATTCGTGGAAGCTTACACCTGAGAAAGGTTCTATATTGCATGGTGTCTAAATGACGCCATTCTCGAACCGGTGCATGATCATAAACCCTACAAAGTTCTCCAGTTTCAGCATCTTCCAACTCCTCCAAAACACACTCAATTTGAATGTAGATCTCTTCTTGTTTAAAATCAGTTTCTACCGATTCAACAAACCAACCATCCTCCAATTGGAGCAACTTGGTGAAAAGTCCCTCTGTAAACATCTTTTTGCTCAAAGGTAATCATTCCATTAAATTCAGGGTAGAACCAAAGAATTTATTATCAAAGTAGTTAGTACATAAGCCCTAAATCGAATAAAAAGGCCTATAAATATCTTTTAACCGGTTGGATCAGTTTTCGATCAGAAGTATCCTTGATGAAAAAAAAATCTCAAGAGATCAAATTTATTTAGGTAAGATTTTTACTGTTCTTAACTCAAAATACCTGCAGTGAATTGCCTGATGGGATATGAAAAACAGGAAGCCCCGGCATGTATTGGTTGAGCCAGTTTTTGACAAATTCCGATCCCCCTTCTTCACTTGCCGAATGTCCAATCTCAATCATGGAGAGTTTCATTCCGATTTCATTGGCAGCGCGGACATATTCTGGGGTTTCCCACTCGTTGGATTCCCCACACACCAAGACATCGGGCCTATGCTCCATGATTTGAGTGATCTGAAGACGACCTCCCACGGCACCGGGAAGCAATAGTACTTTGCTGCAGGATTGATTCAAATCTCCCACATAGCGCATAGCAGGTACTCCTAATTTTGTTTTGATATGATTGATTAATCCGCGAAGGTCGGTCTTTGGGATGGTGAGGATTCGACTTCCGGGTGTGTAATACTCGTTCCAGTCCAAATCACCTACCACGCCGACCCTGACGCCATCGTCTTTCATTCTATGCACATAATCGTGATTTCTCCAGAGTGTAATCCCATTTTTCTCCATCAAATCATACTTTGCACGGAAGACAGGATCCTCTTGCAAATAATCCGTTTCATCTTGCCCTGAGAAGAAAGTAGGCTCATGAGGAATGATTAGGTTTGCTTTGAGTTCGATAGCTTTTTTTATGATTTCTAGGGTGGTAAACATGGTCGTCACCACTCCGGTCACAACCGTGTCACGCGAGCCGACTTTGATGGTATCGACCGTTTGTTCGAAAGGCGCATTGGGAACTTGCGAAATGAAGGTGTCCATGATTTCCCCGACTGTCCAGGACTTCTCTGATGCGAAAAGGGAGAAAGGATTTGTCAGGAGTCCGGCACCAAACAAAGCTCCACTTTTGATCAAAAAATCCCTCCGATCGGGAGAGTAATTTTTCATAGATTCATCAATTGCTCTTAGGCGTGTTGGTTTCATAGCTTGAGGTTTTGGTTCAAGATAAAAAAATCCCTTCAGCTTTTTGGCTAAAGGGATTAATTATCAAAAGTCAAAAATCGGTTTAATTGACCTCCACATCGGTAAACCAAATGAATTTTTCACCTGCTGCGTTATTATGGTCTAGGGCGAGCTTGATGGGTCCAAAATTTTGTACATTTTCCCAAGTCCAAGTGGCGCCTTGCTCTCCATTACCTCTTCGGAAGGTCCATTCCAAAATCATGTTGTTTTCATCCAAATAGAGATCATAGGCATCTCCGGGAGTGTAGCCATCAGCTGAATTGTAAATGATGGTCAATTTGGTAGAATTACTTGCTTTTAGAGGGCTTTGGACGTTTTCTTCAGTTTCGAAAGAGTACCCTTCATCCCAAGCCAGCTGGAAGGGCATCATAAACCAATATTTGTCATTGATAAAGCCTTTGTCCGCTTCTGGGAGGGAATCAGCTGGCAGGTCCAGACTGTAGGTGTAGCTTGTATCCGCACCGGTGTAGCCTACAGTTCGGGCTTCTATATTCCAATCCCAAGTTCTTGAAAAAACGGTGGCTGAGTCCCGCCGTACATTCCAAGTATATTTAATATTATTCACTTGATCCCATTGATCTATGCCATAAGCCTTGGCTACTTTCATAGGAAGGGTTTCCGGAGTTTCTTCGGCAGTATTACAGCCGACAATGAAAAGAAGAGAGAGAAGGAGTAAAGGGATATTTTTCATAAGGTGTAGATTTTGACAAGAGTTGAACCCCTTGATATAGGGAATGTTTTGAGTTGGGTCTTCTGGGTTATGATGGCTCAGGTGGTTTTGGTTCAGGCCATTAATTTACTCTTAATAATTTACTGTTAATTCATTCATGAAATTTAGCTTCGGGAAAATGAATTCTAAATGGATCTACTTTAACTGCAAAAAGCGGTTTGAAGGATCGAATGTCGGGGAAATATTCAGGATCTAGGTGATCAATTTTAACTTGAGCCAATTTTCCCCATCCACTTCCTGAAGGTTTCACAAAAAAATCAATTCCATTCCATCGTTGCTGTAAATCTATGGGCAGAAAAGAAGTGGTGACAGGGAAAGAAACACCTCCCGCCTTTACCTCACAGGAAAATACCGGCTCATCTTCCTTTTTGACGGTAATGGTATGTTTTCCGTTTTTCTCTATCCAATCGATCTTCAATGTTTTCTTAGGGATACCCCAATTGTTTCTCCCGTTTTGAGTACTGGCTAATGAATCTACAAAGATAGAGGTGATAGATTGTTTTTTGTTTTCCCCAAACTTCCCCGGAATCAGAAGTAGTTCTCGATAAGGGCCGATTGGACTTTTGCTGTAATTGACCAGCATCAGAAAGCCTAATCCTCTTTTGAATTCATTCCTTTTGTAATCAGGAATTAATGTGCATTCCTCTACCCATTTTTTTGGAAACTTGTACACAAGAATGATCCCTTGTCCCTCCAGGTCCCAAGGTGCCGGGGCGTATTTGACGAAATTTCGAGGACTAAGATTGATCAAATTTTTTTCATTCATAGGGTGATGGGCTTATACTGGTCCAGCCTCCGTCGATAATCAGGGTTTGACCGGTAATGTGTCGGGCTTTTGCTGAGAGGAGAAAGGCTGCAGCCTCAGCTATATCTTCTGTAGAGGCGGGGCGGCCTAGTGGGGTGAGTTTTGACCAAGTTTTGGCATAGTCAGGATCGGATGTAGTCCGCTCGGTAAGGGTAGCTCCGGGAGCGATAGTATTGATGCGGATTCCCAAGGGGGCGAGTTCGAGCACTAGATTTTTGGCGAGCATCTCTATGGCTGCTTTAGACATGGCATAGGCAGCGAGATTTTCATGGCTTTGGTGTGCGGTAACGGAGGAGGTCAATAGAATCGAGCCTCCTTCCCCTTGATCTTTCATCACTCTAGCCGCGGCCTGAGTTAAAAAAAATGTACCTGATTGGTTCACACGGACTACCTCCATAAAGTCTTTTCTCTCGTAATCCAGAAAATTACCAAATAGAGTTACACCCGCATTAGCAACTACCTGATCCAGCTGACCAAAATTGGCTATAGCCAAGTCAATGAGTTCATCGATCACAGACTCGGAAGCGGCATCTCCGGAGCAACCTAGGATTTTCCCTTTTCCTATCCGCGAAAGATTGGCCACTGCCTCCTCGGTCAGGCTTTTTTCCAAGTCGTTTAAAATGACATGCCCGCCTTCTTCGAGAAGTTTTCTGGCGATTGCTAGGCCGATCCCTTGACCGGCTCCGGTGATAATAGCAACTTTTGGAGTTTTCATTTGCATTTAGGTTTCGACCAAGCATGTTTTAAAAACCGACCTGGTCTAGGTGCGATTAAGGTCAATGCGAATCTCTTTTTACTTCCGAACCTGAGTTTCCCTGGAGAAAGTCAAAATCCACACCTTCATGGGCTTGATTGACCTTGTCTAAAAACAAGTTGACATAGCCCCTATCATAGGGAAGTTGGATAGGTTGAAATTTTGCTTTTCTCTTTTCAAATTCTTCTTCAGAGATCAGCAGGTTTAAGCTTCTGCTGGGTACGTCGAGCTCGATCAGGTCACCGTTTTGGACTAGTGCCAAAGGCCCTCCAATGGCTGATTCGGGGGATACATGCAGGACCACCGTCCCAAAACCTGTCCCACTCATCCTGCCGTCAGAAATCCGCACCATATCTTTCACTCCTTTTTCGAGTAGTTTCTTGGGAAGAGCCATATTGCCGACTTCTGGCATTCCAGGATAGCCTTTGGGTCCTACATTTTTAAGGACCATGACAGAGTGCTCATCGATTTCCAGATTGGGATCATCGATTTTGGCCTTGAATTCATCTATATTTTCAAAAACCACTGCTTTTCCAGTATGCTTTAGCAAAGCAGGGCTGGCAGCAGAGGGCTTGATGACAGCGCCATTAGGGCAAAGATTTCCTTTGAGAACAGCGATTCCCGAATCAGGCTTGATGGGTTTTTCGAGTGTTCCGATTAGGTTTCTGTCGTAGCATTCCGCCTTTTGAATGTTTTCCGCCAAGCTTTTTCCTGTGACGGTGATGGCCTCACTGTGAAGTACTTTTTCAATTTCCTTCATTACAGCAGGCAGTCCTCCGGCGTAAAAAAGGTCCTCTACCCAGTGCTCTCCTGAAGGCTGCACATTGGCGATCAGGGGTATTTTGGAAGAAAAATGATCAAAATCTGTCAAGTCGAGTTCCACCCCGATTCGCTTGGCAATGGCTGTGAGGTGAAGGATAAAGTTGGTCGATCCACCCAAGGCGGCATTGACCATGATGGCGTTTTCAAAGGATTCTCGTGTGAGGATTTTACTCATTTTTAGATCCTCATTGACCATCTCGACTATTCGCATTCCTGCCATATGTGCGAGGACTTTCCTACGAGAATCAGCCGCCGGAATAGTGGCATTATCAGGCAGAGCCAATCCCAAAGCCTCAACCATGGCTGCCATAGTGGAGGCTGTTCCCATCGGTGCACAGTGCCCCACAGATCGGGACATTGCTGCTTCAGCTTCGATAAATTCCTCTTGAGAGAGCTTTCCGAGTTTAAATTCTTCTGCAAAACGCCAAACGTCAGAGGTGCCTATTTTTTTTCCTTTGAACCGACCCACTAGCATAGGCCCACCGGAAACGACTAGCGTTGGTAGGTCTACCGAAGCCGCCCCCATGACTAGTGAGGGGGTGGTTTTGTCGCAGCCACACATCAAAATGACGCCATCCATAGGATTGGCGCGAATGCTTTCTTCCACATCCATAGAGGCCAAGTTTCTAAAAAGCATTGCTGTGGGCTTGATGGAGCATTCGCCAAGTGACATCACGGGAAATTCCAAAGGAAATCCACCCGCTTCCCAAATCCCCCTTTTTAGGGCTTGGGCCAAGTCACGGAAGTGGGCATTGCAGGGGGTAAGCTCAGACCAGGTGTTGCAAATCCCTATGACAGGCTTGTCTCCTTCGAATAAATGATGTGGAAATCCTTGGTTTTTCATCCAAGAGCGATAGATGAATCCGTCCTTTCCGGTACGGCCATACCACTCTTGGCTTCTTAGCTTTTTCTTGGTCATAGGTTAATTGGGTTGAGAAAATTTGGAGAAGATAAAAAAAATCTGGACATCTTCCGAAAGAATGGAATAAAGCTGGTTTTGTTCCAGTTTGAATTTGTAGGGAGCAGGAATTTTTTCAGACTAAAGGCCGAGAGGATTAGACTATTGATAGCCTTTTAAAAAATCAGGAAATCTGATCTAAAACGGATTGTAGCTGAGGAATGTTAATGGTGAAATCAGCGATGACGCTATCCTCCTGATCAGCCTCATTTAGGGTATAATAATAGGGGATCTGCAGCGCCGAGGCCAAGTTGAAATAGCAGTGACTATTGGGGTCTTTGGCATTTCTAAATTCAATGACCTTTGAGCCTGAAGGGAGAAAAATCATATTGGTCAAGGCAGCCCCATGTAATCCTATAAGCACCTCAGTTTCGCTCATGAGTTGGATTTGGCTTTCAAAACTCAGTTCATCGGCACTGATTATCTCAAAATTGCGCTTGATCAGCATCAGTTCAAGGTCCAGTTCATTGATTACTTTCCGCTTGGAAGCGGACTTCCTAGTGAAGTATACCTTTCTGAAGGGAGGCTTTTGGGGTTCCTTTCTCAGGCGTTTTTGGGTAAACAAGGTAAGCGGCTCATTGAAGTTGGGAAAAGAAGCAGTACGCGCAGTGAGGATCATTTGATCCACCCAGAGGTTTTCAGAAGAGCGATAAAAGATTACATCGGTACCGAGTGATTGGATGGATTCTCTCACAAATGCTAACTTGCTGTAAGAGTCTGGTAAAACAATGGGTGCAGTGGCATCCCACTTCAACCCTTCCCAAAGCCGGGGGAGGCAATCTGTCAGCCAATGAAAGTAATTAGGACTCCATTCATCGATGATCCAGATCCCTTTTGGAATTTTTCGCCAGGCTTTCAGCACACAGTTTCCGATCCGTTTAGAAAATTGGGGTAGGCCTAAGTTGCTTCGGTGGGTAAAATCGGAATAAAATTTAAACTCTCCCGGAGCGAGTACCGTGTCTTGTAGAATCAGGGCATTTTTGATCATAACAGGCGAGTTTCGCTCAAACTGAGCCTGCAGCGCAGACTCAAAAAGAGGAAGATCTTCTTGGCGCAAATTAGCCGGAGGTCTCCGCTGAACCGAGATAGACTGTCGCAAATCGAACCTAAATTTTATTTTTTGGAGCTGTATTTTTCAAGAGAAATAGGGGAAGCATTAAATCCGCTCAATATCTGCGCCTAGTGCATTGAGACGCTGATCAATGTATTGATAGCCTCTGTCAATCTGCTCGATATTATCAATGATGGAAGTCCCTTTGGCGGACATTGCTGCGATCAAAAGTGCTACCCCCGCACGGATATCCGGCGAGGTCATTCGGATTCCTTTCAGTTGGTATTTCCTGTCCAAGCCGATCACTGTAGCTCTGTGGGGATCACAAAGTATGATCTGTGCACCCATGTCAATCAGCTTATCCACGAAAAAGAGACGAGATTCGAACATTTTTTGATGTACCAGTACGGTGCCTTTTGCCTGCGTAGCAGTGACCAAAACGATGGAGAGCAAATCTGGGGTAAACCCAGGCCAAATTTGATCCGCTACGGTGAGGATGGATCCATCAATAAAGGTTTCGATTTCGTAGTGTTTTTGCTCGGGAATAAAAATATCGTCCCCTCTAAATTCCAATTGGATTCCCATTCTTCTAAAGGTATCTGGGATGATGCCGAGCTTGGGGATCTGGCAATTTTTGATGGTGATCTCGGATTGGGTCATGGCCGCCATTCCGATAAAGGAGCCGATTTCAATCATATCAGGAAGCATGGTGTGCTCAGTCCCACCGAGTTTTTCTACCCCTTCTATGGTAAGCAAATTGGAACCCACTCCGGAAATCTTTGCACCCATTCTATTGAGCATTTCGCAGAGTTGCTGCAGGTAAGGCTCACAGGCAGCATTGTAAATGGTAGTTTTGCCCTCTGCCATTACCGCTGCCATGACGATATTGGCAGTGCCGGTGACTGATGCCTCATCGAGTAGCATGTAGGTGCCTTTGAGGTTTTTTCCGTCGATATGGAAAATCTCGTTTTCGGCATCGTAGTGAAATTTTGCGCCGAGCTTCTGGAATCCAAAAAAATGGGTGTCCATTCTTCTGCGGCCAATTTTATCTCCTCCGGGTTTGGAGAGTTTTCCGGTACCAAACCTACTCAGCAGGGGCCCCAGGATCATCACCGAGCCACGAAGAGCAGAGGCTTTTTCCAAAAAGTCGGGCGTTTCTAAATATTCCAAATTGACATTGTCAGCTTGAAAAGCATAGGATTCAAGTCCCAGTTTGGTGACTTTGACCCCCATGTCTCCGAGTAGTTCAATGAGCTTGTTGACATCACGGATATTGGGGATCTTGTTGATGGTGACCTTTTCTGAGGTCAAAAGTACAGCACATAAAATCTGAAGTGCTTCGTTTTTAGCCCCTTGAGGGGTGATTTCGCCTTTGAGTTGGATTCCGCCTCTTACCCGAAAAGATGCCATTAGTTTCTCCTTTTATTTTTAAAGCCTCCGTTATTTCTTCTTTTGTTTTGGTGTCCTCCTCGCTTGTTTTTTGAGCTGTGCTCTTCCTGCATAGGTACCTTGAAATCCCGGCGAGTATTGGACTCAAACAGTGCATTTTCTTTTACTTTTTCTAGGTCAATGTGCAGTTTGCCCTTAGATAAAGTCTTGATATCATCTAGGATAATGCCATCATCAAAATTGTCCCTGTTCCAGGTCGAGTGAAAACTTCGCATCAGCTGACCGATGTAAATGATAGCCGCTTCCTGCTCTTCGTCATCCTCAAGTTCTATGGCGTTTTCTATCAGTTTCTCGATGTTTCTGCCGTAGTGTTTAAACTTAATCTCTCCTTTGGGGTAGCCGATAGGGAGAGGCTTCTTGCCCAAAAGCTCTTTGGCAGGCATCGGAAAAGGTCCATCGACGTCGAGCTTGAAGTCGGACATGATATAGATGTCATCCCAGAGTTTTTGATCTGTTTCCTGCTTGAGGGCGGGATTGAGCTGTTTGATGATTTCGATTACAGTAAAAGCACTGGCAGTTCGCTTTTCCCGATCTTCAATGGTGCAGATATGATCCACTAGCCCTTGAATGTTTTTTCCGTATTCTTTCATGTGTTTATAATTTGTTTCTTTTTCATTTTTAGGTAAAGGAATAAAAAGACGCTAAGAAGTTAAATTTTCATGTTCATGCTCACGGCAATACTCCTGTGTGCTTAGCGTCTGATGTCAATTTCATGTACGGGGTTTCGTTGTTTTCACAACGATGTTTCAACCTCCAGTAAAAACCGACCTTTGTTTTTTTATGCTACCTTTTCCTTGTTCAGTTCCACTCCAAGTTCCCTGAGTTTGTCCAGGTAATGTTGGATCTGTCTGTCCTTCTTTCGGCTTTCCAAGTATTCTGCTCCGAGTTCTTTGTATGCTGTTTTGTCCTTCAGGATGAAGTAGG
>NZ_FNAC01000073.1 GCF_900101705.1 Algoriphagus faecimaris | reverse complement strand
ACTTTAAGCTTGCCAATGGTTTTGAGCAATTGGTCTTTCTCTTCATCGGCCGGATCTTTCTTGTTTCTGCCGCCTTTTTCAAAGACCTCTTCGGCGCCGTTGAGAAACTCACGTTTCCAGTTGCTGAGCTGCTGGGGTGCCAGTTCATACTTCTGAGCAAGCTCGGCAAGTGAGGAGCGCTCTTTCAACAGTTCCAAAACCACCTTGGTCTTGAACTTCGAGGTAAATTTTCTTCGTGTGGTCATCACAGTAAATTTAAAGGTTAATTTTTAACTTAATTTACTGCCCCAATTTTTGGGGTATGCTCATGCCAGGGATATGATCATCAAGTTTCAATTAATTAATCTAGGGGCGATTTTAGAAGCTGTCGTAAAGCACTTGAGACCAGATTTAGTTAAAAAGGATGTATACTTTATAATTAATAAGTTAGCAGAAGATAACTTGATAAGTAATCCTCAAGAGCTTAAAGAACTCTGGAAAGCAAGAAAATCTATTCACCTTCATTTGACTGGAGATGTTGAAGATATAGAGTTTTCGGATGAAAATTACATTTTATGGCATTCTGCTTTGGGTAGGATGATACAGGATTTGAACGAATCTTTGGGGTATTAATTTTCGGTTAGTTTTCTATTAAAAGAAATCCTTTTCAGGTTTTAAGCGGATTTCACTATCTTGATTTATTCTTAACTTTAATCGATAATCTTTCTATTTTTGGCACATGGGAGCGACGGAGCAAATTAAGAGTTTGATCAAGCATTTTGGAGAGGGTGACGATGAGCG
This sequence comes from Algoriphagus faecimaris, assembly GCF_900101705.1. GTDB lineage: Bacteria > Bacteroidota > Bacteroidia > Cytophagales > Cyclobacteriaceae > Algoriphagus > Algoriphagus faecimaris. Next base: position 8,468 of record NZ_FNAC01000073.1, on the reverse strand, counting down.
ATTCATTTCGTCTGCCCTGCAAATTGCTGCGTCTGAAGCCCAAAAGGGACATACTGCCCTAGCGCAAGAACTGAAATCCCTCATTGATAAAGCAAGAACTAAGCGGAATCAGCCCTTCGCTGACCGAAGTAAAACCATCCCTATTCTTCCATCTCAACGGGATTTAAAGGAACTCTTGGATGTCTTTCAGCCGGTAATCAAGTTGAAAGACATGGTCCTGGATTCGAATACTCGGTCCTCACTTGAGAAATTGATAGAGGAGCAAAACAACTGGCAGCTTCTCCGTCAGTATAACCTCCAACCCAAACGAAAACTACTCCTAATAGGACCTCCGGGTTGTGGTAAGTCCATGACAGCACAGGCAATTGCTGGAGAATTGGGAATTCCAGTTTTTATTGTACGACTAGATGGGCTAGTCTCCAAGTTTATGGGAGAATCCATCGCCAAGCTTCGGGTGATCTTTGATGCCATGGTCAACCACCGTGGAGTATATCTTTTTGATGAATTTGATTCGATCGGGAGTCACCGAAATCAGGGACAGGATGTCGGAGAAATCAAACGGGTACTGAATTCCTTTCTGATCAATATCGAAAAAGCTCAAAGCAATAGTATCATCATTTGCGCCACCAATCTACCTGACATGTTGGATAAGGCTCTATTTAGAAGATTTGATGAGGTAATCCAATTTCCTCTTCCGAGTGAGGAGGAGATCTTTACCATGCTCAGAAGACAGCTTCAAGCTTTTGAATTTGCTGAAGTTGTCGATTTTCATTCCATTTCAAGAGAGTTTTTAGGACTTAATTTTTCGGACATCGTTCGTGCTTGTGAAGAAACTATCAAAGCCATGATTTTGAGTGGCAAAACCAGACTCCAAACACAAGACCTGATCGATGCCCTTTCCAAAAGAAAGTAATCGATGGCACAGGAACCCAAACGACATTTAATTGGAATAGAGAGATTCTCCAGCACTCAAGATTACACCTATCCTCGGCGGGTAGCAGCTCCGTTTTCAGTTGCGCCCAGAAATCGAGCAATTCATGGAAATCGGATCAAAAGTCAAATCCGAGCCATAAGAGATCAATTTGATCTAAATCAGGAACAGGAAGTTCCGGAAGGTTTGGTTCGAGATGAGGTGATTTATGTGGAATTTTTCTCCGAATGGGGTTTTGAATTCAAATATGAACAGCTTCATTCTGACTTAAGAGATTATTATAAAATCCTAAAAGTCACTAAGGAAGTACGTACTTTCGAAGGGCAGGAACAAAAGCGGTTTAAGGTTCTGGTAATGTTGGCCAAAAGAGGTGTCGAGCATTTTTTATCTAAAGTGGAAGATTACCTTACACGAAATTACCGCGATCTTCCCGATGGTAATCCGCTTTCACAAAACCTTATTGCCAATCTTGATGAAATCCGGATGGCCACCCTTCAGGCTTTTTGGGTGGATATTGATACCTATTCTTTTCCAGTGTCTGATCAGGAAGTCTGGTGGGAAGTTTGGTTTAGACGTTCTGCGTATCAAAAAGACAAGATTGAGCAGCAATTGGAAGGAGCTGGTTTAAATTTTAGTCCACGCGAATTATTCTTTCCAGAACATGTGATCCGAATGGTCAGAGGAACCGCGGAGCAGTTAGCTTCTTCAGTATTTCTCTTAAACAGTTTGGCAGAATTAAGGAGACCGCAAGAAATCAATGATTTTATTACTTCAGGAGACATCACCTATGAGGATGAACAATCTTGGTTGCAAGATTTGATGTCGAGAACTGAGTTTATTCCTGATGCGGGAGAACGTAAAGTGTTCGTCTGCCTATTTGATTCAGGCCTTACCCATCGACATCCATTAATTGAACCTTTGGTAGATGAATCCAATCTTCATTCCTGGAATCCTGCTTGGGGAGTTGAGGATACCGGAGCTGATGGAGGGCATGGAACCGGAATGGCGGCATTGGTCCTTTTTGGAGACTTGACTGAAGCACTTGCCAGTTCGACACCGATCCGAATCTTGCATGGGATCGAATCTTTTAAGATTGTTCAGCCAAATGTTTCTACAGACAAAGAATTACATGGTATCATCTACCTAGACGGAGTTGCAACAGTTTCAATTTCAAATGCAGAGGTAAAAAGAGTGTACTGTATTTCAGTCACCAATGACGGAGTTATTAAATCAGGTAGACCCAGTTCAGCTTCAAGTACCCTCGATCAAATTGCCTTTGAGACCTCTTTTGAAGGAGCAGGTCCCCAACTTGTTCTAGTCAGCGGAGGGAATGTGAAATTGACAAATCACGGTGATTATCCCAATCAAAATTTCATCAGAAGCATTCAAGATCCCGGACAAGCATATAATGTGTTGACCATAGGAGCATTTACCCAAAAGGATAGACTTTCACGGCCAAGTAAGTATATTCCTATTGCGAGATTGGGTGAAATGTCTCCTAGAAATTCAACTTCAGCGGCATGGGAGCCTCAATGGCCGAACAAACCAGATCTCGTCCTAGAGGGAGGAAATCAAGTGACTGATGGACACTTTCTGTGGGCACATGATGAATTAGACCCCCTATCAGTGAATAAGGATTTTTCAACCAGACTATTTAGACCTTTCGGCGGAACAAGTTCGGCAGTAGCGTTTGCTTCCAAGATGGCTGCTGAGATTCTCACCGCATATCCCAATTTTTGGCCCGAGACAATCAGAGGATTGATGGTTCATTCCGCTGATTGGACTCCTCAAATGCTCAATGGGATAAATATCAATAATGAAGGCCAACGAAGGGCTCTTATTCGATCAGTAGGTTATGGTGTGCCCAATCTCGGTAGAGCACTTTATAGTGCAGGAAACTCTCTAACCTTGATTGCACAAGCGCAATTAAAACCATATCGGTTAGATAGAAGTAATGTCCGTTATAATGAGTTTCACCTTTATAAAATCCCATGGCCCACAGAGGTTCTACAAGACCAACTTTTTGATCAAAAGGTGACTATCAAAGTTACTTTGTCCTATTTCATAGAGCCAAATCCCGGTGCTCGAGAATATGCCAAAAACTTTTCTTATCACTCCCACTCTCTAGATTTCAAACTGATAAAAGAAGGAGAAAGCCCGAGTGATTTTCAGAGACGGGTCTCTGCAGCAACGGAAGTAGAAGATGAGGATGAAAGTCCTGATTTCCGTGAAGAAGATTGGACTATCAAAGAACGAGTACGCTCAAAAGGTTCTATCAAAAAGGATTTTTTAGAGACCAATGGAGCTAATCTTGCTTCTCGTAATCTGCTAGCAGTTTATCCTAAATCAGGTTGGTATAGAACTAGAAAAAGTTTAGAAAAGTATGATCAAGAGGTAAGGTATTCATTGATCGTAAGCATAGAGACACCAATTGAAGAAGTTGACATTTATACCCCAGTAGAAAACCTGATTACGATTCCAATTAGAACTTAAATTAGTTTTTAGGTTAATAATTCGTTAGGAATTGTTCAAAATCACTATTTTGAACCAAAATCTATTTATGCCATTCACCGAACTCAATAGCGTAGAGTATTTTATAATACACCATCTCAGTGGAGTTAATCTTAATTCTGATAATTTTGATGAACCTAAGTCACGCTACAAAACGGAATGGCAATTTAGATCAGCATCTGATCTCAATCGTTCAGTAAATGAAGTTCTCTTGGAAGCTGACCTTAAGGATTCCTTAATTCGATTGAATCCTGAAATTCAGAGGGAACCCAATCTAGCTGATGAGGTAATCTATAAGCTTCGGGCAATTTTGATTTCTGTACAGCAGGTAGGTTTGGTTAAGGCGAATGAAGAATTTTTTAAATGGATGACAGGGGATAAGACCATGCCTTTTGGTGAAAACAATCGCCACGTTCCCATTCGATTGATTGATTTTGAGGATTTGACCAATAATCATTATATCCTCACCAATCAGTTTCGGGTTCACCACCGGGAAACCAAAATTCCTGATATTGTTCTTTTTATTAATGGAATTCCTGTAGTGGTGGGTGAGGCAAAGACACCCATTCGGCCGGGAATCAGTTGGCTAGATGGTGCGGCTGAAATTCATCAAGTGTATGAAAATTCTATCCCTCAACTCTTTGTCCCTAATATACTTTCTTTTGCTACAGAGGGGAAAGAGCTATTCTATGGCAGTATACGATCTCCTTTAGATTTTTGGGCACCATGGAGGTTGGAAGATGAGGATGAAGCTTTAGCGAAAAGACTTGGTTTGGGTGAGATAGGAAAAGAAATGGGAGATTTACTTCACCCTAATAGATTGTTGGATATTCTTCAAAACTTCTCCCTATTCAGTACCAATAAAAAGAAGCAGCGGATGAAAATTATCCCTCGATTCCAGCAATATGAGGGAGCAAATAAGATTGTCGAAAGGGTAAAAGTAGGCCGGATCAAGAAGGGGTTGATTTGGCACTTTCAAGGTTCCGGTAAATCCTTATTGATGGTATTTGCTGCTCAGAAACTTCGGAGGATGCCAGACTTAAAGAGTCCTACGGTAGTCGTATTGGTGGATCGAACTGATTTGGATACCCAAATATCAGGAACTTTCAATGCGGCTGATATCTCCAATGTGGAAACCACGGATAGCATTCGTGATTTACAAAAAATGTTGGAACAGGACACCCGAAAAATCATCATTTCGATGATTCATAAGTTCCGGGATGCCAAACCCAATATGAATACCAGAGAAAATATAATCGTGCTAGTGGATGAGGCCCATCGGACCCAAGAAGGTGATTTGGGGCGTCAAATGAGAGCAGCTTTACCCAATGCATTTTTGTTTGGATTGACAGGAACTCCAGTTAACAAAGCGGATAAGAACACCTTTTGGGCATTTGGGTCAGAGGAGGATGCAGGTGGATATATGTCTCGATACACCTTTCAGGATTCCATTCGGGATGGGGCAACTCTCCCCCTTCATTTCGAGCCTCGTTTGGTTGATGTGCATGTGGATAAGGAAACCATCGATAAACTTTTTGAAAATTTTAAAGAGGAGGCAGCCTTGACTGATGAGGAGGCTGATGCTTTAAATAAGAAATCTGCTAAAATGGCAGCCTTTCTAAAATCTCCTGAAAGAGTAAGAAAGATTGTGGACGATATTATCTCCCACTTTCAGGAAAAGGTAGAACCACATGGCTTTAAAGCTATGATCGTAACACCTGATCGATATGCCTGCATCCAATACAAAGAGGAATTAGATAAAATACTTCCAACTGAGTCCAGTAAAGTAGTGATCTCCACATCTGCAAATGATGACTATGATTTCAAGCAAAAGTGGACAGTGGATAAGTCAGAGCAAGAACGAATCGTAGATGAATTTAATGATCCCCAATCTGATCTCAAGTTTTTGATTGTTACCGCCAAACTTTTAACAGGATTTGATGCTCCTATTCTCCAAACCATGTATTTGGACAAGTCACTGAAAGACCACACACTTTTGCAAGCTATTTGTCGAACAAACAGGCTATTCCCACAAAAGCATTTTGGTAGGATAGTGGATTATTTTGGTGTCTTTGACGACACGGCTAAGGCTTTGGAGTTTGACGAAAAGTCTGTAAATCAAATAATCACAAATCTTTCTGAACTTAGAGAAAAGCTACCACAAGCCATGAAAGATGCACTTGCACATTTCCAAGGCGTAGATCGTACCATTCCAGGTTTTGAGGGATTGGAGTTAGCACAGAATGCTATCAAAACAGATGAAAAAAAGGATGCATTTGCTAAGGACTACAAATATCTCAGCAAGCTATGGGAATCGCTTTCACCAGATAATATCTTGAATAACCATCAACAAGATTATAAATGGCTTTCTCAAGTTTTTGAATCGGTAAGGCCAGCATCTGACACGATTGGAAAGTTACTTTGGATTACGCTAGGTGCACAAACCACTAAATTGATTCATGAGAATATTCATGTGGGTGATATTCACCATTTGGAAGAATTCATTTTAGATGCCGACGTTATTGAGGATATTTTTAATAATCCTGATCCAAAAAACGCCAAGAAACTTGAAAAAATCTTGGTCAAACGATTTAAGATGCATGAAGGAAATCCGAAGTTCAAAAAGCTAAGTGAATTACTTGAAGAGGTAAGAGACCGAGCGGAACAAGGACTTATTTCATCTATTGAATTCGTAAAAGAACTTTGTAAAATCGCTAAGGAAACTGTACAAGCAGAAAAGGAATTAGCTGAGGAAATTCTTGAAAAAACGCCCAAGGCTGCACTAACAGAACTATTTCTCGAATTAAAAACAGAGGAAACACCAGCGGTGGTTGAGAGAATCGTTAACGACATTGATCAAATTGTTAGAATGGTTAGGTTTCCGGGTTGGCAAAAAACTACAGGAGGAGAGCGGGAAGTTCAGAAGTCTCTTAGGAAGGCACTTTTAAAATATCAGCTGCACAAAGACCAAGTCCTATTCGACCGTGCATACGGATATATCAAGGAGTATTATTGAGCAAACCTTTAGACCTTCATGTGTGAGACTATTCTTCTCGCTGAATACTTAAAAAAAGATTGAAAAATCCCACCACTAGGATTAGGGAGAAGATTCATCACCATAATCATCCATTGAGGGATAAGACCCGAATTTTCCTTGATCTCTTGATAAATAAATATCTCTGTCTCCCCCTAATCTTCGATTTTCGTTGTATTCATCTTTTAATTGGTTTCCTGTGGACTCATAAGTTTTTCCAGGTTGGTCAAAGGTGGAACCTGTCCCTTTCCCACTTTGAGCAAGAGTGATTTCATTACTTATTTCTTTGTGAATTTGATTCCATTCATTGCAGGTTTTTCGATGATTTTTTTGCTCTTTTTTTAAGACCCTTTCGTTACACCCTTCACAATAATAGTAGTTAAATCTGTCAGAATATTCAGCGAGGTTGGGTACAGGTTTTGATGACCATATTTCTAAATTAATTTTTTTCACCCTTTCGTATTCGTTGGATATAGCTTCCTGAATTTCATCAGGATCTATAGGTTCGGATCTTTCTAATCTTTTTAAAATCCCTTCAATTCTTTTCTTCTGTTTAAAGGTTAGAATGTGCCTTGGATAATCATTAAGCCAACTGACTAGCGAATTAATGATTTCATCCATCCTTTTTATTGATTCACTCATTTGTCTCAATTTTTAATTCTTAAAATCTAATAAAAATTTAAGAGACTTGAAAAATTTAGCTTAATTATGAGTTTACCTTTAGTCTATTCCCTTAATTTCCCTCTGAAGGTGAATCAGAAAATTGTACAACTCAGTTGAGGTCAAGGTTAAGACCAGTTCATCTTGATTCTCCTCAGATGTATTCAGAAGAGTAAGGAATTTTTTGGCAATTTCCCGTTCTTTTTCAGTTGGTTTTTCAACTGGTTGGTAAAAATCATCATGGATGACATAATGGGTGTTTTCCAAAGGAGTGACAGTTGGAAACTCCAATGGTTTAATAAGTTCAAATACGTTTTTTTTCATTTTTCTCCTTATCCTTAATTATTGCATTAGCCAATATTTTAGCTTGATTTTCCGTGATTATGATTTTTTTCTTTTTCATACATATAAATACTTCGACTTAGGCAAATCATCATATTCTTTAAAAAATCTGGCAATTTTTTTTTTGGTTTTGATCCCCTTTCATAAGTCGGCCAAATTTTCCAGCAAATTTTTTCCTGAGCATCGAAGGAGGTAAGTAATCAAGGTTTTTAGGGGGGCTAAGGAAGGATCCCGAGAGGCCGGGGGGAGAGGCAGGAAGAGGTGAGGACCATCGTCGACAGGAATGTCGAAATTAAACTGCGCTATTGAAAACCCTCTTTCATTTGTGTTCTGCAGGGCACACAGTGAATAGTCTAGTTTTAGGCAGATTAAATTCAAAAAATGACGGTAGTTTGGCGCGCAAGTATTTGCGCTGCAACTAGAAGATCACAAATTTAGAGTACACCTTTTTTAGTGAACTTTTTTCAGCTAAAAAACCAGTTCAAAATGCAGCATAGACCAAAAATGCGCTCTATTTTAGCCTAAACGGTAACCCACCCTAAAATTATGAGCATTTCCATTCTTTATGTTCGTACGTCCACTCTGGACCAACGCACCGACCGTCAGCGGGTCAATGAATCAGAATTTGATAAAGTGATTGAGGACAAATGTGAGCATACCCCAATTGTTAGGACAGAATTCATTTGACTTCAAGTATACAGAGGCCGGTTGAGTTTTCCATATTTCCACACCTGAAAATCCCTTTTTAGATTTTCAGAAGAGTGTGGGAATGTGGTAAACTCGTTTCACGCCACCTGCTCAATCATGGAATATGCTTCTGCAGGAATTCTGTTGTCCAGACTACTGTGCCTTCTACGGTGATTGTAATAATCCATGTATTCTGCCAGCTGTGCATAGAGATCCAATCCGTCCTGTGGTGGGTTGAGATAAATCTTTTCGTACTTGATGGTTCTCCAGAACCGTTCGATAAACACATTGTCTATGGCTCTT
>NZ_FNAC01000072.1 GCF_900101705.1 Algoriphagus faecimaris | reverse complement strand
TTTACAGTTTCGGTCTTGCCATCAGCTGTTTGTACTCTGGGAACCCGTGCATGAAGGAAACATTTATGTTGGAAAAAATTGAGATGCTGCCAGGTCCTTTCGACCGTATCATGGGTCTTCCCGTTCGGGAATTTAAAACCCTTCTCGAAGTCAAGATATATATCGATCTGGCCGTGGTGCCCAGCCTCAGGCTTTGTCATTATTATCTCCTTTACATGCCATGGCTTCTCTAGACCTAGGGCCATCTCAAAAATCTGATTGCTGTTCATGAAACTAAAATAGATACTTTCCCTAAATCAGTTTCCAGTTACCCACTATAAATCATCTAGAGCCAAAACTTTGTTTTCCTTGAGTCTTTAGGTGACAAGAAATTTATTTTTCTTTTATTTATTGTTTATCAATAAATTTTTACTGAATATTGAAAAATAAATTCCATACATCTATGAACACTCTCAAAACTCAATGGAAAGAAAAGTGGGTCAGTCAGCCTTCGCTGGTGCTAATCACCGTGGTCATCTGGTCCATCTTTATCGGGCTTTGCATTAATGCCGGTGCCATCTTGTTTACATTTGTTTACAGCCTGTTTAATCCTGTAGTATCCCAAAACCTCTATGAGGGACTCAATCTTTCGGCTTTGCGGGAGCAAAATACCTGGTATTACGGGGGAGTACTTTCCATCGTCCTCTTTATCGCAGGCCAAAAAGCTTACTTGTTTTTCCTGATGATCCGGATTTTTCTGAAGATCAATCTGATCCAGCCTTTCAGCCGTGAAGTGTCCAATTTGATCTCCTCGATCAGCTACGTAGCCCTTGAGATCGGGGCAGGGATCATTATTGCCTCAGGTATATTCAAATGGATGCAGGTACGAGGCTATGAATTGGATCGCGTGCCACAGATGGTGAGTGGTGGCTTTGAGTTTTTGCTGATGGCAGCGCTGCTAGTCGCAATCGGGATAGTCTTCAAGCGAGGCGTGGAGATTCAGGAAGAAAATGAACTTACCATCTAGGTCATGCCTATTATCGTAAACTTAGACGTAATGATGGCCAAGCGGAAAATGTCCCTCAATGAACTCTCAGAAAAGGTAGATATTACCCTTTCCAACCTGTCCATTCTTAAAACCGGCAAAGCCAAAGCCATTCGATTCAGTACCTTGGAATCTATCTGCAAAGTCTTGGAATGCCAGCCCGGTGATATTTTGGAATTTAAAGAATGAGTCTTTCAGTCCTCTACCTTTATTAAGAAACGCACATACCTCGTCATGGGATGCACTACCCGATCCCGTACTTCGGCAATGACATGAAGCTCTCCGGTTCCTGTTTCGGCCAATTGGACCTTTACTGATTCTTGATTTACAGTGAGTTCTACTTTTTCGAAATAGCTCCCCACCTCCTGATAGATCCAAAAATTGATTTCCAATTCATCCCCATCCGGATCACTGGCTTCCACTTCAAGTGAGACCACTTCTCCGGACTTGGCCATGACTTGCTGAGACCCTTTCGCTTTCACCGTAGGCGGATGATTAGCCTCTGCATAATCCATCACACACCAATCCGCCCGAGCTGCAAAGTCCTGCTGAATCGCCTCCACCCAGCGGATTTGGGGGAAAGTGGCGTCCATCTCTCCAGTAAATGGATTAAAATCCCGGACATTTTCACCATCCTCCCAACGATTGGGCTGCTCCTCTGATTGAATCAATCGACCACCCCAGCCGCCCCACTGGGGATTTTCCAGATTATCCAAACCTACATCTATCAGATGGAAAAAAGCCGGTGAATCACCCTCTGAGATAAAATCATAAATCCCAAAAGTTCCCCATTGAGCATCTTCCAATTGGGTAGGATCTCCATGGATATGCTCATCATCTCCTTCCTGTTTTTGTCCATCTCCATAGCTATAATATTGCTTCATGAGCGGTCCGTGATTATTGATTATTTCACGACCCATAAATTCCCCTTCGAAGAGGTAATGCTGAGATTGAGGCACTGCCTCTTTCCAAGGATAGGCAAAACACCAAAACTGATTGCTATTGTAATAGATTTTGACATCCGGCCAGTTGGGCTCGATATAATTCCGATAAGTGGCATCTTGGTCGAGAATGGCGTAAATAATTGCTTTATCAATGACCTTTTGATAAATCTGTTCCCATTGATCTGTGTCTTTATATTCATCCTCGATGGACTTCAAAGCTCGGGCGATCGTGTTGGTTCCTCCCCAAACCTGGAGATAAATTGGACCCATTTCATCGTCCAATAATTTGGCTTTGATAAAGTCAGACCCTTCGGTATCTCTTTCCATTTCCCCTTCGAAATCAATATTTCCTACTCTGACTACAGACCGAAGTTCATCAGCTGTGGGAAAACCCTCGGCATGTTGACTTAATTTTGGAAAAACCTCTTCATATGCATCCAAAAGCGGATTCATCCACTCTGTTCCCGGCCATCGAAGATCAGTCTGAGCTCCGTACAGATTTTTAGTCATTTCCATTTCGGAGGTGAAGAGAGTCCCCATTCCATCTCCTTTATAATGCCACATGCTGCTGGAATAAATAAGCCCCTCAATTCGAAACTCATTTGCATAAAGCAACATTCTGATAAAAGAATCCACATCATCAATCTCTCCGTCGGTTGTGACAATAGTACGTGGGTTTTGGGATGGATTATCAGCCTTCGCTTTAGTTTTTTCAACTGGCGCTTGACAGGATAAAAAAATTAGAATCCATCCGATAGAAATAGCTTTGTTCAATGCGTTCATAGGTCTCTAGGTTTGAAAAAGGATAATAAGGAAAAAAAGACAAAACTTCACTTTTTCTTTATGACTCAACACTAATAAATGATTTCATTTGGCTCAAAACACGAAAAACCGACCACCTCTTTCCAGAGATAGCCGGCTTTCAAACTAACCAATCAAAAATTTAATTGGTACAATTAGTTGCATCTCCCTTTAATGGGTGAACAAAGCAATTAACTTGATTTTGAAATCAACTCGTTAAGGTTGAACCTGCTTATGGCTATTAAGCAAGAAGATTCATTATTCACTTGGGGGTAAAAGCACCTGATCGATCGCATGAATTACACCATTCGTGGCATGGATATTCAACGCATCAGCAATCAATCCACTTTCATTAATTTGTAGATTAGCCAAATCAACAGATAATTCTTGACCTTCCAATAAGGTTGGAAGACTTGCTCCATCTCTCAGGTCCTGAGAAAAAGCACGTATAGGCACCACATGATAAAGTAAAACATCGGTTAAAGTTTCCAAAGGAATCTCATCTACTCCACTGACTCCCAATGTGGCATACAAATTTTCAAAAGCAGCATCCGTAGGCGCAAAAACAGTCAAATTATCCATCATGTCACCACTGACACTTCCTGCCAAATCAGCACGTAGCAGTGCTGCCACCAGTTGTGTAAATTCAGGTTCCGCTGCCTCAGTAGATTCAATTGCAATCTCAGCGATGTTTTGCGTAGGAGCAGTGATTACAAAATCCAACACATGGATGACTCCATTATCGGCGATGATATCAGTATCAATAATCTGCGTATTCCCATTAATCCAGAGGTTACCATCAGGATCTTCACTGACATAAAATGGAATATCATTGATAGGTGTCACAGCTCCGGGACTAACTTGATCAGCCGTAACTGCTCCACCAATCACATGATAGCTGAGAATGCTTGCCAAGTCAGGATTGGCTAAAAGCTCATCAGCAGTCAAATTATTTGCAGTAAGAAAATCCGCAAAAGCTCCATCTGTAGGTGCAAAAACTGTCAAAGGTCCAGGCTGAGAAAGAGCCTCTGTGAGACCTGCTTGATTTACTGCTGCGGTAAGGGTGGTAAAATCAGGGCTATTGGAGGCAATATCAACAATCGTTTCTTCTTCTGGAACTAGAGGTGGATCTGTATCATCATTACAAGACGTAAAACCAAAACCCAGCCCTAACATTCCAAGGAGAGCGGGTATTTTCAAAAAGAAAATCTTTGAGTTTTTCATGGTAGTTTTATTTTGGTTAATAATAGTTAGGTTAAAAAAGAAACGAACAGGAAGTGCTTTAGTTATATTAAAACTAAATATTCTTCAAATTATACAATGAATTATTAAAATATTAAATCATTAAAATAAAGCTTTTATTATCCAAAAATGAGACGAATAACGTAAAAACGAGTTTAAAAGCAGTTATTTTCGGTATGAAACCAATAATTGAGCAGTTTTATCCTAAACTTAAAAAAACAAAGGCCATTTGCCCTCACTTTTCAGCATTAACCATATTTTCAATTCCTTTCAGTAGGGCGTCCGGGTTGAATGATATGCTATCAATTCCCTGATCAATCAAGAAGGCAGCAAAGTCAGATTTATCACTTGGCGCTTGACCGCAAAGTCCGATCTTTTTACCCTTTGCTTTGACTTTTCGTATCACCTCTGAAATCATCCACTTGACTGCCGGATTATTTTCATCAAAAAGCTCGGTCAAAATTTCTGAATCCCTATCCACTCCTAAGGTAAGCTGAGTAAGATCATTAGAACCGATAGAAAATCCGTCAAATACAGCTGCAAACTCCTCAGCCAAGATCACATTAGAGGGGATTTCAGCCATCACATAAATTTCCAACCCCTTTTCTCCTTGCTTTAATCCAAATTCCTGCATCAGCTTTACCACTTGCTTTCCTTCCTCAGGTGTACGGCAAAAGGGAATCATGACTTTCAAATTCTCCAGCCCCATATCCTCCCTTACTCTTTTAACGGCCATACACTCCAGTCTGAAGCCTTCGCGATATCGCTCATGCCCGTAGCGTGAAGCCCCCCTAAACCCTAGCATCGGATTCTCTTCCTCCGGCTCAAACTGTCTTCCGCCTAAGAGATTGGCATATTCATTGGTTTTGAAATCGCTCATCCGCAAAATCACATCTTTAGGATAAAAAGCAGCAGCGATAGTCGCCACGGCTTGAGACAAGGAGTCAATGAAATATTCCCTTTTATCAGAATACCCCCAACAAAGCCTTTCGATTTGCTCCTTTTCCTCTTTATCTTCCAATTGGTCAAAATGAACCAAAGCCATAGGGTGAACCCGAATACTTTTGGTAACCACAAACTCCATCCGCATGAGCCCTACTCCCTGATTGGGAAAAAAGGAAAGGTCGAAAGCTTTTTCCGGATCAGCTAAAATAAACATGGGCTTTGTCTTGGGCAGGCTAATCCCTTTGAAATTATGCTCGGTAACTTTCCATTTCAACTTACCTTGGTAAACTTTTCCAGTTTTGCCGGCGGAGGTGTCTAAGGTGATCAAGTCCCCATCCTGTAGCGTATCAAGTGCAGTCTCAGCACCCACAATCGCCAGCGCTCCCATTTCACGGGCTACAATTGCCGCATGGCTGGTGCGCCCCCCTTTGGTGGTGATAATCGCAGCTGCTTTCTTCATGATAGGATCCCAATCGGGATTGGTGATTTCTGTAAGCAAAATCTCGCCCTCCTTCAGCTGATCGGCTTCGGATGGAGACTTCAATATTTTGACTTTTCCTGATGTGATCCCGTTTCCGATCGCAAATCCAGAAGTCAAAAGTTCTCCTTTTTGCAACAGCTTAAACTCTTTTAATGCGAACTGATCCCTATCCGCATGGACAGTCTCCGGTCTTGCCTGCACGATAAATAATTGACCGGAATTACCATCCTTGGCCCACTCGATATCCATGGGCATCCCGTAATGCTGCTCTATCTGAACAGCCCATTTGGACAAAAGCTCCACTTCCTCATCACTTAGGACCCAAGCCTTTTGCTTTTCGATACCTGTATCCAAATTGACCACTCCACCTTCCTTGGAATAAACCATCGTTTTGGCCTTTGATCCTAACTTTTTGGAGAGGATTGCTTTTTTTCCTTTCTCCAAACTGGGCTTGAACACTAAAAACTCATCTGGAATCACCGCACCTTGCACGATATTTTCACCCAATCCCCAGCAGCCAGTAATTAATACTACCTTGTCGAAGCCAGACGCAGGGTCGATAGAAAAAGTCACTCCACTGCAAGACAAATCTGCTCGCACCATCAACTGTACTCCGACCGAAAGCGCTATTTCATGTTTATCAAAACCCTTATCATGTCGGTATTTGATTGCACGTGCATTATACAGTGAAGCAAAGCAAAACCTGACCGTCTCGATTAATCCATCCTTCCCTTTAATATTGAGGAAGGAATCATGCAACCCTGCAAAACTAGCTCCCGGAAGGTCCTCGGCAGTGGCACTACTTCTTACGGCTACATCTACCTCTCTCCCCTCCTTTTGACTTAATTCTTGATAAAATTCCACTATTTGATTCGCTAGCATCTCAGGCATCTTACCTTTCAAAATCTCTTTTTTGATGGTAGAAGAAACCTGCTGCAAGTTGGAAAACTCCTTCAGGTCGAGCTGAGATAATTCATCTTGAATAACTGTTTTCAATTTATTTTCATCTATAAAAAATCGATATGCATCAGCACTTATCGCGAAGCCATTTGGAATCCTAATTCCAAGCGGGTTTAACTTTTGGTACATCTCACCAAGAGAGGCATTTTTTCCTCCTACTTTGGACACATCGCCGATGCCAAGCGTCTGAAAAGGCAGAATAAATTTTTTCATGATTTTGACCTTTGAGTTTCATCAATTTACCACTTAAAATCTTGAATTCAAGTGATTAAGTACTACTTAAAGGATTGATTTTTATCAGTTTTCATCATGGCATTAGCAATTCAATCGTAAACGGATTAGGTCAAAAAAACACTTTATTTTAGCTATATTAATAAGTTCAAATCTAGTCCTATGAAAATCTTAACTGCAATCTCATTATTGCTTTTCATCAGTTTATCTTCTTTTTCCCAAACAGATTCCCAAAAAATAATAGCACTTGATCTTGCTTGGGAAAAAGCGCTTTTGGAGTCCGATGTAGTGTTTTTAGAAAATCTTTTGTCCGAAGATTTTATCTGGGTCCACGATCACGCCAGTTTAACGGATGGTAAAAAGGAAGTAGTCAACCGGGCTAAACAAATCCAAGCTGGGCAGATGGATAATACTCGGAAAAGAATATCTAGGGATCAAAAAGTGCTCATTTTAGAGCAAACTGCAATTGTCAGTGGATTCACCGTGGTGGACAGAGGTCCTACTCCGACTACCTATAATTACATGAGGACTTACGTCAAGGTAGAGGGTCAATACAAACTGCTGGCTAATCATACCATGGCAATTCCCGAAGAGTAAACCCTCTCATTTTTAATACCTTATGATTGCCAGCTATCCATGATATGTATTAGTTAAAATCCTCCACTCGCATACCCTTTCGAAAAGTATCAAATCCAAACATCGTGGGTTGATATTCTCCTACATAATCCACATTCATATCAGCTTCTATTGCTTCTGACATATTCAGGAGCCAAAATGAAGCATTAATCACCAGCTTTCGCAAATCCTCGCTTTCAAAGTCCAAAGACGCTCCCATGGTAGATGCGAAGGCCATTCCCGGCGAACCTCCTTCGATTTGATAAGGTTTAGTCCATGCTATAGGCATGACAGATTTTTCCCACATGAGTGGTGCAGTGGGATTCATCCCATCGGTACTCTGCCCATAGACCAATACATTGGCTTCTTTAGGTAAGTTCCGAATGCCATATACATCCGATGGTCCCCAAATATCCTCTACTCCCCGGAGAATCGGGTGATCATTCATTTGATTTACTCCATCGATGAGTGCTCGTGTTCCTTCTTTGCCATGAACACCATGATGATTGACCCAGGTCTCCCCGAAAATCCGCTGCCCAAATCCTCGCTCCCAGCCGTCAGAATCACTCATCCAATCCCATTTTGCAAAAGGCGATGTTTTATTTTTTTGATAGGCAAAGGCATGCGTGGAGGTTCGCAATCCAATGATCGGTTTTCCTGCTTTTAAAAAATCCGCTATAAACTTGGTTTGCTCATCGGGCAATTCTCTAAAACGGATTAGCATAATCATCAGATCAGCAGTATCCAAATGCTCCAGCCCCGGGATATTATTTTGAAAATTAGGCACAACCTCTCCGGATTCGGGATGAATCGGGAATAGCACGGTCGTTTTAAACCCATAACGATAGGCAAGGATTTTTCCAAGCATCGGCATGGATTCCTCCGAGCGATATTCATCATCTCCTGCCACCAGCACAATATGCTTGCCTTTTCCTGGTCCTTCTTTCCCTTCAAACTGAAGGAAAGTTTGACCATTTTGAGCGCAGGCTAATAGAGTAGAAAAAGTAAATAGAAGGCTAAGTGCGATACTTTTAGATAAGGCTTTCATGGGTTTGGAAGAGTTTAGGCAGAAGAAATTGGCTTGAACCGACTTTAATTTAGAATTTTTCAAGGAAAAGATAAGGCTATATCGAAGCTTTCTGATTAGTTTTTCTCCAAAGACTTTTGATAATCATCACCGGAATCATCACAAAAAAGCCTACCACCAGACCAATTAGAAACTCCTTGATAAGGACAGGCCAAGATTCCAGTATACGGTGAAAAAAGTCAATATTATGAGCGAAAATACCCCCAGAAACCAGCAGTAGAGCCAAGGTACCTACGACTGCAAGCAATCGGATGACCCAAGGAAGTGAACTGACTAGCAATCTGCCTAGCTTATCAGAAATACTGTCTTTCTCATCATTGAAATTGATGAGCTTCACCCCAAACTCATCCATACGCACAATCAGCCCAACAATCCCGTAAACTCCCACGGTAGCAATGAGTGCAATGACAGAAACCACCCCTATTTGTGTCCCCAAAGGCTTATCCACCACTGTACTCATGGCAATGATGACGATCTCAACGGAGAGGATAAAGTCTGTCGTAATAGCAGATTTGATTTTTTGTCGCTCATGGCCCAGGATCTGTTCTGCCGTCAGGACTTCATCTATTGGGGCCTGTCTTTCCTTTGGGTCTGGGACTAGGTAATGATAAATCTTCTCAGCTCCTTCGTAGGCCAAATACAGGCCCCCAATGACTAAGATTACAATAATTGCAGGCGGATAAAAGGCACTTAGCAAAAATGCAATTGGTAAAATGATCAGCTTATTGAGTAATGAGCCTTTCATGATGGCCCAAAGGACGGGCAGCTCTCGATCCGACACAAAGCCTGATGCCTTTTCCGCGTTGACAGCCAAGTCATCTCCCAAAATACCAGCCGTTTTTTTTGCAGCAACTTTACTCATCACGGCGACATCATCCATCAAGGTGGCTATATCGTCTAAAAGTGCAAATATTCCTGAAGCCATTTTTTATAGTTTTTTACTGTCATCCGAGTAACTTTTTGAAGTTGGAAAATAGTGGGTTTCCAGGCTATTTAGGGTGATTTTTCTTTTTTTCTCAAAACACCCCCCTGCTCACTTTCAAAGATATCCAATTGTATTATTTCCAGATTTCGTTCTTCTGCTACCAGGCAGTTGGTTTTTAGGATGGTCTGGAAGCAGACATAGGAGATCAAGTTGGCTCTGGCCATGGACACCAAGGTGGTGAACTGCTCGGCTTCTTTGATCCGCTTGTGAATCACGGTGAATATTAGATTGGCAATTAATACCATCCAAACCTGTGTTTTGATCCCTTCCTGGCTGTCCGAGAAAAAATAACC
>NZ_FNAC01000011.1 GCF_900101705.1 Algoriphagus faecimaris | reverse complement strand
CAAGTCCTGATCGATAAATTACTGCTCTGCATCACTGTACCGCTCTTGATACTGGTTCTAAATCCACAGGAAGCACATTGAAAAGAAAGCTTGTTTTCAAGCCAATAATGCTTGATTCCAGTACATTTCTTACAGATGATTCCTTGCTTGATCCTTTGTGATTTGATGAATTCAACACAGGAAGCCTCGTCAGGAAACCGATTAATGAAATTGATAATATTCATGGTCAAAACCGTTTATTTTGACCTAATTTAAATCGAGTTAAACCCTTAATAAAGCAATTGACACCAACTGTCAAAAAGAACTTATTTGGCTACTGGTGACTTTGCGGATATTCATATAAGATAAAAAAAGAAGCTGAATATCGATTTGACATTCAGCTTCTTTATTAAAGTCAGGGTAATCAGTTTTTTAGGCTATTCACCCGATGAGGGCGAAAGGGATTCTTGTTTTTTTGCTATTAGTTCAGTTGCCTCTCCAAGTACTTCTATGGCAGCTAAAAGCTTAAGGGCTTCTGATTTTTTAGATTCAAAGGCCATTCTATTTTGAGGAAGAATAGGTTCGGAAGGAGGGATTTTTTCTTTCAACCAGTCTTCTTGTTTCCCGTTTTTCCAGAAGCGGAAGCAAAGGTGTGGCCCTGTGGCCAATCCGGTACTACCTACATAGCCGATTACTTGTCCTTGACGGACCCGCGTGCCGGATTTGATTCCTTTTCCGATTTTGGACATGTGTAGGTATTGAGTCGTATAGGTGCCGTTGTGTTTTATTTTAACATAGTTGCCATTAGCAGAAGTATATCTTGCTTCGATGACGGTACCATCTCCTACAGAGCGAATGTCTGTTCCTGTGGGCGCAGCATAATCTGTCCCAAGGTGTGCCTTGTACCGCTTTTGGACAGGGTGGAATCTGCGAAGATTGTATCTGGAGCTGATTCGGGTGTATTTCAAAGGATCTCTCAAAAATGCCTTTTTCAAGCTTTCCCCATTTTGGTCAAAAAAGTTCATTTCTCCATTTTGCTCAAATGGGATAGCATGATAAGGTTGTCCCATATGCTCAAAATAAGCCAATTTGATGTCTGTAATTCCGACTACTTCTCCATCGATCAATTTTTCCTCAAATTGAACTTTGAATTTGTCGCCTTTCTGCAAACGCTGAAAATCAACCGACCAGCCGTAAAGATCAGCAAACAAGTCAATTAAATCCGGTCCAATGCCCTGCTTGACCATATCGACGTAAAGAGAGGTTTCGATGATGCCTCCAGCTTCCCTCGTACGATATTCTGCGGGTTTTTCTTCTTTGTAGATTTCCAATCCCTCCAGATCAAATACTACATATTCGGCTGGGTTGGGTTCGTAAATAAAGAATCGTGCAGGCACACTATCTCCAGAAGTAAGAACTGTGAATTTTTTGTTGGTAGCAATGCCTCTTACATCAAAAACCTCCTTTGACTTTTTTGCGATCGCGTCAATTATTTGATAAGGGACATGAAATGGACTGAGAATGGTGGCCAATGTTTGATTTTTGTTGACGGTACCTTCTACGATATTCAAACCTGTCACATTGATTCCATAGAGAAAAACATCATCGGAAATAGCTTCTGCAATACTATCCGCCTCTGATAGTACTTCTAATTCAGGCGAAGAAGAAGAATTTTGGCGGTTTTGAAATAGAAAAACTGCGGCCACGACAGCTACAAAAGCAATGAGGCCAATCCATTTCTTATTCATATTTGGGGTATTGTTTTGAATGGGTGATTCAGAATTAGGTCTAAGCAAGTCAAAAACTGTGATTTTTGCAAATATTACAGCCTTTGCTGCAACTTTGTTTCAATTTTTGTACCGATTTTGTACTTTCCTCAAAAAGAGAAGCCAAAAAGGGAGAATTTTTAAAACTTTTAAAAAAAACGAAGTAAAGTCCACTTTCTTTTATCAGATCTCTAGATTTTATGCGAATCTTTTAAAGTTTCATGGGTAACTCCCTACCATTTATTTATCTTTGACCTCCCAAAAAATCATATCAAATCATGCTGAGAACGCATACTTGTGGCGAATTGCGCCTAGAGCATATTAATCAAGAAGTTACCCTTGCCGGCTGGATTCAGCGGGTCAGAAATAAGGGAGGGCTTATTTGGGTCGATCTTCGTGATCGGTATGGAGTAACTCAATTGATTTTCGAGGAAGGGTCTACAGAAAAGGCGCTTTTGGAAAAGGCCTCTCAACTGGGGCGTGAATTTGTCGTGCAAGCGACAGGAAAAGTAATTGAGCGAACCTCCAAAAACGATAAAATTCCTACTGGACATATAGAAATCAAGGCAGATTCACTTCAGGTATTGAATGCTGCTAAAGTTCCTCCTTTTATCATCGAAGATGAGACAGATGGAGGAGATGAACTTCGGATGAAATATCGATACCTAGATTTGAGAAGAAATGTAGTGAGGGAAAAACTGCAACTTCGTCATCGAATGATGCAGGAAACCCGAAGGTATATGGACGATCAGCAATTCATAGAGGTGGAAACACCTGTTCTGATTAAATCCACTCCGGAGGGAGCCCGGGACTTTGTGGTTCCGAGTCGAGTGAATCCGGGAGAATTTTATGCTTTGCCACAATCCCCTCAGACATTTAAGCAATTGCTGATGGTTTCTGGATTTGATCGGTATTTTCAGATTGTCAAATGCTTCAGAGATGAGGACCTCAGAGCGGACAGACAGCCAGAATTTACACAGATTGACTGTGAGATGTCCTTTGTGGATCAGGAAGATATTTTGTCCACTTTCGAGGGATTGACCAAGCATCTTTTCAACACTGTCAAAGGAGTTCAGCTGGAAGAAGTAAAACGGATGACTTATGCTGATGCCATGAAGTTTTACGGTAATGATAAGCCCGATCTTCGTTTTGATATGAAGTTTGTGGAATTAAATGACTTGGCAAAAGGAAAAGGTTTTGGAATTTTTGATTCGGCAGAATTGGTCGTAGGAATCTGCGCCAAGGGAGCAGCAGAATATACCCGAAAGCAATTGGACGCCTTGACCGAATGGGTCAAAAGACCCCAAATAGGGGCAAAGGGCCTTGTTTATGTAAAGTACAATGCTGATGGCAGTCTGAAGTCTACAGTGGATAAATTTTATTCGGCGGAGGATTTGACTCAATGGGCGCAAGCCTTCAACGCCGAGCCGGGAGACCTGATGCTTGTTTTGAGTGGTGAGGAAGGAAAAGTGCGGAAGCAACTTTCTGAACTCCGGCTGAAGATGGGTGAAGAGCTTGGACTGAGAGATAGAAATGTATTCAAACCACTTTGGGTGGTGGATTTCCCACTCTTGGAATGGGATGAGGAGACAGAGCGATTCCATGCTATGCACCATCCCTTCACCTCGCCAAAGCGTGAGGATATTCCACTATTGGAAACCAACCCTGGAGCAGTAAGAGCAAATGCCTATGATTTGGTAATCAATGGAGTAGAAATCGGCGGAGGATCTATTCGTATTCATGATCGACCTACCCAGCAGTTGATGTTTAAGCACTTAGGATTTTCTGAAGAGGAAGCCCAGAAGCAATTTGGATTTTTGATGGAAGCCTTCGAATACGGAGCGCCACCCCACGGAGGAATTGCCTTTGGCTTTGACCGTCTCTGCGCCATCTTTGGGGGTTCGGATTCGATTCGAGATTATATCGCTTTTCCAAAGAACAATTCCGGAAGAGATGTCATGATCGATTCCCCCAGCAGCATTGCGGAGGATCAGTTGGAAGAACTTTCTATTCGAGTTCAACTGAAAAAATAAAATAGAAAGAGGCTCCGGCCTCTTTTTTTATTGGGGTTGGATCAAATGGGACCGAATTCCCATCACGATCAAAAGCTGCGCGATGGTATACGTGCCCATGATCAAAACTCCAGCCTCTGGAAATTCCAGGTAAAATTTATTGATGGCAATGATACCATCCGATATAAAAAACAAAATGGCCCCGATAAAAACCTGCCAAAATGATTCAGGATTGGATCGCTTAAATCGCTCTCTCGCAGTGGTGACCATACTTACGATTACAATGATATAGATGATCACTGGAAATTTTAAAACGCCAAGATTGGGATTGATCAGGTAAAAAACGAATGCAGCTGCAATGTAAATGGGCAAATTATAGAAAAATAGTTTGATGAAATTCATCTCAAGAATTCTTCCCGGCACTTTTTGGGCGACTTTAAAAGCGATGATGTAGCAAATGTGAGCAATCAGAAAAGCGCCAAGCCCGTAAATAAATAAATTTTCCCAAAGTAAAAGAATGTCTCCAAGCAGTGAGAAAATCAATGCACCCATGACTGATTTGGATAATAATGTCCAAGAAATAGGCTTGGTAATCTGGTAAAAATAAGCGATTAAACTCACCAAGATCAGGGGTTTAGAAAAAAACCGATAAGAATTATACCCTTCAATCAAAAAGACCATATCTAGGATCGTTACAAATAAAAACAAATAGAGCCAAAGGATGTTCTTTTTTTTCAAAACGTAGAATATTTGGTTGGTTGGGTAAATATATTGGTAAAGATATTTAAACTAGAATTAGACAAAAAACTATTTTGTTTTTTCCTAAAATACCTAATCCTTATTTTTGATGATTTTGGAATTAAATCTATGAAAAATGAAATTTAACCAAATTAAAAGTATTTCGGAAAGCAATTTTTTCCAGAAGGAAGAAATTTTATTAGGCTAAGTATGTTAAGTTTCTGTTAAAAATTGTGAAATTAGCGGCTCGAAATTTAACGTAGAGTACCCCAAAAAACCTTCGATGTGGCTTACCTTTGCCCTCGAATTTTATTCAAAAACCAACTTTACAAAAACAAAAATTATGAGGCAAAATTTACTCAGAAACTTGTTGACAATGATGCTAGTCGTGCTAAGCACAGGCTGGGCTATGTCACAGGGTGTTACAACTGGTAACATTCAGGGTTTGGTCACCGATGCTTCTGGTGAATCACTTCCTGGTGCAAACATTGTAGCTACCCACGAGCCATCAGGAACCCGTTATGGGGCCGTAAGTAATCTAGAAGGGCGATTTGTTCTTCCAAACATGCGTGTAGGTGGACCTTACACCGTCCGCATTACGTTTGTAGGTTTTGAAGAAAGAACCTTTGAAGGAATTGTGTTAGGATTGGGACAGACTTACTCCTTGAATGCAACTTTGTCAGATGGTTTGGAGCTTGAAGCCATTGAGGTAATTGCAAGTAAAGATGCAATTATGAATGCAGATAAAACAGGTGCTGGTCTGAATTTGACCAATGACCGTATCAATGCATTACCTACTGTAAGTAGAAGTATTAATGATTTTACCCGATTGACTCCACAGTCTAACGGTACTTCATTTGCCGGTACAAGCAGCAGATTTAACAACTACACGGTGGATGGTAACATCTACAACAACAACTTTGGTCTAGGTTCAGGTCAATTTGCTGGCTCCAATCCAATTTCTTTGGACGCGATCGAAGAAGTTCAGGTAAACTTGGCACCTTATGACGTGAGACAAGGTGGTTTTACAGGTGCGTCTGTTAATGCCATTACTAGATCAGGTACAAACGAATACACTGGATCAGCTTATTATTTCTTGAGAAATGATCAAATGATTGGTGATAAAGTAAATGACACCAGATTGAACGTAGGTGATTCCAAAAATGAAATTGCCGGTTTCAGAGTAGGTGGTCCTATCATCAAAAACAAACTGTTTTTCTTTGTTTCTTACGAAAAAGAAACTGAAGCTGTCCCTAGTTTCACTAAGGTCGCTTCAAGGCCAGGTCTAGCTCCTGATGGATTGACAGTGTCTAGAGTTCCTGCTTCCGAATTGGATTTTGTTCGGGATCAAATGAGATCCTTGTACGATTACGAAACTGGACCTTATGAAAATTATGCATTTGCTTCTGAGCAAGAGCGTTTCAATGCTAGACTAGACTTCAATGTGAATGAAAACCATAAGGTTTCTTTACGTTACAATAACTACACAGCATTTACAGACGTGCCAACCAACGGTAACTCTATTCGATACATTTCTACAAGATTCAGAAATACTTCCAGAACAGGAATCGAGGCGATGAACTTCCGTAACGCCAACTACACTAACGACAGATCTGTACAGTCTTGGGTAGGCGAAATCAACTCCAGACTTGGAGCAAATATGTCCAATCAGATCAATATTGGATATACTTCAATCACTGACCCAAAGAGAGGTGTACCAGGCGGTCAAAATTTCCCATTCATAGAAGTACTTGAGCCAGATGCAGGTGGTAATTTGCTTTATTATTTCTCAATGGGTAATGAGTTGTTTACAGTAGGTAACTTGTTGGAAAACAGAATTTTCAACTTTACTGATAACCTATCACTCTACAAAGGTAAGCACACATACACGTTTGGTGTGAATTTCGAATACATGACTTTCAAAAATGCCTTTAACCCAGTATTCAATGGATTCTACAGATTCAATTCTTACCAATCTTTCGTAGTCGCAGTAATCAATAGAACTCCAGGAGTGTACCCAGATGCATTTGCTAAAGGATATGCCTTGGACGGGTCTACTACACCTCCAGTTGACGAAACTCGTTTTGGTCAGTTCGGTTTATATGTACAGGATGAATATCAGGTAACTCCTAGAATGAAAGTGACTGGTGGTCTTCGAGTAGACTTCCCTTTCTATCCTATTGATATTCCTACCAACCAATTGTTGGATAATTTGAATAAAACTTTTGAAACTCCCGACGGAACAATCAGACCTGATGTAAGTCAATTCCCTAAAGTAAATCCACTTTGGTCTCCAAGAGTTGGTTTCAACTGGGACGTGAATGGTGACAGAACTACCCAAGTACGTGGTGGTACGGGTATCTTCTCTGGACGTATTCCTTTCGTGTGGTTGTCTAATCAGGTAAACGGATCAGGTGTGGTTCGTGGTGGACTAGGTGAAGAAGGCGAAGATTTGGTTGAATTATTGGGACCAAATTATCAATTCAATCCAGATGTGACTTTTGGAAATCCTGAAAATCCTGGTCAGTCTCTTTCTAATGAATTGAACCTTACTGACAGGAATTTCAAACTTCCTCAAGTATGGAGAACTAACTTGGCGATAGATCAGATCCTTCCTTTTGGAATCATCGGTACTGCTGAATTTATTTTCAACAGAGATGTGACTACGCCTATCGCTTACAACCCTGTTGTTCGTACTCCTGATGGAACATTGTCTGGACCTGATCAGCGTCCTTACTGGAATGGTACCAACTACTCCAATGACGATGATTTCAGAAACGTTTTCTATTTGACTAATGCAAGAAGAAAAGCAGATTACTATTCAATCACCGCTCAATTGCAAAAGCAGTTTGACAACGGATTCTCTGCTATGATAGCGTATACACGCTCTAGATCAAGAGATCTTGACGCAGCAGGTGGCTCGCAGGCAATTTCATTGTGGCCAGCTACTGTACAGTCTGACAGAAATGATCCTGAATTAGGATTTGCTGGATTTGATATTCCAAATAGATTGATTTCTAGTCTTTCTTACCAAACGGATAATACAACCATCTCTATCTTCTATGAAGGTGCAGATGCAGGTAGATTCTCTTACACTTACTCTGGAAATTTTGGAGATGCTTCAAATCGTTTGATGTATATTCCTAACAATGCCAATGAATTAGTATTTGAAGAATTCAGTCTTGGAGGTAGAAATGTAACTGCAGCAGAACAAGCCCAGGCTTTGGATGCTTATATCAATCAGGATGAATACCTAAGTGCCAACAGAGGTTCCATTGCTGAAAGAAATGGTGCATTGAGACCTTGGGTGAACAGATTTGACTTGAGAATCACGGAAGACTTAGTGTTGTCTAAAGATTCCAAAAATAAATTACAGCTTTCAATTGATATTTTGAACATTGGTAACATGTTTAACTCTAGCTGGGGTATTCAGCGTTTTGCTTTCCAGAACAACTTGTTGAACTACCGAGGCAGAAATGATGCTGGTCAGCCAGTATACAGATTGAATACTGTACCTGGAACTTCTGAGTTCCCAACTGAAACTTTCAGAACTTCTACTTCTCTAGGTGATACTTGGAGAATGCAGGTCGGTGTGAGATACATCTTCAACTAATACTCACAAAATTATTTACTAAAAAGCACCTCAATCGAGGTGCTTTTTTTATTTTTAGTGGTTCAATTATGGGATCATGATTAAAAGACTGATAGGGATCTTCACTTTTTGTTTTTGGTCGGGGCTTGCTTTCTCTCAGACTGATTCCTTGATTTTCGATAATCAGAATCTAATCCTAGGCGAAGTCAAAAAAATGGAAAGAGGAGTTCTTACGGTTAAAACTTCTTATTCGGATAGTGATTTCAAAACAGACTGGGAAAAGCTGGTTTATATTAAGTCCAACGCCAATTTTCTAGTCACCCTGTCTGACGGGAAGCGCTACAATGGGAAAATCGCCAGTGTCTCAGATACCGAAGTAAAGATTGACTTTTACAATCCGGAGTGGCTTATCAGATTAGGAAAGCAAAAAGATAGAGATGGTGCAAAAGGCACTGGCAGTGTGATTGTTCCTATTAAAGAGATTGTCTTCTTGACTACCCTTGATGAAGGTTTTTGGAGCAGACTCTCGGCAAGCATAGACTTTGGGTGGAGCTTGACCAAGGCCAATGAGCTTCAAACTTTCAACTTGAGAAGTAGACTGGGCTATCTTGCTGATCGTTCGAAATTTGGTTTTTCATTTAATAGACTTCGCTCCGATCAGCGGGAAATAGAAGCGGTTCGCCGTACCGATGCCAATCTTTCTTATGTTTACTTTCTCCAAAGGGATTATTTCTTGCTATATGACTTGACATTTCTGTCGAATACAGCGCAGCTTGTCAGGTCCAGGGTAGGGAATAAAATTGGAGTGGGTAAATATGTAGTCAGAACTAATAAGTCTTATTTTGGCTTTCAGGTAGGTGTCAACTTAAATAATGAACAATTCTCGGATGATAATCCGGGCAATAGATCGGGAGAGTCTTTTTTTGGTGCTGAATTGAGTCTCTATGATATCGGAGATTTGAAGCTACTTTCCAACCTCAGTACTTATCCAAGTTTGACTGAGCGAGGCCGCTTTCGGTCAGATTTCAAGTTGGACATCAAATATGAATTTCTATCTGATTTTTATGTGAACTTGGGGACAACTTTGAACTTTGATAACCAACCGGTGGAGGCTGCTAGTAGGCTGGATTATATCATACAAACGACCGTAGGATGGAGTCTCTAGCTTAGTTTTGAGATGCTGATACGTTATCTTTCAGTATTGTTTCACAAAGAATCAATAGATATCATTGATTTTTTCCATTGGTCGAAGCCATGTGCCTTCAGTATCTTTTCTAGATCAATCTTCGAATTTACCTGCTTATGTTTGTGGTTGTAGAACCTTTAAATCGATCTTGGAGTTAAGCCTTCATGTTGTATTACAAAGAATTCAAACATCCGTCAAGTGAAGAGTGGGTAGTGTTTATTCACGGCGCAGGTGGGAGTTCGGCGGTATGGTTTAAGCAGTTAAAAGATTTCAATCAACACTTTAATCTTTTACTGATTGACCTGAGAGGGCATGGCAAATCTGCTGATCTCTCAGAAGCGATTTACAAAAAGGAATATACTTTCGAAAGTGTCACACAGGACATCATCGAAGTACTGGATCATTTGAAAATGCCACCGGCGCATTTTATGGGTGTTTCTTTAGGGACCATCATCGCGAGGCAGCTTGCAGAGTTGGAAAAATGGAGGGTAAAATCCCTAGTGATGGCAGGGGCTGTGACTAGGCTTACCGTCAAATCAAGAGTGTTGGTTTTTTTGGGAAATACCTTTAAGAAAATGATCCCCTACATGTGGTTGTATCGGCTTTTTGCCTTTATTATCATGCCAAGAAAACAACATGCGGAGTCTAGGAATCTTTTTGTCAGAGAGGCTAAAAAACTTTGCCAAAAGGAGTTTATCCGTTGGTTTAAATTGACTCGGGATATCAATCCGCTGCTGCGGTACTTCAAAGAGTCAGATCTTGGGATTCCCACACTCTATGTGATGGGGGACCAAGATGTCATGTTCTTAGAACCAGTAAAAAAGATTGTCGAAAATCATAAAAATGCAATATTAAAAATTTTGGATCAGTGTGGACATGTCGTGAATGTAGAGCGACCCAACGAGTTTAATCAATTGTCACTGGCATTTATTCAAAATCAAGCCTAAGCCTATTCAGCACTTTTCTCTATGAAAAAACAAACTAAAATCTTTCTCTTGGTAATTATTGCTCTTTTAGTAGCATTCGCCTTCTTCTACCCGAGATTGGATTCAAGAAAAACGAATGACAGTCCAGCTGCCGCAAGCGGAGGTCAGCCAGGTGCTTCTGAAGCCATTCCAGTAAATGTGGTAAAACTGCAAAAAGAAGTCCTTAAAAATCAATTGCAGATGACAGGGACTATTCTTCCCAATGAGTCTGTAAATCTTCGACCCGAAGTATCAGGCCTTATAAGACGTGTGGCATTTAAAGAAGGACAATATGTGACCAAGGGAACTCCCGTATTGTATTTGGATGACGATGAGCTTCAGGCGCAATTTCAGCGCTTAGAATACACGCAAAAACTTTTTGAAACACAGGAAAATCGTCAAAAGCAACTTTTAGAGAGAGAGGCTATCAGCCAAGAGGAATACGATATCGTACTAAACCAATACAATACTGCACTGGCCGATATCAAGTTGATTGAGGCGCAGCTGGCAAAGCGCATCATCAGAGCGCCATTCAATGGAATATTGGGACTGCGGCAGGTTTCTGAAGGAAGTGTCATCTCTCCTACGGATATTATTGCGAGCATAGTCAATCTAGACCCAATCAAGATAGAATTTTCTATTCCTGAGAGGTATTCTTCTATGGTAGAAGTAGGATCAAAGATTTACTTTTCCAATGATGGAACGCCAGAGGAGGTCGAAGGAGTCGTATTTGCGTACGAGCCTCAAATCGATGCTGCCACTCGGACACTTACCCTGAGAGCTCAAAGTCCTAATAAAGAAGGACGATTTTTGCCGGGTATGTTTGTGAGAATCCGTTTTGTCTTGGGAGAAACCGAAGATGCATTATTGGTTCCTTCTGAATCTATCATCCCCGAACTCGATGGCTACAAAGTTTATGTAGTAGGTGAAGATAGTAAAGTAAGAGAGCAGAAGGTAGAAATAGGAAAAAGGACAGACACTCAGGTTCAGATAGTGAGTGGGCTGAATGAAGGAGACCTGGTATTGACTACTGGGGTATTGCAAGCGAGGCCGGGAATGGCCGTTAATTACACGCAAATCAATTAAGATGGCGAGTTTATCAAATTTAAGTATCAATAGGCCTGTACTGGCCATAGTGATGTCACTGGTAATTGTTCTATTCGGAGCGATTGGGATTTCACTTTTAGGGGTGAGGGAGTTTCCGAGTGTGGATCCGCCCGTGATCAATGTGCGGACCAACTATGTAGGAGCTAATGCCGATGTGATCGAAGCGCAGATTACAGAACCTTTGGAAGAAGCGATCAACGGGATCCAAGGGATTAAATCCCTGACTTCTACGAGTAATGATGGCGCTAGCAGTATCACGGTTGAATTCGATGTGGGAGCTGACCTGGAGACTGCTGCTAATGACGTCCGTGATAAAGTATCTGGTGCTCAGCGTAACCTCCCTCCTGATGCGGATCCTCCTGTGGTATCCAAGGCCGATGCAGATTCCCAGCCGATTGTCTTTCTTAATGTTAAGAGCGACGAAAGAAGCCTTTTGGATCTCTCTGACCTTGCTAACAATGTGTTTAAGGAACGACTTCAAACTATTCCTGGAGTCAGTAGAGTGCAGATTTGGGGTGAAAAAGAGTACGCTATTCGACTCCGTATGGATCCGCTCAAGATGGCTTCTTATGGAGTCACTCCTTTGGATGTACTCTCTAAAGTACAGTCTGAAAATGTAGAATTGCCATCCGGGCGAATAGAGGGGGAGACCATTGAGCTCTCTGTCAGAACTAAGAGTAGATTAAGCACCCCTCAAGAATTCAATGACCTGATCATCAAAGAAGATCAAAATAATATTGTAAGATTTCAGGATGTAGGAAGAGCAGAACTTTCCGCCTTAAATGAGCGCACCGTACTCAAGCGAGACGGAGTTCCCATGGTGGGAGTGGTATTGGTACCGCTTCCTGGCTCCAACAGTATTGAAATTGTAGATGAATTTTACAGAAGGCTGGAGTTTATCAAGAAAGATCTTCCTGCAGATGTAGGAATGGAAATTGGATTTGACTCGACCAAATATATCAGAGATTCCATTTCTGAAGTACAACAGACAATCCTTACCGCATTTATTTTGGTGGTGGCCATTATCTTTCTTTTTCTACGAGATTGGCGAACTACCTTTATTCCTGTTCTGACTATTCCTATTTCCTTGATCGGGGTGTTTTTCATCATGTATCTGATGGATTTCTCGATCAATGTACTGACTCTTTTAGGAATTGTACTCTCTATCGGTCTCGTGGTCGATGATGCGATTGTTGTGCTGGAAAACATCTATGCCCGTATTGAGAAAGGAGAAAAACCACTACAAGCAGCTCAAAAAGGAGCCGAGGAAATATTCTTTGCTGTTATCGCTACTACTGTGGCCTTAGCTGCAGTATTTCTTCCAGTGATTTTCTTGACCGGTACGACAGGTCGACTATTCAGGGAGTTTGGTATCGTAGTCGCCGGCTCGGTTATCATTTCTTCTTTTGTGGCCTTGACAATGACTCCGATGCTGAGTTCGAAGTTTTTGAAACGCAGAGAAAAGCATAATCGCTTTTATGAGCTTACTGAACCTGTGTTTGTATGGCTGAATGATCAATACGATAAAGTCCTAAGTCAGTTTATGAAGGTGAGATGGACGGCCTTTGGATTAGTGGTATTTATGGGTTTTGGGATTTATTATTTATTCAATCAGATCCCTACAGAATTGGCTCCTGTAGAGGATAGAGGAGAGATCAGAATAAATATGTCTGGTCCGGAAGGGGCAACTTTCGGCTATATGGACAGAGTCATTGATGAAATGGTCCAAGATTTCAAACAAACTATGCCGGAAGAAGAACTCGATGGATTGATCTCTGTGACCTCACCGGGTTTTGGTACAGCGAGTACTAATTCGGGCTTTGTTCGTCTGATTCTTACAGATGCAGAGAATCGAAGTCGTTCACAGCAGGAGATTTTTTCGATGGTCAATGAGAAGCTTAAAGATTATACCTCCGTTCGTGCATTTGCCTCTCAGGCGCAATCGATAGGCAACCGAAGAGGGGGACTGCCTGTGCAGTATGTGCTGCAGGCGCCTACTTTAGAAAAATTAAAAGAGAAGATTCCACCATTTATGGATGCGGTGAATGCAAGTGATAAGTTCATCTTTGCGGATATCAACTTGAAGTTTACCAAGCCCGAATTGGAAATCGAAATCGATCGAGAGAAAGCCAGAAATATTGGGGTCTCTGTTCAGGAAATAGCAAGAACTCTTCAGCTCTCTTATTCTGGACAGCGATTTGCTTATTTCATCATGAACGGGAAGCAGTATCAGGTCGTAGGAGAAATGCAGATAGAGGATAGAAATGAGCCAATCAATCTCCGAATGCTTTACGTGCGTGCAGAAAACGGCCAACTGGTGCAGCTGGATAACTTAGTGACGGTGGTAGAGAAGTCTACTCCACCTCAACTCTACCGATTCAATCGTTTTGTTTCAGCTACAGTATCAGCCAATTTAGCCGATGGGTTTACCATTGGAGATGGATTGGAAGAGATGGACTTGATCGCTTCCGAAGTACTTGATGAGTCCTTTACCACCGATGTTTCAGGTCCTTCCAAAGAGTTTAGAGAATCTTCAAACAGTTTGGTTTTTGCATTCATTTTTGCCTTGGTCTTGATTTATTTGGTGCTTTCGGCTCAGTTTGAGAGTTTCTTAGATCCGCTGACCATTATGTTTACGGTTCCATTGGCTCTCTTTGGTTCCCTCTTTACTCTTTGGATCTTTGATTTTACCTTGAATATTTTCTCACAGATTGGTATTATCATGCTGATAGGACTGGTGACCAAAAATGGAATCTTGATTGTAGAATTTGCCAATCAGCGTAAGGCGCAAGGTCTTTCCGTACATGAAGCGATTTATGGAGCAGCTGTAGCTCGCTTTAGACCCATTTTGATGACTTCGCTTTCCACCATTCTTGGTATTTTACCTATTGCACTTGGATTAGGAGCTGGAGCGGAGAGCAGAGTCCCAATGGGAGCAGCGGTAATTGGCGGATTGGCTTTTGCGACCGTATTGACCTTATTTATTATCCCAGCCATTTACACCTATCTTACTGCTAAGGAAGGAAGATTAGCCAGATCGTAATGAAGAAAATTAGCCTACTACTCTTGTTGAGTATCATCGGAACAACCATTTTCGCACAAAATAATGAGTCGTTGGATTTAGAAAAAGCCATTCAGATTGGTTTGGAAAAAAACTACGACGTCAGAATTGCGGTGGAAAATATCAATCTCCGTGAAGGAGAAAAAAAGATTGGTATTGGAGATTATTTTATGCCGATTTTAGATGCTGTTTACACCCGTGATTATAGCGTGGAGGATGTGGAGCAGGTATTCCGAAATGATCCTGAGCCTGTGCAAATTGATGGTGCAAGGTCTCAGAACACCAACTTTACGGTGGTTGGAATCTATGGTTTCAGACCAGAGAGTTTTGTGGTGATGAAACGATTGGGGCAGCTTGCAGAAATCAGTGAGTTGGAAGCCAAAATAGCCGTAGAAAATACGGTAGCGGGTTTGTCCACTGCCTACTATCGACTCGTGCTTGAACTGCAACGATACGAGGTACTTAAAAAAACCTTGGAATTCAGCCAGGCTCGATTGGATATTGCCAAAGCACAATACGACTTGGGAGGTGCGGGGAAAAGAGATTTCCTTACCGCAGAGGTTGATTACAATTCAGATTTAAGTTTATTGTTAACACAAGAACAGATCATCCAAAATGCCAGGGTTAATTTGAATGAGCTTATGGCTTTGGATCCGGACACCGAATTTGCAGTGAATGATACTATCCTCATTGGTGAGAAGTTAACGCTGCTGGATTTGGAAGAAAATGCCTTCCTTGAAAATAAGACCTTGCTGGTTAATCAGAGACAAAAAAATGTGGCTTTTCTGGAAATGAGAGAGTTGCAAGCCCAACGGCTACCTACGCTCAATTTCAATGGCAATTATGTAAATAATACCTCTTCTTCTGTTGCAGGTTTTTTGCTTCAAAACCAACGAAAAGGATTCAATTATGGAGGAAACATTACGTTTAATTTATTTAGTGGCCTGACCCAAAACAGAAGAATCCAGAATGCCCGTGTCCAACAGAAAGTACAAGAATACACGCTCGATCAATACGAAATCCAACTCCAATCTGATATCAGAAGGGCTTATAATACCTACTTTACCAATCAAAACCTTCTTGAAGTAGAGAAAAAAAATTATGAAGTTGCAAAAGAAAGTGCCGACATTGCCTTAGAAAGGTTTAGACTTGGTATTTCTTCTTATCTGGAGCTTAGAGATGCTCAGGTTAATTTGCTCACAGCTGAAGACAGATTAATTACTTCTATTTACAACATCAAGGAGCAGGAAATAGAGCTTTTGAGACTTAGCGGGAAAATTTACTTTAATAATAGTTATGAAAATCTTCCCATAAGGCCTTAATATCGAAAATAAAAGGAGTATTCATTAAAGTCGTTCTATTTATATTTTTTAAGTTCTGTCAAAGTCCCTATTTGGCATACCATTTGACTATCAAGGCTTTCGGAACCATCGGACTTAGTCCAAGTGCATGCGAAAGTCATTCGTTATTTTATTCTCTACGTTGATTCTAATTCTTTTTGGGGTCCAATGTACCTTTCTGGAGAATCAATTCAATAAAGTCAGAAAAGAAGATCCCTACGTACTGGACCTTCCAGGAATCAAAAGTCGGGGTATTCTCCGTGCTGCGGTGGATAATAATTCCACTGGCTATTACATCTACCGTGGCCGAAGAATGGGCTATGAATATGAATTGCTTCAGGACCTTGCCAAAGAACTTGGTGTTCAACTGAACCTGGTTTTGGTCTCTGATCTTGATAAGGCTTTTGATTTTTTGAACAAAGGTACTGTGGACCTGATCGCCATGAATTTGGAGAAAAGTTCAGAGCGAGAAGAACTTGCCACATTTACACAGCCCCTAGGCAGTATCAGTACCGTATTGGTGGGTTCGCTGGATAATCCCAAAATTTCCAGTTGGAAAGACATGGAATCGGATACCGTCTTTGTGAGAAAAGGAGCGGTGTACAAATCCCAGCTTTGTAAAATAAAGGACTCGCTCCAAGTGAACTTTACGGTTTTGGAATCCCCCCTTCATGAGGAAACCCTGATTGACCAAGTAGTCGAAAGAGAAATCAAGTGGACAATTGCGGATCAAAATATAGCTCAGGCTAATGCGACTTACTATGATGGGTTGAATATATCCTGGAACGTCACACAGTCGGAGGATGTATCTTGGGTAGTAAGGGATAACTCTCCCAAGCTATTGCAAGCTGTCAATAATTGGCTGGATTCGGAGAAAAATAAGCTCATTCCCATTCTGTATGCTAAATATTTTCTCAACTCAAAAAACAGTTACTTTAGATCCACCAGTCCATTTTCATCTTTAGCGGGTAATCAAATATCCGTATATGATGAGCTCATACAGCAGGGTGCTCAAGAATTGGGATGGGATTGGCGCTTATTGGCTTCTTTGGTCTACAAGGAATCAAGATTTGATACCACGGCTACCTCTTATGCCGGTGCTCAGGGCCTGCTTCAACTCATGCCCGTGACCTTGGAGCGCTTTGGGGTAAGCAATCCGAACGACCCCGATCAATCACTCATGGGAGGGGTGCGCTACTTACGCTATTTGGATAAATTTTGGTTGGGTCGGGTCCCTGAGACTAATGAACGGATAAAATTCATTCTTTCCTCCTATAATATAGGACATGGGCATGTAGAAGATGCTTGGAGACTGACCATGAAATACGGAGGCAATACCCAAAGTTGGGAGGAGGTTTCTTACTTCTTGGAGCAAAAAAGTAATCCGGAGTTTTATCGCGACCCTATTGTAAAGAGTGGTTTTGCCAAAGGACACCTTGCCGTTAGGTACGTACAAGATGTCCTGAATATTTTTGAATCGTATAAGGCCTTGGTATCGCCATAAGCTCACTCCTGTAGCTCAAACATGGCTTCAACCTCTACCGGGATATTGTCTGGCAAAGATCCCATGCCTACCGCTGAGCGTACACCTATGCCGTTTTCTTCTCCCCAAACTGCCGCAAATAACTCGCTACATCCATTGATGATATAGGGATGCCTTTCGAAATCTTCGGTACAGTTGACCATCCCCAATACCTTGATGACGCGCTTGACTCGATTGAGTGAGCCAAGATTTTTTTTGATGGTGGAGAGCATGGCAAGTCCTACCTGCCTAGCGGCTAATTTACCTGCCTCCATATCTAAATCTACCCCAATCCGTCCTACAATAAGAGTACCGTCATCTTTTACCGTACCGTGCCCAGAGAGGTAGAGGTATTTTCCATCAATTAAGCAAGGCTTGTATACACCAAGAGGTTTAGGTGCAGGTGGTAAGCTGAGACCCAATTTTTCGAAATTATTTTCTGCTGATTCCATTGTCATTTTTTTTAAATAAAGATATCTAAGATTAATACGCCCAGCAAGCCCACCACAGCAACTAATGTCTCCATGACTGACCAGGTCTTGATGGTGTCTTTGATGCTGACATTGAAAAACTCCTTGTACATCCAAAAACCAGCATCATTAAAATGGGAAAACATCAAGCTGCCTGCGCCAATAGCCAAAACCAGTAGATTCGGGTCTACATTCATGGTAGTCACAAGTGGGGCGATGATGCCTGCCGTGGTCAGGCCCGCTACAGTGGCCGATCCGACACATACTCGGATGATTGCCGTAATCGTCCAGGCGAGCACAAGGGGATGTACATCCCAGCTCTTTAATCCTTCTGCGATAGTCTGACTGACTCCAGTATCCGTAAATATTTGCTTCAGCGCACCTGCACCGGCTACGATCAAGAGGATCATTGCGATATCCTTGGTCGCATCGGTGTAGCGATCCATCAATCCTTTCATTTTAAAACCACGCAGAAGCCCCAGAGAAAAGGTGGCATAAAGTACCGAGACAATCATCACTACACCAGGATTGGAGATGAATTTGATCAGGGGCCCAAAGGTGAGGTTTTCTCCCGCTTGGAGACTTAGGGCAGTCGTCCCTACCAACAAGAAAACCGGCAGCAAAGCTGTAAAAAGACTATTTCCGATCCCAGGTAATTGGTCTTCGGGCTTGATTTCGGCTTGGAAAGTTTTTAGGGGTTCTGCCTTTACATTTTTTAATAATTTGGCAAATAACGGCCCGGCAATGATCACGGTAGGAATAGTAACGATGAAGCCATAGAAGAGAGTCAATCCCATATTGGCGCCAAACTGGGCTACCAAAGCTGCGGGTGAAGGGTGAGGGGGTAAAAATCCATGTGTCACTGACAATGCTGCCAAAAGGGGAATCCCCACGTAAACGGCGGAAATGCGGTATTGATAGGCAACCGTGAAAGCCAGTGGTACGAGTAGTACAAAGCCTACATTATAAAAGAGGGGAATCCCTACAATCAATCCAGTAAGTGCCATCGCCCAGGTAATGCGTTTTTCTCCAAAAATTTTCATCAGAAAGCCGGCAATTCGCTGAGCGGCGCCGCTCTCTGCGACTAGTTTTCCCAGCATGGCACCCATCACAATGACAATCACTAAATCCCCCAAAAGATCGCCCATCCCTTTTTGGACTGAGCCGGCTATCTGATCCGGAGGCAATCCCAGTAGAAAACCGGCAGTAATGGAGGAGATCAGAAAGGCCAAAAAAGGATTGAGTTTGGCCCATACGATCAGCACTACCAATAGGGCGATGCTGAGCAAAACAAGCAATAAGGTCATAGGCTGAGATTGGGTTTAGCTTCCAAGATAAAAAATTTGGAGGATTGCTTCGAAAGCCTTTGATGATTTTACAAATCTCTGTGATTAATGGCGAACCCATCGGATTACCTCACTTTGGTCCCAATGTGTAATTCGTATAAGATAAATCCCTGGACTCAGTTTCTTTAGTTTTTCTGTCACCAGAATCTCATCAAAGTAACCTTTGAAAATTTGGGTTCCTTTGAGCTTGTGGATTTCCACCTGAATATTTTCAATATTCCAATTTGCAGGTATCGAAAGAAAAATTTCACCTTGTGTATACGGGTTGGGATAGACTTCGACTCTAGAAGAAGTGGAGGAAGCTGCTAATCGAAGCAATTTGCTCCAGTTTTCTTCTTTTTCTGGTTCCGTGTACTTGATTCTGTAATAATAATCTAGCGAAGGATTGACCAATGAATCATAAAATTCATAGTCCTTTCTGCCTTCGTCTGAACTTGCACGAAGTTCTCCGATTTGTTTTTCAGTATTCAAGTTGGCGGAGGAGGATCGGAAAATGCTGTAGTGCCCATCGGGATGATCTTCTGCTACTTGCCACTGCAGCAAGGCTCCTTGATCTTTGTTTTTTACCTCAAGGCTTAGCCAGTTAATCGGTAAGATGGTGAGTGTTCTGAAACTACCTACTGTAAAATTTACCCCTGCTAATTCATCAAAGGTCAAAGCTCTTCGTGCCCAGAGTACAGTCGGGTCTAACCCGATAAGATGAGTTCCCGGAGCAGCATAGCCAGTACCCACAATACGAAGGTCTTCCTCATCATCTACGATCAATTTATCGGCAGAAATTCTTAATTCTACGGAGTTGCTACTAGGGTTCAAACCAGAAAACTCAAAATAGGAATACAGTCTATATAAAATCGTGGTTCCGTCCGAATCATCAAATCCAGCATTGAGGTCAGCACCTTTAAATTCTGAAAATTGTATACTTAAATCACCCCCTGAAGAAGCACCTAGGAGCTGTACTTTTCTGATTCCCTCATTTTGGGTGTCCTCAAAGGGAAAGGTCCCATTGATAGCGTCCAGAACGGTAGGAGTATTGTGATAGGTAAAAAGAGAAATATTTTTCCAGCTTCCTCCCAGGTAATTGATTTCTCCACTTCCATCAAGATTGACATGAAGCTCATTGCCCGCCAGATTTAAACTTCCCTCAATCAAATTTAGATTTTGAAGGATTCTCAAATCTTCATCGACTATAAGTTCTCCTGCCATTTTATTTAAGGTAAGGTCTCGAGTTTCGAGGGAAAAGTTTTGGACCAGTTGATCTGTAGCTCCCAAGAATTGTAAATGAGAAAATTCAGAAAGAAATTCTCCAGTACCGGATTGGATTAAGTTTCCCGAGATAATTAAATTACTAGGGAGTATTAAGTCTTCATTACCTTCTAAAATCAGGTTTCTGATGGATTGAGGAGTGGCGGCATCGGTAAAGCTTTTAGAAAGAAAATTTTTCGTTGAGCTTCCGCTCCGGTGAATTACGGTGCCGTTTAATTGAATCGAAGCTGCTTCAATTAAAGGGTTTTCTCCTTCTAAAATCAGCGTACCTCCTTGTCGAAGGTCAAAAGAGTTAGAACTAACGGTGCCTGACCGGAAGCTAATGTCATCATTGCAATTTGTGATAAAGGTGGCTCCATCTTCAATTATCAACTCACCAAATGGTCCTGGTCCGTAGACCGTTGTTTCTGTGTTGAAAGAAAGTGTAGGACAATTGTTAGGAATGACGCTGGTGTCGAGCTCTTGGATGACAGTGCCTGACCGTATCGTAAAACTCAATGCTTTGAATGCCTCTTGGATTCTAAGCTCTACTCCTGGGCCGGGGTCAAAAATTACAGCATACCGACTATTTGTACTGAATCCGCTCCATGCGTCTAATGGAATAATTGTTCTGGAATTTCCTCTAAAAGTCAGCGTACTTGTGGTTGAGTTTCCTATCCAGTTTTGACTATTCCAAGCTCCTATGGGAGTGCCTGGAGCTGCGCCGTTAAAAGCCTGCAGAGTACCGTAAATATCAAGGTTAAATCCATTCAAATTCAATTTCTGCCCAGCTCCAGCCTCAGCATTGATAAATACACTTTTGACAGCTTCATTTTGACTAAGGCTCAGTGTATGCGTTTGATCGATGTAAATGTCATTGGTCTGATTTGGTGAGTTAGCTGCAGCATTCCAAATGAAACCATCGAAAACCTCCCATATTGTAAGATTTTGGAAATCTCCGCTTCCAACCGTTCTGTAGGCTCCTATTTCTTGAGAGAATACATAGCTTGTCAGAAGGCAAAATAATCCTATTGCCGACAATATCCTGTATATTCGGCTCTCAAAAAGTGCTAAGTAGTCAAACAATTTGTCTCGATCTTTCATCGTTTTGACAGTTTAAAAAAGGACAATTAAGTTAGTAAAATGAGTTTGAAAAACAAAATTTCGTTTTGGATTATTTCCTTGATATTCATGGGTTTGACAAGTGCTCAGGCTCAGATCTACCGCATCAGTTTACTGACTTGCGATCCGGGAGAGGACCTTTATATGGCTTTTGGGCATAGCGCCATCCGGGTGCTCAATCGTGCTGAGGGCACCGATTATGTTTTCAACTACGGCACCTTCAACTTCAATACGCCCAATTTCTACGGAAAATTTGCCGCTGGAAAACTCGATTACATGCTTTCGGTCTCTACCTACGGGGATTTTATCTCCACCTACAACAGGGAGCGTCGCGGGGTAAGGGAGCAAGTACTCGACCTCTCTTATGATCAGCAGCAGCACATGGTGGAGTTTCTTCAGGTCAATTACCTCCCTGAGCGGAGAAACTACCGCTACGATTTTTTCTTTGACAATTGCGCCACACGGATCCGGGATGCCATGGATTTGGTGTTGGGGGATAAGTTGGTTTGGAATGATCAGGAAGTAGAAACTAGAGATCGGACCTTTCGCAATCTGATTGATGAATATGTCCTAAGAATTCCTTGGGCAGATCTCGGTATTGATTTGGCGCTAGGCGCGGTGATCGACCGAGATGCGAGTGCACAGGAGGAGCAGTTTTTGCCAGACTACATGGAGCAGGCATTTGCCCGAGCGAGCATTGAAGGAGATGGTCCTACCCGCCCTTTGGTCAAAGAGTCAAATGTGATTTTGGAGTTTCCCAATCCCAATGAAAAACTTCCTGCTGTCAATCCGTATTGGATATTTTGGTTGCTAGCCATTGTATTCACCTTCATTACCTGGATAGGCTTTAAAAAGAAAAGGCTCTTTATTGGGTTTGATGTGGGTTTATTTGCGTTTTTAGGCTTATTGGGAATAGTAGTCTCTCTGCTTTGGTTTGCTACTGAGCATAGTGCGACGAAGTGGAACTGGAATATCCTTTGGGCATTTCCGGGACACCTGTTTTTGGCAGGAGCACTTTTGGCAAAAAATCTTAAAAAATGGGTGCGACCCTATTTGCTTTTCGCCCTGGTCATGGCAGATGCTGCTGTGGTATTTTGGATATTGGGCTGGCAGTCCTTTCATCCGAGTTTGATCCCAATGATGCTGGTGATTATTCTCAGAACCAATTACCTGTATTATAACATAGGAAAGTATAAACCGACGGTTTAGCCT
This sequence comes from Algoriphagus faecimaris, assembly GCF_900101705.1. Classification (GTDB taxonomy): domain Bacteria; phylum Bacteroidota; class Bacteroidia; order Cytophagales; family Cyclobacteriaceae; genus Algoriphagus; species Algoriphagus faecimaris. Next base: position 111,812 of record NZ_FNAC01000011.1, on the reverse strand, counting down.
TTGATTTTGGATTTTAAAAACTATTGTGCCCCGTTTTGGTGTTGGACTACTTGGAGACTCAATCATGGAATTTAAACTAACATCAGATTATCAACCTACAGGAGATCAGCCGGGAGCGATACGCCAATTGTCTGCGGGCATTCGCAATGGAGATGATGGGCAAGTCTTGCTTGGGGTAACCGGCTCGGGTAAAACCTTTACCGTGGCTAATGTGATTCAAGAAGTCCAAAAACCCACTTTGGTACTCAGTCACAATAAAACACTGGCTGCACAGCTGTATGGAGAGTTTAAGCAGTTTTTCCCCGACAACGCTGTGGAGTATTTTATATCCTACTATGACTATTACCAGCCGGAGGCTTTTATTCCCAGTTCGGGAACCTACATCGAAAAGGACTTGTCCATCAATGAAGAAATCGAGAAGCTGAGGCTCAGTGCGACATCAGCCCTCTTGACGGGGAGGAGAGATGTTATTGTGGTAGCATCTGTATCCTGCATTTATGGTATCGGAAATCCGGAAGAGTTTGCCAAAAATGTCATCCGACTTCAGGAGGGAGATAGAATTCCCCGTAATCAATTGCTTTTTAAATTAGTGGATATTTTGTATTCACGAACCCATCAGGATTTGACTCATGGTACTTTTAGAGTGAAAGGAGATACAGTAGATATATTTGTTGCGTATGCAGATTGGGGGTACAGAATTTTCTTTTGGGGGGATGAAATCGAAGCGATTCAGCGAATAGACCCTGCTACCGGAAAAAAGCTAAATGATGAGAAGATCATTTCTATTTTCCCAGCCAATTTGTTTGTCACTGGTCGAGATACTTTGGATAAGGCCATTAAGGAGATTCAAGATGATATGGTGGCTCAGGTTAATTTTTTTGAGAAAGAAGGGAAATTTATGGAAGCCAAGCGACTTCAAGAACGCACTGAGTTTGATCTGGAAATGATTCGTGAATTAGGCTATTGCTCAGGTGTAGAGAATTATTCTCGATATTTTGACAGAAGAGAGCCAGGAATGCGGCCTTTCTGTTTGTTGGATTATTTTCCGGATGATTACCTGATGGTGATCGACGAAAGCCACGTAACCGTGCCTCAGGTACGTGCCATGTGGGGCGGAGATCGGTCTCGCAAGGTGAACTTGGTCGACTTTGGCTTTCGGCTTCCATCCGCTTTGGACAATCGTCCGCTTAAATTTGATGAGTTTGAGGATTTGACCAATCAAGTGATTTATGTATCGGCCACTCCGGCGGATTATGAATTGGGTAAGACAGAAGGAGTCGTCGTGGAGCAGATTATCCGTCCCACAGGGCTCTTGGATCCTACTATCGAAGTCCGTCCTAGTCAAAATCAGATTGATGATTTACTTGAAGAAATCGATCAGACGATTCAGACGGATGCCCGTGTCCTGGTGACTACCCTGACGAAGCGAATGGCAGAAGAACTTCAGAAATACCTAGAACGAGCAGGTGTCAAATCCCGCTACATTCACTCAGAGGTGAAGACTTTGGATCGAGTGGAAATTCTCCGGGAACTGCGATTAGGAGTCTTTGATGTATTGGTGGGGGTGAACTTGCTTCGAGAGGGTTTGGATCTTCCCGAGGTTTCCTTGGTGGCTATTCTGGATGCAGATAAAGAGGGATTCTTAAGAAATGAGCGCAGTCTGGTACAGACCATAGGTCGTGCCGCTCGAAACTCCGAGGGAAGAGTGATTATGTATGCTGACAAAATCACCGATTCTATGCAGATGGCCATAGATGAAACCAAACGAAGAAGGGCGCTGCAGATAGCTTATAATGAAGAGCATGGAATCACTCCGACTACGGTCATCAAATCCCGCGATAAAATCATGGGACAAACGAAAGTGGCCGATTCGAAGAAAAATGCTAAAGTCTATGCAGAGCCGATGCCGGGAGACACTGCAGTAGCCGCAGATCCTGTGGTCCAATACCTTAGCAAAGAGAAATTGGAAAAGCTGATCGCTCAAACTCAAAAGCAAATGGAGAAAGCGGCAAAGGAATTGAACTTTATGGATGCGGCTCGTTTAAGAGACGAATGGATGGCACAAAAAGCAAGATTGGAAGAATTGCAAAGAGGGCCAGGAAACTAACCAAACATGACGCTGCAGGAAGTAAAGGCTCTAGCTGCAAAAGGTGAAGGGCTTAAATTGGAATTCAAGAAGAAGATTGCTTTTCCCGAAAAGGTAGTCCGGGAGCTTGTGGCTTTGGCCAATACTGCCGGTGGTGTTTTATTGGTAGGAGTGGATGATGATGGCACTGTCAGTGGTCAGCGATTTATAGAAGAAGAAATTTTTGTATTAGAAAAGGCTATCCGTGAATTGATTTTCCCTCCTTTGGACTATGAAGTCGAGTCGGTAAAGCTGACGGAAAAAAAAGGAGTCGCTATTTTTTCCATTCCTCTGAGCAATAATAGGCCTCACTATTTGAAGGAGAAACAACGAAATCAAGCCTTTGTCCGAGTAGCCGACCGAAGTGTACAAGCGAGCAGGGAAGTGTGGGAGGTGCTGAGGAGAGGTAAAAATCCCAAGGACATGGTATTCACCTACGGGAAGAAAGAAGAAGTCTTAATGAAGTCCTTGGAAGGATTAGGAAAAATCACTCTTAAGGAGTACGCAAAGCTTGCTAAGCTCCCATATTTTTTAGCGAGTAAAACATTGGTTAGACTGGTCTTGGCCAATGTACTGCAAATTCACCCTCAGGAGTCAGAGGATTATTTCACTTTGAAGGAGTCGGGAGTTTGATTCCCGTTCGCTCTGTAAAGCCTTCGATCCCTTGCAATCCTCCCGTATGAATACTGAGAATCTTGGTGCCATTAGGAAAAAATCCTTTTTTAATCAAATCCCAAATTCCATAAAAGTGCTTTCCGGTATAAATGGGGTCTAGATTAATCCCAAATTGCTCATAAAACCACCAGATAAACTCTATTAGGGCTTGCTGAAATTTGGCATAGCCTCCAAAATGATAGGAGGTTTCAATAATAAATTCAGCTTTCTGATGAATTTGATGTTGGTTGATGAGCGATTGGAATTCATCTTTTATAAAGTCTCCTTTCAAGGAAGAAAAACCAATCGCAGTTTGATTTGGTGACAACGCCTCCAGTATTCCTGCCATCGTGCCCCCTGTTCCCATAGCTACTGTGATAAAATCAAATTGGTAGTCCTCTTCTGTTAAAATCTCACTTGCTCCTTTTATTGCCAGTTGATTGGTACCTCCTTCGGGGATCAAGGAGAATTCTCCAAACTTGTTCTTCAAGTCTTCCAAAAATTCAGGTTTAGCTTTTGTCTTATACGCTGACCTGCTGAGGTAATGTAACTGCATTCCATTTGATTTTGCAGCACTCAAAGTGGGATTCAAAGGAAGTGTCTCCTCCCCGCGGATGATTCCCACACAAGGAATGTGAAGTAGCTTGCAAGCTGCCGCTACAGCCTGAATATGGTTGGAATATGCTCCTCCAAAGGTGAGGATTTTAGGGGTTTGATCATCTTGTGCATTTTTAAGGTTGTATTTGAGCTTGAAAAATTTGTTGCCGGAGACTTCCGGGTGAATGAGGTCCAGTCTTTTGACAGCAAGGTCAATTCCCATTTTTTCAAGTAAGGGATGATCAAGTGACTGATTGATGTTTGGGCTTGCAGAGAGCATGAGTTTTGGAATATTAGCAAAGTTAAAGGAGATCCTCTTATTTTTGCCAAATGAATAAGCAAGCCGAAGAAGACTTTGATGAGGAAGAAGTAGAGCTCTATGAGCATTACCGAATAGTCATAGACAAAGGACAGACAGCTACCCGCATCGATAAGTTTATCACGGAGAAAATTGCAAATGCTTCCCGAAATAAGGTGCAGCAAGCCATAGACTCAGGTACAATTTTGGTCAATGGCCAATCCATAAAGGCAAATTACAAAGTCAAGCCCAATGATGAAATCAAGGTCATGCTGACTATGCCTCCTAGGGAAACTGAAGTTTTGGCCGAAGACCTTCCTCTCGATATCGTCTTTGAAGATAGTGACTTGATGATTGTCAATAAGCCTGCGGGGATGGTGGTACATCCTGCTCATGGCAATTGGACAGGAACTTTGGTCAATGGATTGGTTTACCATTTTGAGCATCTTCCTGAAATGAAAGGGAATGTAGGCCGGCCCGGGCTAGTGCATCGGATCGATAAGGATACTTCAGGGCTTCTCGTAATTGCCAAAAATGAGGAGACCATAACCCATCTAGCCGCACAATTTTTTCATCACACCATTGAGCGAACGTATTTAGCTTTGATTTGGGGTGAGCCGGAAGCCGATGAAGGTACCATTAGAGGGCATATAGGTCGAAGTGCTAAAGATCGTAAGGTGATGGATGTTTTCCCTGATGGAGATCAGGGGAAGCATGCGGTGACGCATTGGAAAGTTATCAAGCGACTTCGCTATGTCAGTTTGATTCAGTGCAATTTAGAAACAGGGAGAACCCATCAGATCAGGGCTCATATGAAATACTTAGGACATCCGCTATTCAATGACGCCATGTATGGTGGAGATAAAATCAGAAAGGGTACTCAGTTTTCAAAATACAAAGCTTTTGTTCAAAATTGCTTTCAAATGTTGCCTAGACAAGCCCTTCATGCTAAATCCTTGGGATTTATACACCCTAAAACATCAGAGAAGTTATTTTTTGACTCGGAGCTGCCTGAGGACTTTCAGGGAGTGCTAGAGAAGTGGGAGGGGTATGTGACCACTGAATAATTATTGAATAAATAATTTTCAGCTTATTCATTAAAAAAAAATTAAAATTGGCCTCATTTTCTGAAAAATCATTACTTAACGGTTTAAAGTTTGAAGATTTGATAAAAACAGGCCTCTGAATTCTTTATTAATTAACAAATAGGTAAAATTCAATCGATTTCATTAATTAAACTGTAATAATTAGCTTTAATATTTGAATTATTTGCAAAAAAGAATCTGATCCTTGTATATTTGAATCATCAAGTTCACCTACAAAAGGTAATTGAATTTGATCTTTGAACACACATACTGTAGGATGTTGAAATTGGCAGACAAGCCCTCCTGTCTCGGGGGTGGAGTACCGGTGCTACCGGTGGGATAAAGCATTTTAGCGAGCTCGTAAATTTGCCTAACTACTCCGTGGAGGTTCGAATCCTTCTCCTACAGCAGGTTATTTTGGGTTTATTGTTAATTGACTAAAACCATGAAATTTTGTTTCATGGTTTTTTTTATGCCCAGTTCAAAATAGGTCATTGTCAAATTTTTAAAAAACTAATAGAAATTTTATTCTTAAATATCAATACGGTAATAAAAATCGTATTTAGATAAAAAAACAGAAAATAAATGGCTTATTTTTTATATTAATTTTAATAAACCAATGCTTTTGCTAAATTTGTCATAATCAATGAGGATATTTAGCTTACAAGCTTGAATCTAAACTCAATGATTTTAAACTTTTACTCTTAAACGGGGAGTAATTTCAAAAAGCGACAAGTTAAGCAATGGAGACAGGTTAGAAATAAGCTGTGAGTTAATTTGTCGCTTTTATAAAGCCTTGGCTTTAAATAAAATACAATACTGTAGGATGTTGAAATTGGCAGACAAGCCCTCCTGTCTCGGGGGTGGAGTACCGATAAAATCGGTGGGAAAAAGCGTAGAACAAACCGGACTATTGCCTAACTACTCCGTGGAGGTTCGAATCCTTCTCCTACAGCTTAACAAAGCAGCATCTCGGTGCTGCTTTTCTTTTATCTGGGAGTAATTAGTTATTTTACATCAAATTCACTCCGATGATTCATCGTTTTAAGGAAAAACTGACTAGACATCCCTTGCGAAAGAAAATCCTTCGGGTTTTGACTTTCATTTTTCTGGGGATTCTATTTTTAGAGTTTGTGATTTATTTTGGTTCTAACCTCTTGCTGGTCAATTGGACCCGAAATAAAATCAATGAAGCTACTGCCGGTGTATATCAGGTAGACTTTAATCGCTTGAACTTTTCTCTGATCAGAAGAGGGGTTTTTCTCAATGGAATTGTGATGAAGCCGGTGGAAGCGAATCAATCCGAAATCGATCAAGTTGTATTTGATTTTACCTTGGATGAAATAGCTTTTCGGAATATTTGGTACGATTGGTCTGAGCGGATCATCCGAATCGGAAAAATAGACCTGGATAATCCTGACATTGGAATAGAGCTACCTGAAAAAACAGAAGAGGAGGGGGGGGCTGAAAAGAAGACCCCTGTAAAGCGCCTAGAGGAAGAGATCCAAAAAAGTATTGAACGCATCTCCATGGGAGGAGTGTATATCGATGAAATCGAAATTAATCATGCAGATCTCTTTTTCTTGAATTTTCTGAGTCAAAAGTCCCTTAAAGCTGAAAACTCGAGGGTATTGATTAGGGATGTGGATTGGACGACTGCAAAAAATTGGGAAACACCTTTTAATGCTGCAGGTTTTGAATTTGAACTAGAGCAGGTAGAATTTCCGCTTTCTGATGGTGTTCATTTGATTTTGGCAGAGAATGTTCATGTGAGTTCTTTGGACCGACTGATTGATATTCAAGAATTTCAATTGATTTCAAATCGAGCTGTTCCAAGTAGGTCCTATTATGATCTCAAGCTAGACAGATTAAAAGTGGCTAATATGGATCTCAATCGGGCTTTTTTGACCTCTGAGGTGAAAATTGAGGAGATTGTATTAAATGATCCGGAGTTTCAAATGACAAGCTCAGGGGAAAAGCTTGAAGAGGAGGTCAGTGGTTCGGGTGATTTGAATGGATTGATTGAAGGGATTTTAAAATCATTTTCTATCAAGGAGTTTTCTGTCAATAATGGAAAATTCTCTTCTCGTGATTTGTCTGATAGCGCCAGGTCCAGAGTCGATATCGCTGACGTTGATTTCCGGATGGCTGAATTTTACTTGGGCGCAGATGAAAGTCAATTGAAAAACCAATTTTTTTATGGGAAAGATGCAGCGATGGAATTGGGGGATTTTACCTTGAGCCTTTCTGATGGGGTACATGTGATTAGAGGTGAAAAGGTTTCCATGTCTTCCTTTCTGGATGAAATTGAAGTAGAAAATTTTGAGATTTTTCCCAAAGTCGGAGATCATAGCGATACAAGTATCCGGCAAGTCGTTAGGCTCAGCCTGCCGAAGCTTCAGCTCAATGAAGCTAACCTTAAAAAGCTCTACAATGAATCAAAATTGGATGTTGATCTTCTGGAAATCAATCAGCCAAAGGTGGAGTTTATCGATCGAGTCGCCAGAAAAGACACTTCTCAGCGATTTGCCGCTCAAAAACTCCTTCAAGGATATCTGGAGGAGGTCAATATCAGGCAGCTTAAGATTAATGAAGGTACGGTCCGGTTTGAAAATGAATCCGGGGATCGAAGTGATAATATCGGCTTTGAAAAATTCAGCCTTGAGTTGGAGGATGTACTCTTGCGACCCGAGTCGTCGGCTAATTTGAGAGACTTATTGCTAGCGGAAGAAATGGTGTTGAGCTTGGATCAGTACCAACTGAAGTTAAGGGATAACCTCCATCTTTTTACTGCAGACAAGATTGTGATTGATTCAAAGAGAAACTTGGTAGATGTCAGAAACTTCTCTCTAAAACCCGAAAAGCCCGATCAAATTCAAGAGCTTCTGGATATTTATGACAAATCTGCCACTATTGATTTGAGTGTGCCTGTTTTTCAGCTGAATGGAATCGACGTTCGATCCGCATTGCTGGAAGGCAACCTATTAATTGATTACATCATGGTATCTGAACCTCACCTGATTTATAATCAATACCGCAAACGTAATCAGGAATCAGAGACTTCAGGTTTAAGCTCTTCGGGTGAAATTCAGGATTTGCTTTCTGATTACTTTCAGGTGGTTTCTATAGATTCTATCGCTTTTTTTAAGGGGAAGATGGATTTTACCGATATCACCGGGAGACAAGAAGTGAGTTTTAGCGAAGAGGACCTCTCGCTAAAAGTGAGGGATTTTTATTATGCTCCTGGGCAGGAGGTAGATTTATCGCGAAGCTTTTTCTCAGATGAAATCATCTTGAATCTTGCGGGTTATTCTTTTAGTCTCGCTAAGGGTGACTATGATGTGAGCACGGGTAATCTTCAGTTTAACACCAAGACTGAGGCCATCACCATTGACAGTCTATTGCTAACTCCGGGAGAGCAGCTTGAGAGTAAGTTAGCCTTGTCTTTGCTACTGCCTAAATTGACCCTAGAAGGAGTAGACCTGGAGGAATTTCTTTATGAAAATAGACTGGACTTGACCAAGTTAACTGTGGAGGGAAGCCGAATCAATTTGGATATTGAGCCAGATTTTATCCGTAATGTCAGTAAGCAATCCCAAAGAGGCTCGAGAGCTTTGAGTCGGTCCGTAGAGTATTTGAAAATAGAAGAAATATCTGCCTTAGAATCCGATTTGAGGCTGACTTTTCAGATAGCAAATAAGGAGGTAGAGTCTATTCAAGCTACTTTTGATGTAGCCGTCACTGATTTTTTTCTCGACGAGCAAATGGAAAATGAGTTGATTTTGGCCGAACTTTTTGATGAGGTTTCACTTGCTGTTAATGATTTTTCCTTCGTTTTGCCCGATAGCTTACATAGGGTTCGTTTTTCGGAAGTGTTTATTAACAATAAGGCGGATGAGACGGTGTTTTCAGGTTTGGAAATTGAACCTTTGGATCTTGAAAATGCTCAAGGGACGCTTTTTTCGGGTAAAATCGATGAATTGGGAATTCAAAATAATACCTTGGCTGAAATTCAAAGAACTGGAAAGGTAAATCTGGAAGGTATCCGCTTTTTGAAACCTGAGTTTGTGATTTACCTTGATAGCACTTCCACTCCTAAAGAAGAGCAGACTACCTCAAGAATCAGGAATGAGGAAGCATTCGTAAGTTCCTTGATTTTACAGAATTTATCCATTTCCGACGGGAAATTGGACTTTCATAGAAAAGGAATTGGGCCTCTTCCTCGTTTACAATTTCAAGGGATTGATTTTTCTTTAGCTGATTTGGACATAGACCTTCTCGATTTATCCAAAGCCAATAGTTCTGAATTCTTTTTGGACGAGGATTTGAGACTGTCTATATCGGATTATCAAATCTATAGTAAGGATAGCTTAGAAGTATTGAGGGTAAAAAAGGCATCTGTGTCGGAGCGGAATTTAATCTTGGAAGGTGTACAGTTCAGCCCGGCGATGGGTAGATATGAATACCTGCGCAAGGTTGGTTTTCAGACGGATGCCATTCAGTTGGGGGTGGACCGAATAGCTGTTGAGTCCATTAATACAGAAAAGCTGATTTCAGGTCAGGGCTTGGAGGCAAAGAGAGTTCATGCGACAGGAATGCATGTTGATGTACTTCGCGACAAACGAATTCCTCAAAAGGAAGGAGTGATTAAACTGATGCCTCAGGAGATTTTTCAAGATTTACCTTTCAATGTTAGGGTAGACTCTATTCTTGTGGAAGATGGATTTGTGAGGTATCAGGAATTTGTCGCAAATTCTATGTCTCCTGGAAAAATTGAGTTTGAAAACCTTGAGGTTGTATTGACGCCCTTTGCCATCAGTGATAGTACTACTGAACATCCCATAGCCCATTCGTTTCTTTTGGCGAGGTCCGCACTGATGGGTTCGGGCGAGCTTGACCTGCAAGTGCAGATGCATTATGCCCCACCTTATGAGATGGAGGTAACCGTACAGGTTGACAGATTTGATCTTACACAGATAAATGATATGCTCTCCAAAGGTGCTTTTTTAGAGATCAATTCGGGAGAAGTACTCAAAGGAGATTGGAATTTTAGACTCGATAAGGAGGAAGCCTTTGGTAGAATGGATTTCCGATACGAGGGATTGAAGGTAACTTTTTTGGATAGTGTCACATTAGAAAAGGGAAGAGGGAAACTGGGTCTGATGACATTTCTCGCCAATACCTTAATTAAGAATAACAATCCTAGGAAGTTTCTTGGGAATGTCGTCCGTTCAGATATTTACCTGAAAAGAGATCAATCCAAATTTATATTCAATGCCTGGTGGAAGGCAACCTTAACCGGTTTAAAAGGAAGTGTGGGATTAGGTCAACCCCAGCTGCCGGTGAGAAGGAAGGAAGATGAGGAGTAAACCTATTTATTTTTTAAGAATCTTTATATGATCTATTTTATCTCCCCAGACTATTTCTAGAACAAAAACACCAGTGGGTATTTGATTGACCCAGTAAGTAATCTTTGAATTGATTTGATCTATATTTTGCGCAGTAAAAGTTTCAGTTATGGATAAAGGATGTGTCATTCGTACAGAAATAGATTCATCATTGTATTGTTTAGGATCTAATAAACCTAATTTTAATTCGTTTCCTATTGAAGGGTTAGGATAAGCTCTCCAGACTCCTTTAGTGAATCCTACTCCAGGGATTCTATTGGCAAAAACTTCTGAGTAGATAAAAGCACCAGAAAAATCAACTTGTTTAATTCTATAAAATACATTTCCCCCACCAATTGGAAGATTAGAATCAATGAACAAATAATTTGACAAGTTGTCACTCCATCCAGTTCCAGAAACAGTTCCGATTTTTTGAAAAGATTTAGTTCCATCAATTGAACGCTCTACTTCAAAGTGAGAATTATCTCTCTCTTTTAGAGTTATAAATTGGATGTTGTTAACACGTTGAATTTGTTCAAACTCTACAATGGTATTTCCAAACTCAACACCTAATATTCTACAAGAAGTATAAAGTGCACAGTTAACGCCTGGTTCAGTATTGGGATCATTGGGGTCACAGTACTCTGGCACAAATGCAGGAGCACCCTCGTCTACTTCATTATGATCTGGTTTTTGACCACATATGTAAGCTTGAGTAAAATTATATTCAAGAAATTGACCATTACCATCTATAAACAGGCCTCCCTCACAGTTAACATCTTCATAAGTTCCACAACCTCCTTCAACAATCAAAATAGAGTTTTCACGCATCACCATTTTCCCACTTCCTCCAATATTCACACTGCCTTCAACCAAAATTTCAGAATTATCTCGCATGGCAACTGTTGCCTTTCCAATAATATCAATGTTTCCTCCTACAATTAGGGAGGCCTCATCTCTCATTATAAGTCCGCCAGTAAGACTTTCTTCATCAAAGTTACCAGTAACCTTAAGGTCTCCTTCAATGAGAACTTCACTTGTTCCACCAAGTGATATCGTTGACTCACCTTTTATATCAACATCCCCAGAGATTTTTATTGTTCCACCGAAGGCGTTTAGCTCAACTCCTCTTCCCCCACCGGCAATTTCTAGCCCATCAGTTTCGTAGTCACCGTAAACATTTATTTGAGAGCTATTTCCAGCATATTTTGTAAGTCCATTTACTTTAAGTGACCCATCTTCTAAGATATCAAAAATTACATTTTGATTGACGCTTAATGTTGTAACAATTAACTTGTTCGTACCATTTCCATTTAGGTCTAATTCAGTTGGATAAGAAGCGCTGCCTGTTGCACGACCTGATTGTAATAATAACTCGGTTGCAAAGATATTACCTCCTTTTGTATTTATAACATTGGCTTTAGTTTCACTTTTGATTAGGATTCTCCCATTTATATTCAAAGATCCTCCTGCATTTATATTTAATGTGACATGGCCACCTAGTGATAAGTCGCCTGCTATTGAAACAGGGTGATCTATATCAATCACGATTGGACAAGACGCTGTGCCTTCTGGAGAAGTTCCTGGAGAATTTCCACTTCCGCAAGTTCCTGTCACTGTCCAGCAAGAATTATTGGTCAATGAAGGCGTAGCGCAGGTTCCATTTGAAGTAAATATTCTTTGCCCATAGCTTTCCAACCCGATGAGAAAAATCATCGAAACCAAGACTAAAAGTTTTGTTGTAAAATTTTTTTTCATTTTCAAACCATAAAAAACGCATTTCAAAAATACAGATTTGCATTTCAACTTCCTAATTTTTTGTCCAAAATCTTTGGAAAGTCTGTGCCTAATTCATTTAAAATCAATGCTTAAAATAGAAAGAAGGAGCTGAAGTCACTCTTATCCATCCATAAATGCTGATGAGCTGAACATTTGTACTAGTTTACTTTATTTCCAAGCGGATTTAAAGAAAACCTCAATGTCTTGCCTACTGAAATTACTTTTTCCAGACCTTCAATACCTCTATGTCCTTGCCCCATTGAATCTCCAAGAATAAGATTCCGGAAGGAGCATGTACTATTGTTTCCCTAAGCGCTGTTTGGAGGCTTTGTGGAGACTCCACTTTTTGCGTTGATATATCCCAAATTCCAGCTGTCAATTTGAAGTAAATCTCTTCTCCGTGATAATTTTCTGGATTTGATATAGCGATATTAATAGCTGAACCTTCTGATGGATTAGGATATACGTGCCAAGTACCTTGCTTGGATGATATCCCTGGATAGGAGATGCCGACTACTTTGGAAAAGCTTTCATTGTTTTCCATATCCACTTGTTTGATACGGTAAAAGGAGTGACCTGCAAGTATGGGCAAGCTTCCATCCTGATATTCGTAAACTTTCGGTTCATTAGACCAACCTGCACTGTTTAAGCTAGCCACTGTCTGAAAATTACCGATTTGGTTATCAGATCGTTGGATTTCAAAATGACCATTGTTCCATTCTTGAAGTGTAGCAAATTGGATATGAGCTATTCTTTCTTTTTCCTCTAGTTTTGCGGAGACATATTGATAGTTGATCGGTAGAATTCTACAGCCATTTTGGTCAACATTAACTTCTTCTTGCATCGCTGGAGGAATAGTGTCAGGATTGAAAAGACCACCGCAAACGTAGAAAGAAGCTGTGGCTTCCACTGAAAAAACCAGCCCATTGCCGTTGCTATTGGTTTGTAGGGAGCCGCCTACTTCTACTAGGCTATTACCTCTCACTTCTACTACCCCTTGACCTTGTAATGAAAAATTACCCTCCACAAGCAAGATGCCTGCATCATTTACATCTAAGGTGGCATTGTTTCCAGAAACTGAAAAACTTGAGGTTCTAAAAGTGCCTTTTACGTCTAAGAGTACATCTTTCCCTCTTAATTTTGTTTCGTTTCGAATATGAAGAAAACCATTTTGCCTCACGAATATCTTTCCGTCATTGTCAAAATCAATGTCATCCGCCCGTACAAAGCCGGAATTATCTCCGTCTATTATCAAACTTGAGGCGGTTTCTATATTAACCTGACCATTTATTCTTACACCTCCGCCTTCATTGGTAATGATACTGATTTGATCAGAGCCATTGATGGTAAAATTACCATTTACTGTCAAGGTGGCGCCGTTGGCAACGGTGATCGAATTAAATCCACCGCCAAACTCTACATTTCCATTGATGACAATAGACTCGTTGATGATGACATTGACGTCACAAGGAGTTCTATTGCCACTAACGGTGGGAAAATAGGGTGGAATTGTGGCTGCACTTACTGTACATCCACTTGGCCCAGTGTTATTTGACTTGTCCCAACAGTTGGCGTTTGACCATTGATTATTGGTGCAACCTGTATTGGAAGTATCGAAAGTATAGGTTTGTCCCAAAGACAATAAACTTTGGAAAAACAAAGCTATACTGGCTATTATTTTTATTGATTTTAAGGTATTGTTCAGCATACTAGGATAGACATTTTAAAGCTGTTTTTTCCATTATACTTTTTTGTTAATATGAAATACAAAATTACATATTCAAACAAATAATATTTTGTTATTATCCTTTAAAATGGCTCTAAAGTAATTTATATACCATTTAAAACAAATAATATTTTAAAAATATTTATCTCAAGCCTGATAGATAGGATAGGGGTGGGCTTTCTAGTGAGTCTAAAAAACAGCTGTGTATTGCCAAAATTTTACTTCTCTATGCTATGTTTTTTTATGTGAAAAGATTCTTGTCTCAAATGCTTTTCAGAAGAAAATAACCTATCGAGCCAGTTGGATCTTTTGATATTCTTTTTGGATTCCCCAAGAAATCTCCATGGTGTAGATTCCGGGACGTTGAGTCTGAAGCCATTCTTGGACGTAATTGCCCATTAGCTCTACTTTGTCCACTCGAATGACCGTGTGCTGACCTGACATCGCAATAAGCCTTACGAGAACGGGAACGTCTTGATATGCCTCTTGGCTAATCAGCTCAATAGTTAAATTTGCGCCATTGGTAGGGTTAGGATAGGTTTTCCAGGCGGTTACGCCTTGAAGGGAGGATACTTTAAGGGCTTTGGTCTGACTATAAGTCTCTTTATTGTCAAAGTCTACCTGCTTGATTCTATAAAAAACATTTCCACCTGCGGCAGGAAGGCTTTTATCTACAAAATAATATCCGGTCAATTGATCAGAAAAACCAGCTGCATCAACTGTTCCTATAGATTCCCATGATTTGACATCGTTGATAGATCGTTCTATTTCGAAATACGAACTGTTCCATTCCTTGGCGGTGGACCAGCTGATTTGTCCAGATCTATTGGATGAGACGAGTTCGACTTTGAACTCGGCAAACTCAATCGGTAAAATTCTACATCCCCCGTAATATGCCGGAGAAGGTCCAATATTCATTCTTGCAAAACTGAGGGGAGGAAAAGCACCTTCTTTATTTCCGTCTGTTCGATCATTGCAGATAATTAATGAGCTTCTATCCAAAACAGAAATACTTCCCGAGTTTTCAGGTTTATTAAGGTCTCCTTTTACCAAAACATCTGCTTCACCAGAAACTTGCAAATCTGCTCCTCCACCTTTCAAGGTGAGGTCTGATTCAAATGTGGCAAATCCTAAAATTTTGATGCTTGCGCTTCCTTCAAGAGTGCTTTTGCCACCCACCAAAAGATTGCCATTAGATTGAAGTTGCGCATTGCCGCTTAGGGTCACTGACCCCTCAAAGTTGATGTTCCCATTAGAGATTATGGGGGTACTAGATCGTATTGTAGATGTTCCATTTACCTTGAGAAATCCTTGTTCACCTATGTTCAATGAGGCTGAGCCCGAAAAGTCAAAGTCTTTTTCTACCAGTAGATTTCCTTTAAGTAGGGTTGATGTACTTCCGCTAAGTTGAAAGCTTTCAACTTCACCTAATGCGCCCTCAAAGATTTGTAGAGAATTAGAATTAGAGCCGGTGTTGCTTAAAGTTTTGGTGGAAAAAGCGCCCGAAAGTTTTACGTTTGAGTTACTTCCAGATAGTTTGAATTCATTTTTTACTTGTATGCTGGAAGAGGCATCTAATTCTATGACCCCTCCGTTTCCTGCTGTGGATAAATTGTTTCTTAAAATGACTTTTCCACCATTGATTACTTTCAATTGGGCACCAGTACTAATTTCTAAATCAAAAGCTTCCAAGGTGCCACCGTCCACGGTGAAGATTACACCACCGAAGGAATTTCCGGAGAGTGTGATTTTTTGATCGGAAATGAAATTTAGTAACCCTTCTGAATTTATTGTAAGGCTTTTGAATTGCTGTGAAAAATCATTTTTTCCGGATTTACTTACTGAATGTTTGATGAAGACTTCCACAGGGCAATCAGTCTTGAATTTATCAGTCTGTGGGATCTTATTTGCTGCTTCACCACCTTTTCCTTTTGATGGCTCTTCACAATTGTTCTCTATGTTCCAAACACTCTCATTATCCCAGTCACCCTGACTGCGAGTGGCATAGTTCTGAGCAATTCCGACTCCGGCAAAGCCGAGCCAGAAAAGAAAGATGAGAAATATTTGATTTTTCATGCAGTAAAATTAACCTGCAAAAAAGTATATTCAAAATACAAAAATAATAATATGAAAAGAATCGGATTCTTTTTGATATTTAGCAAAAGCCAAGAATATTTTGATTAGGGCTGATTTTTGATCAAATGAAGAATAAAATTCTTTAAATAATGGAGGTAAAAATATAAAATTTCAAAAATATTGAATTAAGCTCTATAAATAGCTTTTATGTGTCTTTATGCACATAAAGGGGCATTGCTACTCCATCGGATTCAATTGAGCAATAATTAACGAACGAAGATTTTAATGTTCTCTGAATAAGCTTCAGAAGAAAGGTGTAGAAAGTAAAGTCCTGCTTTTTGATTTTTCAGGTATTCATTTAGTTGGCTTTCTACTTGTTCCAAACTGTTGGCAATAAAATCACCTGCGGAAATACCGCTAGAGTCGCTTATCTTGAATGCAATAGCTTGATCTTGACCAATATGGTTTTCCAATTGCACTAAGTGAACATAAGTGCCAGCTTCACTTGGATTTGGATAAAGTCTCCAAGTAGAATTTCCTGATACCGGGGCTACTTGAATAGCTAGTGTTTTGCTGTAAGTGTATTTGCCGTCAAGGTCTACCGATTTCAATCGATAAAATAGACGACCTCCAGTTATCGGAAGTTTCTCGTCTAAGAAGCTGTAGGCTGTGGCTAGGTCTGAGTATCCTACAGAATTTATATTGCCGATTTTCTCCCAGTTTTCTATTCCATTTTGAGCTCTTTCTATTTCAAAATGAGAGTTTTCCCATTCTTTAGCTGTAGCCCATTCTATTTTGGTTATTCGATCCTTTGGTTCAAGCTCTGCTCTTAAATAAAGAAACTCCACAGGGAGAATCCTGAACGAAACGCTGATCTCAACCACCCCGTCCCCACCATTACCCCCGCGATTTATTCCGCCGCCGCCGCCGCCTCCATTGGATGCGTTTGAGGCATTGCCAGTACTTCCAGATGTTCCTCCATCTCTACCTTGGCCTAGAGAATAGTTTTGTCCACTAGCTCCTGAGGCAACTCCACCTCCACCACCGCCAAAGCCGTCTATTCCAGCTCCTCCATCTCCTCCTCTTGCCGTTGGTGGAGATAGATTTGTAATACCTGAACTTCCGTTTCCTTGGGCACCTCCGCCACCTCCTCCAGCTAATAAAGGTTGAGAATTATTACCATTGCCATTTCCGTTGCCATTACCATTGGATCTTTCTATACTATTTCCGTTTCCTCTTAAAGTTCCCGAGCCACTATTTCCTCCTGGAGCGCCATTACCTCCATTTCCGCCTGCCCCTCCTCGGGCACTAAATCCGTTAAATATTGTGGTTTGTCCATCTCTTCCTGAATTATTTGTGCTGCTACCACCAGCCCCTCCTTGACCGATATAGCCGGTTAATACTGCTCCCTCTAAAGCTTCTATTCGAAGCGAACGAACTTCGCCACCACCGCCACCACCAGCTCCATTTCCTCTTCCACCACCGCCTCCTGCTCCTACAATAATTACTTCAAGATCAACCAAGACCTCATCTCCAGGACTTAAATCAGGTCCGGAGTAAGTGGGTACCGTAAAGGTAAAATTGCCACGTGTAGTGATCCTCTCTATGGTTTGACTCTTGACTACCTTTATGTTAATCAAGACTAAAAGGGAAATCGAAGCAAACAGGATTAGCCGCCTAGTCTTTGCAGGCTCTGCAAAGGAGAAAGTAAACTTGTTTGTGAATGAGATCATAATTCAATACGGATCAAATGAAGATCATGACAATAGTTTGGTCTGTCTCCGATTTTCTCAAAATCAGTTCTGAGAGACTTAAAAGACCTAGTCTTTAGATTCGATTTTGTGGGCCTGAGCGGATTTTGAATATTGCTCTCTGAAATACAAAATAAAGTTTGGCTGTAAGGATTTTTTGAATGCATTTTTAGAGACAATTTTTTGACATGAATTACCAGTTTTGAAATGATGATCATTGCATGTTTGATGTTTAGCGTTTTCATGTATTCAAAATGCAAAAATTTCTATTTAAACAAATTTTATTCTGTATAAACTTGAAATTATGCCTCTAAAGTATGTTTTATTAAATAAAAAACAAATATTATTTCAAAAAAAGAGAGTCCCTAAGGTCTCTCTATTTGATGTTTATGATGAAAATTTGAGAAAAGAAGTCCTATTTCCGAATAATTTTGATTACGTCGACACCTTCTTTTGATTGGATTTCGAGGAGTATTACTCCAGGGGAGGACTGCTGAATTTCAGAAGATAATTTTGCATTAAGTTCTTCAAGACTTTTCGTACTATAAAAAATGTCTTTTGTGTATTTCCCAATTAGCCTTACTTTAACCTCTCCCAATTTTGAAAAATCTGTTTCAATTGGTTGGATTTTAAATTCTCCACCAAAGGTTGGATTGGGATAGACGTGCCATTTCTTGTGGCTTGCTTGGGCCTTTGGGAGCTCTACTCTGCTAAGTTCTGAGTAGGAATAGCCTTCATTTGAATCGATTGATTTGATCCTATAGTAAATATAGGTCCCTGAAAGTGGGAGGTAATTATCGCTGAACTGATAAGCATTAAAGTCATCTTCAATGGTGGAGGGAGTAATGTCACCGATTTTGATCCATTCACTTATTCCACCAACTGATCTTTCAATTTGAAATTGAGTTGTATTTTTAGCATTATAGGTAGCCCATTCCACATTTACTTTTCTTGCTTCTTTGATCAGTTGGGTTTGGAGATAGGCCCATTCAAGTGGTAAGACTACTCCATTTAAGACCTCACAGAGTGAATTTAATTGTATCTCGCTAGTCCACGAGATATTTCCAGAACTACCGGGGATAGGAGGGTTTCCATTTTCACATAAATCACTTCCTTCACCAGTCCAGCCATCGATTACCAGTCCACCAGAGCCTATGTTGATGTCAGCATCTCCAAAACTCAGCGTCGCGTTGGGACCCTGCAAATCGATAATGACATTGTCAAAATTAAAATCATTACGATCTTGAGGGATATCTTTTTGGTCAAAAACAATTGAACCTCCATCCTCTACACAGATCCGAAGATTGGAAAGTTCAGTAATATATACCAATCTCAAAATAGAGCCACTACCAACCACAATACATCCATCACTTATCGTAAATCCAGGTTCATCTCCATTATTATCGCGGTCAAGTGTGAGATCGGCACCATTTGAAAGAATTATACCGCCCAGATTGAAATCTGTGGCTGTCCAAGTGTAACTCACGTTATTTCCTGAGAATTTTGGAATCTGCCCTTGGGTAAAATTTGTAGATCCGCCGTTCCATTTGGTTGAATTTAACCCTCCATTTGAATTGGTTTTATCGTCAAGCGAAGTGTTGCTAGAGGTATATGTCCTTGGGGTTCCGCATTCAGCACATTGTGCTTTTGCAGGATTTTGTGTTCCACAGGAGAATAGTAATCCTCCGAGGAGAATAAAATATAAGAAGACTTTTTTCAAGGGTGACGATTGATGGGTGATCAATAACAATCTGCTAACAAATTAGCGACCAGAAAGTTGCAAAACCCCATATCAACTGCAAAAATTATTTTATAAACTACAAAAAACAAAAAAGCCCTCGATTCTAAATAAGACCGAGGGCTTTCTCTATTTGTATTTTTTAACCGTTCATACTGATTAAAAACTCAGCATTATCGCGGGTACCTTTCATTCTATTTAACAAGAATTCCATTGATTCCTGAGAATTCATATCACTCATCAGTTTTCTTAGAATCCAGACGCGCTGCATCTCTTCTTTGTCCATGAGTAGGTCTTCTCTTCTAGTACCTGAACCTAGGACATCGATAGCAGGGTAGATACGTCTGTTGGCCAACTTACGATCTAGCGCAAGCTCCATGTTACCTGTTCCTTTGAATTCCTCAAAGATCACTTCGTCCATTTTAGAACCTGTCTCTACCAGCGCAGTAGCTATTATCGTCAGAGAGCCTCCGTTTTCTACATTTCGGGCGGCGCCAAAGAATCGCTTAGGTTTATGCAAAGCATTAGCATCCACACCCCCGGAAAGGATTTTTCCAGAGCTAGGCACTACTGTATTGTGTGCTCGGGCTAATCGGGTAATGGAATCCAAAAGGATCACTACATCATGGCCCACTTCCACCATTCGCTTGGCTTTTTCCAGAACGATATTGGAAACTTTCACGTGTCTATCAGCAGTCTCATCAAAGGTGGAGGAAATTACCTCTGCGTTGACGGATCTTGCCATATCTGTCACTTCCTCCGGACGCTCATCGATGAGTAATATCATCAAATGAACTTCTGGGTGATTTCTTGTAATGGCATTGGCGATTTGCTGAAGAAGAACGGTCTTACCCGTCTTGGGCTGGGCTACGATCATTCCACGCTGACCTTTACCGATAGGTGCAAACAGGTCTAAAATCCTAGTGGAGTAGCCATCCGGCTTGGTGGATAGATTCAGTCTTTCCTCAGGGAAAAGCGGTGTCAAGTACTCAAAAGGTACTCTATCTCTGATTTCGTCTGTAGTCTTGCCGTTTACTGTCCCAATTTTTAAAAGGGCAAAATATTTTTCGCCTTCTTTTGGAGGTCTGATAGATCCTTTGATATGATCTCCTGTCTTTAGTCCAAATAATTTGATTTGACTGGGAGAAACATAAATATCGTCGGGAGAAGCGAGGTAATTGTAATCAAGAGAGCGAAGGAACCCGTAGCCTTCAGGCATCATTTCCAAAACCCCTTCATTTTCGATGATTCCATCAAATTCCCTTGGGCTGACGTATGGTTTTTTCCTGTTGGAGGGAACCGTCTCGGCAGTTGGGGCTAGGATTTCGTCTTGCGACTTGAAGTTCTTCCTTTTTGGAAGTTCTATTTCTGGTTCAGCTTTAGGCTCTTTCTCGGTAGGGGATTCTTCTGTAGATTCAGTTGGCACGTTGACCTCCTCAAAAATTTTCTTTCTTGGTCTAAAAGTTTTAGCCTCTTCTTGAGCTTTTGGAGCTTCTTTTTTAGGCTCCTCTTTGGCTTTTGCTTCTACCTTTGGTCTAGGCTCGGGCTTTTTTGGCCTTTCTTCGGCTTTAGGCTTAGGCTCTTCTTTTGGCTTTTCTACAGGAGCTGCTGCTTTGGGCTCTTCTGTGATTTCAGTGACGTTTTGGCGTCTGAATTTTGGTTTGAATTCAGGCTCTTCTTTTTTTGCGGTATTCTCAGAGGGAGCTTTTGGAGCAGGTTTTTCACTGGTTTTTGGAGCTTCCTCTGATCCTTGCACTTCGGTTACCGAAGGTTTTTTCTTAGGCAATGCCTGTTCGGGGGTGATGGCTTGTTGATCTAAAATCGCGTAGACGAGTTCGTCTTTTTTGAGCGATTTAAAGTTTTTTACGCCCAGCTCTTCGGCGATTTCCTTCAGTTCAGATAAAAGTCTGATTCTGAGTTCTTCTATGTTGTACATAAAGAGGGAATGTAATAAATGATTTTTTGAATAAAATGCGGTATATGGAATCGTGGATGATTTTCTGAGCAAAAAAGGTCTGCAGGAAAAACTCAAGTCAAAGTGGGCTGACTTGCTCATTCACGGTGATTGCACAATATTAGGTCTTCTGACTGTATTTCGCAAATTTTGTTTCTATTATCACTAATAAATTTAATGCCGTTGAGATCAATTCATTAATTGTCTTAATATGGCCATGCATTTCCAGCTTTGGGAAGTTCCCAATTGTTCGCTGTAAAACTCCAACAGGTAGTCCAGGAGTTTTCTGCGAATCTGAATTCCTGGGTTGAAACTGCAGGCGTAAGAATCATTCATCAAATGCTTGAGGTAATCAAAGGCAAGGACAAATTCATCACCCTTGAATGCCAATGTTTTGCTTTCATCTATATACTCTTGAGGGTCTTCAGGCCCAAAGCCCAAAAACTTGGCTTGCTCGATCAAAAATACCTGGGGAAAATGACGAAGACTTTCTGCTGATCGATCCAAAAGAAGCAAACTTTCTTTTAGAAATTCGAAAAGGTATTCGTTTTGATAATTTTCATAAATGGATTTACCGATCACTTCTGCCATAAACATGGCCATCCCACTACGTTCAAAATTAAAGGGAATTTTTTGGAAAGGTG
The DNA here is from genome assembly GCF_900101705.1 of Algoriphagus faecimaris. GTDB lineage: Bacteria > Bacteroidota > Bacteroidia > Cytophagales > Cyclobacteriaceae > Algoriphagus > Algoriphagus faecimaris. The sequence goes on along the minus strand of NZ_FNAC01000011.1, from coordinate 89,998 downwards.
TGGCTAATTTGTATTCTGAAATTCGATGTAGCCCTTGGTTTTCTTTATCGTAAACCACAAGATCTAACAGGGTCATGGCTTGGAAAAGCGCTATTTTTGATTTTGCGCCCTGTGTTCTCACTCCGTTAATAATATAGGATTTGAGCCCTAGTTCTCTTGTGAAGATCTTGACTATGACACTACTTTCTTTGTAGCGAAGACAATTGATTACAATTCCTTCCGTCTTTTTTAGCATGGACTCAGGGTATGCAGAAGCTGGTTTTTCCTATTTTTGAACATTCTAATACCTTTGGCTTTAGCGTTTGTCTTCATAGAAACATTTTCTACATCTTGCCTCGTAGCTGTTTTTTTCTCCTAGCATCACTTTTTGTTTGGAGTCCGAGAGCCGAAATGAAAATGCTGCCAAGTCACCGCATTTCATGCAGATAGCATGGACTTTTGTAACGTATTCGGCAATAGCCATCAATTTTGGCATCGGTTCAAAGGGATTTCCCTCAAAGTCCATATCCAAACCAGCTAAAATTACCCGCTTTCCTTGGATAGCAAGCTTTTGAGAGACCGCTACAATCTGCTCATCAAAAAACTGCACTTCATCTATACCCACCACATCACAGTTGCCACTCAATAATAGAATGTCATCTGCAAAATTTACCGGAGTGGATCGGATGTAATTTTCATTATGAGAGACTACATTCTCCTCATGATAGCGCTTATCCACCGAAGGCTTAAATATTTCCACCTTCTGCCGAGCAATCCGGGCACGATTGAGCCTTCGGATGAGCTCTTCTGTTTTCCCCGAAAACATCGATCCGCAAATCACTTCGATTTGCCCCTTTTGATAAGGAGAGGAGTTTCTATTGATAGCTGGCTCAATAAACATAACTTATTCGCTGTATTCTAAATGGGGAAACTTATTGATTTCGGCAACTCGGATTCTAATCTCCCCTTTATCCAAAGTAGATTGACAGGAAAGGCGCTCTTGTGGTCCAAGGCGCTTCTGTTTAAAATAATTGGTCTCTCGTTCATTAGGTTCGCTGAGATTTTCCAAACCCTCCACCACAATCATTTTGCAACTGGTGCATCGGCCCTTTTTGCCACAGGCATGCATCCAGTCGATTCCGTTTTCATGAATTAATTCAATAACTTTACGCTTACTTGCCGTCGAATTAATTGTACGATTAAATAGGTTTTCAATGACTATTCTCGGCATTTGTTCGTTTACTTTTCTAAAACATCACCTAAGCAATGACAGTCCAAATTAACAGCAATTATTTAGAAAATTACGCCAAAAACTTCGCTTCTATTGCTTGCGATCGATATTATACAGATAGGCAGTTTATTACAGGCCAGGATATTGTACAGCTGACTTCAGCAGTGCAAGTCAATTTTTTTGTCATCCAACGGCTTTTTGAACTCTGGCAAGAAGAGCTCGAGAAGTTAAAATCCAATCCTTACTTCGATTATCGGGATATCGCTGTACATGAGTCTCTCACTCAATTTATGAACGTGCTCTCCAGAAGGATAAAAGTGGAGCGCAAGCATCTTGAGCCTCTTTTAGTCACCGCAGTCAAAAGTGCCATTCGATTAGCTACCGACCCGGTGGCGTATTATCAGTCAGAAATTGACAAGGCTCCTTTAGAAAAAATCAATGTGTATCTCAAAGAAAATAAGAAGTACTATAAATGGCATACTTCAGTGGTTTCCTTTTTGATAGATAAGACCGGTTTTGGTCATGAGTCCATCAATTATAAAAAAGCAATTGCTACCAATTTCCAAGCTGTCAATGAAAGTCTAGAGTCTGTTAATTTACTTTTGGCAACTTTAGGAGATGTTTTGGCATTTGATTTAGACTCTTATTTGGTAAAAGAATCTGAAATACTCGAGGAGACCCAACCGGAAGAAGTTAAGCCCAGCGAATCCACTTCCTTTTTTGATGAAGTGAGTGATGAGGAGTCTCCTGCACCTGCGGTAAAAACAGTGGAGGCACCAGTCTCCAAACCCGCCGTGGAAGTCCGTGAATTCCAGAGAGGGCCTCTGATAGCTGATGATTTGAAGGTGAAATTTTCGGTAGAGTCTTATAGAGGAATGAAAGCTATTCTGGGAGATTTGTCTGATAGTCTTGCTATCAATCAGCGATTTATGTTTACTAAGGAGCTCTTCGATGGCAATTCGGATTTGCTTAGCCATGCTCTAAAATCAATTGATGATTGCAGCAGTTTTGATCAAGCTATTGAACTAGTTAATCAGCGATATGTTTCAGAGTTGGAATGGGATGCCAACTCTGAAGTAGTGCATGAGTTTGCTCAGTTGATCTACAGAAAATTCTCAGATTAAAACCAAAAAATATTGATCAAAGCGAGGCTGTCTCAAGAGTGAAATTTGTCACATTGAGCACTTGAGAGCCGAGAGTCTCGAAATCGAAAAGTCGGCCGATACGATAGAAATGACCTTCGTACTGCCCAACTCTCGTTGGTCAGATGCTCTGTACACTAGAGCGATTTAAGAGACAGCCTCTTTTTTGAGAGCACTACTTAAACCTTCCTAATTGCTGCGTTCGGGAAGAGTCTAATTTGACAAAGATGAAAAGTAAGATGGTAAAAGCCCAAAGCGAAGACCCTCCGTAGCTGAAAAAGGGTAATGGAATGCCCACCACCGGGAAGAGTCCTACAGTCATGGCGATATTTATCATAAAATGGAAAAGCAATATCGAAATCACAGCGTAGCCATAGACTCTGGAAAAGCGGTTTTTTTGACGCTCTGCCATGATCACCAATCGAATGAGTAAGGTTACAAAAAGAGAGATGATGACAAAACTACCAGTCCAACCAAATTCTTCCCCCATCGTGCAGAAAATAAAATCGGTATGCTGCTCCGGGACAAAGTCAAACTTGGTTTGGGTTCCCTCAAGGTAGCCTTTTCCGAAAAGTCCACCTGAACCGATGGCGATTTTGGATTGAGTCACGTTCCAACCTACCCCCAAAGGATCCAAATTGGGATTGAATAATACCATAATTCGATTTTGCTGATGAGTGGGAAGCTTCGAAACGACATAGTCTATACTATAGCTATATGCGATAAGGCCTACACCGATCAAGGAAAAAACGATTGTTTTTTGCCAGGATTTTTTCCCAAGGAAAATTAAAAACAAGACTATAGCTATAATCCCTCCAGCCAGATAGAGATTGTTTTCTATGCCCAATGATAATAGTGTCAAGGCGATAAAGCCGAATCCCAAAATGTAGTATCGCTGCGGAAATCCTTCTCGATAAAACATCAATAGCAAAGAGAAATAAACCATAGCCGTACCGGTATCCGGCTGTAGAAGAATAAGAGCCACAGGGAGTAACAGCACTCCAAAAGCAATTAACTGATCTTTGGTTTTGGTGAGGTCAAATGTAGGGCGCTCCATGACTTTGGCCAAGGCCAATGCAGTGGCTAGCTTGGCAAACTCACCCGGCTGAATTCGAAATGACCCAAATCCTATGGATAAGACCTGACCATTAACTTCCTTGCCTATAAATGGTGTAATTACCAAAAGCGCAATAAAAAAGAGATAGATAAAAAGAGATAGATTTTCAAAAAAACGGTAATCTGCCACCATGATTAAAATGATCAAAACGACAGAAATCCCAATTCTAACGAGCTGCTGTCCAGAGTTGATTGACATATCAAACATGCTCTGAGGAGCCTGACTATCGTATACGGCTGCATAGATATTAAACCAGCCTATAATAACCAGTGCAAAATAAATGACTACCACTAGCCAATCTACTCTGTTGATATGTACATCAGAATCGCGCATTAATTTTTGAAGTTTCCAACCAAAACATACTCCTCTAGGGCTTGACGGTTGATGCTTCCCCTTAGGTACTTTTCAATCATTAAAGAGGCTGTACTAGCGGCAGCTCTTCCTCCCCACCCAGCATTTTCTACGTAGACGGCAATGGCTATTTTTGGATCATCTTTTGGAGCAAAAGCTACAAATACGGAGTGATCCTCACCATGTGGATTCTGGGCAGTTCCGGTTTTTCCAGCCACTACGATGTCTTGGATGATGGCTCTTGCCGCCGTACCATAGAGTGCCTCAGCCATAGCGTCTTGAATCATATCGAAATGGTGGGCGTCTACTCCTACATCTCTTTTGATTCTGAATTTCTCAGGGATTTGATTAGGGTCTCCATTGACTGCTTTGACCAAATGAGGCGTGTAGAAATACCCTTTATTTGCAAATATGGCTGCTAAATTAGCCATTTGGATAGGCGTAACCTGAAGTTCTCCCTGACCTATAGACAAGGAATAGATCGTGGAATACTTCCATCGACCCTCTCCATAAAACCTGTCATAAAGCTTGCTCGAGGGAACGTCTCCACCTAGCTCGCCGGTAATATCCACACCCAATGAAGTGCCTAGACCAAATTTCATCACTTTTTCTCTCCAGTCGTTGAGACCGATTTCAGTATCCTTATAAGTGTTGGAGGAAATTTCTCTGTTGATGATTTTTCTAAAAGCCTGATGGTAATAAGGATTGCAGGAGTTTCTGATCGCTCCGAATAGATTGACTGGTGAGGGATGATTATGACAAGCTACGAGAGATCGGTTGCAAGCGAAAGTAGTTTCGGGAGTTAAAATCCCGTCCTGCAAACCAATCAAACTCTGCACTACCTTAAAAATAGATCCAGGTGGATATTTGGCCATGATGGGTCTATTGAATAGCGGCTTAGTTTCCATTCGGTTTAGTGCAGTGTAGGTTTTCCCAAACTCTGAACCGGTAAGTTGATTTGGGTCGTAGAATGGAGCCGAGATCATCGATAATATTTCCCCTGTTTTTGGCTCTATGGCTACAACAGAGCCGGTTTTTCCAGCCATCAGCATCTCACCATATCGCTGCAGCTCCATGTCAATGGTGGAGGTAAGATTGGTTCCGGCTACAGAGGCTGTATCGTATTCCCCGTCTTTAAACGGCCCTTTGTCTACCCCTCTGACATTGACCATTTTGTATTTTACTCCTTTTCTTCCTCTTAGGACTTGCTCATAGTAGCGTTCAAGGCCACTCAGGCCCACATAATCTCCCTGTGAGTAGTAGTTGGTGGTGTCATTTTCCAGTTGGCGTGCATTAATCTCACCGATGTAGCCCAAAGCATGCGAAGCTACAGGTTGGGGATAGGCACGCACAGATCTAGTCATCACGAAGAGACCCGGATAATCAATCAAGTAATCTTGAATCCGAGCAAAATCAGTGGTTGAGATTTGCTTGATAAGTGGAGAGGGTTTTACCCAAGAATACTTTTTGGCTGCATTATAGGCTTCGATCAAGTTTTCTTTACTGATCCCAAAAAGCTCCAAAAATCGGGTAGTGTCACCGACTTCAAATTCTTGGGGAACAAGCATCAGGTCAAAAATCGGATTATTATAGACCAAAAGTTTTCCGTTACGGTCGTAAATCAGTCCTCTGTAAGGATGGTCGACGACTCGCTGCACGGCGTTTCGTTCGGCTCTTTTCATAAAACTATCGTCTACTACTTGGATAGAAAATAGCTTGATCAAAAGAATCAAACCTACCGAGAAAATAAAGATGATAATGACTACCGGTCTTTGATCGTTCATCAGATTCTTCTCTTTCTTTTAAAGAACAGCAATTGTACAAGTATAGCCAAAAGCATGCTGAAAATAGCGGAGAATAAACTTTTATTCAACACCCCAAACAACCCTCCTGTACCCCACTGATCGATCGTGAAGAATAGTAAAGAATAGATAAAAAGAAGTGGAAAAGAATAGCTTAAATACCAACTGATACCCATCTCCTGAATATCCGGGTGCACCGTGTCGTCATATCCTCCTGTGGGGCTAATTGCCTTCAGCCATACAGGTCTCAGAAAACCTATCAACGTAGCTGAAGCGGCATGCATTCCCAAACTATCATAAAAAATATCAATGACTAGGCCCAGACCAAAAGCCACAAATAAAAGGGTGGTTTTATTGATACTTATCGAGAGATCCAGAATCAAAAGCAGGTATAAAAAACCCATAGCTACCCCAAAAAGCGCCAGGTTCTTCAATAACAAAACCTGAACAGCCATCAGGATGATACCTGTAAATATAAAAGTGATCAGGGACCTAATATTCATTTTCTATTTCTGCTTCTCGATAGAGTGAATCGAGTTCTTTTATCTGATTGTTTTCGACTAGGTAGACGTAATTAATCTTGCTGAAGTCAGTGCTCAATTCGACAGTGATATCCAAATAGTTTTGATCTGATCCTGGATTGATTTGCGTGATAATGCCCACCTCGATACCCTCTGGAAAAATCGCATTGTATCCAGAAGTAACAACCGTATCTCCTGCTTGAGCAGTCACATGTCTCGGCACGTAGAGCATTTTGACCTCTTTTGAGTTTTTACCGTCCCAATTTATAGACCCGTAAACATCAGAAGATTTGATTTTGGAAGAGACCAAAAGCCCCGTATTCAAAACAGATATAGCTACAGCGTAATTTTTTGAGACCGACTTGATTCTGCCTACAATGCCCGAATGATTAAATACTCCCATTCCCGGCTTGATTCCTTGTGCTTCTCCTTTATCTATGGTCAGGTGATTTTGTGCATAGCGAAGCGTTTGACTGATCACCTTCCCGCTTTTGAAATCATACATTGCCACAAAGCTGCTATCCATAGAATCAGTCGATAAACTGTCTTCTTCTAGATTTACTTTCAGTCTAGCGAGCAGCTGTGCATTTTGCTCAAGGAGATCCTCATTAGCCTCAGCTAAAGAAAGGAAATCGCTGACATCTGATTGTGTCTTTAAGATAGACCCAAAGACTGCATTGGAAGAATTGAAGAAGGCTGCACCTTGAGGCGAATTGTTTGAGATGATTAGCCAAAGCGCCAGCATCTCCAGCAAAATAAATAAAAGAAAAGACCGGAGTCCGTATAGGAATTGGAGGATGCGTAGCATTCAGGCTTTAGGTCATCAAAACGGTTCTAAAATTATGTATGTTTTTCAGCGCAGTCCCAGTACCTCTTACCACTGCTCTTAGAGGATCTTCCGCAATGTGAATAGGGAGTTTTGTCTTTTGGTGTAGACGCTTGTCTAGCCCTTTAAGCAAAGCTCCACCACCTGTAAGATGGATGCCATTGTCATAAATATCAGCGGAAAGCTCAGGTGGAGCGATTTCCAAAGCTTTCAAAACAGCTTCCTCAATTTTTGAAACAGACTTATCCAGCGCAAAAGCAATTTCCGAATAGGAAACTTTGATAACCTTTGGAATCCCTGTCATCAGATCACGACCTCTTATTTCATAATCTTCAGGAGCTTCATCCAATTCAGTAAGCGCAGAACCGATAGCGATTTTCACTTTTTCAGCTGACCGCTCTCCGATAAGTAGATTGTGCTGTCTTCTCATGTAGTCGAGAATATCCTTGGTAAACGTATCCCCTGCCACACGGATGGATTGGTCTGCTACGATTCCAGAAAGAGCTATTAGTGCGATCTCAGTAGTACCACCTCCGATATCTACTATCATGGAGCCCATAGGTTTCTCTATATCTATTCCGATACCTATCGCTGCTGCTATGGGTTCGAATATCATATAGACTTCTTTGGCGCCTGCATGCTCTGCGGAGTCTCTTACGGCTCTTTTTTCTACCTCGGTGATTCCAGAAGGGATACAAATTACCATTCGGTGAGATTGGGGAAACATTCCTTTTTTCTGACCGGGAATCATTTTTATCAAGCCTCTAATCATCTGCTCGGCAGCATAAAAGTCGGCGATTACCCCGTCTTTAAGCGGACGGATGGTTTTTATATTTTCGTGCGTCTTTTCATGCATATTCATGGCCTCTCTGCCTACAGCCAAAACCCGGTTGTTGGTCTTGTCGATGGCAATGATAGAAGGCTCGTCGACGACGATCTTATCTTTATGAATAATCAGTGTGTTGGCCGTCCCTAAATCGATGGCTATGTCACTGGAGAAAAAATCAAATAATCCCATTTTAGATTGATTGGCTTTTGTAGTTGAGGTTTGTAGTTCAATAAATTATACGCAAGGTACACCTTATTAAACGGGGGTCGGCAAAATTATTATCTTCGAGGCAGAAATCGGAGAGAAAGTGGATATTTTTTGAGCTTTACCCCAAAGAAAATCAAGAAGGGCTTCAAATTAATTTTTTAGCAATCAAGCAGTTTAGGGGCAGGTGGGCATGTATTTGCATGATTATTCAATTTAAGGACCAATTGTTTTTCGATTAAAATTATTTTACCTTTGTGCCGTATTCGAAGTTTCTAGAGGGGACACCAAGTCCCCTCTTTCATTATGTATGCTATGTCTGATTTGCGATCTTTAATAGAAGAAATGGTTACTCGTCATCTTCCTGACGACAGCCATTTCCTAGTAGAAGTGAAGATATCCCCTAAAGGAGACCAATCACTTCTTAATATATTGATTGATGCGGATCAGGGTGTCACGATTGAAACTTGTGCAAAGATCAGTCGGGCGGTATCCAATGAGATTGAAGAGAAAAATCTCATAGACAATGCATATCGAATAGAGGTGTCTTCACCAGGGGTTGATTTTCCTTTCAGTGGCTCTAGGCAATATATGAAAAATATTGGCAGGGAATTGAAAGTATTTCTTGAAGATGGAAAAGAAATCAAGGGAAAGCTTTTGTCTGTAGGAGAGAAAGAATTTACTCTCCAGGTAAAGAAAAAAGAAAAAGGAAAGAAGGCCACCGAAGAGGAAGCTTCTTATGCATTTGAGGATGTAAAAAAATCAATTGTTCAAGTATCTTTTAAATAAATCAAATGGATGCCAAAGTCTTAATAGAATCCTTCGCTGAATTTGCGAGGTCTAAAAATGTGGATCGACCTACTATGATCCGTATTCTGGAAGATGTTTTCCGAGCGATGATTCGCAAGAAGTTTGAGACAGACGAAAACTTCGATGTGACGATCAATGCTGACCAAGGCGATTTGGAGATTTTCCGTATTCGGGAGATCGTTGACGATAATTCCGAGGATATTTGGGACTTTGATAAGATTAGTTTCTCGGATGCGCGGAAAATTGAGCCTGATTTTGAAATCGGCGAAGAAGTATATGAAAAGATAGAGTTGGAGGATTTTGGAAGAAGAGCTGTGCAAATGGCCCGTCAGACCCTTATCCAACGAATCAAAGATCTTGAAAAAGATTTGCTATTTAATAAGTACGAGGAGCAAGTAGGAGAGATCGTCACTGCTGAAGTATATCAGATTCTCGGCAGAGAAATTTTGCTCATCGATGGCGAGGGCAATGAGTTGATTTTGCCAAAAGGAGAGCAAATTCCTAAAGATAGATTCCGAAAAGGTGATAGCGTTAAGGCCATCGTGCACAAAGTAGACATGATGAATGGTACGCCAAAAATCATCCTTTCTAGAACCAGTCCTGTTTTCTTGGAGCGGTTATTTGAAAATGAAGTGCCAGAAGTATATGATGGCTTAATTACTATTGTCAAAATCGTCCGAGAACCGGGTGAAAGAGCCAAGGTAGCGGTAGAATCTTATGATGACCGTATCGATCCGGTAGGTGCATGCGTGGGAATGAAAGGGTCTAGAATTCATGCTGTAGTGAGAGAACTTCAGAATGAAAACATAGATGTCATCAATTATACCGAAAATCTGGACCTTTATGTGTCTAGGGCATTAAGTCCGGCTAAGGTTTCTTCTATCTCGGCCAATGAAGAAACAAAAAGAATTTCAGTCTATCTGAAGCCTGACCAAGTGTCGCTCGCGATAGGAAAAGGTGGATTCAATATCAAATTGGCAAGCCGATTGGTAGGTTATGAGATAGATGTATTCAGAGAGTTGAGTGAGACAGAAGAGGAAGATGTAGTCTTGGATGAATTCACCGATGAGATTGATGCTTGGATTATAGAAGAATTGAAAAAAACAGGTTTAGATACAGCAAAGAGTGTTTTGGCATTGTCCAAAGAGGATTTGCTAAGAAGAACCGAACTTGAGGAGGAGACAATCGACGAGATTTTCCGAATCCTCAAACAAGAATTTGAACAATAAGGGTTAGAAAGCCCTGAAAAATACCCAATTTTAAAATAAGATTTCGAAAGAGGTTTTTGCTTATGTCAGAAGAAAAAATGATGCGATTAGGCGCTTTGGCCAGAAAACTCAACGTGGGAACGGCAACCATTGTGGAGAGTTTGGCTAAAAAGGGCTTTGAAGTGCAGGATAATCCCAATTCCAAAATCAACATGGAGCAGGTAGAAATGTTGAACAAGGAATTTAAATCCTCCGCGCAGGAAAAAGAAGAGGCTTCCCATCTCTCGATAGGGAAACGTCATGAGACGGTGTCTTTAGAGCCAGAGCCAAAGCCCGAAAAGGCTCCTGAGCCAGCTCCTGCACCTCCTCCTCCAGTAAAAGAGGAGCCAAAACCTGCTGCCCCTGCTCCTGTAGAAGAAAAGAAAGAAGAGCTCAAGCCTGCTCCCGCACCTACTGCACCAGCTCCTGAAGCTGAGCCGGAAAAGGTTGCCCCAGAAGCTCCCAAGCTAGAAGGAATCAAAGTATTGGGAAAAATTGACTTGAGTAAAAAATCTACTCCAGCACAAAAGTCGTCTGCACCTGCGAAGGGTCAGCATCAGAAAGCACAGCAAAAACCCGCCGAACATAGATCACAAAAACCTCAGCAAAGAACTGAGAAGCCAGTCGAGAGACCTGCTAAAGAACAGCCGAAATCTACACCAAAGCCGCCTACTACTCCTTCGCCAGTAAAACCTGTGCAGGAGAGAAAGCAGGAAACTGAAAAGCCTGCTACTCCTGAGTCACAATTGATTTCTGCAAAAGCTGATTCACTCAAAGGATTGACAGTTTTGGGGAAAATCGAATTGCCTGCTGAAAAAAGCAAGAAAAAAGGTGGGCCAGTTGCCTCTTCTGACGAAAGAAATCGAGATAAGAAACGTCCTCGAAAACGTATCGATAAAGGTGGTAATCAAGGTAACCGAAATCAAGGTCAGCAAAGAGGAGGTCAACGGGGAGCACCTAGAAATGCTCAACCTAGAACACCTAAGGCTGAACCTACACAGAAGGAAATTCAAGATCAAATCAAGCAGACTTTAGCTAGACTTCAGGGGAATAAGCCTGGAGGAGGGAAAGGAAAAAGTCGAAGAGATAAGAAAGCGGAGAGAGATCGTGAAACCGAATTTGAAACCGAAGACAACAACAAGGTATTAAAGGTGACAGAATTTATTTCTGCCAATGACCTTGCTGCATTACTCGACGTATCGGTCAATCAAATCATCTCTACCTGTATGTCATTGGGGATGTTTGTATCTATCAATCAGCGTCTCGATGCAGAAGCAATTACCATTATTGCTGACGAATTTGGCTATGATGTAGAATTTACTAAATCCATAGAGGATGAGATCGTAGAAGAAGAGAAGGACGACGAGGATAACCTCCTTGATAGAGCTCCAATCGTCACCATCATGGGTCACGTCGATCATGGTAAAACCTCACTTTTGGATTACATCAGAATGTCAAAAGTAACCGAGGATGAAGCGGGTGGGATTACTCAGCATATCGGAGCATACGATGTGATGACCCAGACAGGGCATAAGATTGCCTTCCTTGATACACCGGGTCACGAAGCCTTTACTGCTATGCGTGCTCGAGGAGCTAAAATCACGGATGTTGCTATCATCGTGATTGCAGCGGATGATAATATCATGCCTCAGACCAAGGAAGCGATTAATCACGCGCAAGTGGCAGGAGTACCGATGATTTTTGCCATCAACAAAGTGGATAAGCCAAATGCTAATCCTCATAAAATCAAAGAGGAACTGGCAAATATGAATTTGCTGGTAGAAGAATGGGGTGGTAAATTCCAATCTCAAGATATCTCAGCAAAAACCGGTCAGGGTGTAGAGGAACTTCTGGAAAAAGTGCTCCTTGAAGCAGAGATACTTGAATTAAAAGCCAATCCAAATAAAAATGCTGTAGGAACTGTCATCGAGGCTTCCCTTGATAAAGGCCGCGGTTATGTGACTACAATTATGGTTCAAGCTGGTACCTTGAGAATCGGTGATATCATTCTCGCAGGTCAGCATCATGGTAGAGTAAAGGCCATGTTTGATCATAAAGGTAAAAAAGTCAAAGAAGCAGGGCCATCTACGCCAGTGCAGGTGCTCGGTCTGAGTGGTGCACCACAGGCGGGAGATACCTTCAAGGTATATGATTCTGAGCGTGAGGCCAGAGAGATTGCCAACTCAAGAGAGCAAATCCAAAGAGAGCAAAGCTTAAGAACCAAAAAGCATATCACTTTGGATGAAATCGGAAGACGATTGGCAATTGGAAGCTTTAAAGAATTGAATATCATCATCAAAGGTGATGTGGATGGTTCCGTGGAAGCCCTTTCTGATTCCTTGTTGAAGCTTTCTAAAGATGAGGTCAAAGTCAATATCATTCACAAAGGAGTAGGACAAATCTCCGAATCGGATGTTTTGTTGGCCTCTGCATCTGATGCAATCATTATAGGCTTCCAAGTAAGACCTTCTGCCAATGCCAAACGAGTAGCGGAGCAAGAAGAAATTGAAATCCGACACTACTCTATCATTTACGATGCAATCAACCAAATCAAGGATGCGATCGAAGGAATGCTAGAGCCTACCTTCGAAGAAGTCATCACTGGAAATATTCAAGTGAGAGAGGTATTCAAAATCTCTAAAGTGGGTACTGTCGCTGGTTCTTATGTGACTGATGGATTCATTACGAGAAAGAATAAAATCCGAGTGATCCGAGATGGAATCGTGATTCATGATGGTGAAATCGATCAATTGAAACGATTTAAAGATGACGTAGCCGAAGTAAAAGCAGGCTATGAATGCGGTATCTCAATCAAAAACTTCAACAATATCCAAGTGGACGATACCATAGAAGGATATGAGATGAAGGAGATTAAGCGAAAAAAATAAATAGTAATTAGAGGAGAAAAAGGAACGGCAGATGTCGTTCCTTTTTTAGTTTTGAGATATGCTAGAAGCAATACTTCTTCTTTTCTTGATTTTAGCTTGGCTTAGCCTACTCTTGCTTTTTGCCGGATTGATCCGACCGGTTTTAGTTTTATGGTTTTTGGACCGGATGAATCGGTTGAAAGTGATCAAAATTTATGGGTTATCTGTTTTACTTTTTATTGGAATTTATGTGATAATTAATTTACTTTCTGGGATATTATTTTGAATTTTGAACATGAATCAAAATACTGATTGATTTTGAAAAAAGTTTTACCCATAGTGCTCCTCCTTTGCTTTATGAGCTATCATTTTGGGTACTATCTTTTCTATTTTTCTCAAAAATACCAATTGGAAAGCAGCTGGCAGGATAAAATTTATGGAGTAGAAACCAATGAATGGGAAGAGCGCTTGCTGGAGATACCTCTAAGTGCTCCCTATATGGCTGATCAGGAGGATTTTCAAGCAACCAATACTCGATTTGAAAAGGAGGGGAAATATTATCGGGCTATCAAACAGCGGTATCAAAGTGACACCCTTCAGGTTATTTATGTACCTGATACTGCCAGAAAGACCTTGGAATCGACAGTATTGAAGTGGATATCAGTCCTGACTGATCAGGAATTTCCCGTGGAGGGGCAAAACTCAAATCAGCTTAAAGTCTTTGTCAAAGATTACCTGCAACTGGAGTTTCTCGATTTCCAGACCTTAACCATCACTTCCGATTTAAAGCATCAAGGGTTTACTTTTTCAGCTTACATGAGTCCTTATTTTCAATTAGAGTCCCCACCTCCACAGATTAGCTAAGCATTTTTTGGAACATGTAGCTGGCAGGATTTTTCTGTCCCAGCTCTGTTTTCCTACCCTGAGGACAAGGTTTAATCCCTGTTGTCCTCAATCCATTTCACTCTTCTTTCTGTGATTATCTCGATTTTCTTTGAGATCAAATCTGTGGAGTATGCGCTGTTTATTAGCTCAAACAGTCTACTTAACTCTATGGAATTTCGAAAAAGAATATCCAGATGAACAGTGGAGAGTGTGTTTTCTCAATACTATTACGCTAATCAAAAATGAAAAACATCATACTAATTATATTAATCGGGGCAGGGGCTTTCTTTAGCCCGAAAAGGTCATACAGTCAAGGCTGTGTGGCTATCCGTCAATTTTCTGGAATCGGCAATGCTGTAGGCCAGCTCAATGTACAGTCTAAGGGAGACTGGAACCTAAGCACTAATTATCGATATTTTAAAAGCTTCCGTCACTTCCGGGGTACTCATGAGGAGCCCAATCGCATCGAAGACAATACGGAAGTGATCAATTGGTCACATGGGGTGGATTTTAATATTGGATATTCCTTTACCGACCGGATTTATGGGTTGGTTTCTATTCCATTTGCCTATAATGAACGTAGCTCGCTCTATGAGCATGGTCGACAGTCTAGACATACCACTTATTCTGGAGGCTTAGCTGATGTTCGAGTTGGCGCGGGCTATTGGTTACTCTCTGGAGAAAAAGCAACAAAGGGTAATTTGGCACTCGGGCTAGGAGTAAAATTACCTACAGGAGACTACAATGCTGAGAGTACATTTTATAATGTAGGACCCAATGGTAGCTCTGAAATCCGCCCGGTCGATCAAAGTATCCAATTGGGAGACGGAGGTTTTGGGATTACACTAGAGTCTCAGGGATTAAAAGAGTTTAAACCTTCTTTGTTTGGCTATTACAATGCTTTTTACCTTCTCAATCCAAGAAACACCAATGGCACTTTGACCAATCGTTCCCGTCAGAGTGAGGCAATTATGAGTGTACCCGATCAATATGCGCTTCGCGCCGGCCTCTTTTATGGGATCAAAAGCATCCATGGATTGGGTTTTTCTCTTGGAGGAAGGTTGGAGGGGGTTCCCATCCGTGATGTGGTGGGAGAAAGTGACGGTTTTCGAAGACCAGGCTATGTGATTTCGGTAGAACCTGGGCTCAGCTATATGCTTGGCAATGTCACGGCCACTTTGAATGTGCCCGTCGCTTTGGTTAGAAATCGAACGAGAAGTCTGACCGACATCATTGAATCCACGCCTGACAATTTCCGCCATGGTGATGCTGCCTTTGCAGATTACTTGATCAATTTTTCATTGGCTTGGAGGATTCCTAAGAAGGTTCCACTGGTGTTTAATTCGTTGTAGCCAAGGTGAAGTCAAAGGGCCTTTGCGGGTTCTTTGACTTCACTTTTTATACTTTTTGTTGCTAGAATCAAGAGAGAAATCGCCAATACAAAAAGCAAAGCAGCGATTACTGAAAGCACATAAACTTGTTCCTGGAAATTTTTCCAAGCAAAAAGTCCTAACGAAACCAAGGTAACGGTAAACATGAAAAACATAGGAATGGTCACGAAGAGTGCATTTTCTTTTTTTCGTATCATCCAAACGGCAATGGTCAGCAAAGCTAAAGCTGCCAAAAGCTGATTGGCAGAACCAAAAATCGGCCAAAGGGTAGTGAATTCTCCCGAGGCGAGCAGCAGCACGGAAAAAACCATGACAAGCCCAGTGGAAATAAACCGATTATTGGAAATTAATTTTGCCGAAGGTTGTGAAACATCCTCAAAATACTCCTGCACCGTAAATCTCGCCAACCGGGTGCAAGTATCTAGGGTAGTCAAGGCAAAAGCAGAAACAGTCAAGGCGACAAATCCCACGGCAAATTGTTCGGAGATACCCAGGGTGGCAATCATACCTCCTAGTCCCGTAGAAAAAAGTGCAACGGGCCCTTCTACTCCCAGTCTATCCAGGTACTCACTTTTAGTCAAAACAACTACAGCTCCTACGGAGATGATGGCCAAAAAGGATTCGATCAGCATGCCCCCAAAACCCACCACTTTAGCGTCAGATTCTTTATCCAACTGCTTGGAGGTGGTTCCAGATGCCACCAGTGAATGAAAGCCGCTGATCGCTCCACAGGCGATGGTTACAAAAAGAACAGGAAAAATATAGCCCAGATTTTCTGAGGAAAAGGTGATTTCATTTCCCATTTTGATTTCAGGATTAGCAATGAATACTCCCACTATCGCCGCGATCATCATCCCATAAAGCAAGAAGCTATTTAAATAGTCTCGAGGCTGAAGGAGTAAACTTACCGGCGTCACGGAAGCAATAAATGCATAAGCTAAGAGCAAAAGAATCCAAACCTTGTAGTCTAATACAAAGGGCATTTGCATCCCCAAGTAGACAAAATAGTACATCAGAAGAACCCCTACTACAGTAATGACAATAAATGCTAGTTTTTTATTTCCGAATACACGGTTGACAATCCCAAATACCACCGCTAAAGCAATAAAAAGTATGGAGGCCGAGGCTACCCCCGGATTGCTGACAAAAGTCTTAGCAATAATATCTGCAAACACTCCAATGACTAAAATCAAAGTAGAGAAACTGAAGATGACAAATAATTGCTTTCCCCTCAGTCCGATCTGATTTCGGATAATTACTCCGATAGACTTTCCTTCTGTTTTCAGCGATGCGGCCATACTCCCCAAATCATGTACAGCACCAAAAAATATTCCCCCTACCAAAATCCAAATTACCGCAGGAATCCAGCCAAAAGTCACAGCGATAATGGGCCCGACGATCGGTCCTGCACCTGCGATAGAGGCAAAATGATGACCCAAAACCACAATAGGCTTGCTCGGTTCGTAATCGACACCATCTCTGAGCGCATGGGAGGGAGCGGGGTTTTTATCAGAAAGTCCAAATTTCCGATAGACAAACGAGCCATATATTCTATAAGCTAAATATAAAATCACGGCTGAGCTCAGTAAGAGAATGGGCAGGTTCATCTGTTTGGGTTTGGAATTTTAGAGGTCTACAAAATGAAATTCAATCGCTTCCTCCAAAATTAGAATAATTCTCAACGTAGTAAAATCTCTCTATCTATTTAGAGAAAGTATGAGGTCTTTTCATATTCAGTAGCCTTCATAAAGTCGAATCCATTTTATTTAATGGAATTATGGTCTAAATTTGTACTCTTTGACTCGTCAAAAAAAATCAAAAAAAACTCAATATGGCTTGGTTTAAAAGAACTGATAAAGGGATTAAAACCTCAACAGCAGAGAAGAAAGATGCGCCGGATGGACTGTGGTATAAGACTCCCAACGGCAATATCATTCATACTCGAGAGCTTAAAAACAACGCGTTTGTATGTCCTGATGATGACTTTCACGTTAAGATAGGCTCCAAAGAGTATTTTGAAATTCTTTTTGACAACAATAAATTCACGGAACTGGATAAGGATATGAAGTCCGGTGACCCACTCAAGTTTTCCGATACCAAACCCTACACTTCGAGGATCACAGCTACCATCGAAAAGACCGATTTGAACGACGCAGTAAGGACTGCCCACGGTAAAATGAACGGTTTAGAAATTGTGGTTGCTTGTATGGATTTCAATTTCATCGGTGGTTCTATGGGTTCCGTCGTCGGGGAGAAAATCGCTAGAGCAATAGACTATTCTTTAAAGCATAAAGTGCCCTTCTTGATGATTTCGAAATCAGGGGGTGCCCGTATGATGGAGGCAGGTTTTTCGCTGATGCAAATGGCAAAAACCTCCGCTAAGCTGGCGCTTTTAGATCAAGCGGCTATACCCTACATCTCTTTACTTACCGATCCTACCACAGGAGGGGTGACTGCTTCCTATGCTATGTTGGGCGATTTTAATATCGCTGAGCCAGGAGCATTGATCGGGTTTGCTGGACCTCGAGTGATTCGTGAGACTATTGGCAAAGATTTGCCTAAAGGTTTTCAGAGTTCAGAATTTGTATTGGAACACGGATTCTTGGATTTCATCATCGATAGACGGCAGTTGAAAAACAGGTTGAGCACTTTGTTAAACCTCTTGAACAATTAATCAGTTATTCTATAAAAATCTAGATGCCAATCAGGTCAAATTTGATCCTTATTTTGGTCTCTTTTACTGATTAATAAATATATTTGTGCTCCCAATGAAGGGATTTAATCCTTACGAAAAGTAAAAACTAAAATTTCATGGGTTCTGTAATTATTACATCCATAGTAGCATTTACCGTAATTATCTTGCTACTCGTATTTATTCTCCTTTTTGCCCAATCTAAATTGGTTAATTCTGGAGATGTGAAAATCATTATCAATGGTGACGAGAGTAGCCCACTTGTTACAGCTGCAGGTACTACACTTCTTTCTACCTTGGGTAATCAGAAGATTTTCCTTCCTTCGGCTTGTGGCGGTGGAGGAACTTGCGCCATGTGTAAGTGTGTGGTCGAAGAAGGTGGCGGAGAAGTGCTGCCTACAGAAGTTGGTCACCTCAGTAGAGCCGAGCAGCAAGGAAATGTACGATTGGCTTGCCAGGTTAAGGTAAAGCAAGACATGAAAATCCGGGTACCAGATGAGATCTTTGGTATCAAAAAGTGGGATTGTGAAGTCATCTCAAACTATAACGTATCGACTTTTATCAAGGAATTTAAAGTAAAACTTCCTGAAGGGGAAACTCTCGACTTTGAATCCGGTGGATATATTCAGATTGACGTACCTGTCATAACAGTTAACTTCAAGGATATGGATATTACTCCACATCCTGAGCTGGGACACCCTGCCGACGTGTATCAAAGCGATTGGGATAAATTTGGTCTTTGGGATCTTGTCATGAAAAACGATGAGGAACTTTTCCGAGCGTATTCTATGGCTAATCATCCTGCCGAAGGTAATATTGTAATGCTCACCATCCGTATCGCTACTCCACCATGGGACAGAGCTAATAACAAATGGATGGATGTCAATCCAGGAGTTTGTTCGTCCTATGTCTTCTCAAGAAAACCTGGAGATAAAGTGACCATTTCCGGACCTTATGGAGAATTCCATATCAACCCGACAGAAAGAGAAATGATTTATATCGGTGGGGGTGCAGGAATGGCTC
This sequence comes from Algoriphagus faecimaris, assembly GCF_900101705.1. Lineage (GTDB taxonomy): Bacteria > Bacteroidota > Bacteroidia > Cytophagales > Cyclobacteriaceae > Algoriphagus > Algoriphagus faecimaris. The sequence continues at coordinate 71,081 of NZ_FNAC01000011.1, read as the reverse complement.
CATTGAGATCTCATATTTTCCATTTATTCCATACAGAAAAGACTGGCAGAAAAGTGTCTTATTGGTACGGAGGACGATCCAAAAAGGAACTCTTCTATACTCCTCACTTCAGAGATATCGAGAAGGATTTTCCTAATTTCCAATTTAATATCGGGCTTTCAGAACCACTTCCTGAAGACAATTGGAAAATCAAAAAGTCTTTGGATGATAAAGAAGGTGATGGATATGTAGGTTTCATTCACCAAGTATTATATGACAATTATCTTAAGGATCATCCGGAGCCAGACGAGGTGGAATATTACCTTTGCGGTCCTCCTTTGATGAATGCTGCAGTTCTCAAAATGTTGGATGATCTAGGAATTCCACAAGAGAACATTAGATTCGATGATTTTGGAGGTTAATCTCCACTAAAAATCCCGCTTCGGCGGGATTTTTTTATTTCTTGGTCGGTTTTTGATTATTTTTACCTCATATCCACACCCGCATATGAGTATATCTACCTTTTTTGAGCCCGTAGCAGATTTTCTTTGGCAGAAAAAATTTCCTGACAACTCCTTCTTCAAGCAGATTCATTGGTATGGGGAGGAGTTTCCTGACCTGAAAGGTATCCAAATTGCCCTAGTGGGCCTAAAAGAGGATAGAGGAATAAAAAAAGGAGAGAGTATCGTCCGTTCCGCATCTGAAATTAGAGAGAAGCTTTATGATTTAAAAAAAGGAATAGGCTCTTATCGCATTGCTGATTTGGGAGATTTGATTCCCGGAGATACACTTCAAGAAACGTATGAGCGAATCCAGAAAGTAGGGGAATACCTGATGAAAAATCAAATCCTTCCCATCTACTTTGGTGGAACGCACGATTTGGACTACGGCCAATACCTTTCCTATCAAAAGATGAAAAAATTGGTCAGTTTGTTGACCGTAGATGCCAAAGTGGATATGGAGGAATCTGGAGAAGCTGCTGATCAACATACCCAGGAAATCATTCTTCATCAGCCGAATTTTCTTTTTTCATACACACATATTGCCTACCAAAGTTTTCTAGTAGATCCCTCTCTAGTTAATGTGATGGAGAAGTTATACTTTGATCACATGCGTCTAGGGATTGTTCGCAAGGAATTTAAAGAGATAGAACCCATGATCCGAAATGCGGATTTGTTGAGTTTTGATCTTTGTGCTATTCAGTCCGCAGATGCTCCGGGAGTTGTGGATGCTCAGCCTTTTGGGTTGACCGCGCAGGAAGCTTGTCAGATTTGTTGGTTTGCCGGGATGAACGAAAAATTGAGCTCCTTAGGATTATATGGTTATGAGCCCTATTTTGATGATAGCCACAATAAAACTGCAAAGGTAGCGGCAGTGATGATTTGGTATTTTATTGAGGGATTTTATGCCCGAAAGGATAGTCTTTCATTTAAAAGCAGTGACTACATCAAGTATACAGTCTCTATGGATACTAAGCCTAATACTTTGGTATTTTATAAAAGTAAAAAAAGCGGTAAATGGTGGATGGAAATCCCCCATAATGAGACAGAAAAGTTTGACCGAATCAGTACTGTGCCTTGTAGCTATTCGGATTATCAAACAGCCCAAAAAGGTGAGATTCCTGAGCGTTGGATCAACGCTCAAATAAAGTTGCTTTGATGAAAACTTATTCCAAGCAGCAGCTTGCTCTTCGCAATGGGCAGGATCGTCCCGAGATCTGGATTGCCTTTGAGGGCATAATTTACGATGTCAGCCATTCCAAATTGTGGCGCAATGGAAAGCATTATGAGCACTGGGCTGGGCAAGATCTTACCGAAGAACTTGAGGATGCTCCTCACAGCAGCAAGGTGTTTGAGCGGTTGAATGCCGTAGGAAAATTAGAGAATTTATGATATTGATAGCAGATAGTGGTTCGAGTAAAACTGACTGGCGAGTAATTCACCGCGATGGAACAATCTCTCAACATAGGGGAGTAGGCTTTAATCCCTACTATCAAACGTCAGAAGAAATGGCTCTTCAGATGCGAGATGACTTTTTACTCCAATTGGAAAATGAGATCGAACAAATCTTTTATTACGGCGCAGGCTGTTCAGCACCTGAGCGAAAGGCCGAAGTGTCTCAGGCGCTAGGGACTATTTTTTCAAAAGCGAGTATAGAAATAGATCACGATCTCTCTGCCGCTGCTCATGCTACTTGTGGTCATGAGGCTGGCATCGCTTGTATTTTAGGAACAGGATCAAATAGTTGCGATTACGACGGTGAAAAAATCATTGATTCTAGGCCGGCACCCGGATATATTTTAGGAGATGAAGGAGGAGGAGGATATGTAGGGAGAAAATTTCTAAGAGATTTCATCAATGATGAAATGCCAAAAGAAATTAGATCTGAAGTTCTAGAGCGTTTCCATTTGACTCGGGAGGTTATTCAGGACCATGTCTATCGTCAACCCTTTCCCAATCGTTATATGGCAAGTTTTTGCCGTTTTATTACCGAGCATAGTTCAAATCCCTATTGTTATAAACTTTTCTATGACTCGTTTCAGGAGTTTTTCTCCAAGCACGTATGTAAGTATCAAGATTTTGAAAAGAAACCCGTGAATTTTGTAGGCTCCATAGCTCATTACAATTCAACTATTCTACGGAAAGCGGCTACCGACAGAGGCTTACATGTCCAATTAGTCATCGAAAGCCCTATTGCAGGATTGACCCTTTATCATCAGGAAAAATTATGAAAATAACAGAAAGCACCTCCCACTACGATAACCTTGAGCTCATGTCCGTGCAGGAGCTTTTGCAAAACATCAACCTAGAAGATCATCGTGTACCTGAAGCTGTAAAGGAGCTAATTCCTGTTATCAGTTCCTTGGTTAAGGAAATTGTTCCTCGAATGCATGAGGGGGGCCGATTGTTTTATATTGGAGCAGGGACCTCCGGAAGACTAGGCATTCTCGATGCCTCTGAGTGCCCACCCACCTATGGTGTACCGCATGATTGGGTGATCGGCTTGATTGCAGGAGGAGATGAAGCTATTCGTAAAGCAGTGGAAAATGCCGAAGATGATGAGAATCAAGCCTGGAAAGATATTTCGGAATATGGTTTCAATGAAAAAGATACGGTAATAGGTATTGCGGCTTCCGGGACCACTCCTTATGTCATCGGAGGGGTAAAAGATGCAAAGGATAAAGGACTATTAACTGCCTGCATCACATGCAATCCCAATTCACCGCTGGGTAAAGAAGTAGCCTATCCGATAGAGGTAGTGGTAGGTCCTGAGTTTGTGACGGGAAGTACCCGGATGAAAGCTGGCACAGCTCAGAAGTTGGTGCTGAACATGATTTCTACTGCAGTCATGATTAAGCTTGGCCGAGTCAAAGGAAATAAAATGGTGGATATGCAGCTTTCCAACGCCAAATTAATCAATAGAGGAACAAAAATGATCATGGAGGCCACCGGCCTCAATGAGCGAGAAGCTAGAGCTTTGCTTCTTTCAGAAGGCTCAGTCAGGAAGGCTACAGAGTATTTTTATAAGCATAAGTGATTTTTTGGATTGATGAGCAAATTCCAATAATTGGTTGTACCTTTGCAGCCCAATTAAGGACTTGAGATACAAGTTCTTATTTTACAAATCTTAATACAGCAGTGATGTTGCATACTCTATGAAAAAAGACAATTCAAAAAGACCATTTTTTAGCTCAAAAACTGATTCAGAAGAATCAAAGGGCTATTCTAAATCCAACCCATCCAGTAAAGACGATCAAAGACGTTCACCCAAAAAATTTGATCCAAAGAATGATGGCAAAAGATCTTCTGGTCCCCGTAACTGGAAGCAGGATGAAAACCGAGATAGAAAAGGTAGATTCCAAAAGGATGAAGAAAGTAAATTTCCAAAGAGGACTCTTAAGCCTAGACCGGATTTTGCTAAAGACGAAAAGCCCAAAAAGTTCGAAAAGAAGTTTGACAAAGCTGAGCGAAGGGATGAAAGAGAACCTCAAAAGCGCACCTATTTAGGAAGAGGAAAGGATCAAAAACCAATTTTTGGCGAAAAGGAGCAAGCTCATAAATCGAGTGCCCCTGCCAAAAAAGGCTTTGGTAAGAATAGGCCAAAGGCTCCTATTATGGACAGCGATAGGCCTGATTATAACTTTGACGCTTTACCTTCTAAAAAGTCTAAGGCTGAGGCGAATGAAGAAATTCGACTGAATAAATACATTGCCAATTCTGGAATCTGTAGCAGAAGAGAGGCAGATGAATTGATCAGTAAAGGTTTGGTAAGTGTAAATAATGAGGTGATTACCGAACTGGGTTATAAAGTAAAAAAATCAGATCGTGTAGTTTACAATGGTAAGCGAATCAATCCTGAAAAGCCTGTTTATCTGCTTTTGAATAAGCCTAAGGATTTTATTACCACCACAGATGATCCTATGGATAGAAAGACGGTGATGAATCTTGTTGGGAATGCCTGCGAGGAGCGGATTTTTCCAGTGGGTCGATTAGATCGAAATACCACAGGTCTTCTACTATTTACTAACGATGGGGAATTGGCTGCAAAACTTTCTCACCCATCCAATGAGATTAAAAAGATTTATCAAGTCACACTGGATAAGCCGCTAACCAAAAAAGACGAAGAGGCGATTTTGGAAGGATTGACGCTGGAGGATGGTCCCGCAAATGTGGATGATATGCAGGTTTTGTCTAAGGATAGGACCATTCTTGGTTTGGAAATTCATATCGGTAGAAACCGCATCGTCCGTCGGATTTTTGCTCACTTGGGCTATGATGTGACTGCACTTGACCGTGTGATGTTTGCTGGACTAGATAAGAAGGATTTGAAAAGGGGACATTATCGGTTTTTATCGGAGAAGGAAGTGATCAAACTGAAGTTCTTTATCTAATAATCAAAAAGCTCCTTAATGGGGCTTTTTTTATGCGAGCTACTAATACACGAATTTTTTCTTGTTTTTGTCTGCCTAGATTTGTGTCCTCAAACCTGAAATTATTTAATAGAAAAATGTTTAAGCTAAAGCTTCCATCCATCTCGGAATTGCTTATTGGAATGGTCCAAAGCACCATTCCTAATCAAAAATTGTAATTTGTGAATTCCTGGCGAAAAAAATTATTTACTCGCCCCTGTTCGTGTCTTCACGAACAAGAAAATTCAGATGGGTAGTCTAGTGGTCTGTGAGACATGGGCCACGGAGAAGTATCCTATACCTGTAGTCCCAAAAAAAAATGCCACCTAATCATAAATGACCTGCTGAGGAAGCAGTGGCAAAATATTTTCATTTTCCATCCGCCTCCGGTCTTCTGTCTTTCTTCTATTCTCCGATCTCTCACCCTCTACTCCCTTGTCAATTTGATCACACAAAACCTTTTAAATACTGAGCGAGATCTTTTTTTGTCATAATTCCTCCTTTGCGCCAGAGGATTTTTCCTCTTTTGAACAGCGCATAATGGGGAATAGACCTTACTGCAAATTGCTGGGCAAGCTGTGGGTGCTTTTCCACATCGATTTTGAGGAGTTTGATCTTGCCTTCATAGGAATCAATCACCTCCTCGACCACCGGATTCATGGTTTGACAGGGTCCACACCAGTCTGCATAGAAGTCTACAAACAAGAGCTCCTGACTTTTGCTGAGTAGCTCTTTGAAGTTCTTTTTAGCCATACTTTAAAATAAAAAAAACCGGCTAAATAACCGGTTTTTTAATATGATTTTGATAGTTTAATTAATTGCTTCCAGCAGGAGGAGTTGGCATTTGTACGCCAAGTTTCGCCAAGACCAATTCAGTAAATTTATCTTCTTCCTTGGTGTATAGAAGGATAGGCGCCTGACCTGCAGTTTCAGCAAATACGTGAGTGTAATTGTTTTCTGCGGCTACTGCATTGATTGCATTGATCACCTTAGTCTGAACTGGCTCAAGTAGCTCTTGCAGTTTTCTCTGATAGCTGGTAGAAGCATCTTGATCATACTTCTGTAGATCTTGCTGTAATTTGGTTAATTCTTGCTCTTTGGCAGCTCTAGCTTCTTCAGTCATCGAAGCAGCTGCTTGCTGATAAGATTGTACCTGTCTTTCGAAGTCACCGGCTTTGGTTTGTATACTGGCCTGAAGTTGGGCCTGATAGTCCTGAAGATCAGCACCAATCTGCTCCATTTCTGGCATAAGATCCATGATAAACTCTACATTGGTATAGCCAATTTTTACTTCTTGCGCTTGGGCGACAAATCCTACGCAAAGCATTGCGATTGCGGAAAGGATAACTTTTGCTTTCATATGAATTTAATTTAAATTTTAATAGCTATTTGTAATCTCGCAAAGCTACTGAACATCAATTTGAATTTTTCAGCCTTATGCTCAATTTCATTCTTCTTTAGTTGTTTCTTAATTACTGTCTTCGATTCCTAATTCATCCAGCACAAACTCTGAATAATCGTGCCGGGGGTCTGTATAGATAATCCCAGAGGGTACTGAGGCTTTATCAAACAGAAGAGCCAAATTATTTTTGCGGGATACTCTTTCTATAGCATCGTATATTTTCGACTGTAAGGGCTGAAGTAGCTCTGCCTGTTTTTGAAAATATTGTCCATCTATACCGAATATCCGACTATTAAACACTTGAGAGGCTTTCTCTTTTTCTTTGATTTCTCGAAGACGGGTTTGATACATTTCTTCGGTCAGTAATACTTCTTCTGCCTTGAGCTGTACATACATCTCCTTGATTTCTTTATCCAAACTTTGTGCCTCTTTCGTCCAAGCGTCGCTCAGATTTTGAAGCTCCTGCTGCACTACTTTGTAGTCGGGATGCTTGTTTAATATAAACTCCGAATCTATGTATCCGAACTTTTGTGCTGTCAGCGTACCTGAAATCAGCATAAAGAGCAACAAAAGTACAATTTTTGGCGATTTATTCATGTGCTTGTCTTATTAAGATTTGATTCTGTAAAACGATTCAAATCGTAGAAAATTTTGACATAAATTAACCAAATCCTTTCGCTTTTCAAGCTTATCTAAACTGTTGCCCGATGGTAAAGTGGAATTGTGCTCCACTACGTTGAGTCGTACCAGGTATAGCATCAAATCCATATCCCCAATCGACTCCAAGTAAACCAAAGGCAGGCATAAAGATTCTAGCACCTAAACCTGCAGATTTTTTCAAATCATAAGGGTTAAAGTCACGATAGGATCCCCAGTTGTTTCCCGCTTCTGCAAATCCCAAAAGGAAGATGGTAGCAGAAGGGTTAGGAGATACCAAGAATCTCAATTCCATCACGTATTTGTTGTACACGATACCTCCAAACGGATCAGGATTTTCCGTTCCTCTTGTTTCTCTACCTGGAGTGATGGATTGGTTTTCATAGCCACGGAGACCGATGATTTCTTGGCCGAGAGCAAAGTTGTTAAAGGTCATACCATCACCTCCCATTACAAATCGCTCCAGTGGGATCATACCTATTCGCTGTCCATAGGATCCCAGGAAGCCCATGTGTGCCCTAGCACTAGCTACGAATTTATTGGATCCAAAGAGCGGAGTGTAAACGCTGGCATCAAACATCCACTTGTGGTATTCGAGCCATTTGTACTTTTCCTCATCGGGGGTTTCGCTGGAAATATTCTGATTTAAAGAAGAGTAAGGTGGCGTCAACGAGGTGGATAGGGTAAAGCTAGAACCGAATCTTGGATATATCGGGCTATCCACGTTGTTTCTCGAAATGGTATTATTGAAGGTTAAGCTATTAGACTTTCCAGTGGGGTAGCTCAAACCAAAGGAAGTACCAAACTGATCGAATTCATAAATCTGGAATTGGATAGAGTTACTTATGCTGAAGTAATCATCAGGCCAGGTAACTCTTCGTGCCAAGCCTAATGTAGCTCCCGTAATCTTAAAGAAGCCTAGCTCGTTTCCAAAATTGTTTTGATTGAAGAAGTCTACTTGCCGTTGTACAGAGTGGTTAAAGCTAAAACTCAGTGCATTTGGTTTTTTACCTCCAAACCATGGTTCTGTTAGGGATACGGAGTAGTTTTGGAAGGATCGGCCATTGGCTTGAACTCTTAAGGATAGCTTCTGACCGTCACCGACAGGAAGTGGATCCCATTTGTCAAAGTTGCCTATATTTTTCAGTGAGAAGTTATTGAAGACTAGTCCTACCGTACCGACGAACCCAAAGAATCCGCCCCATCCTCCGGAGAGTTCGATTTGGTCATTAGGTCGCTCTTCCAGCTCAAAGGTGATATCCACCGTAGCCGCTTCGAAATTAGGCCTCAGGTCTGGATTGATTTTTTCAGGATCAAAATAACCTAGCTGAGAAAGTTCCCTGATGGTTCTTACGAGATCTTTTCTACTGAATTTTTGTCCGGGAAGGATTCGGATTTCCCGCATGACTACATGGTCTGAGGTCCGTTCGTTACCCTTGATTCTTACTGAATTCACCGTTACCTGTGGGCCTTCAAATATCCGCATCTCCAAGTCGATCGAGTCGCCCATGACATTGACCTCTACTGGATCTATGTTAAAAAAGAGGTATCCGTCATCCTGGTACAAAGAACTCACATCGTCTCCTCTTTGGGGATCATAGTTCAGCCGCTTATCCAGTTTCTCTTTGTTATAGACATCGCCTTTTTGGATGCCCAATCGAGCCAATAGGATTTCATCAGGATGAATGAAGTTTCCTTCGAAAGTGATATTTCTATAGAAGTATTTTCGCCCTTCCTCCAGTTCTAGATCAATATTGATTTTCTCTTCACTGTAATCATAGACAGAGTCTTCTAGGATTTTGACATCTCTAAAGCCTTGACTTTGGTAGAAGCTGATGACATTTTCCTTATCGTTTCTGTATTCCTTTGGAATGTATTTCGATCCGTTAAAGAAATTGAGCTTAAAGTTTTTATTGATGTAGGTTTTCACATCATTTTGAGAGACAGAGTCGGTGTAAAGCGCAGCTTGGGCAATATCACTAGGCGTGGCCGCCGTGAGTCTCGAATAGACATCTCTAAACACTGCAACACGAGCATGCTCTTTTGTCTTCTTTAACTTCTTCTTAACTCTTGAGTCTGAGATTTCATCATTTCCAAAAACTCGAATTTCGTTGATTTTGACTTTGGTTTTGGGGTCAATATCAAATCGTAATTTCACCGAATTGGGTAAGGTGGTATCTCTTACCTGCACGATTTTCACGTCGGTATTCAAAAAGCCTTTATCCAGAAAATATTTTTCGATATTCCGCTGTGCCGTGTTCATGACATCCTCACGGACTACTCTACCTCTGATGTTTACTTTGTCGCGAAGTTCGCCTTCTTGTGTCTTATTGACTCCGGTAAACTCTACCCTAGAAAATCTGGGACGTTCTGTTAGGTCAAGCAACAAATAGATGTCTTCTCCCTCAATTTTGGTCACTAGGATTTTTACATCGCCGATGATTCCCTGTCCCCATAATTTTTTCAAGGCAGAGGAAATTGCATCACCGGGCACTTCGATCCGGTCATCCACTTTAAGGCCTGAAAGAGAAATGATGGCAGTTTCATCCAAGGTGGACAAACCGACTGCTTTGATTTCAGCGATTCTAAAAGTTTGTGGTTTGGAGTAGTTTAGCTCCAAAATATCCACGGGTCTGGGAGAAGTATAGCGGCTTTGGCCGAGGCGAATTTGCGCCACGGCTGCCGTTGTCCAAATCAGACAAAACAGGATCAATAAACTTCTTTTCATTAATTACTTAAGATTTAACTTGCTCTCCGGTTTTTCCAAACCTTCTTTCTCTATTTTGATAATCCACAATAGCGGCTATCAAATGCTCCCTTCTGAAATCCGGCCAAAGTACTGGAGTAAAATGTAACTCCGTATAGGCCAATTGCCACAAAAGGAAATTGCTGATACGAAACTCTCCGCTGGTTCTGATCATCAATTCAGGATCAGGGATTCCAGCTGTTTCTAAGTGATCAGCGACGACCTTTTGGGTGATTTCTTCCACCGTCAGTGTTCCTTCCGAGATTTTTTGAGCAATGCGTTTGGTCGCTTGGGCGAGTTCCCATTGACCACTGTAGCTTAGGGCTAGGATGACTGTAAGCCCATTATTGGTGGAGGTAGTTTTCTTTGCCTCCATGAGTTTGTCGTAAGCCGTAGGGGGTAAACTGTCGAGATCTCCGATACTTTCCAGACGAATGTTATTTTTCATCATCATAGGGACCTCGTCGGTGATTGTTTTCACCAAAAGCTCCATCAGACCGTTGACTTCTTCTTGGGGGCGGGACCAGTTTTCTGTAGAAAAGGAAAACAGGGTAAGATACTCTACTCCAAGGTTTTCAGCTCCTTCTATGGCATCTTTGACTGCTTGAATGGCATGTCGATGACCAAATATCCTCATGGCGCCTTTTTTCTTGGCCCATCGGCCATTTCCATCCATGATGATTGCAATATGTCTGGGGATCCGCTCTCGGTCTAGTACTTCCTTCATTACTTGGGTTCCGATACCTTACTTTTTTGGAGGTACAAAAATGCTATTTCTTTTCCAATAATTCAGCCTAGGACTCAATTAATTAATAGGCGTAGCATTTTGTACTTGCAAAGGTATAGCTCAAACTAACTCCTAAAAAATAATACCAATCTTTATCATAAGGATTGCCATAATTGATTCCATAGGCTTGGTCAGGGTTTGCAGGATCCTGAAACCTGGGAATAGGAGGAGTGCTGCTGTCTATTTTATCCAAATAGTCAGTAAAGGTAGCTCTGATTCCGGCCTCTACTGCGAGGGTCCATCGATCATTCAGCCTGTACTTCACCCCACCTCCAAATGGAATTACCACCGTGCCTACATTGTACCTTTCGGAGACATTGAAAGCATAGGTATTTCCTTTCGAAAAAAGATGAGTATATCCTATGCCAAAGAAGGCGTAGGGTGACCAGAAGAACTCGGAGTCATTGCGTAGGAAATCCAGAAAATTGAATTCCATCACGGCAGAACCTTCCAGAAATCCTCCTCTAAATCGAGCATCTCTTCTCTCCATAGCCAGGTCAAGCGGACGCACGCTATCTGTGGCCCTCAAAGTACCCAGTGTAAGTCCTACTCTCAGCGACCACACATTGTCAAAATTTCTCTTGCCAAACAACGTTCCTTGAAGACCTAAATGGTCAAGGTCAATTTGTCTAAGGATATCTCCGGTATAAGCCGTTGTACCCAATCCTCCGCCTATTTCATACTTTTGTGCTTTGAGCTCTGATGTACAGAGAATCAAACAAAATAGAAGCAAAAGACTGATAATCTGAAAATTGACCTTTTTCAAGACGATGCAAGTTAGGAAGTAGACCACGTTTAAAAAACGATGATCTGTATTTCTGCGGTTAATAATTGTTAAGCTCCAAGAGCCTATGATTTCTAACGATTGGGAATCAGTTTCTCATATCGAAGCCCCAATTTAATTTATATCTCAAGGTATCAAAAAAATTGTAACTAGGTAATTTCATCAATCGGGCATAAAATCGCTCTTTTCGGACGCTAAGCTTCAAATCTGAAGAAATCGAAGTGGACCTGGAATCCAATGAGATGAGAAATTTTTCTGCTCGTCCCTCTATCTCAAAGCTAATTTCACTTTCATCAGAAACAATAATTGGCCGTACATTGAGATTATGAGGGCTTACCGGTGTGATGACCAGGTTTTTTGCTTCAGGTGAAATTAAGGGTCCACCGCAGCTGAGGGAATACCCTGTCGATCCCGTCGGCGTAGCCACTATCAGTCCATCTGCCCAATAGCTATTGAGGTATTTTCCATCGATATAGGTATGCACGGTGATCATCGAGGAGGTGTCTCTTTTATGGATTGTAAATTCATTCAAGCCGAAATTTAAACCATTGAACAGCTTGCGCTTACTTCTGAGTGAGACTAAGGTTCGATTTTCAATTTGGTAGTTCTCTTGGGCAATATGATTAATAGCTTCAAAAATTTTGTCTGTAGCTACTGTGGCCAAAAATCCCAATCTTCCGGTATTCAATCCCAAGATAGGTGTTTCTAAATCACCTACTTGGCAGACAGCATCTAGTAAGGTTCCGTCTCCTCCAACCGAAATCAGAAAATCCATAGACTTCATATCCTCTCTACCTTCCAATAGCCAATAAGTCATTCCGGTATTTCCATGCATGCGGAGTTGCCGGTCAAATTGCTCGGTAACAAAAATCTCAAACTGATGCTGTTCCAAAGCTGAGAATAGAGCTTGGACATCTTTGAGGAATTCTAGTTTCAGCGCCAAGCCGTGCAAAGCGACTTTCATGTGTTTATTTTTTGGTTTTCATCGGTAGACTGCCCGACTTCAGGTCCTAAATATCTAAAAATCTCAGCAAGTTACCGATTCTATCTTCCTCACTACTTACTCCGGTCTCTTCTTGATAATGATCCAATATTCGATAGCCAAACCGCTCCATTGTCGCTTTGATGTGGCGAAGCTCGGGTTTATCCAATTTTAGTGTCAGCTTGATTTTAGAATCATCAAGTGGGTCATTGCTGATAAACGAACTGAGTACTTTGGTATTTTCCGTCTCTATGATTCTGCAGATTTCTGCAAGTGAATAATCTGTCATATTCATCGATAGAATCAACACAGATCCCTGGGACTGAATAGATAGACTATCTGCAAAAGCCGAAATAGCATCCTCCATAGTCACCACGCCAAGGTAGGAATTCTCCCTGTCCAATACGGCCACAATGTTAGATTGAAACTCGGCACTGACTTTCAGTACATCGTAAATATGCTTGTCACTGAAGACCCAACAATTGGCCGCCTCGGGGTCGAGACTACCTACATTCGCTTCAGGGTTGTTTTGCTCAAAAATCATTTCATCTTTGAGCAAACCTAAAAATTTACCTTTGTCCACTACAGGCAAAACATCTGTCCGAATTTCTTCCATCCAAGCCAAAGCCATCTTGGTTTTGTCACTGAGCTTGAGTGGGGGAATAAGATTGTTGATGAATTCGTTTGCCTGCATGAGAGAAAGATAGGGAATGATTTAGATTTTTAAAACGTCAAACAGTCCTTTCTTGTTCCTGAGTCATTTTCTGAGCAAGAGAAAAGAGGCAATTATAGCGTGAAATAATTATAGGCTATACCCAGAATCACTCCGCCGGCTATGATCAAAGGAGAGGTGATCTTGGTGAATTGAAGTAAAATATAGGTGCCTAGGACCATCAAAATATTAATTAAATTGGCCTCCATAGGCTCAAATAGCAAATAAGCTGCTGCGATAAGCATCCCGCAGGAGACTGCATTGATTCCTTCTAGGGCAGCCCTCACAGGTCTATATTTTTTGAGTTGATCCCAGAATCGAATCACAAAGAAAATCAAGAAAATACCTGGTAAAAATATTCCTGCAGCGGCGATCAGGCCGCCGGCCAAAAAGCCCATAATCCCAAACTCTCTCATGGAAAGTGCTCCTACATATGACGAAATACTAAAGGTAGGACCTGGAACGCCCTGGGAAATGGCATAGCCTGTCAAGAATTCTTCCGAACTCAAAAACTGCTTGAAATCCACAAACTCCGTATACAAATAGGGCACAAGGACCTGACCTCCTCCGAAAATCAAGCTACCGTTTCGATAGAAGTTTTCAAATAGAATCACGGGCTGGTATTTGGTGAGTGCACCGAGCAAGGCAGCAAAGAGTAAGACTCCTGCCCAAAGGTAAAAGTTGCTCCATTGAATAACTAGAGGCTGATCTTGCTCCAGTTTGGGTTGTTTTTTGTATTTGATAGAGGTACTCAATCCTCCGATAATCAATAATATCGGAAAGACATAGGGCGAGCTGTAGAAAAAGGAAATAAAAGTAGAAATCAATACCAGCACCATCGCCTCGGTGGTTTGAATCATTTTACTGATAGTTTTCTGTGCTGCAAAAATGATAAAGCCGATAGCCATTGGCTGAATGAACTTGGCAAAGTTTAGGGCACCGGGAGTATTTTCTTGTAAAAAATAGATTAATGCTGCTGCTGCAGTCATCAGTAGTGTGGCTGGGATAATCCAGACCAAAAGAGCTAAATAGGCGAGATTTGGGCCGCCGACACGAAAGCCAATAGCAGATACAAGCTGGGTGGAAGATGGACCTGGAAGCATATTGCAAAGGGCATTGAGTTCCCAAAGTTCCTCCTCAGAGATGTACTTCCTAAGGTGGACCATTCGCTCCAATAGCATTCCTAAAAAAGCCTGTGGCCCTCCAAAGGCAGTTAGAGAAAGGGTCAGTATGTCCCTCAGAAATAGGTAATATCTGACCCTTTTTACCGACATGTCGATTATTTACGGAGTCCTAGTTCTCGGAGTCTTTCCTCCAGAAATTCCCCCGCAGTAGCGTCTGCAAATTGCTTCGGGTTCTCTGCATCTACACAGCTTGGTAAGCAGGTCAAATCCATTTCTGATCGCGGATGCATAAAGAAAGGAATAGAGTATCGGCTGGTATTCATCAGTTCTCGGGGAGGATTGACTACTCGGTGAATGGTTGACTTCAGTTTCTTATTGGTCAGGCGCTCGAGCATGTCCCCTACATTGACCACAAGCTGATCAGGCAGTGCAGTGATCGGGATCCATTTGCCATCTTTTCGAAGCACCTGAAGCCCATCAGCACTGGCCCCCATCAACAATGTGATGAGATTGATATCGCCATGCTCAGCAGCACGAACGGCATCAGCGGGTACTTCATCAGGGTTTTCGATTGGGAAATAATGAATCTGTCTCAGGATGGAGTTGCCATAGGCTACTTTTTGCTCGAAGTAGTCTTCAGGGAGATTTAAGTTTAACGCGATGGCTTTAAGCATATTTCTGCCCGCATTTTCTAAAGTTCTAAATGCTTCCAAGGCATCTTTTTTAAATTCAGGAAGCTCTTCAGGCCAAATATTGTCAGGGTACTCATTTTTGACAGGATCTCCATTTGGAATTTCGTCTCGCTCTTGTCCCACATGATAAAATTCCTTCAAATCTCCGGTATTCCTTCCCTTTGCATGCTCTTTTCCCTTGCCTGTATAGCCTCTCTGAAATCCAATCTCCGGCTTTTCGTATTTGGTTTTAATTGTATCAGAGAGTGTGAAAAATTTCTTTATCGAATCATACAGGCGATCCTGTAGCTCTTTGGAGAGTCCATGATTCTTTATGGCGACAAAGCCGATGTTTTCATAAGCCTCACCGAGTTTTTTTACAAATTGGGCTTTTTGTTCGGCATTTCCCGAAGTGAAATCTGCCAAGTCTAAACTTGGGATTTCGTCAAATAGAATTTCCATGATATTGATATTCCTGAATTTTTGGGGTAAAAATAATACCTTTAGTATCAAATCCTTTCACAATGAAGAAAAACCTGATCCTAGGCATTACTTTATTAGCCTTGAATTTTGCCTGCAGTGAAGACCGAAAAAAAATTAATGAAGTAGAAGTCGATGCTACGCTTGATTCTGCTACTTTAAATTCTGATAAACCGAAAATAAAATTTTTTCAAGAAGAGAAGGAAGCGGCTTATCCCGATGCCATACTTGAGCTCTATTCTCCATTAGGTAATCAGGTTTTTAGACCGGGGGAAGTCCCTTTTGAATTCAATATTAAGAATTACCCTTTTGGGCAAGTAGGTGATAATTCATTTCGACTGTTTATTATCCTGAATGGTAATGATCCTGTGGGTTTTCGTACGCCGATTTTTCAGCAAGATCTTAAGCAAGGTAGTTATCGTGTGGTCGCGTACTTGGTAGACGAAGATGGGATTGCCCTTAAGAATTTTGGGAATTATATAGACCGGGATTTTCAGGTGGGGGACTCTAGGCCTTTTCCTTATTCTGCTGAGCCTTATCTCGCCCTTAATCTTCCTACAGGTGGACAGGTTTTTGAAGTAGGCGAACCCGTAGTGATTGATTTTTTGGTATTGGGGGGGGATATGGATCTTGATTCGCTTTTGGTAGGAGTGGAACTTGGAGAGTTAAGTTATGAAGTAGATCATATGTCACCGATTCATATCGAAAACCTAAGTCCAGGCGATTATCTTCTTAAAGTACGACTGCTTCGCAAGGATGGAAAAGAGCTTGAGGGGCCTTTCTCTTCTATCAGTAAGCGGATTCTTGTAAGATAAGTCCTTATCTTTGCCCATCGAAAAAAAGAACATACAATGCTATTAGTTAATACCGTACGAGATCAATTTGATCGAGTCTTGGAAGGGCTTCAAAAAAGAAATTTTGTCGAGGCTGAAGGACTCCTTAACCAAGTGATTGATCTGGATGATAAGCGAAAAACTACGCAAACACAAAGGGATCAACTTCAGGCCGAGGCCAATTCTATTTCCAAAGAAATTGGGCAATTGATGCGCGAAGGGAAGAAAGAAGAAGCTGAAAAAATCAAAAATAAAACAGCAGAGCTGAAGCTGGAAATAAAGAGTTTAGATGAAGCCAATGCATCAGCTGAGGAAGAGTTGAAAGCACTGCTTTACACGATCCCAAATGTCCCTCATATTTCGGTTCCGTTTGGAAAGTCAGCAGAGGATAATGAAACAGTGCTGGAGTACGGAGCTATTCCTACGCTTTTTGAAGGCAATTTGCCTCATTGGGAGCTGATAAAAAAGTACGATATCATTGACTTTGATTTGGGAGTGAAAATTACCGGAGCAGGTTTTCCTGTCTATAAGGGAAAAGGTGCCCGGCTACAGAGAGCCTTGATAAATTTTTTCCTGGACGAGGCCCTCAAGGCAGGATTTGTTGAAGTCCAACCGCCCATCCTAGTCAATGAGGAATCAGGCTATGCGACTGGCCAACTTCCCGACAAAGAAGGTCAAATGTATCATGCGACGGCAGATAACTTGTATCTGATCCCTACGGCCGAAGTTCCTATAACCAATCTTTATCGGGATGTGATTCTCACCGAGGAGGAGCTTCCCATCAAAAATGTGGGTTATACCCCTTGTTTTCGTAGAGAAGCGGGTTCTTGGGGAGCTCATGTGAGAGGTTTGAATAGACTTCATCAGTTTGACAAGGTGGAAATTGTGCAGATTACTCATCCTGAGCACTCTTATCAGGCACTCGAGGAGATGAGTACATATGTCCAAGGGTTGCTTAAGAAGCTGGAGTTGCCTTATCGGGTACTGAGATTATGTGGAGGCGATATGGGCTTTACAAGCTCTCTTACTTATGATATGGAAGTCTTTTCGGCAGCTCAGGGGCGCTGGCTCGAAGTCAGTTCAGTTTCCAATTTTGAAACCTATCAGAGCAATCGACTGAAATTGAGATTTAAGGATTCGGAAAAGAAAACGCAGTTGGCACATTCCTTAAATGGTTCAGCATTGGCTTTGCCAAGAATTGTGGCGGCGCTATTAGAAAATAATCAGACACCGGATGGAATTATGATGCCAAAAGTATTGCATCCTTATTTAGGATTTGAAAAGATATAAAGCTTTGGAAAAATACCTTGGAGTAAGGATTTACTTTCAGGAAGTAGAGAAAGTCCAATTCCCCTCAAATAAATTTTGAGGGGAATTTTTATTTTGGCTGGGTGATCAGAACTAAAATGGACCATTGCCGAGGCTGTAGTGCTTTACTTTTCCCAATAGCTTTTTTTGATAAAGAATAGATTTTTTCAATTGCAAAATTTTTCTTTTGTCCGCAATGGATTGCGTGTATTTTTCAGGCCTGATTAATTGTTAAAATATTAGAATAATATTTTTTTATAAAAGTTTACTCAGTATTAAATTTTGTCTTGTCTTGGTTCAAATGCACTTTTAGCATATATAATTTTTTTTGTTTCCTAGTTCAACGGCTAGCTTTGCAGTGTAAATAAGAAACCAATAATTAAAATATGGCATTAGTCGGTAAAAAGGCTCCTTCATTTAATGTAGGGGCGGTAATCAACGGAGAAGAAATCGTAGAAAACTTCAACTTGGAGCAATTCCTTGGAAAGAAAAATGTTATTCTTTTCTTCTATCCAAAGGATTTCACTTTTGTATGTCCTACTGAGCTTCATGCTTTTCAGTCTAAATTGGCTGAATTTGAAAAGAGAGAAACAGTGGTGCTAGGTTGTTCTACGGATACAGAGGAGACTCACTTGGCGTGGTTAATGACTCCTAAAGCAGAAGGTGGTATTGAAGGTGTGACTTACACCATCTTGGCTGATGCAAGCAAAACTATTTCCTTGAATTATGGGGTGTTAGCGGGTGAGTACAGTTTTGATCCTGAGTCTAACCTTTGGTCATTTGAAGGTGCTCCAGTGGCTTACAGAGGAACTTTCTTGATTGATAAAGAAGGTATCGTTCGTCATGAATCTATCAATGATCTTCCACTTGGTAGAAATATCGACGAATACTTGAGAATTCTAGATGCACAGCTTCATGTAGAGAAGTTTGGAGAAGTATGCCCTGCAAATTGGGAAGAGGGAAAAGAAGCTATGCAAGCCACCAATGAAGGTGTCGCCAATTACTTATCCAACAATTAATTTAAAAACATGATCGAACTTACTGAAGATAGTCTAAAGGAGCTTGTAGCTTCCAACGATCAGGTGATCGTACAGTATTCTGCTACTTGGTGTGGAAACTGTCGTATCATGAAACCAAAGTTTAGAAGGCTTGCCGGAGAAAATGCAGACAAGGTTTTTGTCATTGTAGATGCAGAAAAATTTCCTGAATCCAGAAAATTGGCTCAGGTTAATAACCTTCCGACCTTTGCTTCTTTCAAGGGAGGTCAGTTGGTCAAGCAAATTCAGACAAACAAAGAGGACCAATTAAAAACTTTGATCCATGAAATTACCAGTAATTAAGGCAGTTCAAAGAACCTGTACTCCGGAACAAATAGAAACAACGCTGCAGGTATTGGAAAACCTATCTGAGGCGCCTGCTTTAAAGGAACCGGAGATTGACGTAATTGGAGAGCTGATCTCTAATCTTTGTGGTGCTTTGGAGGTTCATGAACTAGTGGCTTCCGGTATGTCTGAAAAAGATGCCGGTAATGCATTTATGAAAAAAGTATTAGGCTCAATAGATAGATAGGCTCTTTTAATTTTAACATGTAGAATCCTAAGCTTATACTTTGGTTTAAATCTATGGAAAGGAAGTTCAGCTATTGAACTTCCTTTTTTATTAGACCAGTAATAGTTTAGCTAAAAGTGCTAAATAGTTAAATCGGGTTACTATTGAGGTTTAAGGTGAAGTCAGCCCTTCAAGGAGTTAATGTCTGACGAAATGCCCATGAGAATATTTTGGGGTATTCCATCCCGACTTACAGTAGGGACAAATTCTGACCATTGAAAAACAAAAAATAAACAGCTGGAAGGAATTGTTAATTTCGTAAAAAATCTAACCATGAAGAAACTACTTCTGCTTGTTTTTCAACTAGGCCTAGTTGGGGTCACTTTTGCTCAAGAGCCATCTGATCGGGATCTGATTTCCAAAACTGTCAACCTGTACTTTGATGGGATGATGGACAGAGATTTCGATAAGCTTCAAGAGGCTTTCCATCCTGAGGCGCGACTGATTGGCTATAGGGGTGAGCGATTGACAGTGACCGAATTCAATGCATGGGCGAGTGCCACTTCATCTGGTTCTCCCAGGAATAAGGAAGAGTTTAAAAATGAAATCGTATCCATACGAGTCCAAGGAAATACTGCTTCGGTCGAGACGGAGTTGTTTTGGCCGGGAATCTACTATTATGATTTTTTGACTCTGATAAAAATAGAGGGGAAATGGAAAATCGTCCATAAAAGCTGGTGGGAAAAACCACTATGAGCTTAGCTTTTGATGGAGGCTGAGGACCTGAGGAATTAGCATTACGTTGTCCTTATTCTTAATTACGTAATCCGCTTTTTCATTTTTGATCTCATCTGGCAGCTGTTGATCGATTATTTGATTAATCTGATCACTACTGCGATGAGGGTCTCTCATGAGAATTCGGTTAATCCTGATTTTGATCGGCGAGCTTACAGTGATTACGGCATCTAACTTTTCATGCGATTCACTTTCAAAAATCAAGGCAGCTTCTTTCAAAACATAAGGGCTGCTTTGTTGGTCTGCCCACTCCTCAAAATCCTTCCCTACGACTGGATGTACAATACTATTGATGATTTTGACTTTTTCTGGGTCGGAGAATATAGTTTTGGCCAAAAATTCCCTATTGAGTTGACCCTTTTCATCATAGGTCTCTTCACCGAAATTTTCTTGAATTTTTGCTCTGATTTCTAGGCTTTCGTTCATGAGTTTTTTTGCTCGATCGTCAGCGTAGTAGACAGGAATACCCAAGATTTCAAAAATTTTGGCAACAGTCGATTTACCCGATCCAATGCCTCCCGTCAATCCAATTCTTTTTGCGCTATTCATATTTAAGTCTCAAAATGGAGGGTTCTACTCTCACCTGATCCAAAAATGGAGGAATAGGGTTGACTTTAATATCTATAGTGGAGTCTTGTCTGTTTCTTTTTGAATAATCAAGAATTGCTTCAAACTCCATGTCTTTGAGGTCTGCTGTCTTTCGTTCATCCACGAGGTAGTACATCATGATCAAAGGGTCTTCTTCTTCTAAGTTTACATTTCTGGGGAAGTTGATTTTTTTGATTTTGAGTCTTTTATTTCCTTCCAGAAAGGCCACTAATTCCAGATTGACTTGAATAGCATTTTCTTCCAGTTGCATAAACTCTTCCAGTTCTTTTGAAATAGAGAGTTCTACCATCTTGCTGATTGAGTTATCTAGCCGGTTCTCATCGAGTTTGATGGGGAAGTTACCGTCAAAAAGCTCAACAAGAGATTTGGGCCCTCTCAATGAGATTTCTGAAGGCTCAAAAGTGGGGGGGGCTACCAATCGGCGATTCTTTGCTAAAGTGTAGCTGGCTGAATCTAGAACGGGTGTCAACTTAGCAGTGATCAAAGGCTCTATGGAATAGTGAATGGAATCATCCACCATTGAAATCAATTGGGTCGGAGAGATGAATTCAGAAAAAGTTCGCTTCAAATCAGCAGTAAGTAGATGATTTGAATTGTCGGGACGATCCAGTTCGATAGTAAAGGCGGTATTGTTGATGTTGAAGTATTTACGGAGCAAGTCCCACCCGTTTCCGCTGATTTCTATGGGCACGGATTCGGGCAAAGGCTTGATAGCCATAAAATTCTCCTGATCGTAGTTAAACTCGATCGGGAAATCGACAATAGTTGTATAATCGTCCTTATTGAGGGCGTTTAAAATCCAAAAAGTGGTAGCCGCTGCTACACAGAGGACTACCACTTTTAGATTAGAGAGTTTTTTTGGAGAAATCCCACTCGAGGATTTTTTAGTTTCCGGCAAAATTCAATATTATTTAGTTGTCTTTTTAGAGAAATCCATTGAGACAGCGGACTTTTCTACTTTGACTTTAAATCCACGGTCCAATTCAAGGATGACAGCGTCATTTTCTAGAGCACTTACTTTTCCATGCAAGCCTCCAATAGTTACGACATCATCACCTTTTTTGATTTCCTCAATGAATTTTTTGGTCTCTTTTTGTTTTTTCTGCTGTGGACGGATCATGAAGAAATACATGATCAAAATGATGGATCCAAAGAGAAATACCTGTCCCATAATGCCTCCACCACCTACTGCGGCTTGGGCTAAAACTACTGCTACCATGTATTATCGTTTCACTGGTCCGACCGCACCTGAACTAGCAACTTTTGGAGTTACTGTTCCTCTCATTCTAAGTCGAGTTACGGTAGGGTTAGTATTAGCTTGAATTGTAACCGTCGGAGATTGTGCTCCTGTTTTGGCAGTAGAGTTGAATACAACTTTCACAAAACCTTCTTCTCCTGGATTGACAGGGGCCTTGGTCCAGTCAGGGCTAGTACAGCCACATGATGCAGTGATGTTAGAAATGACGAGAGGAGCCTCACCATTGTTGGTGAAATTAAAAACTCGCTCGATCACTTCACCTTCACGGATAGTACCGAAGTCATACTCCATTTCTTGAAATTGGAAAGCACCTAAGCTACTTGGATCAGCAGTTTGGGTTGATTGTGCATTTACAGGAGTGATTGACGAGCCTTTCGTTTCCAGCTGTGCAATCTTGTCTTCTAAAGCTTTGATTTTCTCATCCTGTTCACTTTTTTGGCTACAAGAAGTGCCTAAAGCTAGGGCAAGGACCAAAGCAGCTAAACTCATGAATTTCGTTTTCATATTAGTTTTTCTCTTGATTTATTTGGTCGATTAATTTATTTACATCACTAAGCAGGTTTTCTGCTTTATTTTTTGCTTCGCTGATGACCCGCTTTCCTTCGGTTTTAGCTTCATTAAGATGGAGCTCTTTACCTTCTACAAGTTCCTCTATTAATTCTTCTAGCTCCTTTTTGTATTTTGAAAGTCTAAAAGAAAGGCGGTCCCTGGTATTGCTACCACTATCGGGGGCGAAAAGTACACCTAAAACGGTACCGATTCCGGCTCCGATGACGAGTGCGATGAGTGAATTACTGTTTTTGCTCATAGTTTTATTATTTATTGTCCAAAAGTCCTCGTCCACTTTTACGGATTTTACCATTTTCGGTTAGTTCTTTGGACATGACATCCAGCAGCCCGTTTACAAATTGCTTGCTTTTTGGAGTGCTGTAAGTTTTGGAAATGTCAATGTACTCGTTGATACTTACCTTGACTGGAATGCTTGGGAATCGTTGCATTTCCGTAATGGCCATCGAAATGATGATTTTATCCGTAAATGCCAAGCGCTCAATGTCCCAATTTTTTGTTTTTTGGGCTATCATAGCCTTGGTCTCCTCCATATTTTCAATGGTGAAGTTAAAGATATTTTGAAAAAACTCCTTGTCTTCTTCCCAATTGATCGCGATTTCGGGCAATTCACCCTCAGGATTATCTTCTGGGTGTGCGGCATTTTTCAAAACTTTAGAAGCTAAGCTTCTTACAATGGACTTGTTCTCTGTCCAATTAAGGTCTTTTTCTGCAAAGTAGTTCAAAATCACCTCGTTTTTAAAAATGATTTTCTTCAGCAATTCGTCTACTGCCTGAAAGTCCTGTTCTACATTTGGCTCAGTGAGAGCGATGTAGGCTTGATATTCTTCCGAAGGTTTGATATAGTCTCTAAACCACTCTCTTATCTCCAACTCTAGGTCATCGAGATTTGCATTTTGCTGAGCTACCGCTGCACGATATTGATTCGACTCACGTAGACGAAGCAGAATACTATTTTTAGCTAGATTGAGGTCATTGGCAAAAAAGGCAGGCTTAGAACTTGCTATACGGCTCTTTTTCTCAGACTCTTTTTCGACATGTTTGGAGAAGGCCTGTAAGAGCTCTATAGCCAACAAATAAAGCTGGGGAATCCGCTCGGCAGATGCTACCATGTTTTTGAGTAAAAACGATTGGTCTTTTTCGTTGGCTAGATGGTATTTTTTGATGGCTTCAAGAACGGCTTTTTTCACCTTAGGACTTGCGTCTGAAGCCTTAAGATGGTCTTTGGAAGTCAGGTTTTTTTCAAATAGGTATAGCGCGGCTTCGGCTTCTCTGCTGAGGGCAGCTTTGTCCTGTACCTCCATACTATTCAAGTCTGGTAGAAAAGACTCTCTTATAAAGTCTTTGGCAAGGTTGAAATTAGATCCCTTGCACTGCTCATAGGCATAAAGGTTTTGAAAAGCTTTGACCCTGAGGATTCTTCTATTTAGCATAATGTGTAAAACGAGCTGTAAATATAGGCATTTTGGATGGGCTTGTCCCAGCCGATTAAATACAAAAAACCACCGAAAGGAGTTCCGGTGGTTTTTTGATTAATAAATAAGAGAATTAGAAAGGAAGTTTTACTTTTCCTATAGCTTCGATTCGTTCTTTAGCAGTTGCAATCGCGGCTTGCTGAGCAGGTATTTTCTCTGTTTCTGATTTTTCTAAGGTAATTAAGCAGGTATCGTAGATTTTTTCTGTTTGCTGCATTACGATATCTCTATTGTACCCACCTAAATATTCTGCTCCCACATTGATCACACCGCCGGCATTGATCAGAAAATCCGGTGCGTAAATGATTCCCTTGTCAAGAAGCATTTGTCCATGCTTGGATTCGTCCTGTAATTGATTATTGGCTCCACCGGAGATCACCGCACATTTCAATCTGTCAATGGTCTCGTCATTGATGGTTGCCCCCAAAGCGCAAGGAGCATAAATGTCCATTTCCAAATCGTAGATCATCGAAGGCTCGATAGATACAGCACCTGTCTCAAGCGCCACCTGCTTTACTTTATCTTCGAAAATGTCTGTAATCAAGACTTCTGCTCCTTCTTTGATCAGGTGGTGGATTAAGTACTTTCCAACTTGACCGACACCCTGCACACCAATTCTTTTTCCTGCAAGGGAATCTGAACCAAAGGCCTTTTTTGCCGCGGCTTTCATACCCACATAGACTCCGTAGGCTGTCACAGGAGAAGGATCACCTGCTCCTCCTTTAATCTCCGGAAGTCCTGTCACATGCCTAGTCTCCATAGCGATGTATTCCATGTCAGAAGTTTTCATGTTGACGTCTTCGGCAGTGACATAGCGTCCTCCGAGGCTTTGGACAAAACGCCCAAATCTTCTTAAGAAAGCTTCATTCTTCAGTCGAGGGTCTCCGATGATGACTGCTTTTCCCCCGCCAAGATTTAATCCCGCCAAGGCATTTTTGAAGGTCATCCCCCTAGAAAGGCGAAGGACATCTGTGATAGCTTCTGATTCTGTGGCATAAGGCCACATTCTTGTGCCTCCTAAGGCCGGCCCTAGGGTAGTGTTGTGAATGCCGATGAGGGCTTTGAGGCCTGTGGCCTGATCATGGCAAATCACGAGCTGCTCGTGATCCATGGTGGTGATTTGTCCAAAGATGGATCCTTCTTTCACGGTTTCGGAAGCTTTAATTTCTAACATGTGAACTTAGCTTTTTAGAATGTGTTATATTTGGGTTGTCCCTGAATAGGAAACAGGCCGATACAAAATTAAATACTTTTATTGGCCTTCAAAGGGTGAATATATTCAGTTTCCTCATTCTAATTCCTCGATTTTAACGTTTTTATTTGGTGAAACCACTCTGGAGACTCAATAAGTATTTATACAAATACAAGGGCTTACTGCTTTTGGGAGTACTATTTACCGTAATCTCAAATATATTCGTAATTATTCCTGCGCAATTGGTTCGTCTGGCCATAGATTATGTGGTAGAAAGTTTTTCTATTTTTAGACCCCTGGAGTTGGGTGGATTAGGAGAAAGTGCCCAAGAAATTTTCTTGAAATTTGTACTCGTCTTCGGAGTCTTGATTTTGACGATGGCTTTGCTTCGTGGTTTTTTTCTTTTCCTTATTCGGCAGACGATTATCATCATGTCTCGTAAAATCGAGTACGATATGAAAAATGAGATTTTCGATAAATACCAAAATCTCTCGCTGAGCTTTTACAGAAAAAATAGTACCGGAGATCTTATGGCTCGCATCACAGAGGATGTCAGCCGAGTAAGGATGTACCTTGGCCCTGCGATCATGTATGGATTGAATTTACTCATTCTGTTTCCATTAGTCATTTCTTATATGGTCATGGTCAATCCTGAGTTGACCTTTTATTCCCTGCTTCCCCTACCGATACTTTCGATCAGTATTTATTTTGTCAATAACCTGATCAATGAGCGATCAGAAAAAATCCAGCGGAGTTTATCCAACCTGAGCACATTTGTTCAGGAGGCCTTTTCCGGAATTCGGGTGCTTAAGGCCTTTGTCAGAGAGGATGATAGCGTCAGAAATTTTGCTATGGCGAGCGAGGATTATAAGGACAAGTCTATTCGTCTGACCAAAGTCAATGCCCTATTTTTCCCCTTGATTATGGCTTTGGTGGGTATTTCGACGATTATTACGGTTTATATTGGAGGCCTACAAGTCATCAATGGAGAAATCGGCTATGGGGTTATTGCTGAATTTATCCTCTATGTCAATATGCTTACCTGGCCTGTGACATCTCTAGGCTGGATTACCAGTATCGTACAGCGGGCAGCAGCTTCTCAGACTAGAATTAATGAATTTTTGGATGAGAAAAACGACATCAAGAGCTCTGATCATATCAAAGATGAGATTCATGGCGATATCAAAGTAAGTAACCTTAGCTTTACCTATCCTGATTCGGGAATAAAAGCGCTGGATCAAGTAAGTTTTGAAATCAAAGCAGGACAAACGCTTGGTATCATTGGGACCACGGGCTCGGGTAAATCTACCATCGCAAACTTACTCATGAGAATGTATGATCCTACAGAAGGTCACATTGAGATAGATGGCAAAAATATCCAAGCCTATGATATCGCTCATCTGCGAAAAAATATAGGATATGTGCCTCAGGATGTGTTTCTGTTTTCTGATTCCATTGGGAATAACATTGCTTTTGGGCTAGATTACAGTGATCAAGAGAGAATAGAGCAGGCTGCCAAAGACGCTGATGTTTATCAAAATATTATCGATTTTCCGAAAGGTTTTGAAACTGTACTAGGGGAGCGGGGCATCACTTTATCTGGTGGGCAAAAGCAGCGAGTGTCCATTGCAAGAGCTATTGCCAAAGAGCCTCAAATCCTGATCTTGGATGATTGTCTCTCAGCAGTAGATACCAAGACAGAAAATGTGATCCTCACGGCTATGAAAAATATCATGCAGCAGCGAACCTCTATCATTATTTCACATCGAGTTTCCTCTGCTAAGCTTGCCGATCAAATTATTGTATTGGATGATGGTAAGATCATCGAAAGTGGTAATCACGATCTACTGATCGCCCAAAAAGGTGTCTACGCAGAACTCTACGAAAAGCAAACTCAAGCAGGGGAATCGGTTGATTCTGAAATTTGATTTTTCTAGACTTTTCGCTTTAAATCAGTAACTTACCTGAATTAGAATAATTTTTGAATTTATGAAAGAAGAAAAAAAAGGAATCCAAGATATCGAATCTACCCTTCAGGAGATTGGGCAGAAAATCGAAGAGTTGATCAAAAAAGGTGCAGAGGCAGGCGCTGATGTCAAAGAAGACATAGAGCAGAAGATTGAGGAGCTTAGATCCAATAAAACCACCCTTGAGGAAGAATTACGAAAAGGTAAAGAACTTCTTCAAAGAGAGTTTGAGGAAAAGAAGGAAGAATTTAAAGAAAAGAAAAAAGCCTTTGACCCAAAACTAGAGGAATCAAAGGGCTTTTTTAAAGAAGGCTTAAAACAACTGGGCTTAGCTTTCAAGGCACTTTTTAAAAAATAAAAAACCTGTCTATAGTTTGCTAGACAGGTTTTTTGAAGATTAGATCAGCGATCTTTTAATGCATTGCAACGGTCATAAGCAGGATCAATATCGATAAATACATCTTCCTTAGCTGTCACAAACCATGTGCTTAGAATCTCATCTTCTTTCTTTCTGAGTGTGGCAGCCTTCATCTTTTCATAATCGTCATTGAGGTTGGCGCGGTGTGCCGGGTAACTAGCTTTAAAGTAAAGAATTCTGATTTTTGTACCCTCTCTTGGATCTTCGAAGCGGATAGGTTCCGTCATAGAGCCTACTTTCATACTGTCAATCATAAAGAAAAGCACCGGATCTTCAAATGTCCTTAATGTCAGACGATTGGAATTCGATCCAGGATCAGTGAAATATCCTCCATTGTCGGAGGTATTTCTGTCATCGGAGAACTCCTTGGCCGCTTTGGCAAATTCAATTGTTCCTGCTTCAATTTCACTTCTGAGACTATCTAAATAGCGTTCAGCTTTCAAAATATCTTCTTCTGTAGCTTTGGGAATTCTGAGAATATGCCGGGTATTGAATGAGCCATTTCTATTTTCTAAAAGCTGTATCATGTGAAATCCAAACTGAGTCTCTACTGGATCAGAGATTTCTCCCTGACGAAGTCCAAGCGCAGTTGCCTCGTATTCTGGTGCAAGCTCACCTCTCCTAAAGAATCCTAAATCTCCACCCTGTGCAGCAGATCCCGGATCTTCTGAATATCTCTTGGCTAGATCAGCAAATTCCGCCTTCCCCGCTAAGATGTCTTCTTTAAACTGCTTAAGTTGATCATAAAGTGCTTCTTTGGTTGCCCGATTGACTTCCGGGCGCTTGACGATTTGACCAACAGTCACCTCTTTCGAAAAGAGAGGGAGAGAATCCGTAGGGATACTTTGAAAGAACTGTCGAACTTCTGCAGGTGAAACCGTGACCCCTTCCGTAATTCTCGATCGCATCCGTTCTACGATCATCTGCTCTTCGATGGCGTCGTACATCTCATTCTTGAGTTGTTCGGCTGTCTTGCCGTAGGTCTGTAGAAGCATATTTTCATCTCCTCCAAACTGCTGCATGACCATATTGAATCGATTTTCTGTTTGAAGTTGTACTTCCGGCGCTGTGACGATCACAGAGTCGATCTCTGCCTTGGCCACCATGAGTTTGTTTATCAAAAGCGTTTCAAACACTTCACAACGTGTAGGAGGGGTGATTCCTTGTTGTGACTGCCCTATGGCTTCAATAAATGTTTTCTGAACATCAGACTCCAGTAAAATCTTATTGTCCACCTTGGCGACAATTTTATCAATTACCTGGCCCGTCGTAGGGTTGCTTTCCTGTGCAGTGACTTGATGAATGCTCAAGCCACAAAATAATGCGAGGGTAAGTCGGTTTACTATTTTCATTCGTATTCACTTCGGGATTTTAGTCCGTAAGTTTTAAAGTTTTTTACTGATTGATAGCCACGAAAGCTTCTTCTATGGCTGTTTTATTGATTTGTACAGCGTACTTGCTTCGGAGGTTTTCCAGAAGCTGTTTGTCAAGATGTTCCTGATAATCCTTGATTACCTGTCCTCGGGTTTCTTCAAATTTCTTCGGACCAGCGGGTATAGTTTCCCCTTTTAATAATAAGTAGCGCTCGCCTTCAATAGTCAATTCCTCAAAACCGGGAGTAGCATTTGAAAGAGAAAGTATTGGGTGTTCACGAATCTCTAGCTTTCCGCTTTCTATTCGATAGGCTAAAGGGGTGTTTTGGCGCGCTTGCTCGGTAAATTCCTCTACAAAGGCTTCACTGTACTGTTGATTGGATAGGGCTGACTTAGCATTTTCCAGTTTGTCATTTTCCAGAACTTTCACAATAAGAGCTGGCATCCGTTCCTCCCAGCGATAATTGTCAATATGCTGTTCATAATATCTTCGTTGACCCAAGGAGTCTTGAATTCCTTTCTGCCATACCTTCTCATTCATCAATGAAAAAAGCAGGATGCCGTCACGGTATTCTTTGAGCAGCATTTGGTACTCTTTATTGGAAGACTCCAAATCTTCCTCCTCCTTTTGATCGAGAAGGAAGCCTAGGTATCGATCATACCAAAACTCAAAGTAGCCTTGGTTTTTGGGCTTTGGGTTGGCTTCATCCCAAGCCAAGAAATCTATAAAATCACTGATTTTGTAATCAGTACTTTTGATTTTGAAGAGCTCTTCATCTCCAGACAGGCCGAGCTGATTGATTTGATTTTGAAATTGTTCCTTTGGAATTTGGTAGAGCTCATTTTGGAGTCTGCTGACCAAGGGATCATTTTCCTTAAATCCATAGCGGGACTTTTGGATAGCCAAAACCTGAGATTGGATCATGGTAGATCGTGATTCGCGCAGGATTCTGGAGCGAATTTGATCTTCCATTTGCTCAAACGAATCCAGAGGTTTCCTATCTTCTAATCGCAAGATATGATAACCATAGCGTGTTTTGATGGGAGGAGAAACTTCCCCTGCCTCTGTCAAGGCAAAGGCTGTGTTTTCAAAATCCGGGATCATGTTACCCACACTAAACCAAGGAAGAAGTCCTCCTTTTTGGTTGGTAGCAGGATCCTCAGAGTAATTCTTTACGATATCCTCCCAGACTGTGGTAGGTTTTTGAATTTCGGTGTAGATGTCTGCTACTTTTCTTTTGGCTTGATCCTCGGAGTTGGGATTATCCTGATTCACTCTTACCAAAATATGAGAAACCTTCACTTGACCCGGGTTCGGTTTGCGTTCTTGTACTTTGATGATGTGGTAGCCGAAGCTAGTAAGAATAGGCTCGGAGACATCGCCGGGTTTTAGACCATAGGCAGCATCTTCAAAGGGCTGCACCATCTGTAGGGAAGTAAAATAGCCCAAATCCCCTTGATTAGTTCTGGCAGAGGGATCGTCTGAGTATTCTACCGCTAAGGCATTGATGTCACCTCCTGCCAAGATTTCCTGACGAACCTTTAGTGCCATCTTTAAGACGATCAAGCTATCCTCCGAGCTCGCATTAGGAGGAAACTGAAATAAAATATGGCTGGCTCGAATCACTTCCTGCATCCTTGCGTAGGATTTTCGAAGCTCTCCCTCTTCTAGTGAATTTTTGATCAAGAAAGGGGCCTTTAAATTTTCTTTGAAGGCCTCAAACTCTTGTCTAAACTCGAAAGACTCATGTAATCCTAGGGCTTCCGCTTCGCGTACTTTGAGTTTATAGTTGATAAATAGCTCGAGGTTTTCCTCAAAATCCTTTCTGCTCAGTCCTGGTGATCCATTGGAGCCTTTTCCCATCAGATAAATAAATTCATCCTTATCCACAGACTGGCCATCTACTGTAATCAATTCGTCGGAAGTAGTTGAATTTTGGGCAATACTTGGACTGCCGAACATTGTCAGTAGTAATAAAGAGAATGAAAATACCGAAGCCTTGCGGATAGTCATGGATCAGATTGCTGATTTTGAAGATGCAATGTTACAAAATTATCAGGATTTCAAGGGAAATGCCTTTGACAACAGTGATTTAACAAGAATTAGGAAGAGAAACGTTTGATCAGCCGACAGATATTGGTACCGGACTTACTTTCAAACTGGATTTCGTCCATTATCTTCTTTACCAAAATGATGCCTAAGCCGCCTTTTCTTTTCTGTGCAATCACATTTTTAAGATCCGGAGCTTCATACTCCAGCATATTAAAAGCTTCTCCTTGGTCTTGGATTTCAAAAATTAATTGGTTGTCTAGGTGATGAAACGTGAGTTGAATGATATCTTCTTCATTGCATTGATGAGAATGGATGATCAGATTGGCGCATACTTCCTCCACCGCCAATTTGATTTGATGCTGCTCATGCTCAGAAAGGCACAGCGGATCCAGCACCTTTTCCATAAAGGCCCTCAATTCCGACAATGCGGTAGTTTGACATGATATCTTGAGCTTGTGGAGCATCTTAATATTACTTGGTAGCGGCCTCCTTGTCCGGGAGAATGGTCATTAACTGATCGAGGCCTAAAATTTTGAATACTTCAAAAACATTGGGATGTAGGCCGAATAATACAAATCGAATGTTGGCCTCTTGAAAATCCTCCAGATAGGACATAAAAACTCCAAGTCCTGCTGAGGAAATGTAAGAAAGCTCCCTGCCATCAACCATGATGGATTGCGCCCCTCCTTCTATCATGCCTCGAATAGCATCATCGAGCTCTACGCTATTGCTTGCGTCAATTTCACCTTCTAGGAGAAGAATATGATGCGGCTGTTCTTCTTTGATAGTTATGGAAAGCATGTTGTTTCTGTTTCAGGTAAATTTTACAATGACAGTAGAATAATCATCATCTATCATTCCATCTCCTCCTACAAACTCATGAAGAGAATCCACCAAAATGGACTGTATTTCCCTCGGAGATTTGGATTTATTCTTTTCTACCAAGGTTTTGATCTGCTCAAACCCAAATTGCTGCTGTAGTTCATTTTTTGCTTCTACAATCCCGTCGGTAAATAAAACTAATAGGTCTCCACTTTGGTAGGAGAAGGTCTTTTCCTCAACGTGTTTTTCATATTGGATGTTTCTTAAAATCCCTAAACCCAATCCATCAATCCCCAAATAGTCTGCTTTTTGAGTGGAATTTTGGTACATCAGCGTAGGTACATGTCCCGCTCTCGCATGGCAAACGGTATTTTGCTCGGTATCTAGTATGAATATAGAGGCGGTGATAAAATGATTTCGCTCCAGACATTTACTTAAGGCAGCATTGGCCCTGATCATAAATGTTGCGGGACTTAGGTTGAGCTGAATCAAACTGTGGAAAATCCCTTTCATCTGAGACATGTGAAAAGCAGCAGAGGTTCCTTTACCAGAGACATCCCCGATGATGATTACGAAACGATTTTTGTCCAGCTGAAAAGTGTCGTAGTAGTCACCTCCGACTTCGTCCGCGGCATTGGAATAGGCACAGATTTCAAAAGCATCGTTATGGTCGAGTTTAGATGGGAGCAATGCTTTTTGCACTCGTTGGGCGATTTTTAATTCCTCCTGATAGCGTTCATTGCGGACGGCCTGATTTAGCAATCGGTGATTTTCGACCGCAATACTCGCTTGACGTACAAAGGTGCTGATGATGGTAATCATTTCTTTGTTAAATCCATCTCGTACTTCTTTGAATAAGACGAGCTGCCCGATCAAGGATTTATTCACCACTAGAGGCACGATCAATCCCGTTAGGTATTTGGGGTGGTCGAGGCGAATAGAAAGCGGCTGAAGGAGGTCAGGCACGTCTGCCTCTAGCCATTGTTTTCGGGCTTTGTTTTTTTCAAGCAGCGCATACAATTCTTTTTTTGAAGCTTTTCCCAGAAATCGATCTTGGATAATTTCATTTTCCTCTTCTCGATTTACCTCTAGCCAAGCGGCATCTGCGTAGGAGGCGCTCATGCAAGAGTCAAGCAAAATATCCAAAACCTGCTCTTCATTTTCGTCGGGTTTAATGGATTGACTAAGTCGCTGAAAGTTGATTGCCTCGGTCAGCTTTTGCTCAAAAACTGAAGAGGTAGGCAAATTGAATAGGGTAACCAAAAAGCTGAATAAAGCATAGATGATCGTGAAGAAAAAGAGAGAGATCAGAAACAGATTATCCAGGAGATTGATAGGATAAATATCTGTGGATGATAGGAAGCGATTGGTCTGAAAAAAGAGGAGACCGGAGCAAAATAAAATGAGAAACAGAAAAAGGAGAGACTTCCACTTCTCTTTAAAGGTAAGGTAGGGGATCCATTTGAGATTGACCGATAGGACTCCCGCCATCAGGACGGTGATCGAAAGGACAAAAAGAAAAGGATAATCGAATGAAACCGGCTGGAAAAAGACAAAAAACAAGGTGCCCAGTAGGATAAGCTCATAGGTTTGCCATTGCTTGACGACTTGTTTGTTTTTTTGATATAGGATGAGCGTTTTCCAAATCAGAGCAGTAGAAATGATAAAAATCGAGATCAGGGCAAAATGCACATGGTAGAAGAAATTTCTCAGAAAAGGCTCCTCAGCCAGCTTGCTGTCTCCTAATAGGTAGTAGAACACCTGAACCAATATATAGACGCCTGTGGCAAAAATTCCGGTAGATGCTGCTCTCCAGATAAGCTCAAGAAAATTATTTTTGGAGTCTTTGCTGATTCTAAACTGATAGAACCAGTATACCATCAAAAAGAAAAGAATCTCCAAAATCCAGGTAAATTCTTCAGAGATCCCTGCATCAATATTGTTGATTTTCCCGAATAGACGCACCAAATCCACAAAAAGCAGTGCTAGCCAGACTAGTATGGCCATTAAAAAGCTGAGCTTGCCGATATGTAGGGATGGTAGTTTTGGCATGGACTTCAATTCCCAATATTACTCATTGGAATCCGAAAAAAAGGGCTATTCACTTTTAAGCTAACTGTAGAACTGTTAAAAAATTATAATTAATGAGTTTGATTTATAAAAACACAATTTCTTCGATCAGTTCTTTGCCATATTTTTCCTCGATCAGTCCCATAATCTTACTTCTACTCATTTGCAATTCACGCTTGATCGGTCCTGAACTTATTTTTACAAAGAGTTTATTCTGACGAATGAAAACGGACTCTGTTCGGTCTGAAATTGTTTTCCCTACGAGCTCTCCCCAGTCATGAATCAAAGACTTCTCTTTGAACTTGTCCTCTAGCCGGTAAGCCTTCAGAAGCTCTTGAAAGGCTTCTTCCAAGGGGGCGGCTTCTTTTTTTCTTCCGGGAAAATACTTGTTTTGGTTCATGGAGATTTACAAAAATAATGTTGATGCGATACTGTCAGCGATTAGTTTACCGCTTTTGCTCAAAGATAGCTTATTATCTTTCCAAAGGAGCCAACCTTCGGATTCCATTTTGGTAAGTACGGCTTGTTTTTCATTTTTCAGGTTGATTCCATGATGTTCCTGAAGCCAAGTCAAGTCTATGCCCCAGCTAGTTCGCAAGCCGGTCAAGAGGTACTCATTTATTTGCTCATTTTTACTCAGTTGCTCTACTTCGAGAGGAAGTATACCAGCCTGCAGATGCTTTAGGTAGCCGGGATTGCTTCTTGGATTGGAGCCGCGATTCTCACCATCAAAGGAATGAGCACCGGGACCTAATCCCAAGTAGGGCTTTCCTAGCCAATAGGAGGTATTGTGAATAGCGCGATGATCAGGAAGGGAAAAGTTAGAAATTTCATATTGCTCATATCCTGCCTTCTCAGTCATTAGCTGCATGATTTCAAATTGCTCGGCGACAAATTCTTCTGAAGCAGGACTGAACTTGCCTTTTTCGGTCCAATTGCCTAAAGCAGTTTTTGGCTCTACTGTCAGCGCATAGCAGGAAAGATGACCGGGGTTCTGCTCGAGGGCGGTCTGTAAATCCCTCTCCCAGATGAGATGGTTGGGCCAAGGAAACCCATAAATCAAATCCATACTGAATTTTTTGAAACCCGCAGCCCGAGCCATTTCTATGGCATGATAAGATTCCTCGGCACTATGTGCCCGATTGTAAAAGCGAAGTACTTCCTCATCAAAACTTTGGATCCCTAAGCTCAGACGATCGAAGCCAAGCGATTTCCATTGTGCTAAATTTTCCTCACTTAGGTCATCCGGATTAGCTTCAAGCGTGACTTCTTTCAGGTCTAAGTCAAATTCTTCCTGGATCACCTGAAGAATAAACTCAATCCATTTGGGGGCTAGTAAGGAAGGAGTCCCTCCGCCGAAATAGATGGTTTCGACTGATTTATTTTTAAAATAGTCCGATCTCAAGCTTGCCTCTTTTCCGATCATCTTCACCATCTGCTCTAGGGTGGAGGTGTTGGTGCTAAAATGAAAATCACAATATCTGCAGGCTTGCTTACAAAAAGGTATGTGGATATAAATGCCTGCCATGTCTATTTCTTTTAATTTGCAAAGATAATCAAACCCTCAAGCTCTTGAGTAATCCGACCAAATGGTGTTTTTGGATTTTTTTGCTCTATGTCCATCCGCTGATGGGTCAGGAAGGCTATGTCTTAGGTTGGGAATTGGAGACTGAGAAAACGGTGAATTGGGAGACTTTTAATTCGGAGGAGGCTCGGGTCAAAGGCTTAGATTCTTTAAAACAGCAATTTGCCCTCAGTGGATTTTTGGGATCAAGTTGGGAAAAGGTCTACGATCAGAATGACTCCCTCAGGGTAAGGTTTTACTTGGGACCAAAGGTAGAGACCCTTCAGCTTAAAAATGGAAATCTCCCAAGTGGGTTGATCTCTCAAAGTGAATGGGGTGTACTTTCACTGGATAAGTATAGTTTATTGGTCAAAGATATCTTGACTAAATTGGAGAATACCGGCCATCCTTTTGCGTCTATCCGAATGGATAGTGTCCGCCTTGATAGTGGTAGGCTTTCTGGAAAACTGATGCTTGACCAGGGGCCATTGATCTTGTGGGATAGTATTGGGATAAATTCTTCGAGTAAAACCAATCCGAAGTATTTGCAGCGGCTGAGTGGGATAGAGGTGGGAGATGTTTTTTCTCAGCGACAGCTTGATGAAAGCGCCCTTCGGCTGAGTCGCTCTCCTTATTTCGAATTGCAGGGAAAGCCTCAGGCTATTTTTCGATTGCAAAAAGCTCAGCCTACTTTTTTACTAAGAGAGAGGAATGCCAATGTCATTGACGGAATCATCGGATTACTTCCAAATGAGAATGATCCAGGGAAAGTTTTGGTGACGGGGCAGCTGGATTTGAGACTGTATCATCTCGGGGGAAGAGGCAGAGATGTGATTTTGAAATGGCAGCGGTTTAATGAACAAACGCAGAGCTTGGACTTGAGGGTAAAAGAATCATTTATTTTTAATTCAGGCATTGATCTGAGTGGGGAGTTTAGTTTGCTGAAGCAGGATACCTCCTTTATCAAGAGGGAATTAGGATTGAATGTGGGATTTAGGGCCAATCAGAATTTTTACCTCACTTTCTTTACCAAGCGACAGGCAAGTGACCTCTTAGCAAGCTCAGGATTTCAAGGTTTGGATCGTTTACCTGATTTTGCTGATTTTCGGTGGAATGAATATGGGATCAAATTGGAGGGGGATTGGTTGGATCAACCCATATTTCCTAGGAGAGGATTCAGATTTGGGTTGGACTTTGCTACGGGAAATAAACGTATCCTTCAGAACACGGCCCTTCCTGAGGAACTGTACGAAGGTCTGAACCTAAATACCCCACAGTATGCCTTGCAATTGGATATGGAGAAACACTTTTTTGTCAAATCTTTTTGGGGCATGTTTTTCCGATCTGCCAGCGGTCTGATTCAAAATGAAAATCTCTTTCTCAATGATTTATACCGTATCGGGGGACTACAAAGTATCCGAGGTTTCAATGAGAACAATTTTTTTGCTTCGACCTATTCTTATCTAACTATGGAGCAGCGACTTTTTTTTGATCGAGAATCCTACCTTCTGATTTTTGTGGATGCAGGGATTTTAGAAAACCCTAACTTTGGGGGTCGAAAGGACAAACCTGTAGCTGTAGGTGCAGGTCTTAATTTAGATACAGGCAATGGATTGTTTAGATTTATCTATGCAGTAGGAAAATCAAATGAACAGGCCTTTTCTCTATCCCTTTCAAAAATTCACTTTGGCTATCTGGCAAGATTTTGATGCGATCTATTGTAAAAAGTTTGATTTTATGGTTCTTTTTTTTGGCTTCTTCAGGGGCTCTCAACGCCCAGGTTTTGGAAGACCTGAGCGATGGCTGGGAAAACCGACCCACGGGATCTTGGTTTAAATCCAATGATCAAATCAGTCAACTTGTAGATTTAAGTACATTTCCTCAGTCCAACCTATACTTGGAGGTTCCATCAGGCACGGTGGTCTTTGCGGGGGAGAAGCTTTGGTTTTTTGCTGAATCGGATACGCTGCTCCTCAGGCAAGTCGCCTCGATAGCTGAGGAATTGGATGAGAAAGAACTGAAATTGACTTTGTTTAAAGAAGGTATTCAGCCCAAGCAGGCCAACATCGCAAAAATCCTCGGTCAACAACTTGTCGAATCAAAAGCGCCGGTAGTGGCACAGGAAGTGAAGCAAAGAAGCCAAAACAGACAGGAGATTAGAGATTTCTTTACCTTGGCGATGATTGCCATTTTACTTTTGATGGCGGTGTATAAGCTGGCATATCCTTATATTTTTGGTCTGATGCTACAGCCAAGGGGGCTTTTGAGTGATGAAGATTTTTCGGATATGGGTAGTATGCAAAAATTTTTCTCTTTGGATGTGGTTTTTTACGTCTTTATTGTAAATCTATTTCTGTCTCTATTAACTCTGATGAGTCTTTCTTTTTTTCGTCCGGATTTGATCGAGATGATCAGAGAAAGAGTAGCTGTTTCCCTGATTGTCATTTGGTTACTAGGCGGGATTGGTTTTTTGATGCTCACGATAGTCAAGTTTCTTGGAATCAGACTAATTGCATTTTTATTTGATTTGGCTCGTGTGGAATATGCACACTTTTTCTATTTACTGAGGCTGATTGTCTGGTCTGGAATGCTGGTTTTAATGGTGATGAGTTATTATTTATTTAATTCTTTTTACTCCATGGACCGCGT
This sequence comes from Algoriphagus faecimaris, assembly GCF_900101705.1. Lineage (GTDB taxonomy): Bacteria > Bacteroidota > Bacteroidia > Cytophagales > Cyclobacteriaceae > Algoriphagus > Algoriphagus faecimaris. Next base: position 33,347 of record NZ_FNAC01000011.1, on the reverse strand, counting down.
GATTACGACGCTGTTAACTGGATTTTTTTGGTTTTACTTAGTTGGGGTTTTCATCCTGTTTGTAATGATGATGAATAGGTTGAGCTTTAAGAAATACCATTTATTTACTTACCTTTGCATCGCAGAATTAGTGCCTTTTCTCGTATTCGCAAAATGGATTCTGGGATTAGGTCAATTTTAAACTCAAAATTAGGATCGTAAAGCATGAATGCAGCTATCAAGGATCGGTTTAAACCAGTCAAAAGTATTCTTGTCTCCCAGCCCAAACCCAACGACGTCAATTCTCCTTATTTTCAACTTGCTGAAAAGTACAATTTGAAGATTGACTTTAGGCAGTTTATTAAAGTAGAACCTGTTTCTCCGAAGGAATTCAGAAAGCAAAAAATCGATATCTTGAAGCATACGGCGGTCATTTTTACCAGCCGGAATGCGATTGATCATTTTTTCAATATTTGTAAGGATTTCAAAATAGAGATGCCCCCGGATATGAAATATTTCTGTATTTCTGATCAAACGGCACATTACTTACAGAAGTACATCGTCATCAGGAAAAGAAAGCTTTTTGTGGGACAGAAGACCGCCCAAGATTTGTTTGACTATTTCAAAAAGCATAAATCAGAGAAATACCTCTTCCCATGTTCTGATATCCGAAAGGATGATATTCCAGAATACATGTCGAAGAATGGCATAGCATTTACGGAGGCTACCATTTATCACACGGTCGCGGCAGACTTATCTGACCTCGCTGAAGTGAAATACGATATTTTGGCCTTTTACAGTCCTTCTGGAATTAAGTCTTTGAAACAGAATTTCCCTGACTTTGAACAAGGAAATACCAGAATAGCGGCTTTTGGGCCTACGACGGCCGAGGCAGTCAGGGAATTGGATTTGATTTTGGACATAGAGGCGCCCTTACCTAATGCGCCTAGTATGACGGGTGCATTGGAGCTTTATATAAAAAAAGCAAACAATTTGTAAATCTTAGAATCAAAACCTGTGGTTTTTCAGTTTAAATCCTTAGACTAGTCGTATTATTATCTGACAAAACCAGGTGCAAATGATTTTAAAAGGTTTTTGGAAGTGCTTTTTTGTAGTAGGGTTTTCAGTTGGACTTTTACTTTCTCATATAAGTGAAGCTCAGCAGGATGCTCAATTCACACAGTACATGTACAATGGCATGTATTACAACCCTGCATTTGCGGGTAAAGAAGGTGGCTATCGCTTTTCGGCGCTTCATCGCACACAATGGGCCAATTACAGCTCTATTTCAGGCACAGGTGGTGCGCCTATCACACAATTAATTACTGCACAAGGCAGTTTGGAAGGCAAAAATTTAGGATATGGACTGACCGTAGTCAATGATCAAATCGGACCAACGTCAAATTTGGAAATAAATCTCCAAGGAGCTTACCATAAAAAAATTAACCGATCTACATTAAGTATAGGTGCCTCGGTAGGGATGTTTTCCAGTTCCTTAGATTACGGAGAGTTATCAGTAGTCAATCCAGAACCTAATCTGCCGACATCGGGTAAAGAAAATTCAATCAATTTGAACATTGCCTTCGGTCTTTTATTGGACCGTGGGGATTATTACCTAGGTTTGAGCTCGAGACACATCAATGAACCGGATTTCGATTTTGGAGAAGGGGCTTATGGCAATCAATTGGTTAATCACAGCTATTTTCTGGCAGGATATAGAGTAAGACCTATAGGTCAACTGCGACTAGAACCAAGTTTATTGATTAAATCTGCCGGCTTTAATAATTTTTCCTATGATGTGAGCGTTATTGCAACGCATCAAAATAGGATAAGTGGAGGTTTGGCTTTCAGAGGGGAGGAATCTATCAGTATTTTGCTAGGTTATGCCTTATTGCCAGACAATTCCTTAAATTTGGGCTACTCATTTGATTTAGTAGTCAGTGGATTAGAAGCAAAATCCCCTACCAGCCATGAGTTATTACTGAGATATCGACTGACCACTGTTAGTAGAGAGGTACAGCGAGTCATACAGCGGACGCCGAGATTCCGTTTTTGATGAGTTGGTTTTTGAGATTTTACGGAGAGAACTCGCTGAAAAGTTCGCATTTAACTTATTTTAAAATTGGCAGGTTATTTGCATAAATGAATAAAATTCAGCTAAATTTCGCTCCTTGAGTACAATTTAATGCGCACATTAATTTGATGATATAAAAAACGTCATTTATGTATAATAAATTCAACCTACGCTTTCTGCCGGTTATTTTAGGCTTGGCCATAGCGACAATTCTTCCCGGTTGCGGGCTCTTTAATAAAAAAGGGTCGGCAAGTGAAAAGATGAACCGAAGAGGTGAAGTGACCGGAGTTCCTAAGCGTGACATGTGGCAACAAAATCTACCCTACGATATGGTGCCCGTAAAAGCAGGTACTTTTTGGATGGGACAATCTGATGAGGATATTGCTTTCACTCAATCTTCGATGAATAAGCAGATCACTATCTCGGAGTTTTTCATGGACAAATATGAGGTATCAAATAATAAGTACCGTCAATTTTTGGAAGCTGTGAAAGAGGGCGTTTACGCCACAGGCACACCCACTACTCTTAAAGAAGAGCCGCAACTCAATTACGATGAGCTAAGACCAGATACTACTGTTTGGTCTACAAGTTTTTCATATCATTATGGGGATCCTTTGATGGAGTTTTATTTTGACCACCCTGCTTTTGATAATTACCCTGTGGTAGGAATTACTTGGGATCAAGCGAAAAAATATTGCGAGTGGAGAAGCTATCATCAAAATGCAAATGACGAGTACAACTTTGATGCTCCATCCTTTAGGCTCCCAACAGAAGCAGAATGGGAATATGCAGCTAAAGGTGGTAAAGATGTAGCCAAGTATCCTTGGGGAGGTCCTTACCTTAAAAATAAGAGAGGATGTTTAATGGCAAACTTCAAGCCTGGAAGAGGAAATTACATTGATGATGGATTTGCTTACACTGCTCCGGTAGATGTTTTTGCACCGAACGGCTTCGGTCTTCATAATATGTCAGGAAACGTGGCCGAATGGGTACTTGATGCCTATGCAGCAACTTCCAGAACAGCAACTTGGGACCTTGATCCTGTTTATGATGTACCTACCGAGCCTAGAAAAGTGGTAAGAGGCGGAAGCTGGAAAGACATTGCTCACTACCTAGAGACTTCTACTCGTACCTATGAATATCAAGATGTAGCCCAAGCTCATATCGGATTCCGAACAGTGACCACCTTTATTGGAAGATCTGGATCTATGGATGTGAAGTCTAGCTCAAGAAGACGTCGATAATATTTCAACAACCAACCCTATAAAAACCAGAACCTTAATTTCTATTTAACAAATGGCTAGCAACAGCAACTTCTTTTATTCCAGCGTAATGCCGAAAATTTACGGTATTGGCGCTGCAGTCGTAATCCTTGGAGCGATGTTTAAAATCCTTGATTGGCAAGGAGCAAATTGGATGATTGGTATTGGTCTTTCTACCGAAGCCGCCATTTTCTTCCTATCTGCTTTTGAACCCAGAGCTAATGAAGTAGACTGGTCTAAAGTATATCCTGAATTAGCAGAAGATGGTCCTGCAGCTCCTAAGCGTGCTCCGAAGGCAACAGCTGCCGCTGGAGATCAAGTTTCACAAAAACTTGACGATATGCTAGCAAAAGCTAAAGTAGGCCCTGAGTTGATAGAAAGTCTTGGAAAGGGAATGCAAAACCTAGCTACCTCTGCAGAAAAGATGGGTAATCTTGCTGATGCTGCAGTAGCAACCAACGAATACGCAACTAATGTAAAGTCTGCCGCTAAAACGCTAGTAGACATGAACGCTTCTTATGGCAAAACAGCAGCTGCTCTCACTGAAATGTCTGCTGCTTCTCAAGATGCCAAAGAATACCATACACAAGTAGTGACAGTTACCAAAAATTTATCTGCCTTGAATGCGGTCTATGAAATGGAGCTTCAAGATGCAAATAGTCATGTTAAGACTTTGAATAAGTTCTATTCAAATATGACTGCGGCAATGGAAGGACTTAGCGAAGCTGGTAAAGAAACGCAAGCGTTTAAAACAGAGCTTTCTAAGCTAAACCAAAATGTCAGCTCACTCAATAAAATATATGGTGGAATGCTATCCGCTATGAAAGGTTAATTCTTTTCAATTCACACAAATACCATTAGATAAAAACAAATGGCTGGAGTTAAAGAAACACCTAGACAGCGGATGATTGGAATGATGTACCTAGTACTGACAGCATTGTTGGCACTTCAGGTAAGTAATCAGATCCTTCAAAAGTTTGTCTTGATCAATGACGGAATGGAGAGAACTTCTCGTAACTACATTCTGAAAAATCAAGCAACTGTAGAATCCATAGCATATACTGTAGAACAGCAGGGAAATAATGAAAAAGATCTCCCTAAAGTTGATGCAGCAGAGGAAATCAGAACTGCTACCGCAGAAATTTATGCCTATTTAGGCGAATTGAAGCAGCAGCTGATTGAGCAATCAGGAGCAAGAAATGAGGAAGGTAACTTCGTCAACTCTTCGCTAAAGAATACTGAAGTAGCTGGAAATCTTTTTGTGAATAGCGGAAAAGGAGAGGAGTTGAAAGTCTCTTTAAATTCATACCCTGCAAAAGTTCAGGAAATATTGAACAGCGTGGGAATTACAGATCGTGCATTTAATCCTATTGCACTTGATGCATCTGAGATTGATTTATTCAAAAATGATAGCGAGGCTAGAAGTAAGAGTTTTGTCGCTTTGAACTTTGTTAAATCGCCTGTAGGTGCTGTAATGGCCTTACTCTCTCAGTATCAAAATGAGGTCCTAAATATTGAAAGTGAAGCATTGGCGACTATCGCTAATACTATCGGTTCATTCTACTTCAAAGCTGATATTACAGAAGCACAAATTTCTGCAGTATCCAATATTGTAGCGGCAGGTACTAAGTTCGAAGGAACGATGTTTATTGCTTCTTCTTCATCTTCCGCATTGCCTGCAATGACAGTAGATGGTAGATCTGTAGAAGTGGATGAAAAAGGTTTTGGAAGAATTGAATTTACTGCTACTCCTGCATCCGAATACGATGATAGAGGGTTGGCTAGAAGAGTTCTTTCTGGTGAAATCGTCACTAATATCGGAGGAGAAGATCAAGTGCTTCCTGTCGAGTACGAGTACTTCGTGGCTCAGCCTGTGGTAAAGGTATCCTCAGAAGTCGTACAGCAGTTGTATGCTGATTGTGCTAATGAGCTTCTTATCGAAGTACCAGCTTTAGGTAATACCTACGCTCCGGAATTTAATATCAGTAATGGTCAATCAATTAAAGGTAATTCGCCTGGACAAGTGACCATCATCCCTGCTGCTTCAGGAAAAGTGACCATTGGTGTCAGCAGTGGAGGCAATAAAATTGACGATGTGGTGTTTGATATTAAGCCAGTACCAGCCCCATCAATCGTTCCTGTAATGTCTAATGGTTCTGAGGTTGATATTAGTCAAGCTCAAGCGATTGGTTCTTTGACAGGTCTTCAGGTTCAAGCGAATCCTGAACCAACCTTCGGAAGAACAATGGCAAAAGATGCGAAGTTTGACGTTACCGGCGGAGAGGTTAGACTATTGAGAAATGATGTGCCAAGACAGACAATACAAATTACTAACGGAAATTCACTTGCTATGCGTCAATTGCTAGAAAGTGCTCGTCCGGGTGATGATATCGTAGTAGTGGTGAATCAGGTAACTCGTACAAATTTCAGAGGAAACAAAATTCCTTCTACACTGAATCAAATCATTCGAATCAGCGTGAAATAAGCGCTGAGTCGAATACAGCATAAAAGATTATGAAAAATATCCTTCAAAAATTATTCTTTGGAGCATTGGTAATCGGTCTCATGGGACCTTTGACTAGCAATGCACAAGTAGCTACAAGTGTCAATCCTTCCGGTTTCGGAGATAGACAGTTTGATATGGATACTATTTTCTCTGCAAAAAAAATCAGAGAGGATGATAAGATGTATCAGATAGGTGTTTGGCGCAGAATCGATTTGAGGGAGAAATATAATCTTTCACTCTATGGTTCAGGTGATGCCAAGTCCAATGGTATTATACCTCAGATTTACAAGGCTGTAGTGGAAGAAAACGCACTCGAGGTTTTTGGAGATGAGGATTTTACTCAGCCACTTTCAATTGCTGAGTTCCAAGAAAATTTCTGGTTAAATGCCACGGGAGATAGCATTTTCGTGAAGCAATTGTTCTACTTAGATTTTAAAGAGGACTTTGTTTTTGATAAGCATCATTCAGATATGGTGTTTGATATCAAATTCATTCACTTGGTGATGCCCTCAGCGACCAATTCCAATGCAGGTGAAAAGACTATAGGTTTCATCAGGTATAAAGATTTCTTTAATTATTTTAAAGATCATCCTGAGGCAAGGTGGATTAATTTCCTAAACTTATCTAAGAGCTTGACTTACGATGAAGCTTTCGAAACCCGTCTATTCAGATCTGTAGTTCGTCGCTATACCAATCCAGATGAGGCATTGATTGCTGACTTGGTTGACTTAGATCATCCTGATCCGGATATGCAGGCTTATCTAGATGCCTTAGCATTCGAATACCAATTATTAGAATTTGAAAACTCCTTATGGGAATGGTAAAATATAAAAGGGGCTTTACGCCCCTTTATTTTTTTCTTTCCACTTGATGAGTTCCATTGCTTTACTTTTACCGATGACTGCAGCTAGTTCATCTTCCGAAGCCTGACTTATCTTTTTGACTGATTTGAAATGACTCAGTAATCGATCAGCAGTAGTAGGACCTATTCCCGGTATTGCAGTCAATTGCGTACCAAAAGCATTTTTGCTACGGACTTTTCGGTGAAAAGTAATCGCAAAACGGTGAGCCTCATCTCTTATACGCTGTAATAACCTCAAGCTCTCAGACTTTTTGTCAATATGAATAGGATAAGAATCACCAGGGAAATAAATCTCTTCTAGTCGTTTAGCTATGCCTATGATCGGCATTTTCCCATAGACTCCCAGCTCTTTTAAGGCTTCCACTGCTGATGAAAGTTGTCCTTTTCCACCATCAATGACGATAAGTTTTGGCAGTGGCTTGCCTTCTTCAATTAGCCTTTTGTATCGTCTCCCTACTACCTCGGTCATACTTGCAAAGTCATTGGGTCCTTCTACCGTTTTGATATGATAGTGCCGATACTCTTTGACTGCCGGTTTGCCATTGAGAAAGCACACCATGCTCGCTACAGGATTGGTTCCTTGGATATTAGAATTATCAAAACACTCGATATGATCAGGTATCTCAGGTAAACTTAAGTCTTGTTGTAATTGCCGAATAACCCGGTCTTTCTTGTCCTGATTGAGTCCTAGGAGCAGTGCTTTTTCCTTTTTGTAGAAAAGAGCATTTTTGACTGACAGATCTATAAGATGTTTTTTGTCCCCAATTTTTGGAAGGAAAAGATTAAGCCCTTCAATCGGGTCTTTGATTTCAATATTCACCAAAACTTCATCTGCATCACTATTGAACTGATCTTGTAATCGGATCAATGCAGTAACCAATAACTCTTCCTCGCTTTCGTCTAGTTTTTTCTTTAGTTCTACGTTTTTTGAAACGATCAGTGCCCCACTTTTCACCCGCATATAGTTGACATAGGCTTGCTTTTCATCCATGACAATAGTACAGACATCATGGTTGCTGATGCTTGGGTTAGCGATAAGTGATTTGGCCTGATATTTTTCTAAAAGATCAAGCTTCTCCTTGGTTTTTTGAGCTTTTTCAAATTCGAGGTTTTCTGCAAACTCCTGCATTTGCTGTTTGAAAATCGTCTTGGCTACTCCTAAGTTTCCCTTGAGGATATGCTTTGCTTGATCGAGATCCTTGAGATAATCCTGCTCTCCTTGTTTCCCTACACAAGGACCTTGACAATTGCCGATATGGTATTCCAAGCATACCTTATATTTTCCTTCGTCAATCTTGTAGGGAGAGAGATCGAGCTTGCAGGTTCGGATGGTGAATAGTTCACGGATAAGGTCCAAGACATTATTCATGGCTTTCACACTTGCAAATGGCCCGAAATAAGTACCTCTTTTGGGAATGTATTTACGTGTGGGAAAAATCCTTGGGAAGTTTTCCTTTGTGATCAATAAATAAGGGTATGTTTTATCGTCTCGAAGGAGAATATTGTATTTGGGCTGTGATTTTTTGATGAGGTTGTTTTCAAGTAAGAGCGCGTCAAATTCACTATTTACGAGGGTGATTTCTATACGATTGATCTCTCGGACCATTCTCCTTGTTTTGAGATTAACCCCTGTGTTTTTATTAAAATAGCTGCTTACTCTCTTTTTGAGGCTTTTTGCTTTTCCTACATAGATCAGTTCATCCGTCTCATTGAAGTATTTGTATACTCCAGGATGATCCGGAAGCTGATTGTACTGATCTATGGAATAGGAGGAAGACTGCATAGCACGAAATTAAAAAAACAGCTCCGGAAAGAAGCTGTTTTTGATGAGGTATTGGCTAAAATCAGAAATCATTTTTTCGGGAATCGTAATCAAATTCTACGAAACGCTGACTTTCTCGCTCATAAGTATCACAATCAATCTCTATGCTGAGTGGGCGCTCAGGCCTTGGGAAAGGACCTTTGGTATAACCAAGGCTTTGGTCTGCATATACTTTTTCCATATACTTGACCCAAACTGGCCTAGCGGTACGACCTCCTTGTCCTTCTATCCAGCTTCTGAAGTGTATGGCACGGTCATCTCCTCCCGTCCAGACTCCAGATACGAGATCTTTACTGATCCCGATGTACCATCCATCGGAGGCATTCTGTGTGGTTCCTGTTTTGCCACCTAGTTCATTGCCTTCTCGCAAGGCCCACGGCACTCCCTGACTAGTACCCTGCTCCTCTTCAAATCCACCCCGAAGCATGTAAGTCATCAGGTAGGCGTGTTCTTCACTCATAGCAGGACGCTTTTTGGGTGTGAATTGTTGAATCACATTTCCATTTTTATCCTCGATTCGATCGATGTAGAACGGAGTGGTATGTTCTCCCTTGTTGACAAACGTACCAAATGCTCCCACCATTTCGAAAATGGATACGTCATTTACTCCAAGTGCCAAAGCGGGAACCTCCTCTAAGTCACTAGTGACTCCCAAGCGTCGTGCCGTTTCTACTACTAGCTTTGGACTGAGTTTTTTCATCATGTAGGCGGTGACTGAGTTGACTGACTTGGCCATTGCCTTCCTAATTGTCATTTTTTCGTAGGTAAATTTGCCATCAGCATTAGATGGAGACCAAGCCGGTTGACCTGGAATGTATACTTCCACAGGTTGGTCGATTACCGAGTAGCAAGGGCTGTAGCCATTTTCGATGGCAGCAGCGTATACAAAAGGCTTAAAGGTCGATCCAGGCTGTCTTTTACTTTGTTTGACGTGGTCAAATTTGAAATATTTATGGTCAATACCACCTACCCATGCTTTGATATGACCGGTATGAGGGTCCATACTTACAAATCCCGTTTGAAGGAATTTTTTATAGTATCGCATAGAGTCCATGGTACTCATCAAGGTGTCGATTTCTCCATTCCATGAAAATACCTTCATGGGTTTTTTTTCATTCAGCTTGTAGTTGATGGAATCAACATCATCTTTATAGCGGACTTTGAGAAGTCTGTAGGCCTCGGTACGTTTGACAGCGTTTTCTATAAATCCCGGGATGACGCGATTGTCACTATCGATCCAAGGATCTCTATTTCCCATTTCCTTAAAAAATTTCTCCTGAAGCGCCCGCATGTGCTCATCGACGGATTCTTCAGCATAGCGCTGCATTCTACTATCTATAGTGGCATAGATCTTCAATCCATCCCCAAATAAGTCGTAATTAGTACCATCAGGCTTTAGGTTTTCTTTGGACCAGCGCAAAAGATCTGCTTTAATCACTTCTCTGAAGTAGGTAGCCAAACCCTTGTTGTGATTGGATACATTATAGTTTAGCTCGATGGGAAGCTTTGAAATGGAGTCGTATTCTGACTCTGAGATTACATCTGTTTTCACCATCTGTCCCAATACGGTATTCCTTCTTCGAAAAGAATTATCAGGATTGAATACAGGACTATAGTAAGTAGGGGCTTTGAATAGCCCCACCAATACGGCAGACTCTTGAATATTCAGGTCAGCGGGATCTTTTCCAAAAAAAGTCGAGGCCGCTGTTTTTATACCGTAAGCGTTGGATCCAAATTCTGAGGTATTCAAATAAAGCGTCAGAATTTCATTTTTTGTGTAGGCTTTTTCCAACTGTGTGGCGACGATCCACTCTTTGGTCTTGACGATGAGCATTCGTAGTCCCGGTACAGAACTCAAAAATCCCTGATTGGCTACATTTCTTGTTTTGAAAAGGTTTTTGGCAGTCTGCTGACTGAGGGTAGAACCACCCCCGGCATCTTGCCTGAGGATAATGGACTTTACAAAAACCCGTATCATAGCAGTCATATCGATTCCTGAGTGATCTTCAAATCGAACGTCTTCTGTAGCGATTAATGCTTTGACGAGATTAGGAGAAAGCTCATTGTAGGTGACAGGAGATCGGTTTTCTCGATAGTAGGTACCGAGTAGGACCCCGTCTGAGGAGTATAGTTCTGACGCGACTTCACTTTCGGGATTTTCTAAGGCCTCGAAATCGGGTAGAGGTCCGAAGAGTCCCAAGAAATTGACACTCACCATCCATATAAATAGGATAAAGCCAAATACCCCCGCGAAAAACGCAATCCAAAGATATTTGATGATTTTTTTGGCCCAAGAAGTAGTCTCAGGTCTGGTATTTTTACTCATATTTTATTGGTAAGCGACCTTGAAAAAGGCCCGGTATTCTTCGATATTTTTGGTTCTGTTTAGGATCTGAAAGTTTTCAATCGAGATGACAAATGCATTTGATTTTACTTGCTCTGTAATGGCATTCGATTCGAAATCAGATTGAAATAGTTCATAATATTCTTTGGCCTTTGAGGCGTCGGTAAATGGACTGATGATAAATATGGCATTCTCTCTATTCATATTCATATTACCCGTTCTTAGCCTAGAATTGGGGAAATTCTGAGCATGAAATCTTTCCAAATCACCCACTACTCCTTGTGCTTTTTCGGCTTCCTCAGGGCTCATACTCAATACCATGATATGGGTTTGTGCTTCGTCCATTACAAAGGGTGAATCAGGCAAAGGATTGACCATTTCCGTAGAGTCAGCTAGTGCAATCTTCATCTCCGTAGAATCTATGGCTGTAGAATCAACGGCATTTAGAGCCGCAAGTTCCTCTGCTGACAAAAGAGGATTCAGCATATTCCTTGCCAATTCTACCAATTGTTCCTCCTTTGCGTTTTCGATGTAGTTTTCTAATCGCTCACGATACCTAGCCCTGCTTTCAGTTTTACCTGTCACCATGATGTCAAGGAGGAGAAGTTTTTCAGTATTGCGGGTTAGTGGATATTCCTTTAAGGTGGATTGGATAAGCGAACGGGCTTGCTGATACTGTCCTGCATAGTAGGAATTATAAGCGTTCTCGTAATTTTTAGAAGACTCGATGTAAGCAAGATTACCCGAGGCTGCGTCAGGATTATTGACAAAATAGGTATACTGTGACTCGGGGTATTCACGATTTAATCTTCCCACATATTGTTGAGCATTGCCAGCCAATTCTTTTTGGCCAAGGTATAGTAAATAATAGGCCTCGGGTTTTCTCGAACTTTCAGGGTATTCACGCACCAATGTTTCGAGGTTTTCTACACTTTGCTCGATCTCGCTTAAGTCAAAATAAAGCAGCTTTCCCAACTCAAAATAGGACTCTTCCAATTCTTCATTGAGGAGGCCGATTTCTTCTGAGCTTGAAGGAATTTGAGATAGGAGTTGATCAATATCAGGAAGCTGATTGAGCGGATTATTTTCTTCTGAATCAAGCGTAGTACTGTCTTCCTCAGTCAAGGTTTCCGATTGACTGTTTTCAAAGACAACAGCTCTCCTTCGCCAATTATCCTGAAGGGGCCGATTACCCCAAGTGCGATAAAAATCAATCGCTCCCTGCTGCATGGCGACAGCATTGTCAAAGTAGAAGGTGGACCCTGAACCTCGATCGGCAAAGGCCAAAAGATTGTCAAAAATCCCTGTACTTTTTGGTTTTTCCTGCGCTTTGGCTTCTGCGATCAATCGCTCTTCTTCTGCTTTGATATATCCTTCTGCCACTACACGTTGTTCTTCTTCCGAAAGCTGACTGAGGAAAATTAGGCTATCGTTGGATTGTATTCGCTCCACATGAAAGACAAACTGATCTAGGGTGGTTTTCCGATCTTCGATTTGGATAGCTGCGGGACTTCCCTCTCGGATAAAAGTCAATGCACTGTCCAAATAATATTTCGTGGCTCGGTAATCTTTAAACTCTGACAAGTGAATATCTGCTAATTTCTCATAGATATAGCCCTTCAGCCGCTCATTGCTTCCCGGTTCCTTGGCCGCCTGATGCAATAAGTCAATGGTCAAAGGAATGTCCCCCTGCTTTTCTTCAAAAAGTGCTCTTTCGTAGATGACGACATCCTTCAGATCTCTGTTTTTAGGATCTTCATACAGTGACTCGTAGTAGTTACGAACCTTTCTCAGGTCTTTGGAAGCATTGAGTTCGGCTACTTGCTGTGCATATAATTGTGAATAAAAGCTACGGTTATAGGGAGGATTGCCTTCTTGCGCTTTTTGGTAAAAGTCATAGGCTAATGCATCTAATCCTTCTCGCTGATAGCGCTGAGCAAGGATGAAATTAATTCGGGATTTTTCTTTTGGATTTTTCGCGTATTCCAGTGCTTTATCGAGTGCACCAATTACCCCGTTTTTATCAGATCGCCTTTCGTAGTAATAGGCTAAGGTTCTATATAGTTCAAAACGATTTTCATCATTGATTTCCGTTTCTTTGGAAAGGTAATCTATGGTGAAATTAGCATTTTCAAACTCCTCTAAGTCCACATAGAGACGCAGCAGGCTGATCAATGTTTGATGCCGCAAATCTTTGTCCTTACTATTGACATTGACATAGCGAAAGGTGTTTTGGGCATCGTCAAATTGTCCTTGGAGGTAGTCGATTTTGCCGATGAGAAAATAGGAATCGTCCACCCATTTGGAAATCCGATGCCACTCCACGGCTTTGGAAGCGAGCTCTCGGGCGGATTCTAGTTTTTCTTTGTTACTCTGAATGGTCGCCGAGTCGATAGGTACAAATACCGGTAAAATTTGAGTGTAATCCTCGTTGTAATTTGCGATGACTTCCTTCTCTACTTCTTGGATTTTTGTATTCGAGAGATAGTAAGCATTATACCTTGAGGTCAGGTTATGAAAAGCGCGATTGGTAAAGGTATTCCTTTCCGAAGAGCAGGAACCCATAAAAATAACCGATATAAGAAGTAGGCTTTTGAAAAACCGCATGCGATAGGTTAGGAAATTAAGTGCCAAAATAGGGTTTTTGTACTACTTAATGAACGATCATGTGATTTCAATTATTTTGCCAATTCCCTACGGCTGATTTTTGTGGCTATAAATTTTGGTTAATTTGTGTGAATGAAAAATAGAGAAGCCAAAAAGCAGCCTTTTGACCCACCTGTATATGTGAAATACATAGGGCTTTCTTTTCAGCTTTTTGCCGTGATTGGTGGGGGAACTTGGCTGGGATGGTGGATTCAAGGTAAAAGCAGTATGAAGTTTCCACTTTGGATTCTGTTGTTTGTTTTTTTGTCCATTGTGTTGGCATTTTATCAGCTGTGGACCTCGCTTAAAGAGGATGATAGGCGCAAATAAATTCATCTCATTTCAGGAATGCTGTCAGTATTTGAACCCCTTAGGCTAAGGGAAGGGCGTTTTAAGCCTTTCTCAGATAGATTAAGTGAAGCATATTGAAACCCTACTTTCTCATGGCGGATAGGTCTATTGATTAGGTAAGCGGGTCCACATATTAATTATTTCCTGTATTTTTGTATTCACGCTATTGATTATGAAACTGCTTAGAAACTTCCATCTCAGTTTTTTGCTGTTATCCCTACTGATCGTCCTTTTGATTCTACTTCTTCAGCAAGTTTTGCCGCAAGTAATTCATCAGGACATTTGGGTCATTTTCGGGTTTTTGATGTTTTTATCTTATTTCATTACCTCCGTGGCGGTTTGGCTATATAAAAAATCTCCTGAAAATATTCTGCAAATCAAGCTTTTGGGTATGGTGATACGCATTATTAGCGCCCTCGGCTTTATTGGGATCTTGGTGTTTTTGGGTACGGAGAATATTATTTTGTTTATAGGCGATTTCTTTATGATTTTTTTGTTCTACCTGATTTTTGATATCTACACCTTTATTTCTAACTTGCGCCCGATTTCAAAGTAGCCCTCAAAAAAACGAGTTGATGACGCGCAAAATTCTGGCCTTAAGTGTTTTATTCTCAGTATTTTTACTGAGCCTCACCAGCGCGACTTTCGCAGCAGGTTCTGAAGCCGAAGGAGGAGAAGATCCGACAGGTTTTATCATGCACCACATCAAGGATTCGCATGAATGGCATTTTTTCAATGTAGGGCATACTCATGTCACTCTTCCATTGCCGGTGATTACCTATGCACCCGACCGTGGTTTGGAGTTTAATATGTCTTCTGACTTCCAAAATCACGAAACTCATCTTTTTGGAAAAGAGTATGCACATGATGGTATTTACATCGACGAGCATGAGCACTTGGGAAGGGTAGATGGAGGTACGATTTACGATTTCTCCTTGACCAAGAATGTAGCGATGATGATTTTGGTGATTGGTTTGATGTTGTATTTTGTCCTTTCTGCAGCTAATCACTATAAAAAACACGGTGCAGTAGCACCCAAAGGGGCTGCCTCTTGGATAGAGCCGGTGGTGATTTTTGTACGGGATGAAATCGCCGAAAAATCTATCGGACCCAAGTACAAGAAGTTTGTACCTTATCTGTTGACGCTGTTTTTCTTTATTTGGATTGGAAACTTGCTTGGACTTCTTCCAGGTGCGGCCAACTTGACTGGAAACATTGCAGTGACCTTTACCTTGGCAGTTTTGACTTTTATCATTGTCAATGTTAATGGAAATAAAGACTATTGGAAGCACGTATTTGCTACGCCGGGCGTACCGGGTGCTTTGCTGCCAATCATCGTAGTCGTGGAATTTATCGGATTATTTACCAAGCCATTTGCTTTGATGGTCCGTTTGTTTGTGGCGATTACTGCCGGTCACATTGTGATTTTGGCTTTCATCGCCTTGGTATTCATCTTTGAATCTTATGCTATCGGAGTAGTATCTACCTTGATGGTTACCTTTATCAATATGATCGAATTGTTGGTTGCGACGATTCAGGCTTACGTGTTCACGCTGTTTACAGCGATGTACATCGGAGGTGCAGTCGCAGAGCATGCCCATGATGATCATCATTAATCGAATTTCTTTGTTCAATTTATAAATCTAACGTTTATGTTAACTTCTATCTTATTGTCTGCTGGATTGGCACTTATGGGTGCAGGTATCGGTGCAGGTATTGTTGCGATTGGCGCAGGACTTGGTATCGGTCGTATCGGTGGTCAGGCAATGGAATCTATTGCTCGTCAGCCTGAGGCTGCTGGCAAGGTTCAAACTGCTATGTTGATCATTGCAGCTTTGATCGAGGTGGTTTCCCTGTTTGCAGTGGTAGTTTGTCTACTTATTGCTTTGAACGCAGGTGGAGTAGCCTTCTAAGAACAATGAATAGGGATTGGCGCTTGGCCAATCCCTTCCTTTTGAACAAAAACGAAATTTATCCCATTTACCATGGATCTGATTATACCTAGTTCGGGCCTGATATTCTGGCAATTGATTGGCTTTTTAGGCCTGTTCTTTATTTTGGTCAAGTTTGCTTGGAAACCCATGCTTGCCGCATTGGAAGAGCGTGAAGGCAGCATTGACAATGCGCTGAAAGCTGCCGAGCAAGCCCGAAACGAGATGGCAAATTTGAAAGCCGAAAATGAAAAACTATTGGCTGACGCTCGTGTAGAGCGTGATACCATTTTGACGCAGGCTCAACAAGCTTCAAAGCGTATGATCGAAGAGGCCAAAGAAGAGGCTACTAAGCAAGGCGCTCAGATGATCGAAAATGCCAAAATAGTCATCGAAAATGAGAAAAAAGCAGCTTTAACTGAAGTGAAAAATCAGGTAGCTGTCTTGACTATTGAAGTTACAGAAAAATTACTTCGCAAGAATTTGTCAGATCAAGCCGCTCAAAAAGAGTTGGTAGACGAGTTCGTCAAAGATCTCAAGCTAAACTAATCCAATTCCATGTCAAATCATCGAGTTGCTTCCCGCTATGCCAAGTCTATCTTGGAACTCTCCTTGGAAAAAGGATTGCTAGAGGAAGTATATGTGGATTTCAAAAAACTACTGTCTATTTCAGAAGAAAACAGGGAATTTGTTCTTTTGATCAAAAATCCTATCGTCTCTTCCGATAAGAAGCTTAAAGTATTGCAGGCTCTTTTTGCAAAAGATTCGCAAGAGATGACTGTAAAATTCTTTGAAATTGTTGCCCGTAAAAACAGAGCAAATGTATTGGTGGATGTGGCTAAAGAATTCGAAGCGCAATACAACTTACATAATTCTATTCAAGTAGCGGAATTGAGCACCACCTATGCTATAGATGCTTCTCAAAAAGCATCCTTTGAAAAATTGGTCAAAGAGATTTCCGGCAAAAAGACGGTTCAGTTTATCGAAAAAATAAATCCCGATCTGATCGGGGGTTTTGTACTAAAAGTCAACGATCGTCTATTGGACGAATCTTTGAAAAGTAAGCTAAACGCACTCAAGGTGGAGTTTAGTCACAATCATTACGAGAGTAAAATTTAATTTAAAAGTATTAATCAATCTATATCATGGCAGAAGTAAGACCAGATGAAGTTTCGGCAATCCTGAGAGAGCAACTCTCCGGTGTCAGAACAGAGGCCGAACTTGAAGAAGTGGGAACAGTCCTCCAAGTGGGGGATGGTGTAGCCCGTATCTATGGACTTTCAAAGGCACAGTCCGGAGAATTGCTGGAATTCGACAATGGTCTGAAAGCAATGGTTCTAAACTTGGAAGAAGATAACGTAGGTGCTGTACTTTTTGGCGACTCCAAGGAAATCAAAGAAGGTGATACCGTAAAAAGAACCAAGAAGATTGCTTCCCTCAAAGTAGGTGAAGGAATGCTTGGTCGTGTAGTCGATACACTTGGTAATCCTATTGATGGTAAAGGTCCTATCACAGGTGACTTGTACGAAATGCCTTTGGAGCGAAAAGCTCCCGGGGTAATCTATCGTCAGCCCGTTACTGAACCTCTTCAGACAGGTATCAAGTCAATTGATGCTATGATTCCTATCGGAAGAGGACAGCGAGAATTGGTGATCGGTGACCGTCAGACAGGTAAAACTGCCGTGGTAATTGATACCATTCTAAATCAAAAAGAATTTTACGATAAAGGTGAGCCTGTATTCTGTATTTACGTAGCGATCGGGCAGAAAGCCTCTACTGTAGCAGGTGTTGTAGCAGCTTTGGAAAAAGGCGGCGCTATGCCTTATACGGTGATCGTATTGGCAGGAGCTTCTGACCCTGCGCCAATGCAGTTCTTTGCACCATTTACAGGAGCAGCGATTGGTGAGTTTTTCCGTGATACAGGACGTCCTGCATTGGTGGTTTATGATGATCTTTCTAAGCAGGCTGTTGCTTACCGTGAAGTTTCTCTACTTTTGAGAAGACCTCCGGGACGTGAAGCTTACCCGGGAGACGTATTCTACTTGCACTCAAGATTGCTCGAGAGAGCTGCCAAAATCAATAAGTCTGATGCCATTGCACAGCAGATGAATGATTTGCCTGAGTCAATCAAGCATTTGGTAAAAGGAGGAGGATCTTTGACTGCCCTTCCAATTATCGAAACTCAAGCAGGTGACGTTTCTGCCTATATCCCGACTAACGTGATTTCCATTACCGACGGTCAGATTTTCTTGGAAACCAACCTCTTTAACTCAGGTATCCGTCCTGCGATTAACGTAGGTATCTCCGTATCCCGAGTGGGTGGTAATGCCCAAATCAAAACCATGAAAAAGGTAGCCGGTACCTTGAAATTGGATCAGGCACAGTTCCGTGAATTGGAAGCCTTCTCTAAGTTCGGTTCCGATTTGGATGCCTCTACCAAGCGCACGATTGAGCGTGGTAGAAGAAACCAAGAAATTCTAAAGCAGCCACAGTACGCACCGGTAGCCGTAGAGCATCAGGTAGCGATCATCTATGCTTCTACGAGAGGACTGATGGACACTGTGCCTGTGGAGAAAGCAAGAGCCTTTGAGCGTGAGTTCTATTTGTTGCTCGATGCTTCTTACCCTGAAGCGCTTCAAGCTATCCTTGCCGGTGATATCGACACTGCAGGAGAATTGCTTGAAAAAGCAGCGGCAGAACTTGCTCCTAAGTTTTCTAAATAAACAATTATCATCCGGAGCTTCGGCTCCGGTACTTTATACCGAAGTACAATTAAGCACTGATGGCTAACCTTAAGGAAGTAAAGCAGCGTATCACCTCGGTCGTTTCGACTCAGCAGATCACCAAGGCCATGAAAATGGTAGCTGCGGCGAAACTCAGACGAGCTCAGGACAAAATCGTTCAGATGCGTCCTTATTCTCAGAAGTTGACAAATATCCTCAACAATGTCTCAGCCGCTGCCGAAGGTGCGGAAGATCTGATCTATGCCCAAAAGCGCGAAGTGACTAAGGTACTGATAGTTCCGATCACTTCTGACAAAGGTCTTTGTGGTGCCTTCAATTCAAATGTTATCAAGGCTGCCAATCTTGCAATAAATGAGCAGTTTGCTGGTAAGCAAATTTTCATTCTTCCTTTGGGGAAAAAGGCCTACGAAAACTTCAAAAAGTCTGACTTCGCCTTAATCGATCAGTTTTATCAAGTATTTAGCGATGTGGCTTTTGACAATGTAAAGTCTGCAGCTGAGTTTGCGATGAATGGATTTGTAGCCGGAGACTACGATCAAGTGGTGATGGTCTATAATGAATTCAAGAATGTAGCTACTCAGATCATCCGCACGGAGCAGTTTTTGCCAATGGCCAAGGAAGATGTAACTGCTGAAGTAAGCACCTCTGAGACCGAGTACTTATTAGAGCCTTCGAGAACCTATATTTTGGAAGAATTGGTACCTACTGCATTGAAGATTCAGTTTTACAAAGCAGTACTTGACAGTAATGCTTCCGAGCATGGTGCGCGAATGACTGCAATGGATAAGGCAACTGAAAATGCTGGAGAATTGCTTAAAGAATTACGCTTGATGTACAACCGTACCCGTCAAGCGGCGATTACCAATGAGATTTTGGAAATCGTAGCCGGTGCCAATGCACTTGGCGGAAAGTAATAGCCAATAGACCCATATTTCTAGACCACAGCTTGCAAAGGCTGTGGTTTTTTTGTGGGATTTTTTTAAATTGAACTAAAGTTTTTAAGAAATCAATGTTCAATTTACCTGAAGAAAGAAATCTACCAATCCAATTTTTATCATCTACTTTAGGTAAGACTGCGGCAACCTATAAATTTTATTGGTTTCTCTCTTTAATTCAATTGATTGAAGAAGAAGGTATTATTCTTGAAAAAAGAAAAATATTTGCAAGGATGCTTGCCAACGCTTGGTATACTGTTAATTATTTCAAAATCTCTTTCGGTAAGCAAGATAAAGTTCATGAGGCCGTTTCATTTTTTAAAGTGGAGAAAAAGATTCCAATTGACTTGGGGCAGACGAAGGTTTGGGAACAAATATTATCTTTTAAAGACCCTAGATCTGTTTCAATTCTTTCACATTTTGATAATCAAGTTCCTCATTGGTTTCTTTCGCCCTGGTTTCCATCGATGAGTAAGCGTCAGATTTATAAGAACTCTAAAGATCCGAAAAGAATGAGTCCGTATTTTTTAGAATCAGTTTGCATCGAAGTAAATCCAGAGTGGCTACCTTATTTTTTAAAAAACTCAGCAGTTTTAAAAGATTTTTGCCTCTGGAATTTGAGTTTGTTTTTGCAAAAGCATAATCCAAATGTCCCTGATATTCCCAATAAACTTATTAAACCAATAAGTAGGTCATCGCTTTATAAGCAAAAGAAAGGTTTCTGGAATTTCTATTTTGATGAAGTCAAAGAGCAGAAGTGTATCTATTCTGGAGAAATTCTAACTACAAATAATTATGCCTTAGATCATTTCGTGCCATATAACTTTGTTTCTCATGACCTGAATTGGAATTTGGTGCCAGCTCATGCGTCAACGAATGGATCAAAAAGCGATAAGCTTCCGCCTCTAAATCGATATTTTGACTCTTTTTTTGAAATCCAGAAAAGAGCCCTTCAAGTAGTCATTAAGAAAAATCCAGATTCAAAGTTTATAGAGGACTATTTATCAATTTTTCCATCTCTTGAGAGCTTTCAGTATTCTGGTTTGTCAAAGAATAGATTTAAAGAAACGATTGAACCTTTAATTACTATTGCTCACAACAATGGGTTTGAATTCTATGAGCCTAAAACAAAATAATTTTTCACACCTCACAGCCAAAGAGCGATCATCTCTTTCTTTCCCCGCAAAGAGAGTGAAGGAAATGACTCTGCTTAATGGAGAAATTTTAGACTTTGGTTGTGGCTTTGGAAAAGATGTAGAAATCCTTTCTCAGCAAGGGTTTTCGATTGAGGGTTATGATAGACATTATCAACCTGATTATCCTAAGAAACGATATGATACCATCATTTGCTTTTATGTGTTAAATGTGTTGATGCCTGAAGAACAATCCCTGGTTTTAATGGAGATTTCAGCATTACTGAAGCCTTCTGGAAAAGCCTACTTTGCTGTACGTCGGGATTTGATTTATGAAGGGTTTCGAACTCATAAAATTCACCAAAAACCTACCTACCAAACTAATGTGATCCTACCGTTTAAGTCAGTCTTTAAAAATGAATTTTGCGAGATTTACGAGTATGGACATTTTTATCAATCAAAGAAGGATGATGTGGAATGTCCATTTTGTAATCCCAGTTCGGAAACTGAATTGATCCTAGAATCTGCACAAGCTTTTTCAATTTTGGATAGGTATCCTGTTAATCCTGGTCATGCTCTGATTATTCCGAAACGACATATATCAAATTATTTTGAGTTGAGTTTTAAGGAGCAATCTTCCTGTATATTTATGCTCAATGAGGTAAAAAAGGTGATCCAAAGACGCTACAAGCCAGATGGATTCAATTTAGGAATTAATATTGGTGAGAATGCTGGACAGACCGTTTCACATGTTCATATTCATTTGATTCCAAGATATACGGGTGATGTTGAAGATCCGAGAGGTGGGGTGAGGGGAGTGATTCCAGGAAAAAGTGTTTATTAAATCTTAATCCCAATTTATCATTCCCTCAATAGGTTTCCTGTACCCAGCGCATCAAAAATACATCATTTACTTCGTAGTAGATATTTCCTTCCGCGTCTGTTTCCTGATAGATCATTTCCTTTTCTTGGAGGACCTGAAGGGATTTGATGACAGTCGCAGAACTCCCTAAGTTGTGTTCACTCAGAAAGGATTTTG
Source organism: Algoriphagus faecimaris (assembly GCF_900101705.1). GTDB lineage: Bacteria > Bacteroidota > Bacteroidia > Cytophagales > Cyclobacteriaceae > Algoriphagus > Algoriphagus faecimaris. The sequence goes on along the minus strand of NZ_FNAC01000011.1, from coordinate 11,719 downwards.
AGGTAGGTTGATAAACCTTCTCCGATTTGGCGACGGCAGTCAATAACTTCCATTGTTGGGTGCTCAAGAGGTTCCTGAAATGCAGAAAGAAAGCTTCGTTCTCCTCCAAAATCTGTTGGGCACATTTTTGCCAATCAGTCTTTTTATAGACTTTTTTTGGAACTTGAACTAGCCGATTGCAGAGTAATTGTACATAATAAGTATGACCTTTAGTCCAATCAAGAATTTGATCTGTAAGTTCGGGGGATAAGCTTTTTTGATGTTTTTTGAAAGTATCAATGATAAAAGTCCGGTATTGCTTCGGATCAATTTTTTGGAGCTGTATCGGGCTTGCACTTTTAAAAAAAGGGCGGGAAGGATTGGAAAACAGCTCATTTAAAATAGATTGCTGACTTCCTGAAAACAGAAAATTAACATTTTGAAGCTGCTGAATGACCGATCTCAACCAGGCATCGGTGTTTTTCTCAGGATAAGCATGAATTTGCTGAAATTCATCAATCGCAATCACCATGGGCCTCTCCGACCTTTCCAGAAAATTCAAAAGATCTATTACCGGCTGCTTTGCCTCATTTACCTGAAAACTCACTTGCGGAAGTCCACTTAATTGATCAAAAGATATCATCGGTCTGAGATTTTTGACAAAGGACCAGACTTTTCTCCCCCAACTGTCTTTTTCAGAAAAATGATGAAGCAATGCGGTACCCAGGGAATTCAGCAGTTGTTTTTCATTTTCGGTCGAAAGAATATCGATGTAAATGAAGTCCCAATTTTTTGGCATGTGCTCCGCCAAATGATGAATTAAAGCGGTTTTTCCTAGGCGTCGCTTTCCATATAATAAGCAAGATTGACCATTTGTCAGGTTTTTAAGGAGCTGATGAGTTTCTTTTTCTCGATCACAAAAATATTCCGGCCCATAATATCCTGTAGTTGGAAAGGGATTTGCAGGTGTTTTATGACGCTTAGCCATGGTTTTAAAATTAACTTACCTTTTGTTACTTACCAAAAGTAACTTACCAAAAGTAACTTACCAAAAGTAAGTTGATGAATTTTTATAAGCCATCTAAACTAGTTCAATTGGTTAGGATACTATTCGCGGCTAGCAAGTGTCAGTCGGAGGACAGCGACTAGGGGAAATGGTAAAGTAAAAAGCGGTTTAAATTCCCCGCTTTTTACCCATGATTCCATCAATCGAAAATTTCCCGCCACCAAAAACTAACAGACCCAAAAAGGTTAGGAAATAGAGTAAGGGGAGCTCTTTTCGGCCAAAAGGATCATCCCAATGGGCATAGAAAGCAGCGGTAAGCATCGTTACCATCAGGGGAATAGTCGCTAAGCGTACTTTGAATCCGATCATAATCAGAGCGGCACAAAGCACTTCCGCAAAAGTGGCTAGTCCCAAAGATATCGTAGGACCCAAGCCAAAGGGATCGGCAAATTTGACTTCATCGGCCATCAAGCGATTGATTTTTGGAATGCCATGGGTGAGCATCATTCCTCCGGCACCAAGACGGATAATGAGTAGAACTAGGCTTTTTTCAAGGGATTCGCGCATAGGGTTAACTAGATTTGATGACTCGAAAGTACTACGTCGGGAGAGAGATGGAAGTTAAATTTTTTTGATGGAGGGTACTTTGGGATGATTGGTTGGTCTTCAGCTTCTTTTGTCCCTTGAAAGCAATTGAATTGCTGTATGCCTCGGACTTTGGACATTCAGCCCAAATACGACAAAAATTTACCTGATGGCACTATCCCCGACTTTCAGGATTTTATCATCAATTAATTAAACCTCCCTACCTCAAATCCACTAATGGCCATCGTAGCCTCTTTTTGCTGATGGAGTTCAGTCAGGAGTTTGCCGGTGGCCGGCGCCATAGATATCCCCATCATGGCATGTCCACTACCTACCAAAACATTGGAATAGCCCGGTGCATAGCCGATGTAAGGGAGTCCGTCGGGCGAACAAGGGCGTAGACCTTTCCAAATTTCGGTTTCTTTGGGAAATTGGGCTTGAAAATCCGGGTAGTAGCGATTGATGGACTCAAAAATACCCTGCACCCGCTTCATGTCGATTTTCTGGTTAGTTCCGGCGATTTCCATCGTTCCTCCAAATCGTACCTGATTGTCGTAGGGGCTCACCGCTACTTTCATCTCGGTCAGGATGGTGGCCTGCTTGATCTCCGGCTGATTATTCTGCAAAAAGGAATAGCCTTTTCCGCCCATCATGGGAAGTGAAAAACCTAGTTTTTTTGCCAATTCACCGGACCAAGAACCTCCGCAGAGCAGAATTTTTTCCGCTTCAAGCTTTCCCTTGTCAGTTAGGACTGCTTGGACTTTGGTCTCTGATTTTTCAAAGCCTAAGACCTGGGTTTGGGTCAGGAATTTCACTCCTTTCTCTTCCAGGTATTTTTTCAAATAGCTGTACAAGGCACCGGGGTCAAGGTGGGCATCTCCTGGAAAAAGCACAGCCCCTTTGGCTTTGACCTCCAAGTGTGGTTCGATCTTTTGGATGTCTTTAGGGCTGAGAATTTCAGCCTCCAAGCCATGCTTTATTGCTAAATGAGCAAATTCAATCTCTTCTTTTTCTACCGCATCTGTCTGATACAGCATCATGAGTCCTTTTTCTTGAAAGGCCAAGGCTGCCTCCGGATGCTCCTCTCGGAATTGGAGGTAGAGGGATTTGGATAAAAGGGAGATGTTTTTCAAAAAGGGGATGGCTTTTTCGACCTGCTTTTGATTGGCAGATTTGAAAAAGAGGAAGCTCCACTGCAATAATTTGTAATCAAATCGGGGATGGATGTAAAAGGGGCTTTTGGAAGAAAACATCCAGGAAATCCCCTTGGAAATCATACCCGGTGCGGCAAGCGGAATAATATGCGAGGGGACGATCATGCCCGCATTGCCTGTGGAGCAATTGTCCTTCAGGTGAGTACGGTCAATGATGGATACTTCAATTCCTTCTTTTGAAAGAAAATAGGCCGAGAATAATCCCACTATGCCACCGCCGATGATAAGGGTAGATTTCATTTGACTTCCTATCCTTTAAGGTCTTCAAGACCTCGAAGGTATTTTTTGAATGATAAATACAGTGAATTAAGACCTTCTAGGGTTTTCAAAACCTCAAAGGTCACCTCAACGATTAAATTACTTGAAATCCATGGACATAAGGATCATCCTCATCCAAGATGATGGTATTGTAGCCATAGACCTTAGCCCAACCTTCGATGCTGGGAATGATGGCTGGCTTACCTCCGATTTTGGTTACTTCTTCTATCCTTCCAATAAACTTCGAACCAATGAAGCTTTCATGGATAAATTCATCACCGGGTTTTAATTTTCCTTTGGCATACCACTGCGCTATTCTGGCTGAAGTGCCTGTTCCACAAGGAGAGCGGTCAATAGCTTTGTCCCCGTAAAAGACCGCATTTCGGGCGGTGCTGTTTTCATCCAAAGTCTTTCCGGTCCACATCACATGGGAAAGTCCCCGGATTCGTTCATATTCGGGATGAACAAAATCATAGCGTTCGTTCATTTTTGATCGGAGATTTCGGGCCATGCTGATCAATTGCTCGGCTTTGAAGTGCTCCAACCCAGGAAAATTTTCCTGTGGATCGACGATGCAGTAGAAGTTTCCCCCATAGGCTACATCCACGCTGAGTTTGCCAAGTTCTTCGATCTCGATTTCCAAGTTTTCGGCTGCCAAATAGCTTTTCACATTGGTCAACTTCACAGATTTCACCTTTTTGCCTTCCTGCTTGTATTCGACTAGAACCAAACCTGCCGGCGCTTCCATCCGCAAAAAGCCGGGAGTTTTAGGATAAATCAAGCCTTCCTCGATCGCGATAGTAATCGTACCGATAGTACCATGCCCGCACATAGGGAGGCAACCGGAAGTTTCTATAAAAAGAATGGCAAAGTCATTTTCCGGATCATGTGGAGGAAAGAGCATGGAGCCGGACATCATATCATGACCGCGAGGCTCAAACATCAGCCCGGTTCGTATCCAATCGTAGTTTTCCAGGAAATACTGACGCTTTTCCAGCATGGAATTACCTTTCAAAAAGGGAACACCACCAGAAACTACCCGAACGGGATTGCCACAGGTGTGGGCATCGATGCAAGAGAAGGTATGGCGGGAGGGCATTTTAGAGAATGGGAAGGTTTTTAAGATTAAGAGCCAGAAATACGATTGAAATATAGTTGAAATAGGCCCCGCAAGCAGGGCCTTTTTCTACTGTGTTTCACCTGAAGAAGGAGGTCATATTTCCATTGTATTTCATTTTTTAAATTCCCCATCCACCATTCTCCATATTCCCAAAGGATTATCTTTGCGCAGCGCATCAGGAAGAAGTTCATCGGGCATATCTTGAAAGGCGATGGGTCTTGCAAATCGCTTGATGGCATAAGAACCGACGGAAGTACTTCGGGCATCGGTGGTTGAAGGGTAAGGCCCCCCATGCTGCATGGCATGACCGACTTCTACACCTGTGGGGACGCCTTTGAAAAGTAGTCTTCCACATTTTTCTTCGAGCAGATTGATCAAGTAAAGCTGATTTTTGAGTTCTTCCTGCTCCGCCCAAACCGTGATCGTGAGCTGTCCGTGGAGATGTTTGGCGATTTCTTGCAGTTCGTCCTCGCTTTCATAGACTACCATCATGGCAAAAGCGCCAAATACCTCCTTTTGAAAAACGGAATCTGTTAGCCAATCACTTGCCTTGATTTCTGCCAAAGCCGTACTTCCATTGATCAGGTGTTGGGCGTCTGCGACTTTTACCCAACGGAGCTCCTCGCGGGATTGAAGCAATTGAAGGGAATTGTAATAAGCCTCAGTGATTCCCGGATGAAGCATGGGTGCAGAGGCGATATCATTCAATTCTTCTGAAATAGCTTTTTCAAATGCAGGTGCTTGATCCTTTGGGACGAAAATCAATCCTGGATTGGTGCAAAACTGACCCACTCCTAAGGTCAGTGAACCCACGAAGGCTTTTGCCAAAGCATCATTTTCTTTTTTTAGTTTTTCAGGAAAGCAAAAGATAGGATTGACAGAACCCATTTCGGCATAGACAGGAATAGGTTCTTCCCGCTGATTGGCCAGATCAAAGAGTGCCTTGCCTCCAGTATGCGAACCTGTGAATGCAAGAGCTTTTGCCAAAGGATGCTGAACCAAAGCTTGACCTTCTGCGATTCCTCCTTCTACATGGGTAAAAAGCGCCGAGGGTAAACCGGCTTTCAAAATTGCCTGGTGGATACAATCTGCTACTTTTTGAGAGGTCTTGGGATGGGCCGGGTGAGCTTTGTAGATCACCGGGCATCCCGCTGCCAAGGCGGAAATAGTATCGCCGCCTGCTGTAGAGAAAGCCAAGGGAAAATTACTCGCGCCAAAGACGACTACCGGACCTAGGGGAGTCAAAAATCTTCTGATATCTGCCCGCGGAAGTGGTCCTCGATCAGGCAATGCCGGATCAATAGTTGCCTCGACCCATGAGCCTTCTTTGACCAAGTTGGCAAAGAGTCGGACTTGGCCGATCGTTCGTCCCAGTTCACCATTGATACGTCCATCCGGAAGGTTGGATTCTTCAACGGCAAGAGGAACGATTTCTGCGCGATTTTCTTCCAGTAACTCAGCTAAGCCCTCCAAAAAATCGGCTTTTTCTTTTCCCGGAAGGTTTTTGTAAAAAAGAAAAGCTTCTTGGGCGGCGTTGAAAATTTGGTCTAGGTTCATGGTTTTTTAATTTTTAGAAATACTATTGAAATACTTTGAAATAAATCCCGCAAGCGGAATGAAATATTTCGCTGAGCTCAGCGAAGCATATTTCCATGTATTTCTATCGTATTTCATTTTTATAATAACGGCCGATTTTTGATCCCATCCAAAATGATTTTTTCAATTCTTTCCCTTTCTTCTCCGATGAGTGTCAATCTTGGTGCTCTGACGTGCTCAGAACCGATTTCACAGTGCTGCTCAGCCAGTTTGATATATTGGACTAATTTAGGATGAATATCCAACTCGAGCAAAGGCAAGAACCAACGGTAAATTTCACGGGCTCTTTCGATTTCACCTTTTTGCACCAAATTATAAATGGTGACAGTTTCCTTTGGAAAAGCACAGACTAGGCCGGCTACCCAACCGACAGCGCCCATTAACAATTCCTCTAGGGCTAAGGTGTCTACTCCACAGAGGATTTGGAACCGATCTCCAAACCGATTGATCATACGGGTGACATTAGAAATGTCCCGAGTCGATTCTTTGATGGCTTGTATATTTTCGCATTCGGCCAATTCGGCAAACATATCCACTGTCACGAGTGTCTTGTAGTCCACCGGATTATTATAAATCATTATGGGGAGTTGGGTAGAATTAGCGACAGTCTTGAAATAAGTCACCACTTCTCGAGCGTCTGCGGCATAGCGCATAGGAGGAAGAATCATTAGCCCTGAGGCACCGAGTTCTTCTGCCTTTTTTGCCCAAAACAAAGCGTCTTTCGTCGCTCCTTCTGCTATATTCAAAATGACGGGTACTTTTCCCTTTAGGTAGTTGACAGTCTCGCGGGTAAGGGTGATTTTTTCTTCTTGGGAAAGTACGGAACTTTCCCCCAAAGTACCGCCAAGAATGATTCCATGGACTCCCGATTGGAGTTGAAAATCTAAGTTTTTGAAAAATAGCTCCATGTCCAAGCTTCCGTCGGGATGAAATTTGGTGGTCACTGCGGGAAATACGCCTTTCCAATTCATAATTAAAGGGTTTTTATCTCAGGGATGATGATTTTTAGAATGACTCAAAAGTAGATCAAAGGAAAAAGAAAAGCTTTCACAGGATTAGTCCATTCTGATACAATATTGATCAAAATGAATGGAAATGGATATATTCCGGTGAATTTTATATTAATTTTAGCTATGGCCAAGATTATTTCCTTTCAAGTTCCCAAATCCCAAAAGGAGTTTGTCCGCTATCAGGAGGATCGTGGAAAGACGTTTTATGATAAACTTCATCAGCACCCTCAGCTCCAGTTGACTGTGATTTTGGAGGGTAAGGGGCAATTGCTCAGCGGGGATTATATGGGGCGTTTTTCGGCTGGTGATGTGTTTTTCTTAGGAGAAAATGCACCCCATGTTTTCCGTAGTGATCCGGAATATTTTGAGGAAGACAGCTCATTAAAATCTGCGGGGAATACGGTTTTCTTCGATTTTGCTGCTTTGGAAAGGGCCATCGGAGAATTGGATGAGCTTTTGCCATTAAAAAGGTTTCATGAATTTGCGGGGCTTTGTTTTCAGGTTTTTGGATGGTCTCAAGAAAAAATTATGACCTTGATGGAGGAGTTTGGGAAGTCGGAGGGACTGCATCGGTTTCAGTTGGCGATACAGATTTTGACTATTTTGGAAAAAGCCGGTGATGATCTCAAGCAACTCAATCAAGAGGGAGTGATGCGGGGACTCTCTGAGAAAGATGGGAGTCGGATGAATCAGGTGATGCAGTATTTATTGGCGCATCGTTTTGAAAAGATTAGCTTGGAAGAGACTGCTGCCGTAGCTAACCTTTCGAAGGAGGCATTTTGTCGCTATTTCAAATTGCGAACACGTAAGACTTTTACCCAATACTTACTTCAGCTTCGGATCAATGAAGCTCAGAAGCTATTGCAAGAGACGGATTTGGGGATAGCTGAAATTGCTTTTCGGGTGGGATTTGAAAACCTGTCTTATTTCAACCGAACATTTAAAAAAATCACAGGCTTGACACCACGGGATTTTAAGCCACTAACGTAAATATGCAGCTACTTTTTCTCGGATTGTTTTTTTGACCCCTTCCCAGGTTTGGCCTCTGAGGCTTACAGGGTCCTCATCTTCTTCAGCATCCTGAAAATAAATCATCACCTGTGGGATAGAGATGAGTAGATTTTGTGTGCTGTACTTTTCTTTATGATTTTTGATAAAATCAATCACAGAATAGTGTTGAAGCAATTCGGCGATGTCCCAAAAATCTTTCTTTTTTCCTCGGCCCAAAATCGCTTGGATTTTCATAGCCATGATGTCTTGATCTGAAAAAAAGCGAATCCCCTCAATGGTCTCCAAAGGTCCAATAAGTGGGTGGGGATGCCGAACTATGTCCACTTTTACATCATTTATATAGCAAAATATTCCAAATCTTTCAGGACGGTCTTCTAAGATAAAACCAGAACTAAATTCTTGTTTTAGGCAGTCAATTACTTTGATGTTTTCAAAATCGGACGTAGAAAAAAAGTCAAGATCTATCGATTTCCGATGACCTAATTTTAGCGATAATGCTGTTCCCCCAACCAAAGAAAATTTATTTAAGCAGGGTAATTTGCAAAGGTGCTTTAATAAGGAAAGAGTTCTGGGTTCGACTGTCTGAGTTTGTAGCATCTGAATTCTTCAATGGGTCGATCAATTACTGCGGCTGCTAGGTACATACGCATTTCAGGTAAAAATTTAGCGTTGAGTAAAACCTCCCTGACCAAATCATCTCCATAGTACCTTCGGCAGTTGCGGATATCGGGGACATCGCCTCGCTCAAAAACCCGTTCGATGACAAATTTATATTTCTTGTCATAATCTAGGTTTTCGAAATCCACATCCCAAAATATCCGGTTATCGAAGATGGGTTTTTCTTTCATCTGTTTATAATTTGTTTTTTAGAGGTCATAACTTGTCCCGAGTATCGGCATAGCCTGTCTTGCACATTTTCCCCGATATATTGGGGCATCCCCCTGTGTGTCGCTTTGGGTCATGCTCGATTTCATCACGTCGAAGTTAATCAAATTCAATCAAGCTTACTGCATGGCCTGTATCAGGTGGTAGGAGAAGGAAATGATCTCTTTGTAATTTTCCTTGCCGATTTTTTCGTCGATTCCATGAAATCGTGATAGGCTGGTAGAGTCCATTCGAAGAGGATAAAAGCGGTATACTTCATCCGAAATCTCATAAAAATATCGAGCATCTGTGCCTCCTCCGATCATACTGGGAACCACAATGCTCTCAGGAAACATTCCTCGGATTGTTTTTTCTAAAGTTTTGTATTCTTCTGAATCGATCCCTGAGACAGGGGAGGGATTGGTGGCAAAGCCTTCTAGCTCAACTTTGACAAGGTCCGAAATGGTGTTTTCGATATGAGCTTTGACGGATTCAATATTTTCACCGGGAAGGATTCGAAAGTTTACCCGAGCTTCGGCAAGGGTAGGGATGACATTGTCTTTGACTCCTCCGGAAATAATCGTCGGAGCGGTGGTTGTATGCGCATTCAAACCTTCGAGAATAGGGCCTTTGAGTAGCCAAGTGTTGGCAAAGGCCATGCGAAGGAAAAAGGGCAATTCAGGGCCTAAATACTCAATCTGATAATCAAGCGGAGTGACCATTTTGTAGGGCAGTTGGTTGTTTTCCAGATCTACAATGGCCTGTGCGAGAATTCCAATGGTGTTTTCCCGTGGAGGTGCAGAGCTGTGGCCTCCTGAGGTTTCCACAGTCAATTTGAAAGTGGCATATCCTTTTTCGGAGAGATTGATAATAGCTACCGGATGATCAATCCCGGCAATCAAGCCTTCTGTGATAAAACCTCCCTCATCGATGGTCATGGCTGCTTGTACACCTTGGGATTTTAGGTATTCGGCTACTTTGGCAGCGCCATTTTTACCTCCTATTTCCTCATCATGTCCTGAGGCGATGTAAAGGGTACGGGATGGCTGATAGGATTCGGCGAGTAGCATTTCTACCGCTTCTAAAACTCCCAAAAGTGTGCCCTTGTCATCCATGGTGCCTCTACCGATGATATGGGTGTCGGTGATCTGTCCAGAAAAAGGAGGCGCTTCCCAATCCTTGATCGTGGGCTCATCTACTGGTACCACATCCTGATGCGACATGAGAATGAGTGGTTTTTTCTCAGGGTCGCTTCCTTCCCACTTGTAGAGCAGGGTGTAGTCACTGATTTTCTCCAAGCTCAAGTTGGCATGGGTCAAGGGAAAAGTTTCTTCCAAGAACTGATGGAAACCCAGAAACTCCGCTGAGTCGGGAGGAGTGTTTTCATTGAAGGAGATGGTTTTGAACTGAATGGCTTTGGAGAGGTTTTCATAGACCTGATCTGAAATGGACAGTTTTTCGAGGGGTTCTGCCTCCACCTGCTTGGAGGTCATTCGAAGGGTATTAAATAAAAGCACGGCTAGCAGTAGGATCACTGCGGCCAATAAGCCTAGAAATATTTTTCTCATGATAGAAGGGGTTGCTGAGTAAATCAGAGAATTGAAAATAGTCAAAAAAGAGTTAGCAAAAGATTTTGCTCTTTTGATTTTAACAGGATTTTTACTTTCGACCCTTTCTCAGGTACAGAGGTTTGGTTCTGACCTTATTTTAAAATTTGATGTTTTTGGGAGTATTTTCAGCGAACCGTGATGTGAAAGCAGTTCTGCTTTCGTTCTTTGATCACGAAGATCTTATTTTCTTTTTGGAAGTGACTCAGTACTTTTTCCAGTTGCTTTTGTTTCTTGTAATCCCAAGACTTCACCCCATTAAAACGGATATAGGAAATATCAAAGGAGCGTCCATAGGAGTGAGTACTAATTCCCTTAGTCGCATTTCGATTTCTACGGCCCAGTTTCTTTTGTTGATCGATGGTGCGCGTGCCCGAGGTGACGGTGAAAAAGCCTTCGTCTCCAACCAAAGCCTGGAATGTCTGACCTATCTGCTCGAGTACCTTTTTTGACTCTGATGTGAGATAGGGATGGCTATGGGTAAGTTTTTCCACTTCATAGCCTTTGCCCGAATTGACTTCTACGAGCGCTCCATCTTTCACCAATTGGAAAAGTTGCTCTTCGTCCAGAATAGGGCTATTACTAGTTTCTTCAGCAGCGGAAAGGTGATTGGAATAGGAGTCTTTTCGAAGTCTTCCCTTGAAGGTACTTAGATCCGGAACGATGAAAATATCCTCCGGCTTGGGCATCAGTTCGGGAAGCTCTAGGGGTTGATCCACAATGTTGGGAGCTGGATCACCGATGAGAATGGCATAGGTTTCAGAGAGTCGTTTTTTGAGCGCAGGTTGGTAAGTGACCATGGCAAGGGTGCCAAGTGAGAACAATGTGAAAAATAAAAACACGAAGAATAGGGTTGTTTTCTTCATTAGACTGGAACTGGTGATTTTTAGGGTGAAGTGGGAATATAAGAATTGGAGTAAGACTAGCCAAATCTTACTATTTAAACGGTGCTGATTCCGGATTTATTATAAATTTCGTTTTTGAATTCTCTTTTCATTGCCTCATGTTGCTTTGGTTTTTTCAAAAACAAGTAGATTAGAAATAAAGGAATAATGGCTAAAAAGCCTTGGGAATTGGTAACAAAACCAAAAATGATGATTCCCGCCAAAAACCCTATAAAAAAGGCATCGATGAAGTGAGCTTCCATGGGGGCTAATCGATTTGATTCCCCGCCACGGCCTTTAGGTTTGCAAAGAGGAATTATTTGGAAAAATCAGACCTAATGCTTTTCTGATTATCAAGTGACTCAGATATTCAATAAATTAAAAAAGAATGGGGTGAACTTTCGCCACGGCTAGGCTAGTGACCTATTGTCCGTATCAGTCCCCATTCTTAATTGAGTTGCCAGTAACCAGTTAGAATTTTAGGCTTCAAGGCCTGTTAAAGGTTTTAGTTTCCGCAACTCTCATTTGTTAAACTTCAACGTCTAAATTATGAAATTCAAATCAGTTATCGGAATTGATGTAAGT
>NZ_FNAC01000076.1 GCF_900101705.1 Algoriphagus faecimaris | reverse complement strand
AGCTTCCACCCTCAGGCCAACGCATGGCCCGCTCCTGCGACATCCCAGCGCTCTTTTTCTTCCATAGCTGTAATTCGTTGTCCATCGAAAAATCTCATTATTACTCGATTTCATCCCGAATCTTCAGGGTTGGGAAACTGTCGAACTGTTTAATCGATGAATCGAACCAAAGTGCCGTAGGCCTGCCTACCGGCAAAGGCAGGTTCGGGACTAGCTCATTTTACAACGAGCACAAAGTCGAACCCAGCTGACCCTGAAGGGGTCAAACTATGAATAGCCCCGTATGGAGTGAGGCGAAAGCCGAACGCAATGCGGGGTAAGAAGGAACGTCGATGACCCCAGCGCTGGCCCGGGTTTTTTTCGGAAACCTCGATATCCGTGCCAGCAAGATGGAAACGGTAATTTCTTTAAAGGAAAGTCACAAGTCTACCTACGGTAGATAAATCTGAAGACTCTTGCACCGATTAGAGCTACAAGAGTAGAATTAATCCGTTAAATGTAACTGCCTACTCATGGATTAATTGTTTAATTGCTAGTCCTCTAAAATGAACCTTTATTTTTTGCATAGGCAGCAATCAATCGTTCCGCACAACGCTCGCCATCCATTGCTGCAGAGACGATTCCACCTGCATAACCGGCTCCTTCACCACAGGGATAAAGACGTTTGATCTGGGGGTGCTCGAAACTTTCTCGTTCTCGGGGAATTCTTACCGGTGAGGAAGTTCTACTCTCTACTCCGATCAATTGGGCTTCATTGGTGAAATAACCTTTCATCTTTTGTCCGAAAGAACGAAATGCCATCGCCATACGAGCAGCTATAAAATCAGGTAAAACTTCATGCATATTTACCGAATTCAAACCCGGCTGATAGGAAGTATCCAAGAGACTTCCACTGATCTTCCCATGAACAAAGTCCACCATGCGTTGTGCCGGGGCTACCTGAGTCTTCCCTCCTGCCTCCCAAGCAGCTTTTTCCACAGCTGCCTGGAAATACATTGCAGCTAGCGGTCCATGGTGCTGGTATTGTGGAAGATCTTCGAGTTCGACCGAAACAACCATACCCGAATTGGCGAAACGGCTGTCTCTTCGACTGGGACTCATACCATTCACCACCAACTCTCCCGGAGCAGTAGCAGCAGGAACGATAAAGCCTCCCGGGCACATGCAAAAACTAAAGACACCTCTCTGCTTGCCTTGAAGTTCGGTTTGTTGAACCAATGAATAAGAAGAAGCAGGCAAGTAGGGACCGCGATCTATTTCACAATGGTATTGGATCTTGTCGATGAGGTTTTGGCTATGCTCAATCCTGACGCCTAAAGCAAAAGGCTTCGCCTCAATATGAATTTTCCTTTTGTACAATAATTCAAATATATCCCTAGCAGAGTGGCCTGTGGCCAAAATAACCCCTAGACCGGTGATTTTCTCCCCATCTTGAGTTACCACACCCTTCATCTCCTCTCCATCCAGAATAAAATCCTCTACACGGGTATTAAACAGAATTTCTCCACCATGCGCCAGAATACTCTCCCTGAGTTCCGCTACTAAAACCGGGAGTTTGTTGGTGCCAATATGCGGGTGAGCATCTACAAGAATTTCTTCCGTCGCTCCATGCGCTACAAAAATTTCCATTATTCTACGGATGTCCCCTCGCTTTTTGGAACGAGTGTAGAGTTTGCCATCCGAATAGGTTCCTGCCCCTCCTTCCCCAAAGCAATAATTAGAATCAGGATTTACGATATGCTCCTTATTAATAGCTGCTAGATCTCTTCTCCTAGCTCTTACATCCTTACCCCTTTCAATAAGGATGGGTTTTACCCCTAGCTCAATAGCTCTGAGTGCCGCAAATAAACCTGCTGGACCTGCCCCCACAATTAGTATAGGCTCTGCGTTTCCCACGTTCTGATAGGTAGGTTGATAATCCAAAAGAGAACCCGGTCTTTCATTGATAAAAAGTTCTGCCTCTATATTGACCTTGACTTTTCTTCCCCTCGCGTCAATGGACCTTCGGGTTTGTCTTGCATAGGCATGGGGAGAATCAAGAGGAATTCCAGCTCTCTTCAATAGGGTATTTTTAAAAACCTCTGGCTGATAGGCCTCTTCCGGACTTAACTGTAGAGTAAAATGCTTCTTCATTGGTAAGGTATTTATCCTTAAATCAATGCAAAGGTAGAGGAAAAATGAATAGGGATTTGAGTTGTTTGCGGAATTGAGGAACGGAAGGGTGGTTCGATGGAATCTAGGGTCGGAATGGTTCTGGATTCACGGGTTCAAGATTTCCAACAAGCAGAGTTGGGGAATTGATGAACTATCGAACTGTTTAATCGATGAATCAAATCATAATGCCGTAGGCCTGCTTGCCTTTGCCGGTAGCCAGGCCTAGCGGCAAAGGCAGGCACGGCCAATTGAATAACCTCGGGTTTTAACCCGAGGATAAAGAAGGTACACCCCACCCCACCTCGGCACGTGGTCTATTCGGCGACCTTAATGCAAATGCCGAGGAGTTTGGTAATTTTCAATGGGTTGCCACGCGCGTTTTTATTAAAACACCTTTCACCATTAAGTCCCACAGAAAAGTGTCGCCCCTGCAGGGCTTTATCCAGGTGTGTAGATTCTTATCCGTGGGCTTATACCCACGGTGATGAAAAATCGCGCTCTTCCAGAGCTATTCAACAACCCTAATAAACTGCGGAAATCAATTTTAAGTATGTATAAGTGCCATCGGCCTGCCTACCGGCAAAGGCAGGCACTACCGATCGAAGATGCGAAGAACGAACTGCGAAATGCGGGATATAAATTATAGCGTGGTTCAAGGCGTGCATTAGAAATTCCAAATGATGGATTTCGAACAGGGTAACTGCAAGCTAAAAACTTTAATCATTTTCGGATAAATGACCTGAACCAAGTGCTAGAATAATTTGATGAAATTTCTACCAGTTTTTATTAAAAACCTCTCCTTTTACCTCTTTTATTGTTTCTCCATGAATCAATAGACCTATTTGAAAATTTATATAAACTCCTTTAAAAGGACAATTTTGTGGAAAACTTTTTGGTATTTGGCATAAAAAATACCCTGTACAGGGTATTTTATTTTAAGCTTCCTCTGCTACCTTTGATACGGGTGATTAAGCAACTTTTCTCATCGCTTTTCCTAAAATCAATTAAGGTAGTTTTTCTCCTTATTTTTTAAACCTTAAAAACTTTGGTTGAGAAACCAAAAAAGAACGGGCCTCAGGAGAAATCCTAAGGCCCTTCTTTTTTCTCAAAAACCCAACTATCAAAATCAATGGATCCTGCGTTTTATAAGATTTTCCTGAAACCTTGGTCGTAAAAACTTTAGCAGAAAATCCTTAATAGAATCTTACTTCGCAATCGGGATTAATCTCCTTAAAACGATCCACCGCACGGCTACTTAGACGAGTATTAAAGCAGCTGAGCTTTTGAAGATTGGTCAACCCCTCAATTGGTCTCAGAGACCTTAAATTGGTACTTGCCACATCGAGTTCCTCCAAATGAGTCAAAGTCTCCAAGCCCTTCAGTACTCTCAAATTGGTGCCGGAAATATTTAAATATTTCAGTTCGGTCAGATTGGACAAATAAGTCAGGTCTTCAATGCCTGTATTGGATATATCAAGTCGCTCTAATTTATACAAAGTACTAATTGCCAAAAACTCTACGATTGGAGCTTGGGATAATTTCAAGTCGGTAAGGAGCTTCAATTCAGACACTGCCCCGATATTAAAGATGGGAGCATCGAAGATGGAGAGCTTCCTAAGATTAACAAAAGCAGTCAAAGGGATAAGGTCCTCCACCGATACGCGCTCAAATTCCAACTGAGACTTAGCTGTTAGATTGTGAAGCTGCTCGGTAGATGGGTTTTCCGACAAGCTAAACTGCCTTCGGAGAAGCTCCTTCCATTGAGGATTTAGGTTTTGCCACCAAGCTTCCAAAGCCTCTACCCTATAAACCAAGGTCAATTCTGGCTTGAGCAATAAGACTTCGGGAACTTCCTCTTCAAAGAAGGCTGCACCATTTACGGCGAGAGATTCTATTTCGGGTAGGTCAAGAATCGGAAGAATACTTTCTACAGGGGAATTATTCATCCTAATCACTCTTAAGGCTTCATTCCCTTTGATTGGATTCAGGTCTCTTACTTGTGTATTGCTGCCATTGATTTCCATCAGCGTTTTCACTTCGGAAAGTGGCAAAAGGTCTGATACCGGATTTCCTGAGAAATCCAACCTTTCCAATTTCACAAAACGAGTCAGAGGATTTAAACTCTCTATTCCCATATTGCTCAGATCAAGTGATTCCAAGCCTATAGCTTGGGTCAAAATTTCGACATTGGGGCTATCATTTCTGATCGCAGGACTAGCCTTTTTCAGGGCGTTTTTCCAAGCTTCACTCAAGCCGGACCACCAAGTTTCCAGGTCTTTTACATGATGGATCAGTAAAACATCGGGATTGCTTCGGGTGAAATTGTCTGCTGCAAAAACAGATAGACGGGTTTCATCCGCCAATACCTTTATCAGAGAAGCCTTTTTATCCAAAACGCTTATGTCTGATATCTCTGTCCCCGTCAAATCCAATACCTCCAGTTGATCCAAACTTTCCAATGGAGCCAAATCAAGAATGTTGGTTTGGGAAAGATTCAGATTTTTCAAGGCTTCTAATTCCCCCAATTGGGTGAAATTGATCAGGTAATTTCTACTTAAGTTTAATTGTTCCAGCTTTTTTAGCTTTTGAATATTCTCCGCATTATTGAATCCACTTTCGGTTAGATTCAAACTTTTAAGATTTTCAAATTCGTTCAAAACTGCAAAACTCAGGATTGGCGTCTTTTCCGCTTCCAACGTCTCAAGAGACCTTAAATTTTGCAGATCAGAAATTTCCTGAATTTGGGTATTTGAAATATTCAAATGCTTCAATCGATCTGAATACTTGATAAACTGAATGTCCTCTGTTGGGGTATTGGACACATTGAGGTATTCCAAGAATGTCACATTGGAAATCGGGCCTAGGGCTGTAATCTTGGTATTGCTCAAATCCACATACTTCAAGTCACGCAGAGCTTCCAAAGCACTTAAATCCAGTAAGGAATCCGTATTGGAAATATCCAGTGAATCTACTGATACAAAGGAGTACAAAATATCCAGATCTACTGAATCCACATCAGCTAGTCCAAACCTCCCTTTGAAATAATTCTTCCAATGCGGATTGAGGATTTCCCACCACTCCAGGAGCTCTTCATCCCGACTCAGCTTGGTGGTGTACATACTCACTATTTTCAGCTCCTGACTTTTCTCCTCCAGGTTTACCTCTATGAAGCGAGGCTTTGTATTAGATGCTTTGACTCCGTCTTTTCCGATCGACTCTATAGTTCGGTCTATGGAAACCAAAAAGTACACATCCCCATTCTCTTTTTGAGCAGGTTTGACTTCTCTTATTTTAAACTGAAAGGTCGCATCTTGAAAAAAGAACTCAATATCCTTCATGTAAGAGGTCACATTTTTATTGGTGACGACTTTTCTATCAAAAAGCAGATCATCTTCCACTTGGACGAGTCCATCTCTGAAAATTTTGAGGTAACTCTCTCGGATAATCACATCTTTGTCTCTTGCAGGCGTATCTGAGGAACCTATTGTATTGAGAAGGTATTCCAAAAAGCGGACTTGATCTTCAACTTTAGAGGAGAAGTCTTTGATTTCCTCCTTGGTGTAGCCTTTGATGGATTGTGATTGAGCTAAATGTACACCAAGAAAGAGGAGGAAAAGGCTTAAGAAAAAACGCTTATTGCTGGTCATAAATATACTTTTGTAGCGATTCTTTATCACCGGGACTGAGTTTTACCAAACTGGAAATCAACCAACCGGTATTAAATCCGGGTCGATTGAATTGAGAAACTTCAAAATACCAGCCTTCTACTTGGAAGAAATGGAACTTGACATCTGTCACAGTGGCGAATCGAATATTGTTCTGCTTCATCTCATACAAAAACAGTGTCAAAAAATCCGGTTTGAAGGAAGAGCGCGTAAAAGATTCGGGTAATTTAGAATCTTCGAAGGCCCTCCTCAGGTTCATAAATCCGAGTTCGTGAGACAGCGGGTGCAGAAAATCCTTCTCATTCCCTTCAGGTTTATTGAATAGGTTTTTGAACGGGGGAAAGCTGATGGCATCAATAATCCACTCGTAACCCAAGCCTTGGGGCTGAAGCTTGAAGATGATACTGGCACGCTCTCGCTTACCTTTATAAAAGAAATCTGCTTGCACTTCCGAAAACCAACCTTCCCGATGAAAATTCAGGTATTGAGGATAGTTATCAGATAAGATGGTATTGACAAATTGATCTTTGAGTTCGGTGGGAATTCCACTAGTTTCTTTATCAAATACAATTTGAAGGAAGCCTTTTCTAAGCTCCCGGTTTCTGTAAAGTGAGTCCTGAGGATAAAATCGGGTATTCCCGTCCGGGGACTCTTCGGCATTAAATCTTCTAAAAAACTGATTGAGTTGTTTGGTAGATGCGGCAAGTCTACCGTCATCTTTTATTGTTCCCGACGCAGAGCCGAGGCCCTGCGCGGAAACAAGAGTACTTAGAGCGATCAAAAAGATCGCCGTTAACATCAAGGTAATTCTCATGCGGAGGTTTCTGTCACTCGCACATCACCGAGCAATACGTCCCAGAACTCGATGGTTCTTCCGGCGATTTGAGTTTGTTTTTTCTCTACGTAAATGGTGATATCCTTTTTAGTGGTATCCTTATAGTTCATACCTGTCTCAATGGAAGTACCTTCAAATCTTTGGTAGATCGTGATGACACCTACATATCTGCCATCAGGCTGTCTTTCTAGGTCAGAGATGTACTGAATATCATACCAAGTGATATTTACTCGATCGTAGTTTAGGGCCATCAATCGCTCGAAATATCTTCTTACTTTGTAGTAAGCGATTTCGTTGGTATTGATACTAGAGACACCCATTTCGGCATCCGGAGCAAAAAGCTCCTCAGCGCGATCCATTACACGATTGGCTTCAGAAAACTGCGTTTCTTTGCTACCGATGATGGCGATGTATTTAGAAAGGTCTTTCACTTTCTCAAGAGCCAGGGAATCTATGGCTTGTTTTCTTGCGGGGCTGATATCATCCGACTGGGCAAACACTGTCAGGGATGAAGCAAGGAAAAGGCCCAAAAACAGAATAAATGTATTTTTCATTTTAAGGTGATTTTCAGGATATGATTATTTTCTTCTCAATTCGAGTTCGGACACTTTACCATTCGCATCCAATCGGATATCAGAGATAAAGTTGAGGTTTTTCTTGGTGTCTTTCAGGTATTCCAAGTATCTACGGATGGTAGTAGGCTCGTCGTAGTCTTTGATTCCATTTTCTTCATGGATGACGATCAATACAGGAGTATCTTGATTGGAAAACATCGCCAATGTCTGCTCGATGGATTGATTTGCCATGGCAGGGCTAGAGGCAGCAGCTACAGTACTGAAGGCTGATTCTAGTTTTTCTACGGCTACTTCTTCAGCAGAAGGTGCTGGTGGTGCAGGCGGTGGTGTTTCTTCTACTCTCTCCACCGGTGCTGGTTCTGGCTCAGGCTGTACTGCCTTCTTTTTGGATTTACAGGCACCCATTGCGAGCATTGCTACCACAGCGATCATCAGGGAGCGATTAAGCGAAAATGAGATCAACTTTTGTTTCATTTTAGGGGATTGATTAAGATTTGATTTGGTTTTAAGCAGGAAAAGGCACGGCTTTTTCTGCTAATGTGAATTTGGAAGCAAAGTAAATAAAAACAGATGATTAACCTGCAAAGCATATTCCAAAAGAAGTATGATTATGCTAATAAATGTAAAATTAATTCGAATGGTAAGACAGGGAGAGGAAAAATAGGGGTTATAGGTTTTTTTTGGGGAGTTGATGAATTGTTTAATTGATGAATTGAAGGGGAGTTGTCAGGAAGTTTGGATGATGCAGATCTTTTTCACTACTTGGTATGGGCTTGATTACTTAAAGGAAGGTATGCATTAAAAATTCCAAATAATAAATTTCGAACAGGAACAAGTCTATCTACGGGGGATAAATATGAGGACATTGCGCCATGTAGGTCTTGGGGAGGAATTGTTCCGGGTTCCGGGTTCTGGGTTCAAGATTACCGGGAAAGGCAGGTTCGGGCCCAGCTCATTTTACAACGAGCACAAAGGCGAACCAAGCTGACCCTGAAGGGGTCAAACCATTAATAGCCCCGTATG
>NZ_FNAC01000069.1 GCF_900101705.1 Algoriphagus faecimaris | reverse complement strand
CCAGCATTTCCAATGCTTATAGGCTCAAAGAACTGTTCAACGAGTTTTGGGACTTTAAGGACAAAGAAGAGGCTGCTGCATACCTTTCCTATTGGTGTGACCTTGTAAAAGAATCCAAGATATTCCCGTTCATGGAGGCGGCCAAAACCATACAGGCACATTGGTTCGGAATTGTAAGCTATACAGAAACCAATTTAAACAACGGAGTCCTCGAAGGCATTAATTCCAAAATACAGTTAGCCAAAAAAAGAGCCAGAGGGTACAGGAACATTGACAACTACATTAACATGATTTATTTCATTGCTGGGAAACTCAAATTCGACTACCCACTATATTCCACATAGAGCCAATCTTCTTATGACTCGACTAAGTTATTCAATCATTTTTGTATTCTTTTTTGCCTGTCAAGCTCCTCAATCAAAGGAGTCCACAGAATCAATTAATCTCGAACTGGAAGTTAGCGATTCGGTACGAGTTTCTTATGTAGGCGTTTTGTCGTTCATGGATATTCGTCCGGAAATTGACCGCGCCTTATTTTTTGATATGCAAAGGCGGGCATTTGTGACTACAGACTTTGAGGGGAATATTTTGGGGGAATTTGTAAAAGATCGAGATTCTCCTGATGGATTTGGATCCTTTCCGATGGCTGCAGGGAGACTTTTGGAGGGGGACCGAATTCAGGTGGTGTCCATGTTTGGGGTATTTGAGTATGATTTTGAAGGAAATCTGATCAAAGCGGCCAAAACGCCAAAGGAGGAAATGAAGAGTTTTTCTGGACGAATGGATGCGCTAAGAGAAATTTACCCTGTGAAAGATAAACTGCTGATGACGGGCTTGGTCGCTCGAGGGGAATACAATAAAACCCAGCCGGAGTTTTATGATAACTTTCAGCAGCTTGTATGGATAGATCCCAAAACGGGAAGTATGGAGCAGTTTCTTCACTTGGACTCAGCCAGTATTTTCCAAAATGGGCAATCGCATGAGCCGGGTATGCTATCGGCCACTTTTGAGGTGATCGATGATCAGCTTTATGTGATTACTGGAGGCGATCCTTTTTTGACGATTTATGAATTAGAAGAACCCTATCAAAAAATCAAACGAGTTGCGCTTGATCTGACCGATTTTCAAGTGAATGAAGGGGAAGATCCCCAAAAGGCGGATCCAAGAGCGATTTCTTTTGATCCGAGCTACGGAATCATTTCCAAGATGGTGAGGGTGGGTGACTTATTGGTGGTCAGCTATACCACAGGCTACGATGATTTGGATCGAGCGGAATATCAGTCGGTCAATTCACAGCAGGCTTACAGGGATTTTAATGCGCGAATAGCAGGCAAATATAAAAACCGAATTCAGATTATGAACCTGGAAGGAGAGAAGCTGACGGATTTCGAATTTCCTGAAAAGCTAGGAAATGTTTTTGTCAGCAGAGATGGAGCTTTATGGTTCAATGCCTTGCCCAATCCTGAAGTGGAGGAGGATTTTTTCCAGCTGTATCGGGTGGAAATCAAAGAGGCTGTCTCATAAATAGCTTTAATGTCAGCCTTAGCACCTGACCAGCGAGAGTTGGGCAGTACGAAGGCCATTTCTACCGTTCTAGCCCACATTTCGATTTCGAGACTCTCGTCTCTCAAGTGCTCAATGTGACAAACTTCTCTTTTGAGACAGCCTCAATTTATTTTTTTTGGTATTGAAAAGTCCCACCACCCTGCTTGAAGGTCAAAAGTCCTTTTTCCGGATCAAAGATGAAAACTGCCCCCACCGCAGTAAACTCAAACTGATGCTCGGCGGTGGCTTCCAAATTAGTGTCAGGCTGACCACTGGGTTTGGCGATTAGCGTATTTCCCTCCTTGACAAAAGTAAAGGAGATTGGAATTTGCTCCGAGACGTATTCCCCGAGGTATTGGTCGAGCATTTCGGAGGTCACTTCATAACTCAGGAAGGAAGGAATTTGGACTTCTTTTCCAAAATAGCCATTTAATGTGGCCAATAGAACATCGTTGTTGTTCCAGTTCAAACCGTTGGAAAGTGTGACGATTGCTACTTTTTCTTCAGGAAAATAGCCTAGCATGGACCGAAAGCCATCAATACCTCCAGTATGTCCCAGTGATTTTTTATCATAATAAGGGAAGCTAAACATCCCCCGGCCGTAGCCTTCTTGGATTTCCTGCATTTGAGTAAGACTATGCTCCGAGATTAATTTCCCTCCAAAAAGTCCTTCTGCAAAAAGCACTAAGTCCTCTGCAGTGGATTGAATTGCACCTGCACCCATAGGGATCGAAGGATGGGTTTCTTTTTCTAAGACCCAGCCGCCATTGTAGGTATAGGATTTGGCCTCTTTTTGCTTAGTATCGATCTCATCAAAAATCACTGTATTTTTTAATTTCAGCGGTTTGACGATACCTCTATCCAATATTTCTGCAAAGGATTTTCTATGGATGTCTTCCAGAATGTAGGATAACAGCACATAATTCGAATTGCTGTATTCCCCTTTGGAGTCTGGCTCAAAATCACTTCCTCCACCCACAATTAACTGCAGCATATCTTCCCTTGATTTTTGTTCAGTATTGTAGCCGAGGTAGTCTTTATCGTTGGTAAAGCTGTGAATACCACTTCGATGCTTGAGGAGGTGGTCAATGGTGATTTGATTGGACTTAGGGATGTCTGGGAAAAAATCCGCAAGTGGAGTTTCCAAACTTAATTTTCCCTCTTCAATGCTTTTAAAGATTAGCACGGAGGTAAACATTTTGGAAATAGACCCAATCCGATATCGGGTTTCGATGATATTTTTGATGCTATTCTCAGTATCGGCATACCCCAAGCTTTTGGCAAATTTGATCTGCCCATTTTCAGCCAACAGAATAGTTCCCATGTATTTATTATGCTTTTCCAGAGAGTCTAATAATTGACTGGTTTTGGAAAAGTCGGCTTCTTGTGCCTCGCTAATTTGTAGGATGCTGAGCAGGAAAAGGCTTAAGAAAAAGAAACGTTTTGTCTTCATGATTTTTGAAATTTGTCTAAAAGCAACTCAATGAGCTTGCCTTAAGAATTTGTCGTATTTTTCTTCTTGAAAAGTAATTTGAATAGCCATAAACCCAGGCTAAAACCAATGATAAAGAGAAGTGCTGTTTGCATGATTTACAAAGATTTAGGTGTTTTTGATAGGAATTTAAGAATCCTGTATTCAAAATCAAATCCCCCTAGATCAATAGTATCCAGGGGGAATAAAATTTAGTCTAATCGATTGCGTTCTTCGGTACTTCCTGTGTTGGATTTTACCCGGAAGCTTTCGCCCTGAGCAAATCTCCATCGCAAGGTGAATCGTACCCCTTGATTGCTTCGGTATTGACGGAAATTGGTATCTATATTGGCAAAGTTTACATCTGCATAGATCACCTGGGTTCGGAAAAGGTCTGTACCATTAACAGAAATGGTCAGCTTATCTTTCATGACGGACTTGGTGACTCCAGCTTCTACCCATCCAAAGCCTTTGATTCTACCCTGTCCCCAGATCTGAGGTCCGAGATACATTCCGACCAGTTCGAATTTGAAACCAGCGGGCAGATTTAGATTATGCTGGGTTCTCATCATAAATGAGGTTTGTGCATTGTCTAAGAAATCATCTCCGATTTGTGATTTGAAGCGATTATGGTTGATTTGAACCATATTGGAGGTACCCCACCACTTGGTAATGTCTACAGGTACGATGGCTCTGAAATTGAGATTTTTTGTCTTGTCAAAGTTATCGGTAAAGGTAGTGGTGGTTCTAGCTTCTTGATCCTGCATAAATACCTGCATGAATGCATCCTCGGTTTCGCTGTAGCCAATATTGAACTGATAAGCCCCTTTGATCACATGGTTCATCTCGAAGTTGTTGGAGTATTGCGGTTTTAATCCCGGATTTCCTTGTTCGAAGGTTAATGCATCGATGTAGAAGATAAAGGGATTGAGCAAGCGGTAATTGGGACGGGTAATTCTTCGGTTGGCATTGTAGATGATTTGATAATTTTCGCTGACTTTGTGCTGGATAAAGGCGCTTGGAAACAGGTTGAAATATTGCTGTGTATTCACTTCCTCCAGGGTGACAGAATTGCCAGTGATGTCGGAATATTCTCCTCTCAATCCGGCTTGAAAAGACACTTTCTCTGAGAATTTACCCTTGTAGGTCGCATAAGCCGCCAATACATTTTCATTGTAGATGAATCGGTTGCTATTGGGATCCGGAGTATAAGGGCCTTCTTGATCCGCTTTTTGCAAGTCTAGGTCATTGTCTGATTTCACCCACGAGCCTTTCAATCCGGTTTCTACCGTACTACCATTTTTCAAGGGTTTTACGAAGTCCACTTTGGCAGTGAGAATGTTGTAATACATCTCATTAAGATTTAATACTCTGTTTCCAAAGGCAGCATTTTGATTCTGACCCGTCCAAAAGGTATTGGTCAAAAGTGATTCGCTAGCAGCATTCATTCTAGTGAAGTCTACATCAGAGCTGATTTTGGTGCCTAGCGTATCTAGTTTGCCGTCATAGTGGAAGTTGGCAAAAATTCTATCTCGGTTTCCGCCGGAATTATTAATGCTTTCCATGTAGTCCAGGTCTTGCATTCCGGGGTTGGTGATTTCTGTCAAAGAAGTCGAATGATCAGTGAAATCCGAAGCAGAAGCTTGTAGATTCAATCCTAAATTGTGCTTTTCGTTGATTTCATAATTGGTTGATCCGCTGAAGAATAGCGTCTTGGGACGCTGCTTAATTCTGGAATTCTGATTGAAGTTTGAAATTCCTTCTTCTAAAGTAAAGTTTCGGTTGATCTCCAGGTCATTGAAGTTTGCGTACTCATTGTAGTTTAAGTTGGCATTGGAGGTCCATTTCCCTTTTTTCACATTGAGGGCTATTCCGGTGTTTGGAGACCACAGGCCATTGTACTGTCCACCTAGTTGGACATTTCCAAACACACCGTCCACTGTATTTTTCTTCAACTGAATATTGATCACTCCTGCCGCACCTTCGGCATCGAATCGTGCGGAGGGATTGTTTATCACCTCGATGCTTTTAATATTATCTGCAGGCATGGATCGGAGAAATGCTGCCAAATCAGTCGCTGACATATAGGTAGGCCGGTCATTGATCATGACGACTACGCCTGTTCTGCCGTTGAGATTGATAGTGCCCTCCTGATCGATAAATACGCCTGGAGATCTGCCGATTACATCGAGCGTATTGGAGCCTTCGGCCATGACCGTACCTTCTACATTGATGACGGTTTTGTCAGGCTCTATGGTGATCTCAGGACGGGTGGATTGTACAGTCACTTCTTCCAACCCCGTCATTTCATCTTCGATTTGGATGGTTCCGAAGTCTTTTACCGTTCCCGGGCTGAGGTCAAATGCTTCCGAACTGAAGGATTTAAAACCGATGGATGATACCACCAACTGTACCTTGGCGGACTTGACTGATTCGATGAGAAAAACTCCTTCCTCATCTGAAACTGCCCCATCGATCAAGCCATTTCCTTCGGCTTGGATGAGGGCTACGTTGGCATAGGGAACAGGGCTACCATTTTGGTCGGTGACTGTTCCGGTGATTTTACTGACTTCCTTTGCAGCGAGATTGCTCAAACCCAAAAAGAAGATCAATAAGGTCAAAAATAGATAGTTGGTCGTTTTCATAAATTAATAGCTACTGAGTGTGTGATAACTCTCCTTATGAAAACAAGGTGCCAATCCCCAAAAAATGCCTTTAAGGGCCTTAAATCATGTTTTTTGGAGAAAGAGTACAAAATCACTGTATCAAAACCGTACAGTATTTTATTCGGTTTTCGGACAAAATTTACTTTCTATGAAAAAGAAAAGTCCGAAACATAGAGAATCGGACTTTGAAGTAAGGCGAACTTGATTTAGGCGGGCAAGGCTGCCAAACCGTTTCCATCGGGTTTGTTTTTAACTTGACAGGTGTCATTAAGGATGAGGGTTTCTCCATTGGCTGTCGAAAATTCTGGCCATGTTGGTAGCTTGGGCACATTGGGATTTCCTGTTCGCATAAAGGCCAAAAGCGAAGCACTCATTTTGTCGGCAAGTGCCCTAGGTCTAGCTCCACCTCCGGTATGCGTGTACATGCGGTCAGTATTCTTAAACCAAAAGCAAATATCGATGCAGTGAAAGGCTTTCATTCTACCGTCGTAGAGATTGGGTTCCCATCCAAACCACGCCAAATAAACCGGAGCGGACTGTTTGGCTTTGGCGGTGGAGGTGTTGATAGCACCCTGACGATTGGATAGAATCATCGCCCAAAGGTCAGCAGGTGAAGCATCGGGAAAATCTTTTTGGTAGGCGGAATAGATCTCTTCCGATTTTTCTCCAAATCGCTCTTTCAACTGAGCAATGACGCCAGATCGATCTATTTTTTCCAATTCGGCATTGGTTCTTGTCGGATTCCACTCGTGGAAAGTTGTGCAAACCATCAAAGGCATGTCGGTCGCATGAGCGGAAGTTTCGCTGAAAAATTCGCCTTTTGGAATATGAGTCCCATCCGCTATCGGACCAAAGCCACCACGGAATCCGGGCTGGGGATATTCCTTTCTCATTCTTTCCATTCCTTTATTGGCAATGTCTAAATATTCCCTCCAAGAGATTTCCTGAAGTTTATCGAGACTTTCAGGGCTCAGCTTGGCTTCTTCCATGACAAATCTGCCCAGCGTTTGAGCATATTCTTTATCGTTGGCTTTAAGCATACTTCCACTCAGTGCGACACCTTTGTGCACGATCCCCTTGGATGCCGGCATGGCCATGGCACAGGTGACTTTTGCTCCTCCGCCGGATTGGCCCATGATGGTGACATTGCCCGGGTCGCCTCCGAAATTGGCAATATTGTCCCGAACCCATTCCAGTGCAGCGATGATATCGAGCATGCCGACATTTCCGGAATCACGGTATTTTTCTCCCCCCACTCCCGAGAGGTCGGTGAAGCCAATCGGCCCCAATCGATGATTGATAGAAACAAAGACGACGTCTCCCTGCTTGGCAAAATTTTCACCATGGTAGCCATCTTGTTCGATGGCGTTGCCATTGGTGAAGCCACCGCCGTGGAGCCAAACCATCACGGGTCTGCGCTTTCTGTCGAGACTGGGCGTCCACACATTGAGCTTGAGGCAGTCCTCGCTGACATCGTCATAGTTCCAGTGATCAGCAAAGGAATAATGTACGTTGGCATAGCGATTATCCATGATTTGAGGGGCGGTATTTCCCCACCAAATAGTGGGCTTTACCTCTGTCCAAGCGGCTGGTTTTTTGGGAGCCATAAATCGGTTTTTCCCGGATGTATCGGCACCGTAGGGAATGCCCAAATAGGTGTAGGTACTGTTGAGAATGTAACCGCGAACTTTGCCGTTTGTGGTTTCAGCAATGGCGATGTTATCTCCGATTTGGAGAAATTGATCATCTGAATTTGGAGTACTTTGACTGGCAAAAGCTTGGGATGAAAAGGGAACGGAGGCAGCTAAGGTGCCAACACCAACTTTTTTGAAGAAGTCTCTTCGGTTTGATTTCATGACAATAGGTTTAAAGGGTTATTGTTTCAGTATGACAAAATAGAAAAAGAAATTGAGAATCAGATAGAATAGAAAAATTATGATGCCTGAGAATCTGTTTCTATTTCAAAGCGGGAGTTTCAATAGGTAAATTCATCCCTCATTTTTTAAAGAAAAAGTATCCCTAAATGCATATATAAAGTGCACTATTGAGGAAAAAATGCACAAATGAATGTGCAAAAATGGTTCTTTTACCAAGCTCGCTTCCTGACAATTAAAAAAGCCGACTCCAATCACACTCGGAGCCGGCTTTTTGGTTTCTAATTTCAGCTTTTACAATTCTAATTTCATACTTTCCTTATTGTCCAACCAAGAAAATAGCATTACTCAACACCAATTTTCCGGATTCCCAGAAGCCTCGGAATATCGGATTATCTACAAAATAGACTATTTCCCCTCGCCCTTTTCTTTCAGTTCCGATAGCTAAAGACTCACCCATATTGGATTTGATCTTGTAGCCGATGTAACCGGTTCGATAGGAATCATTTGAACTGATTTTTCCGGCGTTGACACCACGATCCATGAAGGCGTAGGTATTTGAGTTATTTTTCAGCGTGTAGTATTTCCCACTTGTTCCATAGCCCAAAGGATGCGTTTCGTCCATATCCAATTGGTAGATTGCACCTGCGGCACCTCCTGAGATCGCCAGTCGCTCTCCTTCTAAATAGGGTTCCAATCGCTCGGCTTTCGCCAAAGAATCTGCAGCTTTCTCAGCGGCTTTTTTATCCTCGTCGGTATCAAAGGTCTTGAGCGCAAACCCTTCCTTATTGGCAAATAAATTGACCGCACCATCGAGCGCAATGACTTTCCCGCCAGCAGAAGTCCAGTCCATGAGCTTGTCCTGAGCGGCTTTGCTCAATCCACCACCCCACATGGAAGGCAGGATGATCACATCGTATTTGCTCAGGTCATAGCGGGACATATTGTCCAGTTCCAAGGTAGAAAGAGGGTAATCCAGTTCTTTCTCAAAGAAATGCCACACCTCGCCAAAACTGAGTGAGGAGGTGCCTTGCCCACCAACCAATGCTACTTTTGGCGCTTGGATAATGCGTATATTAGGTGAGCCAAAATCTTTGCCTTCTTCCATGTAGCCCGTCATGGTAGTTTCGAGGCTGATTCCAAATCGATTGGCAGTTTCGGTCACTTTTTTATCAAAGTCGGCTACGTACTCATTGCCCCCTTTGGTGATCAGTAGCGTTCCTGCCGGAAAGCTTTTACCTTCTGTTTTGAAAGCATATTCAGGGTATTTGACGCGGATACCTTCTTTCAGCAAAGCTGCCAAAAATGCTGCATCACGAGTCCCTTCCCAGCGGGCAATATAGGCCACAGGAGTTTTTCCTGGAGTATTTTCTGAAAAAGCTGTCTTTTCAAATTCCCCCGAAGGATCCAATTTGCTTTCCAAGGCATAGGCTTTCAAATTATACGCATACGGCAAAGCCCAGGAAGTAATATCGTAAGTGATGCTGTCATTAAGTTGAGGGTTGGGCTCGAAAAAGACCTGAGTCAATACAGACTTTGGCTGATAAGCCGAAATCACTATGTCCTCTTCTGAGGTGCTGAAGGAAGCATTTTTTCCGCTTTGGTAGTCAAATCCTCTCAATCCGGACTTACTTCCTGCTTTGCTATATTGAATACCGTTTTTGTCTAATAGCTCCAGTAATTTGGCCGTTTGGGCGGGATTGCTTTCCCCTTTGATCACAAAGCTTTTGTATTTGCTTTTAGGATTGCTGGAGTTTTCGGAGAAGTAGTTTGAAAACTCAGTGAGCAATCTATTCGCATTTTTACTGGTCATTTCCGCTGCAGAAAGGGCGGCAGTATAATGTCCTTCGATTCGGTAGCTGAGAGTTACCGTGTCGCCTACGGCATTGAATCCCCCACGGCCGGCTTGTCCTCCGCCACCTTGCTCGATGGTCATTCCGATGGCGCCATTGTACATGGGATAAGTATCCCCGTATGAGGGGTAGAGTAAATCAAAGCGCTCTTTGGTAAAGTAGAAGCGGCCCATTTGGTCAAAGTATTTTGCGGTATTTTTTCCGAAAATATCCTGGAATTCATGCTGCCATTCGGTGAGTTGCTCATGAAGCGGCTCGGCAGCCGGCGCCATGTAAAAAGGATTGTTGATTCCCTGCTCGTGAAAGTCGAGATGTAACTGGGGCATCCATTGCTGATACATTTTTAATCGCTGCTGAGACTCTACTTGTACTTGCCAGGCCCAGTCTCGGTTGAGGTCAAAAAGGTAATGGTTGGCGCGACCTCCAGGCCAAGGCTCATTGTGCTCCATGGACTGCAAATCCGGCTGAAGCGTGGTATTCATTTTCTGATTGTACCACATGGCATAGCGATCTCGCCCATCAGGGTTAATTGCTGGATCGATGATGATGATTTGGTTTTTCAGCCATTCTTGAGTTTTGGTGTTGCTCGGATCGGCCAAAGTATGAAAAGCCGAAATTGCCGCTTCCATTCCCACAGATTCATTTCCATGGACATTGAAAGACATCCAGTTGATCGGGATGGAGGTGCTGGGCGTGCCTTCAAGCAGACCCGCTCGGCGTAGGTTATCCTCTCGGATTTGCTCTAGATTGGCCATGTTTTCTGGACTAGAGAAAATCGCCAAGATCAGTGGGCGCTTTTCATTGGTTTCGCCGTATTGGATGAGCTGTACATTGGGAAGAGCTTCGGCGACATGCTCAAAATAATCTACCATGCGGTGATGTGGAGTGAATCGGTCGCCAGGCTTATAGCCGAGAAACTGCTCGGGAGTCTGGATTTGAGCTTGCGCAAAGCTGAGCAACATGCAAAGCATTAAGCTTAAGAGTAGTAGTTTTTTCATGTGTTTATAATTTGTTTCTTTTTCATTTTTAGGTAAAGGAATAAAAAGACGCTAAGAAGTTAAATTTTCATGTTCATGCTCACGGCAATACTCCTGTGTGCTTAGCGTCTGATGTCAATTTCATGTACGGGGTTTCGTTGTTTTCACAACGATGTTTCAACCTCCAGTAAAAACCGACCTTTGTTTTTTTATGCTACCTTTTCCTTGTTCAGTTCCACTCCAAGTTCCCTGAGTTTGTCCAGGTAATGTTGGATCTGTCTGTCCTTCTTTCGGCTTTCCAAGTATTCTGCTCCGAGTTCTTTGTATGCTGTTTTGTCCTTCAGGATG
>NZ_FNAC01000093.1 GCF_900101705.1 Algoriphagus faecimaris | reverse complement strand
ATCAGCCTATGATAGTTTGGATCTTGAAAATGATGGTAGGTTGGGTCCTCAGCAATCTTCTGTTCATAGGTGCCGTAGGGGATTTCTTGGATATACTCTAGAACTAATAGTCCATTTCCCAGTTTAAAAATATTATGGTTTTTTGCGCCAAGTGTAATATTTTCCTGTGAAGGAATATCATCTATGTCTAACTTCACTCCTTTTAAAAAATCAAAGGATTCATGTTCAATTTTAATACTTCCTATTTCTGAATCATTGTTTAAATCAAAAATAGTTATTTCATTGTCGAATGAAGAAGTTAAATAGAGTATTGGCGATTTTTTTTTATCAACTGTGTATATTGGAAAATAAACGTCAGACATATTTTCATTAAGCTTTTGAGCCACGTCTCTTTTTGAAATCGGTGCTAAAGAATAATTTGATTTAGAACGACTATCATATAAGTTTATTAATTGTTTGCTTTTAAATTGCCTGAATCCGAGAAAATTATGAACACCTGAGGGATTTAAAAAGAAATGCAAATTAGATGGGTTGTTGTTTTTGTAAAAGTATTGAAAGGGATATGCTCGATTTGCTATATAAACTTGAGTATCGGGTTTAAATTTGATTCTTTCTTTCAATTTTAACTTTTGATCATATAGTAGAAGTTCAAAAGTGGTAAGAACCCAAATATCTCCATCTCTTGAAAAACCTAAACTATTCATTGAAGTTGTAAATTTTTCAGGGCCATCACCCTGTAGAGTCTTGCTCAATATTATTTCACCATTACCATTAATTAAAGCAACCTCTATTCCTTTTGATAATTTGTTTATATATGCCAGGTAGATATCTTTTGAATTGAAATAATCAACTATGCCAATTTGGTACAAGGAATTAATTCGAAACTCTTTTACTTTCGTAAATTGGTATTGTGAATAAGCTAAGCTGGATGTTATAATTGTAAGTATGAGGGTATAAAATATTTTTATCATATTTTTTAATTAATTTACTTTAATAAAATTTATATGTAATAGAATATTTTGTAATCCTTTCCTTATAGAATTAAATGTAAGTCTTTTAAAACAGCTTGGATAAAACATAGTGATTTTATATAAATTTCCAAAATAAGAATATCCAAAACCAAATGACAGCTTAATACTGCCATTTGGCCTTATTAAATTAATTGCAATTACATGTGGCTTCAGATCCTTCTAAACAATAAAATGAAACTGTTGAAGAACCACAAAATGGCACTTGCATGGATCTCTGCCAGCTGTTACTACAACGCAACCAACATGTCCCAGATCCCCCCCCCTGTAATCTTCTTCATCTGACTTCTTTCTAAGACTTCCTCAGTGCTGAGTCTTAGCATTTCTAAACTTAACTTTTTCATAGTTTACGATTTAACTGGTTAATAATTAATTTTGAATTGGTAAGATAATCTCCGACCATTTGAGTCACCGGAGACTGTGACTATTCATCGCGATTGAATATTTTTCTGCATTTGCAGCTTATTTTAGTTTAAGACATATTTCAAATCCTCCACTGCATAGTTGGATGGCAACTCATAGCCATTGATGAAAATCGTAGGCGTATGGGTAATTTGCTCTTGCTCTGCCCAGTCCAGCATGGACTTGAGGTTGGATTCCTGCCTTGCCAGTTCTCCGTAGAGTGGATACTTTGCCGAAAAGACTTCATAATCTTTATTATCTTGACTATACCACTCATCCAAAGCTTGGTGGGTCAGTTCTAAATTACCCTTAGAAGCAATCCCCAAAAGATGCCGGATAGTCTTTAGTCTGACCTCATCTCCTCCTCCAGGGACAAATACGATCTGTAAATCAATATTCCCGGCTTCATAGAGCTGCTCCAAGAGCGGATGCGTTCGAGCACAAGGACCACAGTAAGGGTTGCAAACCTTTAAGACATGGTATTTCGGATTTGCCCCATTTAGAAATATCCCTAATCCCTCGGGATTGGTGGTGATCTGTCTTGATGTGCTTAGGAAATAATCGAAAAGTTCTTTGTTGGATAGAACCTTGGCCAATTTGCTTTTGGTAGTATATAGTTCTTTTTGAGCCATCAAATATGGCTTTAAGCTGATCCAAGCAAGGTAGATACCCTTCCT
>NZ_FNAC01000005.1 GCF_900101705.1 Algoriphagus faecimaris | reverse complement strand
GATAAATTACTGCTCTGCATCACTGTACCGCTCTTGATACTGGTTCTAAATCCACAGGAAGCACATTGAAAAGAAAGCTTGTTTTCAAGCCAATAATGCTTGATTCCAGTACATTTCTTACAGATGATTCCTTGCTTGATCCTTTGTGATTTGATGAATTCAACACAGGAAGCCTCGTCAGGAAACCGATTAATGAAATTGATAATATTCATGGTCAAAACCGTTTATTTTGACCTAATTTAAATCGAGTTAAACCCTTAATAAAGCAATTGACACCAACTGTCAAAAAGAACTTATTTGGCTACTGGTGACTTTGCGGATATTCATAATTTTCAATGTTTAATTGAACTGGGACCAGACCTTTTTCGATTTTTTCACGGGAAGACTCCGCCCAATCCGGTAGTTTGATCAGTTCTCCCAAATGAGCCTCATCCTCATCTATGGAAAATCCAGGTTCATCGGTTGCTATTTCAAATAAAACTCCTCCCGGCTCTCTGAAGTAGATGGATTTGAAATAATTTCTATCCTTTACTTCGGTGACCATATAACCATTTTTCATCAGCAGATGCTGCATTTCAAGCTGCGTCTCTTCATTTGCCGTCCGAAAAGCGATATGATGGACAGTTCCAGCACTTTGCATTCCCCGATTTCCGTTTGGATCTACTAAAATATCTACTATATCACCGGGCTTTCCTTCGGTACCATACCTGAATCGGTTTCCTTCCTGTCCGATCAATGTATAATTCATATGCTCCGTCAGTAATTTTGCTGTCAGCTCTTTAGCTTTTAGATAAAGAGTCACGCCATAGAATCCTTTAATCGAAAAGTCCAAAGGAATCGGTCCATAAGTCCAACCTTTTCTAGAGTCCCTGTCATTGGCAATTAGCTCTATCCCCATCCCATCATGGTCTTCAAAGCGAATCAATTCATCTCCAAAACGAGTCAGCGTATCAGATACTACTACTCCGTATTTTTGAAGTCGCTCTCTCCAAAATGGCAGCGCACCCTTGGCAATAGAAAATGCGGTGTAGGTCAATTCCCCCACCCCTTTGCTACCCTTGCGCGCACCTTGGAAAGGGAAAGTAGTAAAAACTGTACCCGGACTGCCCAATTCATCGCCAAAGTAAAAATGATATACATCCGGCGCATCAAAATTAATGGTCTTTTTGACCAGTCTCAAGCCCAAGATCCCAGTATAAAAATCAACATTGGCTTGAGCGTTTCCGGCGATTGCGGTGATGTGGTGAATTCCTGATATTAATGGTTTCATGATTGCCTGGTCTTAAGTGAAATGGTAAATAGTGGTTTAGTTTCTAAGGGTAAAAGAAAGTCATGGAGAAATCAAATCTCCATGACTTTTATTAAAATTAGGCTTGCTTGACCAATTGAATGCTCAAAATCAATCGGACTTGATCACTCACTACCACGCTACCAGCCTCGGTAACTGCTGACCAAGAAAGACCAAATTCTTTTCTGTTTACTTTACCTTCGATTTCGAATCCAGCCTTAGTTTGTCCATAAGGATCACCAGCCACGCCTCCAAAGTCTACGTCCAATTCTACCTCTTTAGTAGCACCACGCATGGTAAGATTTCCTGCGAGTTTGTAGTCTCCTCCATTCTTGCCGATTTTACCTTCGAAAGAAAGTTTGGGGTGATTTGCCGCATCAAAGAAGTCTGCAGATTTCAAGTGATTGTCACGATCTGTCTGATTGGTATCGATACTGTCGATATCTGCTGTAAATGATACTGATGCGCCATCAAAATCCTCAGAAGTGCTTTCTGCAGCTCCTTCAAATTTTTTAAAATATCCAGTCACAGTTGAAATCACCAAGTGCTTTACTTTAAATGATACCTCAGAGTGAGTAGGGTCGATAGTCCATTTTGTGGTGCTCATAATTGTTTGTTTTTAAGTTTGATTAGAGATTTATTTATGTTTATACAATTCATGTTTATACATACAAGAGGTCAATTTTTTTTACCCTCTCAGCTGATCAAGCAGTTCATTGAGTCTTATTACTTCATTTTCGTCCAAATGGATCACCTTGTGATTGAATTCAGAAACTTGCTTTTCTAGCGTTTCCAGAAGCTCCATGCCTTTCGATGTGATACTGACATCCACTTGTCTCCGGTCCGTAGGACATTCTACACGCTGCACTAACTCTTTACCCTTTAGCTTTTCTACTAGTCTGGAAGCATTTGACATTTTATTCAACATTCTTTCTTGAATGGAAGAAATCGTCAAAGGTTCTCCCTGCTGTCCACGAAGAATCCTAAGCACATTGTATTGCTCAGGAGAAATATCATACGGTTTAAAAAGGCTATTTTGAGCAGTTACCAAATAACTATGGGTGTAAAGTAGATTTACCACCAACTTATTGTAGGGATCCTTAAACTCCTTCTGCTTTATGGCTTCTTCTAGCTTCATCATTTCTACAAATGTATTTAATGTATATACACTAATACTGAGAGAAAAGTTTACCTTCTTTTGATTTTTCTTTAAAAAAATAAATTCCTGTGGCTCTTTACCCTAAAAAATACACCCTGAGGGTAAAAAAAGAAAAATCAGATAGGCCTAATAACAAAAAGAGCCAATTTGATCTCAGGAATTTTTTTATAGGTAATCCTATCGTTAAAATAGACTTAACAAATAAATCTAACCGATAATGAGGTTAAAGCACTAGTAAAAGCTCTGAAAGGCCTATTTATCGAGATCAATAGTTAAAAAGATGTTGAGAAGTTTTAAAAGAAATAATGAGAAAGTCAAAAAATCGAATAAAGGGTAATTAAATGAATTAAAATAGGGTTTTTATCTTCATTGATGAGGTTTTGATGTATTACACTCTTTATAAAGATGAAAAGATGAAGAGGTGACCAATTTGGCAATTCGTTAACATTTTTTGAAATTAGTTAAAAAATTTACTTGTATGAAAAAATTAATTTTAAACTCAACAATGGCCTTGTTGTCGCTCCTTATCGTTTGGGGCTGTGACAATGGTTTTGCGGATGTCGATGTCCTTGACACCCCACCCACAATAGACATTAGAGCTATTTCAAGTGGTCTCACCGAAGGTGAAGATTTTAGAGTAGAAATCAGAATGTCTGATGGCCTGGAAGGAAGTTCAATAAGTACCTTGGCATTACTTTCCTGGTCTATAGCTCAAGACGGAGAAACAGTCACCTCAGGATCCCAAGATCTAACAGGAGACAATCAATCGGTAGTAATTGAAGTTGCTGGTGGATTTGAACCGGGTGATTACAATTTGGACGTGACTGTCACTGATACCAACGGTAATGCCACTTCAGACAATCAATCCTTCACAGTAGCTGCACAAAGACCTGACTTTGATATTTCAGGTACTTGGTTTATCGAGCCTGTAGCTGGTTCGTTAAAAGTAGGACCTTCACCTGGAAGTGGAGAGTGGTTCCAAGTTTCTGACAGTGATGTGGCACTAAGAGATTGTTTTTATGACGACACTTATACCTTCAATGCAGATGGAAGTTTCGAGATCGAACTGGGAGAAGCTACTTGGCTTGAAACATGGCAGGGAGTAGATTCAGACAGATGCGGGGCTCCTGTAGCACCATTCGATGGTTCTGGATCTTATTCTTATGCTTACAATGGCAACACACTTCGTCTAATCGGAGAAGGAGCTTATGTAGGTCTTTCCAAAGTAAATAATGCGGGAGAAATCTCTCAGGGCGCCGCTGTAGCAGACGAAATCACTTATAACATCGCCGATCAAAGCCTTGATGGAGACACCAGAAGAATGACGCTTCAAATTGAAGCCGGTGACGGTGTATGGTGGGAATTCCTATTGATCTCAGGAGAAATTGTAACTCCTGCTCCAGCTGATGATATTGCTGGTAACTGGAAAATGGAGCCGATCGCTGGTGCATTTGGAGTAGGCCCCGCAGCTGGCAGCACTGAATTTTTTGCAAATTCAGCCGATGACGTTACCACAAGAGCTTGCTTCTTCGATGATGTATATACTTTTGGTGAAGATGGAAGCTTCAGTATAGAAATGGGAGATCAGACTTGGCTTGAACAATGGCAAGGAGTAGATAATGACTCTTGTGGTACTCCAGTAGCGCCTCATGATGGATCAGGTGAATACACTTACACTTTCAACGGAACAACGCTAAGGTTGATAGGAGAAGGTGCACACGTAGCACTTCCTAAGGTAGTTAATGGTGGTGAACTTCCTAATGTCGACGTACCAGGAGATGTTACTTATCAAGTAGCTAGCCTAACCGAGAACGACGGAGTTAAGCGTATGACGCTCCACATTGAAATACAAGATGGTATTTGGTGGACATTTAAGTTGATCACTGAATAAGCGCCACATTATTACGAACAGGTATCAGTTTTCCTGATACCTGTTTTGTTTTTAACTGACAATACAACCACGATGAAAAAAAATAACCTTATTCTACTTTCATCCCTTTTCTTATTTTTCATGGGATGTGGATCAAATGACCCCAGTACCACAGGTCCAGATACCCCTCCTGCCGTAGAGATTGCCATACCAAGTTCGGGCTACGAATCTCCTACAAGCTATTCTGGAAAGACCCTAGTATGGGAAGATGATTTTGAAGAAAACAGACTCGACCCTGCGAATTGGACTCATGAAACCGGAACCGGTCAAAATGGATGGGGAAATAATGAGCTTCAGTTTTACCGCTCTCAGAATACTTCCTTTCAAGACGGTCATTTAATTATCACAGCAAAAGAAGAGTCTTTTAATGGAAGCAACTATACCTCTTCCAGAATCATTTCTTTAAATAAGCAGCAATTTCGATATGGAAGAATAGACATCAGAGCTGTCATGCCAAGAGGACAAGGGCTTTGGCCGGCACTTTGGATGTTAGGAGTTAATTTCCCCACGGTTGGATGGCCTGCCTGCGGCGAAATTGACATCATGGAAATGATAGGTGGAAATGGCCGAGAAAACACGGTGCATGGCACAGTACATTGGCAAAATAATGGTTCTCACGCCGAATTTGGAGGCAGCAGAACCATCAGCAATGGCACCTTGTCCGATAAATTTCATGTCTACAGCATCGAATGGGACGCTACCAGGATTAGATGGTTCATAGACAATGAACAATATCATGAAATCGATACCAGCCCTGCTGAATTGGATGAGTTTAGAAGAAGCTTCTTCTTTATCATGAATGTAGCTGTGGGAGGTAACTGGCCAGGTTCACCAAACGCCAACACTACTTTCCCTCAACACATGATTGTAGATTACGTGAGAGTATTCCAAAATCAATAAAAAATGCCCCTCGGGGCATTTTTTATTTAGTCTCTATCACGAAGCCAATCTTGAAGCAATTGCGAGACCTCTTCAGGCTTTTCGATACAACTACTATGTCCTGCTCCTGCGATCATGTGCAATTTTGCACCAGCGATTCCCATTTGGATAAATTTAGCTTTTTCAGGTTTTGTGGCAACATCCTCATCCCCTACTATCACCAGCGTGGGACAGGAAATCCCTCCTAATTCAGACTCTACTCCCTTACGGTAAATCACGCCTTCAACAGGTCCTGTCACCGTCCTCTTGTTAGCCATTAATTGTTTCTTCCAATACTTTACCTGAGGCTCATTTTTCTTTTGAGATAGCCAGCTTTCAGCAAACATAATCGGCATTACTTTGGAGGCAACGGGACCAATGACTCCTAACCATCTCACAATTCCATTGAGGGTTTTGTATTTGGGAAGATTCTCTACAGGCTCTGCATTGGCTGAAGTTTCCAGCAAGACTAGACTTTTGATCAATTTAGGATATCTAGCTGCCAAACGCATCCCTACAAAACCTCCCATTGATAAGCCCACAAAATGAACCGGATCATCACACAGTGCCTGAATAAGTGCCGCGGCATCCTCCGCCACCGTTTCTATATCATAGGGACCGATAGCTTCACTTTTTCCTTGTCCCCTATGGTCGTAGGCTAGGATTCGGTAATTTTTGGAAAGCACTTTGATTTGAGCATCAAACATCTGATGACTCCAAAGCAACCCATGAGAAAACACTACCGTTTCCTTTCCTTGTCCTAACTCGACATAGTGAATTTTTACTCCATTTACTTTGATTTCTGGCATATTTCTGGGTTTATCGTAATAGTATACTCTACCAGTCCAACCCAGGTTGGGTCAATTTTGCATTTTCTCTAGCCTTGTGCTGATCTACGATGGTCTTTACATCTTCCAAAAGCTGCTTTGCATCGTAAACAATTCCATCCTTAATAGTAAACTTTACCCCACCCACTCGAATCGGCTGATTGTTGTCATCAATTCTGATCGTTCCTGTGCCGTAAAGTACTTTGAGGTTTTGAAGAGGGTTTTCTTCCAATACGACGAAATCGGCTAATTTACCCACCTCGACAGTTCCTATTTCTTTTTCCATTCCCAAAGCTTCCGCGCCATACATTGTAGCAGACCGGATAACCTCCAAAGGATGAAATCCCGCCTCTCGCAGCAATTCCAGTTCACGGACATAAGCAAAGCCGTACAACTGATAAATAAATCCTGAATCGGAACCCGCCGTAACTCTACCCCCACGGTTTTTGTATTCATTGACAAAAGTCATCCAAAGCCTGTAATTCTCCTTCCACTGCACTTCCTCCTCCGTAGTCCAGTCAAACCAGTAAGAACCATGGGACTGACGGCTAGGCGCATAGAATCTCCAAAGAGAGGGCAAAGTATACACCTCGTGCCATTCTTGGGTTCTAGCCCGCATTAAATCCCGATTGGCTTCATAGATATTAAAAGTAGGATCTAGAGTAAAATCAAGCTCCAACAATTCATTCATCACATTATTCCAATGCTCTGAATACGGAGGAGCCGCTTGCTTCCAAAGCTTACCCGCCTCTCCAAATCGATGCTGCTCGTTTTGATAATTGTAATCCAGTCTAAAATCCTGAATTGTTCGGTCTTGGAAAAGCGCTTCGGGTAGCCCATACCAATGCTCCATACTTGTGAGTCCAGCTCTTGCAGAATGGAGCACGTTCCATCTAGCCACATCCAATTGCTGATGATGCATCGCTGATCGAAGACCAATCCTCTTATTTTCAGAAATAGCAGCTTCCATCACCTCCGGATTAGCTCCAAAAAACTTGATCCCATCTGCTCCCTTTGCTTTGTTTTCATTCACCCAAGCCTTAGCCTGATCAGCAGTAGTTATTGGAGTTTCGGCTCGCTGCCCAAATGAAGTATAAGCCAAGATTCGTGGGGCTGTGATAGAATTTTCTTGAGATTTTCGCTTGTGCTCCAATACCCAGTCGAGCCCATTTCCCGCCGATGGGTCCCGGATAGTGGTGATCCCATGGGCCATCCATAGCTTGAATACATATTCCGCAGGAGTACCTTGTCCACTGCCTCCGATGTGCCCATGCATATCGATGAGACCGGGCAAAACGTAATGTCCTTCTAAATCCAGCTCTTTGGTATTTTCATCCGCTTTGGGCCTGCGGTTTTCATTAATCGGTAATCCTGGATAACCAACAGATTGAATCTGTATTATCCGGTTTTTCTCTACTACAATATCCACTGGCCCGACCGGCGGCGCTCCTGTTCCATCAATAAGAATCACTCCCCGTAATATTAATTTATTATAGGGTCCATCTCCTTCTGCGCGATCAGGAGAAGGCATAATTTGTGTAAAAGCCTGAACCGAAATCAAGCATACAAATAGGCATAAAAGGAATTTTTTAACTGTCATAGACTTGGTGGCTGATTAGAATCAATAAGTTAGGACAAAAAGCAAAAGGAAAAAAAACTTTATGCCAGAGGGGCAAAAAAAAGTCCTGTTTTGGGAACAGGACTTTTTATTTATAGGATACGAAATTAAAGGTCTTGGAACTTCTCCATGATATCTTCTGAGATGCCGGTAAACGAATATCCACCGTCATGGAAAAGATTTTGCATAGTGACCATCCTCGTCAAATCTGAGAACATCGTCACAATATAATCCGCGCAAGAATCGGCAGAGGCATTGCCCAATGGAGAAAGTGACTCAGCAAAATTAAAGAAAGAGTCAAATCCTCCGATCCCTGTACCTGCTGTAGTTTTGGTAGGAGATTGGGAGATGGTATTTACACGGACTTTTTTCAATTTTCCGAATCGATAGCCATAGCCTCTAGCGATGCTTTCTAGTAGCGCTTTGGCATCTGCCATATCAGTATAAAATGGAAACACTTTCTGCGCTGCAATATAAGAGAGCCCGATGATCGAACCCCACTCTTTCATCACATCCATCTTCTCAGCTACTTGCATCATTTTGTGAAATGAAATAGCAGAGACATCGTAGGATTTCATAGCCCAGTCATAGTTCAGATCACCATAACTTCTCCCTTTTCGGATATTGGGCGACATTCCAATAGAATGAAGTAAGAAATCGAAATCTCCTCCTAAATATTCTTTGGCTTCACTGTAGAGTTTTTCTATATCTTCTAGCGCGGTAGCATCTGCAGGAATGACGATGGTATTACACTCTTCAGCCAATTCTTTGATAGCTCCCATGCGCATAGCAATTGGTGCATTCGTCAATACGAAGCGAGCACCCTGTTCTTTGGCCTTGAGTGCAGTTTTCCATGCAATTGAATTTTCATCAAGGGCTCCTGTAATGATCCCCACTTTTCCTTTTAGCAAATTTTCAGGCATATAGCTTATTTGATTGTTGTCAAAAATTTGAGTAAAAATAAGGAATTTTTGGGATTAGCAGGCCTAACTGGCAAGAAGCTCCTTAGCACTTGCCACCGCTGAAGGGGAAGGATGAGCTCCTGCAATCATTTTAGCCAATTCATCTATCCGCCCTGATTCATCCAAAAGCTTGATTTTACTGATGGTTTTTTCAGAGGCATTGTCCTTGTACACGAAATAATGCAAATCCCCCTTCGCTGCCACCTGAGGCAAATGGGTGATGCAAATTACCTGATGCTGCATAGCAATATCTTTCATCATACGCACCATCTGCAAAGCCACCTCCCCGGAAATCCCCGTATCTATCTCATCAAAAATCAAAGTGGGGAGTGCCATTTTATCTGCCATCAAATACTTGATAGCAAATAGTAAACGGGAAAACTCTCCCCCGGATGCCACTTTCTTGAGTGGCTGAGGAATCGAACCTTTATTTGCGGTAAATAAAAACTCTACTTCATCTATTCCGGATAAAGCAGGAGACATCTCTTTTCTGTCTATTTTGATTTGGGCATTTTCCATTCCCAAACCAGCTAAAAGACTCTGTAAGGAATTTTCAAAATCAATAAAGCAGGCCATCCGAAGCGTACTAAGCATTTTAGCTTTATCTTTTAGTACTTTCTCAGCCTCCTTTAGACGAAGCTCTGCCGCCTCAAGGCTTTCATCTAGGTTTTGGAACTGAAAAACTTTATCTGCTAGCTCCTGCTCGATAGTAAGGAGCTCCTCCACGGAGCTGACACCGTGCTTTTTCTGCAGCTGGTAAATTTTACTCAATCGATCCCTAATTTCCTCCAGTCTTTCAAAATCTACCTCGACTTTGCTATCCTCATCAGATAGTGTCTCAGCAAGATCTTTTAGCTCGATATAGACTTCTTGAAATCGATTTTGAAATAGCTCAAATTTATGAGCTAGCCTAGCTAGGGTCTGAAGGCCTTGCTGGATTTGGGCTAATCCCTGAAATACTCCAAACTGCTCCCCATCAAAGAGATTCATCACTTCATGAATCTTGGTTTTGATTTCCTCGGCGTTTTCTAAAACTTCCTGAAGAGACTCAAGCTCGGCTTGTTCTCCTGACTGAAGGGCTAGTAGGCTCAACTCGTCCAATTGAAACTGAACAAAATCAGCCTCTTTTTGAAGCTCCACCGCCTTTTCCTTCAGCTCTTGATATTCTTTCTGAGCCTTTTTATACGAACGATAGGCAGTCTGATAGGATTGGAGTTCCTCCTTACTTTGTGCAAAGGCATCCACCAAGCCCAGTTGATACTGTCCATCGCCTAACTGCAAGGTGTCATGCTGAGAATGAATATCCATCAGCATAGCTCCAAGAATCCGAAGGCGATCTAGAAGTACCGGAGTGTCGTTGACAAAGGAGCGCGACTTTCCGCTTGGACTGATTTCTCTTCGTATGATACAGGTAGACTCGTAGTCTAGTTCTTCTAACTCGAAGAAAGGCTGCAAACCGTAGGAGCCAATATCAAAAACCCCTTCAATAATGCATTTTTGATCCTCATGTAATAGCACCTTAGTGTCAGCTCGATTACCCAGCAATAGTCCCACTGCGCCTAGCATAATAGATTTACCAGCGCCTGTTTCCCCTGTAATCATACTTAAAGCAGGACTAGGGTGCATCTGCAGTTGATCTATGAGGGCGTAATTGGAAATACTGAGCGACTTAAGCATACAATTTTTTTACTTGGACAAAGCTAAAAAATCAAATTCAGCTTTTTAGAAGTTCATTATACATTCTGG
Source organism: Algoriphagus faecimaris (assembly GCF_900101705.1). Taxonomy (GTDB): domain Bacteria; phylum Bacteroidota; class Bacteroidia; order Cytophagales; family Cyclobacteriaceae; genus Algoriphagus; species Algoriphagus faecimaris. The sequence continues at coordinate 139,450 of NZ_FNAC01000005.1, read as the reverse complement.
CATTATTTGGATCTACTTTCAGCAGGAGCTCTACTGCCTCGCTGCGGAGCTCAAAAGGCGCACCTTTTAAAATTTTTGAAATTTCTTCTCCCTTAGCATCCATAAATGCAATTGTAAAAATACCATTGGGCTGTGCATCATTGGCTTCTGAGACTATTCGAATAGCCTCAACTATGTTCTCATAGGCCTTTTCCTGCTGCACCTGTAGAATATCCAAACCCTGTCTATGGTAGAGATATAATGCTTCGCGAATCGCCGAAAAAACCGACGAAGTATAAATATCATTGATCAACCAATACCGATTTCTACGATCTGAGGTACTCTGCACCCATCCTGATCTTCCGGAATTTTGAGCATTATTAACGATATCATTCGCTACCGCAAAAAACTCTTGCCCTCCATTTTCCTGAAAGGTATCGTAATCCAGTCCCAGAGTGATATTAGCATAAAAAGCTAAAAGAGAACTGATATTATTCAAGAAGGTAAAGCGATTAAACTCCAAGGGCTGGGACTCTATATATTCAAAATTCCAGTTGCGATCCGCAAAATTAAAAACCAAAGACTCATAGTCGGTGCCGTAAATCGGACGCACAACTTGCACCTGCACAGTCGCAGAGTAAACGCCGACCTGAGGCACATCATTGATCGTGATGAGTAGATTTCCTTTGATCCTTTCCTCCGGTCTGAACTCATCGGAGGTCCAAGATCTCCCGTTTAAGAATTGCTCAAAGGAGCTTTTCATCTGATTGAAAATATCTGTGTTTTGGATACGGGCCCTATCACTATTGATGATTACGGTAAAATTGAGCTCCTGGGCAAGACCTAGATTTGCCAGGACCAGAAACATCAAAGTAAGAATCCAGTTTTTCATAATTTAAAAATAGAAGTTTTTTTTAGGCTTGAAACCAGTTTGCTTCCTTTTTGATCTCATCAAGAATCAACTCCGCTATCGCTGCTTTCTGCTCGACTTCACTTTTGATCATAGAACCGTCTCTATGAAAAATGTGAACCCGGTTGGTATCCAAACGAAACCCTGCACCACTTTCTTTCATTGAATTCAAAACAATCAAATCAAAATTCTTTTTCTTCAGTTTTTCTTTAGCATTTTGCTCCTCATTTTCTGTTTCTAAAGCAAAACCTACATGATATTGGCTAGCGCTTTTTTGCTCACCCAGGCTGAAGGCTATGTCTTTATTTTTTCGAAGAATAAGTTTCAGTTCCGAATCCTTCTTTTTGATTTTTTCTTGGGCTACCTCTTGAGGTGCATAATCTGACACAGCAGCTGTGAAAACGGCGATATCTACTTTGGGATGGATTTCAGTAGCAGCTTCAAACATATCTTTGGCAGATAGAACATCCCGCCAATGAAATCCTTCTTTATTTACAGGAATGGAGACAGGACCAGAGACTACAAATACTTCAGCACCACGGCGGCGAAATGCCTCAGCAAGTGCGTAGCCCATTTTGCCACTGGAGTGATTGCTAATAAACCTTACTGGGTCTATGGCCTCCTGAGTGGGCCCCATGGTCAAAAGCACTTTTTTTCCTTGGAAATCTTTTTCTTTTTGAAAAAAACGAATCACCTGGTCAAGGATGCGCTCAGGCTCCATCATTCGACCTTGGCCGGAAAGACCACTAGCCAGCTCTCCGGATTCGGCATCTAAAACACAATTTCCAAAGAATTGAATTTTTCTCAGGTTTTCCCTTACCGCGGGATGCTGGTACATGTCCAAGTCCATAGCAGGTGCTACCATTACGGGGCATCTCGCCGAAAGATAGGTGGCTGTCAAAAGATTATCGCAAAGCCCATTGGCCATTTTCGCCAAGGTATTGGCGCTAAGAGGTGCTATTAAAAAAAGGTCTGCCCAAAGCCCTAGCTCCACATGATTATTCCACTCTCCGGTTTCATCTTTTTGAAATGTACTAAGGACGGGACGTTTAGAAAGTGTCGCTAAAGTCAAGGGGGTAATAAAATCAAGAGCAGAAGCGCTCATAATAATTTGCACTTCTGCTCCTGCCTTGATGAGTGATCGGGTAAGTTGAGCGGATTTGTAAGCAGCTATACTGCCGCATACACCTAAAACGATCCGCTTACCTGTCAGATTCATTTTATTGTTCGACGTCTTGCTCGGGGAATCTATGATAAATCTTTTTCTCTACAAATTCTTCCATAGCCAAGGTAGAAGGCTTTGGCATGCGCTCATAAAATTTTGAGATCTCAATTTGCTCCTTGTTTTCAAATACTTCTTCAAGATTATCTACTGTAGAAGCAAACTCCGACAATTTGGTATTCAATTCTTCCTTCAGATTTGAAGAAATTTGTTTTGCCCGCTGTCCAATCACATGAATGGATTCGTAGATATTGCCGGTAGGCTCAGCGATTTTTTCTAGATCTCTGGTAATGATGGATGGATTGACTGCCATTTTATTGATTTGTTTTTGTTTCAGTTTTGTTTTCTGCGTTTTCTTCCGCTTCTTTTTTCTCTTGCGCTGCAGCACGCTCTGCATTTTCTCTCTTCAGCTCCAAGTGAGTAGTTAGCTCATCTTTGGCAGAAGCCTCAAATTTTTTCACATCCGAGACATATTTGCTATTCGGATATTTCCTGTAGAAATCAGAAGCAAAATTTAAGGCGTCATTTAATCGCTCTTCCTTTTTATTAAAGATACTGTTTTCGGCATAGCCTGCACTTACTTCTACTAATTTGTAAGCTAATTCCTCGTTGTATTTGCTTTCGGGATAGTCTTTAGCAAAATTCTGAAAGTTAATGATACAAGCTCTAAAGAAATCACCTGGGTAGAGACCGTCTTTCAGTCGGTAGTACATGGCAGCTTCTTGGTAAGCTTTCTCTTCGAATCTCGACTCTAAGTCCTGAAGCATTTCCATGGCTCTCTCATAACTGGCCGAACCGGGAAATTGGATCACAAACTGCTGTATCGCCGATACTGCCTCTCTACTACTTTGCTGATCCAAGTTGTAATCCGGAGAATCCAAATACAAGGCATAAGCATTCATAAACAGGGCTTCTTCTGCCAGAGGACTTCGATTATAGGTCCTGTAAAAATTATTAAAATAACCTGCCGCTTCTATGTACCGCTTGGTCATAAAGTGGCAATTGGCATAATTATAATCGGCAATTTCGGCCTTCTCACTACCTCTGATGACCGGCAAAACCTTGTCATATAGGATGATAGCTTTGTTATACTCTCCTTCTTGGTAGTACTTATTTGCTCCTTCATAGAGCTCTTCCCAATTCGTGCTTTTCTCCAGCTTGCTGAATGGACCGCAAGAGGTGATCAAAAGAGAAAAGAGGAGTAAAGAAAGGATGGTTAAACGCATGTTCATTTTCAAGACCGCAAATATACGGGATATAAATTGGTATTCAAATGGATAGCTCAAGTGCTACTTCTTCACAACGAGCTTTTTTGTGACAATATTTTTATTGTCTACAAATAGTGTGTAAAAATATACGCCCGGATTGAACTCCGAGACATTGACCTGAAGGGTGTTTCTTTCCGGATCAAGCTGATATTCAGCCACTGGATTTCCTATGAAACTATTAATGGATATTCTCGCCACTGCAGATCGGTTTTTGATCAGATAGTCAAAATGCGCAACGCGGTTGCTAGGATTGGGATAAACGTCACTGAGTGAAAGATCCTCGTAATCAAACTCACTGATTTTATTTACAGGATTAGAAACCTCGTAGGTAGCTTCCACTACAAAAGCATCACGGATATTTTCAGCATTGACGAAGAAAAGATCAAAACTCCCCCTAGTCTCTGCTATTCCCAAATCAAATTCCACATAGACATCTGTGATAATTTCCCCCGGATTCATTGTCAGTTTAATCTTGGCCAAATCCTTCTTAGCATCAAAACACTGCTCCCCTACACAAATCTTCATGTTTTGTGAAGAACCAATATTACCTCTGAGATTTTTTAAATAAAAGGTTTTGGTCTTGTCTGAATCGTTTTGAATCAGAATACTTTTCCGCTGAGAACCGCCTATAGCTCCTACAAAATCCAAATTCTCACTCAACACGCGAATCTCCTGTGCCGTCCCAAAAAGAGGAGACATCAGCAGAAGCCAAGTCATGAGAATGAGAATTTTTTTCATGTAAAATTTTGATCTATAAGCCCTTTAAATTTTTATTACTTAAACAATATACGGACAAAATTAAATGATGGATAACATGAAAGCGAAAATTTCCGGTTAATTCATGTTAAGCCTTTTAAAATTTTTTTACGCTTTGATCGTTAGCCCCTTTTCTAAACAATAACTCGGTGTTTAATCGTGCTTTTTATGTATTTGAAGAACGCTTTTTAAGCGATTTTTTGATTTCTTCTTCAGTTGGCATCATCAACTTTACATCAGGAATATCAAATAAATTTTTTTGCTTTGGATCGATCTCTTCCACTTTTCTCCAAGCTGATACATCCTGCATGGTAGGCTTCTCCTCTTCTCTCCAAATGAAACCCTCCAAACGGCTAGACTTTTCATCAGTTTCTTGAACCGGAATAAATCTACCATCTGGCTTTACGCCATAATTAACTTTTCGGATAGCACCGTCTTGAAAACTCAACCTTACTGTAGCAGATAAAGTCCGATTTACCCCTTGGGTCAAGGTATCCCCTTCCAAAGCGTAGTACAGCGACTCCCCGTTTCCCTCGATAAATAATTGATTGATTTCACCCTCTTCAAAATAGGCTGTCATCTTTCGACCCTTCATTTGATTGAAGTTTTGAAGCGTATCTGTCATTACCGAAAACGCTTTTTCTTTTAGAATGGCCCGATCAAGCTCCTCATTTACGAGATAAAAAGCCATGGAATCAGCGGTAAGTTGATTTTTTTGATTCCATAGTACAGGATCTTGAAAAAGCTGTATAGTAGAGTCCGAATAGTTATACACCAATGAATCTGCGATGCCAGCCAGATCTTTTTTGATCAACCGAACAGAATGAAATGCTAAAAGATATTGTACCGAATCAATTTCATTGTCTTGGGAAATCAGCGTATCAGCAAGCATAAATAGGGTGTCCTTTTCAAAATACTTTCTTACCAGCGCATTTCCATTGACTTGACTGTAGCCCTGGTTTTCCCAATATTTTCCCACATCCCCAAAGACCTCCACTTCACGCTTTTTATTGTAGACAGCAACTCGCTTTTTACCCTCATAATAAGCTTCCAACTCCCTGTATATCAATTCGTCAGCCCTTACTCTACGGTCTTCTGTCTCTACCGTTCCTTCAAAAAACCGAAACTGTTTGTTTTGAGTATCATAAAAACTTCCTTTCAGTGCATCAAGGGTTGTTCCATCTTCTGCAATTAAATTGGTCAGGCCTTGGGTTTCAGCGGTTTTTGGGATAGTTAAGTATACCAAATCATTGGTCTTCATGGTGTATTCAGGATTCACCAATATCACATCCTCTGTAAAAGTAATCCGCTCCAAGTTGATCTCATACCTACCCTTCACACTAGTGAGCACATTGGTAGAGTCGACCACTTTCCCTTCGTTAAAATAAATGGCAACATTGGCCAATCGATCAAAATCCAGGTAATCTGTATAAAGTGTAGTCTCTCCATTGGTCATGACTACATTGGTTCGAAGTTTGGCCAATTTTGTATTCCCATCGTAGTCCGCATAGGCACTGCGGGTCGTCACGGAATCCTCCAAGTCTTCAATAAAAACCCGACCGTATAGTTTGGCCATGTTCTGTGACCTATAAAAATGAGCCGAATCGCAATTGATCAAGGTACTTTGATTTTTCATCCGTACATCTCCATAGAGTCTTTGAAACCCCATCGCTCCTGTCAATGAATCTGCACGTATGATTTCCAGCTGATTATTTCCTCCTCCAGTATTTGATCTATTCGCAGAAGCATCTCGCTGCTGCCCCCTCTGCGCAAGGCTAACTTGGTAGCTACAAAGAAGCAAAAATAGAAAACCGAAGAAAATGGAGTTTTTCATAGTGAATAGACAGTGGGCAAAATTAATAGAAAAAGCTATTTTTGATCAATGATCTCAGCCTTTAAAGCGCATATACGTCAAAAGAACCTTTTTGATGCTCAAAATACCTATCTTCTCGCCTGTAGCGGCGGGGTGGACAGCATGGTTCTTGCAGATCTTCTGCTAAAATCCGGAATTCCTTTCGAACTTGCCCATGTGAACTTTCAGCTGCGGGGCAAGGAAAGCGAAGACGACGCTGCTTTCGTCTCTTCTTGGGCCGCTAGACATGAAGTCACTTTCCACCTCCATCGAGTAGATGCCGAAGCTTTTTCTGAAACTGAGAAGATTTCCATACAGATGGCTGCTCGCGAATTACGCTATCAATGGTTTGAAACCGTCCGAAAATCCCACAAACTAGCTGGCATTGTGTTAGCCCATCATGAGGACGATCAAATCGAAACCATCTTTCTCAACCTGCTGAGAGGCACAGGACTTGATGGACTACAAGGCATGGCTGACCGAAAAGGAATGCTGATTCGTCCCCTTCTTCCATTTTCCCGCCAGGAAATTCTACACTATGCTGGCGCTGAGAGCATCAACTGGCGGGAAGACAGCTCCAATCAAAAAACGGATTACAAAAGAAATAAGCTACGTCTGGAAGCTCTTCCTAAACTATACGAGATCTCCCCGGATGCCAAAAGCAACCTACTGGCTAGTCTAGCTCGAATAAAAGATAGTGCTAAGGCATTTGGAGGCCTGTATGAAAAATGGCTTAGAGAGACGATTCGACAAGAAAATGAGACTTTTTATCTTCCTCTCGGAGAGTTAATTCATATGCCTGGTGCAGTCAGTTTGATTTACCTTTGGATTAGATCCTATGGTTTTAATGCTGATCAAGCCTTTTCGATTTATCAGGCAGCAAAGTCCAATGAGGTAGGTAAGCTCTTTTCGTCGGGCACGCACCTACTCAATCTCGACCGGGAGGAATTAATTTTAATGCCCAAGAGCCCAGATTTTGAGGCAGTGGAAATCTCCGCAAATGATATTGAGCTGCAGCTCCCGGAAGGCAATTATGAATTATTAAAGTTAACCACACCAATAACGCTGGATAAGGCTCGAAAGAACGCAATGTTGGATTTGGATCAGTTGGAATTCCCTTTAGAAATCCGAAATTGGGTCCAGGGAGATCGTTTTGTCCCTTTAGGGATGAGAAATGCTAAGAAGGTTTCGGACTTTTTAATAGATTTGAAAATACCCTTGGCTCAAAAATCCAAAGTCAAAGTGCTCCTATCTGGCGGAAAAATCGCCTGGGTCATTGGCCTGCGCATAGCAGACTGGGCAAAATACAGTGAGGCAAGTAGTCGAGTACTTTATCTAAAACAAAAATCTAATGCGTAACCCTTTTTCCAAAACCTACAGCGAAGAAGATCAGAAGATGTTTGATTTTCTGAGAGCAGCGAAATTTTTTGAGCGCCTTCGAAACAAGGAAATGGCTCGATTTCTACCGGCTATGCATCACCGAAAATACCAACGAGATGAGGTGGTTTTTTTCAGTAAAGATCCCAGTCAGGCGCTGTACCTGATCAAAAAGGGGCAAATCAACTTGACAATTGATGTGAAGGATAATTTTGAGACCATATTAGAAATCAACCGAGGGGAGGCTTTCGGAGAAAACTCTCTTCTGGAAAATGCAAAAAGAACCTACACGGCGATTGTGACCTCAGAGGAGGCTGATTTGATCGTATTGCCACATTTTGCTATTCAAGAGGTATTTGAATCAAACCCCAAAATAAAAGCCAAAATGATGACCTCTCTCTCGGAGTATTACAATGAAAACAACCAAAGACTTTTCCGATCTTATCGGGAATCATTCGGTTTTTTCAGCTTGCGACAGATGTTTGAATAGAAGTTTTGAATGAAAACGGATTTCATTTGTCCCAAATGTCTACCGTCAAACAAACTATTCACTTTCGGGTTTCGAATCCTGTCTTTGTTTAATAACTTAGCGTCGCTTTTCAGGCAGTTACAATAATTAAATCTTACTTATAAAAATCATGAGCAAAGTTACCGTAGTAGGGGCTGGAAACGTAGGTGCAACCTGCGCAGACGTCCTAGCTTATCGCGAAATCGCAGAGGAAATTGTTTTAGTAGATATCAAAGAAGGTGTAGCCGAAGGCAAAGCCCTTGACATCTGGCAAAAAGCTCCTGTCAATCAGTATGACAGCCGTACTGTAGGAAGCACCAACGACTACAGCAAGACTGCTAACTCCGACGTAGTCGTCATCACCTCAGGCCTTCCTAGAAAACCCGGTATGACAAGGGATGATTTGATCGAAACCAATGCTGGAATCGTAAAATCAGTAACCGAAAATGTAATAAAGCATTCTCCTGATGCCATCATTATCGTAGTATCCAATCCTTTGGATGTCATGACCTATCAGGCTCACTTGACCTCTAAGCTACCACGAACCAAAGTAATGGGCATGGCTGGAATCCTAGATACTGCAAGATATCGTGCGTTTTTAGCAGAGGAGCTCAATGTCTCTCCAAAGGAAATCCAAGCCATCCTTATGGGTGGACACGGTGACACTATGGTACCTCTTCCTAGATATACCACAGTAGCAGGTATCCCTGTGACCGAATTGATCGAAAAAGATAAGCTCGATGCCATCATAGAAAGAACCAAATTCGGAGGTGGAGAATTGGTTAAATTAATGGGAACTTCTGCTTGGTATGCGCCAGGTTCTGCTGCTGCACAGATGGTAGAAGCCATCCTCAAAAATCAACGAAGAGTATTCCCTGTTTGTATCAAACTAGATGGAGAATATGGAATTGATGATTGTTATTTAGGAGTCCCTGTGATCCTCGGCAAAAATGGAATCGAAAAAGTAATCGAACTCCAGCTGAACGAGGAAGAAAAAGCACTTCTAGAAACATCTAGAGGACATGTAAAAGAAGTCATGAATGTATTGGATAAACTATCCAATTAAAATAAATTCTCTTAGCAAAACCCGGACTCCAGACGAGTAGTTTGCTGAGCCGGGTTTTGCTTTTCCTGATTTTACCAAACCAAACCCACTGATTTGAAACTCTGGAAAAGCTTACTCCTTTTAATCCTGATCACCTTTGGTGGTATAGTAGCTTATTGGGCCTATTTTTTTTATTTTGACAAGCCTTCCGTCCATTCTCTAGATCTAATTTCCGAGGATGCTGTCTTTGTCTTTGAAAGTGATCAGGGAGCCAAAATCTGGAACGAATTGGTCGATCACCCTTCTTGGGAGATATTTGAAACATTCCCTGCTTTTCAAAAAATAGCAAGCCACCTACAAACCTTTGACAGTCTTACCGGCAATTCGGGGAGAGTCAGCCGTCTCCTTGACGGAAATACCCTTACCCTCAGCTACCACCCAACAGGATCCGATAGTTTCGATTTACTTTTTACCCTTACGGCCAACCAAAACACTGGAAACGAACTCCTAGCTGAGCTAGAGTCAAAACTTCCAAGAGACAGTAAAATCGCAAAAAGAAGCTATTCTGATCAGCCCGTATTTGAATATTTTGATGGAAGCAATACTCGTCTGTGGAGCTTTTCATTTATAGGACCGGTACTCATCGCCTCTCAGTCCGCGTCGGTCATAGAAGAAGCTATTCGTCATTACCTCAATCCAGAGCTTCCCTCCTACCAAGATCTTCTTAAAGGAAAAACTCCAACCTCTAATCAAAATAGCAAACTCTGGATCAATTCTAAGGGTATTCGATCGCTAATGCGAGGAATCCTTTCGGATAAGGAAGAAATGATCATTCAGGGATTAGCAAGCTTTCCCGCTGCTGCGGAATTAGAGTTTTTCCTAGACGAAAATCAGCTAAGATTTGAAGGACCGGTACATTTGGAAGATTCCCTGAATTTCACACCTTCTATTCAGGCCAATCTCAATCAAATCGACCAATTGATCTCTGCCCGAACTACCACCGTCACACAGTACAATCTTCAAAACATTTTTGAAACTCAAAAACTGGTCAATAGAGCCTTTTCGAATAAATCTACTGTATCCGCCGAAATTCAGCGAAATCTGATTGATCTTGGACTATTAGATGATTTCACTGGAGAGATTTACCTACTTGACCTCGAGTCCTATGGGGGATCTGCTGTCAATAAAGCCCTTTTGATTCGCACTTCTGACACTTCCGCTGCCTGGGTCTTACTTAACGACTATCTCTCTGCGACAGAAGGTGAAAGTGCCACTGACTTCTATGCCGGAAGGGACATTCTTTTTGTGGATGAAGAAGATTTCCCATCCTATTTATTCAATGGAAAATTCCACGGTTTCGAACAAACTTACATCACTCAGGTCGGTCAAATGCTGGTTTTTGCCAATACTCAGCAAAGTATGAAATTGATTCTTGATGATTATGAGAATAAAAATACTTGGAACAATGCAAGCAGAGCACCAGAAGCCAAGATCGCCCTAACCTCTGCAGCAGGCTTTTCGAAAATCCTTTTGACCAAGAATAGCTGGGAGAACTGGATTTCTCAATCCAACCCTTCATGGAGCACTTTTCTACAAAAATACCGATCGGCATTTCAAGCATTCCCTTACTTTTCTTTTCGCATCAACCAACTCGCTGATGGACCAAGGGCGAGCCTTAGTTTCCCATTCCAATCAGGAAAGATCAGCCAAATCGAAAGCGAAACCTCTAGTGTCAGTCTGGAGCCCAAAAACCGCATAGAGTTTTCATCCAGGCTAGTCTATGGCCCCAAAGTAGCCATCAATCACCTTGATGTGACCGAAGATTTGGTCATTCAGGATGAAAGTCAAGTCCTTTATCAGATCAATTCAGGTGGAGATATCGTGTATAGCTACCCGCTTCCAGCGCCTATTCTATCGGATTTATTTCAAATCGATTATTACCGGAACGGAAAATTACAGATCCTATTTGCTACCTCGGGTCAGATCCATGGGGTGGATCGATTGGGCAATCCGCTACCCAACTACCCAATTTCTATTCCGGGAGAGCAGATCAGTCACTTCAACCTTGTCGACTACGACAACAACAAAAATTACAGGTATTTTGTAGCAACCACCACGGGCAACCTCTATCTCTTAGACAAAACAGGACAACAACTAGAGGGCTGGAACCCACTTTCCATTTCAGAATCACCCGTCAGTCCTCCTACCCATATCCGTGTCCCCGGCAAAGGAGACTACATGGTCAGCCTAGGAAAATCAGGCAAACTCCATCTTCTAAATCGACGGGGAGAAAAGCAAGGCGGGTCACCTATTGATCTAGGGTCTACATTTACCTCAGGCTTGATGTTTGGAAGAAATGCCAATTCTGGTGCTTTCCAATTATCGGGTGTATCTCAAAGTGGGGAAGTCATCCGACTCAACTTTGATGGGGAAATCAGTTACAGGAATCAATTGATCAAGGAAGATCGGGATAGCGAATTCAAGCTCATCCCCGATCAAAAAGGTCAAGACTTCGTAATCATCTCTAGGTCATATAATCAAGTCAAAGTAATGGACCGAAATGAACAAGAGTTGTTTACCGTCCGAGTATCAGCAGAAGAGCTGGATTTTCAATATTTTGATTTTGGAGGCAGTAGGCAGGTGATCGTGATAACTGATTTAGTGCAGGAATTTGCTTATCTCTATGACAAACAAGGGAACCTCCTGACTCAACTGCCACCAGAAAGTAACGGACCGATACAGATCAGTTACCAAGCTTCTCAAGGCCAATTACTCATCAGGACGATTGCAGGACGCTACCTGACCACATATCAACTTAGCGAGTAAACTTGGGCTGGGAGAGCGATTTAACTACCTTTGTGAGAATTGTGAAAGCTATGCAGAGAAAACCCCTATACCTACTTCTTTTTTTACTTGTCTTTTCACTCAGCAGTGAAGCTCAGCTGATAAAGGATTCACCAATGAGTGAGCAGATCTCTGATCAACTCAACCTTTCATCACCTTACTATACCACACTGACCTTTTTCTATAATCTGGAAGAAGGAAACTTTAAACCAAAAGAAGCCGCAAAAGCATTGGATATCCCGGAGGAGCTCAAGGAAGAGTCCGAGCGCCTCACCATCAAGCTTAAGCAAATCTTGGAAGGGAAAGGAATCATTATCAGAACGAGTAGTATACCCAATCTACCCTCTTACCAAGACAGTACTTCCGGGGTGAAAGAATCGGTCTACTACTTTGACAAACAAAAAATCCCCGGAATTTTTCTTGAAAAAAAGGGAAATCAGTGGAAATTCTCCTCCTTCACCGTCAGTCAGATTACCGACATGCATCAGGAGACCTATCCCTATGGGACTGACAGGCTTCTTAATTTACTCCCAAAAATCGGAAATGAGAAATACCTCGGCCTGCACCTTTGGCAGATGTTCGGGATGTTTCTTTTGATATTTCTTATTTTTCTATCTCATTTCTTCTTTACGTTTTTGCTTGACAGGGTCTTAGTTTACTTCTTCAAGCGACTAGAATATCAACAGATCGGAGAAAATTACATTCTTCCTGTAGCGAGGATTATCTCCTACTATCTCATCGTGCAGCTGCTTTCCATTTTTATGCCTGTCCTGCAGCTTCCTGTGGAAATTTGGTCTTGGATTGTGGTCATTCTCAATACTCTAAAGCCTTTCCTGATTACGCTCGCATTTTACAAACTGGTTAATGTCGTTGCTGTTTATTTTGCACGTCTAGCCACCAAAACAGAGTCTACGCTGGATGACCAGCTAGTCCCACTGATGCGAAAGACACTCAAAGCTTTTGTAGTCTTGATCGGTACACTTTTCATCCTCCGAGATGGACTTAATCTAGATATCATTCCTTTCTTGACAGGTCTCTCCATTGGTGGTGTCGCTATCGCTTTGGCGGCTCAAGACACGATCAAAAACTTCTTCGGTTCTGTGATGATTTTCATCGATAAACCATTTCAAGTAGGTGATTGGATTACCTCCGGAGATATAGATGGGACAGTGGAGGAGGTGGGCTTCCGCTCGACTCGAATCCGAACCTTCAGAAATTCCCTGATGTATGTACCTAACGGAAAAATAGCCGATGCTGTACTCGATAACCATGGACTGAGAAGGTATAGGCGCTTTTACACGACCCTAACTATCACCTACGACACCCCTCCACTTTTAATTGAGGAGTTTGTCAAAGGACTTAAAGAAATCGTCCTCGCTCACCCTGATACCAGAAAGGATTATTACCATGTGTATTTCAACAGCCTGTCAGCTTATAGTCAAGACATCATGTTTTATATCTTTTTCGAGGTACCTGGGTGGCCTGATGAATTAAGAGCAAGGCATGAAGTCTTGATTCAAATAGTCAAATTAGCCAATTCACTTGGAGTTCGTTTTGCATTCCCGACACAGACACTCCATATGGAATCTTTCCCGGAAAAGAAGGACCTCATCCCAGAGTATCCTACGGATTCTACCTATTACCAGAAAAAGCTTGGCGAGTTTTTGGGCAATGAACTTAAAAAGAAATAAAGCTCATCAGGGATTATTCTCCACGGTGAAGTACTTCCTTTCTTCGTGAACTTCCCCCTCTTTTGACAGGGTCAAAAGGACCACTTCAAAAGCCCCCCATACTTGTGAGGTCTGGATTTCCAAGGTTTGACCGGAAGGCAATTGCCTCAAAGGATCAGCAGACCAGTACAGAATAGAGCGAAAATCACCAAATGAGCTGTCCGGCATTTCAGCAATAGACCGCTTTAATTCTATAGGCAATTGTATTCCTTTGTATTGAGAAAAAATCGCATTACTCGGTAATGGAAAGCCTCCCACGTCGCTTTTGTAAGAAGAAAAACTCAATACACCTTCATATTCTTGCTCGTTCAGGAAAAATTTTCTTGCCAAAACATCTAAACGTTCGAAACGCTGTGGATTGAATGCCGCTAACTGATCGGAGTCAAAAACAGGCATCCCATCAACCAGCATCAGAGGATTTTTTTCAAAAACAGCCCCAAACTCATTAATGGATCTAAACTCTTTTTTCCCCTGTCTCGTCCTTACCGAGACCATCGGGACGTATTCTTTGATGACGGTTTCCACAGATTCAAATCGCGTATAGTCATCCAGCATAAAGGTCCGGTCTGCCACAAAGCCCGTCACCACAGGCACTGGTTCTTGTGCGTATTTTTCCGAATAGAAGCTTTGAATACCGCTACTTAGCAGAAGCTGCTGCAAAAAAGCTTCCTCATCAGCAGTTATCACCAACTCGGGAAATTCAAAATCTGATTTAAACTGAGTTTTTACGACGGGAGATTGCAGTTCAAAATCCAGCAGACTCTCGTTTTGATCTGCTTGTGCAATCACAAAATTCCAGTGCTTTAATCCTCCTATGTCAAAATACAAAGCGCCATCTCTGTCTGGACGATCTGTATAAAGCGCGGACTCTACCCCATGAACGGAGAGAAAATAAACCTTGGTAGTATCCACCTGTCTAGGATCTACCTGAGCATGAACTACATGTCCAAAAAGCTCCGGGATCAATTCACCCTTCACTTCAGAATCATAAATTTTTGAAGAGGGAATCTGAGAATCAAACTCTAAATAAGGATTTCTGAGAGCCACACGCACTTCTTTGATCTCTGCCGCAGAGGATAAATTGACAGTCAATGTCTCACCGGGGGAAAGTCGGTGTTTGGAGAGTCGGATTTCCGAAGACCCTGTTTTGCCTTCCAAAAAACGTGCTTGCGAATCTAAGCTTACTTTGGGGGGCTTTTGAGGATTAAAGACGGTTACAAATTGTTGTTTCAGGCCATTTTCAACAGCTAAGAGAGGACTGATTCTAGTATACACGCGAAGCAAATAATGATCAGATACCAATTCTCCAGGAATCTTAAGAAAGTGAAACACCGATCCCTCTTCCAATAAAAACTTCTCCAAGTAGACTGATTGATTTTGTCTATCCAAAAGTTCTGCATACACTACTTGAGAACTGCTCGCTTTCCCATTTTGAAGCACAGAAGCATCAATCCAGATTTTTTCTCCAGTAAAATAAAGCGTTTTAGGGATGGAAAAAGAGACTTCCTCCTTAACCAACTCTTGGCCTACTGACCATTTTGGCCCTATCAATAGAAATAAAATCAGCAGGCAAACTGATTTATTGACTAATATCTTATTCATAAATCCTCCCAAAAATCAGGTTTTACATTACTTCCCCGACGGGTACAGTCCACACAGGAAGCAGAAGCGTAGCGATAGCCAATGGGCTCAATCCCATTCTCGGTAAAAATCGGAAGAGTGGGGAGGTTGCCCCCTGATCGGAAAAAGGAATCATAGTCCCTGACCAATACTGTATCTGGTTCTTGGATACAGCCAAAATACTCAGGTACCACGGCCCTCCACGGAACCACGTCTCTCAAGTCAATAAATAAGCGTTGCTGCCGGACCTTCCCAATACTAACTTGACCGATGACGGGTGCATCGGGGTTCTGATCATTGGTAATATTGCCCCGAATAATCGATGGCAATGGGCTGAAAATCGAGCCTAAATCATCGGTATTCTTTTTTAAGATTTCCCAAAACTCTGAAGCATCTTTGCTCAATGCCATCTGCGAAATCAAAATACTATATCGAAGAGATAGGCGTTCATCTCCTTCATTGATCTGATTAATTGCTTGACGAAAAACAAATTGATCTTCGAACCGAGAAGAGGTTTCTAGCAACAAATCAGAATTTCGCTCGCTCTTGTAGCAAAGATCTATGCGTTCATCAGGATTTCTCAGAACTACAGCTTGTGTTTCCGGTACATATTTCACCTGAGAGGGAAATGGCGGTCGAAAAGCCCAAGTTTCCTCATAGGTCCAAAGAAAATCATCCGCATTCTGATCACCCTTTGTAGTAAGAAAGATCTCGACTCCCTCTTCATTTCGCTCAAACCCAACATCTATAATATCTGGGGTAATTATCGGAGTCATATCATCGGAAGAATAACTGTTTCCATTGGGCAGAAAAATCCGCAACTTATACTGATCCTGTTCGCTGATGTTTTCTTCAAACTGATAACTTCCTCCTCCTATATCACTGAGTGGATAGCGGTCTCCAGTAGAACTTTCCAAGTAAAGCGTGGCTCCTTCTACAGGTGACAATTGCATGGAGTTGGCTTGAATAGGACGGGTATAGCTCAGCGAAATCAAACTCCTAGATCCATCGGAATCCAAATAGCCTTCCACTACCAAAACATCTAGGTCAACCTCATCTATCTCAGGCTCAAAAGGCTCCCTACAAGCTCCAAAAGCCAATAGATTTAAAAAAAATAGATATGCTAATCGCTTCATTAAAACTTGAAATTATAGGTGATAAATGGAATAGGACGCGCAAAAATAGATAACTGATAGCCTCTCAACTGTCCTTCTACAGGAGTATAATACACCGAGTAGGGATTACTTCTACCCAAAACATTGTAGACACCTACCGACCAAGAAGAATGTGCCAATTTTCGAACTTTATGATTACCCTCTAGATTAACAGAAATATCAATTCGGAAATAATCAGGAATACGATAGGCGTTTCGATCAGAGAAATAAACCCGTTCTGAACCTGCATAATCAAACTTAGCAATAGGCAAAGTCACTGGTCTTCCTGAACTGTAATTGCCATTAATCGATGTATTTATACGCTTGCTCAATTCATAATTGGCTACCAAAATCACGTGATGAGGCTGATCAAAATTACTGGAATAAAAACGACCGGCATTGATCTTCTCTATACTTGGTTCGTCAGAGGTCTGAAGTAGTGAGCGCGAATAGGTATAAGCCAAGGAACCGGTCAAATTACCCGTGGTTTTCTTGAGCAAGAGCTCAATTCCATAGGCTTTCCCTACTGAATTCAGTACATCCTGTTCAATATTTTCATTCAAGATGAGGGTGGCTCCAGAACGATAATCCAAGAGATTATTCATATAGCGATAGTACACTTCGGCCGAAAACTCCAAGGTGTTCAGCGCCATATTCCTATAATAGCCCAGCGAAGCTTGTCCGCCAGTTTGAGGCTTAATGTATCGATCACTCAGTTTCCAGCTATCCGTCGGAGCTATTGCCGAGGTATTGGAAAGCAAATGAATATTCTGCCTCATGGTATTAAACCCAAGCTTAACCGAGGACTGATTGGTCAGTGTGTAGCGTCCGGAAACCCGGAATTCTGGTCCATGATACGTTTGAACAGTTTCGCCTTGACCATAGAACTGCTCACCAATGACATTACTTTCGGTAATCGGTGCATCAGGCACGTACTCGTTGACGGTCATCGGCCCATAAAGCTGGTAAAACATGTATCTACCTCCAAAACTCACCGATAGTCTTTCACTGAAGGTATACTCGTCTCCGAAATACAAGGAAATTTCTCTTGCTTTTTCATTATCGATCCGCTCTGGAATGACGATGGATTCCGATCCAAAAGGTTGATTTGACCCGGGGTTTAAGTCATATTGAATGGCATGTAGACCAAATTTATAAAGGTGATTTTCTCCTTTTCGATACTCAAAATCTGCACGGGCATGAAGCTGCTTCACATCAAAGTTAAATTGATATGCATTCAGCGGATTATCTTCGCCAACTATTCCAAATTCATAAGCGTCATAACCCAAGGTAAGCTTCCCTTCTAGCTGCTCATTGAAGAAATGTCTCCATGTGGCGGCAATATTGGTGTTTCGGTAGGAATAGGTGGTATCCTGATCAAACCCGAATTCATCTTCAGATAGGTAGGAGGTAATTTCTAATTGATTTTTTTCATCAAATTCATGGCGAATATTGGCATTCAAGTCGTAAAACGATGCTCTAGAACCATTAAGAGCTGCTTCATCATCCAATAGATCCAGTGCCCAGTTGGAATAGGTAGTTCTTCCCCCCACAATAAAAGTGGTCTTTTCCCCAATGGGCCCTTCCAGACTTAACCTTCCTGTCATGATTCCTACCCCTCCACTTCCGCCTATTTTATCTGACCGACCAAACTTAGGCTCTACCTGAAGCACTGAAGAGAGCCGACCTCCATAGTTGACAGGCACCGAACCTTTGAATAATTCTACCCCCGAGACCATATCCGGATTGAATGCTGAGAAAAATCCAAAAACATGCGCTGGATTGAATACGGTAGACTGATTATACAGGATCAGGTTTTGATCAGCTGCTCCACCGCGGACATTGAATCCTACACTAGCCTCTCCCACTGTATTAACACCCGGCATAGTCAATACTCCCCGAATGACATCTACCTCTCCCAAAATGGCAGGAAGGCGCTTCACTTGAGCCATGCTGATAGACTGTACACCCATATCCAGTTTGTTCACATTACTCAAAGCGCCCGAACTCACCACAATCTCATCCAGAGAAAGAAAACTCTCCTGGACTTCCATGTCCAATACACCATCTCCAAAAAGCGCAATTTGCCGTTGTTCTTGATAGCCTCCCGGATTTTGTACCACGAGGGTGTGTCTTCCTTTTGGAAGTTCGATACTATACTTACCATTTTCATCGGTGATCGCTTGGACGAAGTTCTCCCGCTCAAATATCACCGTCCCTAAAAGAGGCTCCCCATTGTCAATATTCAGAACAGTTCCTTGCAAGGTGGCAGTACTGCGATTAGGGTCCACTTTGTCCTTACCAATTTCGAAACGCATATTTCTAGCAAAAGCTCCTAGTTCGGTGCCACTCTCCATCGCTGCCTCTCCACTCTCGGCTTCGCTTCGAAGGTTAAAATAGCCCTGTGAAAAATTGACATTCATCCTTTCCCCTTTAGTGATGAATACCTTTTTGTCCCTAGAGATTGCAAATTTTAAGTCAGTTTCTGCAAATACGGTAACCAGTAAATCTTCGAGCTTACTTTCATTTGCCTGAAGATTCACCGAAATCTCAGAAAGCTGTTCTTTTTCGTAAAAAAACCGGTAATCACTTTCGGACTCAATGCGTTCTGCAAAACGCTCGAAGGGCATTCCTGCAAAAAAGCCAGAAAACCGCTTCACCTCCTGTGCTTTCAAATCCTGCCCGATCCAAATAAGGCAGAGTAAAAACAAAAACTTAATTTTCTTCATGAGAACTATTGGATTGAGAAGCTAATTGAAGAAGCTTCGCTAAAAACTCCCGAGGACTTTGATTAAAGTAAACACCCTGCCGGATCAGATGCTCACGTACTGCTTTCTTTTCAACTTGAAGAAGTTTGATGGCATCTTTTTTCTTTTTCATTGGGAAAAAGCGGCCTTCTTTCTCAAGAAAAAAGTCTTCATATTCTACATAATAGCCCACATATTCCCCTATCTCGCGGGTAGGCTTTTCTTCTTTGTAATGCTTCGAGAGCAGGCGATAATTGTCCCCCTCCTCTATGAGTTCATAAAAACTGTTTCTGTTATAATAATACCCTTCGTTCCCTTTCAATTGAATAAACTCCCGATCCTCCCCCAAAACAAAGGCATCAATTTTAGAAGGATTGATGAGCAACTTTTGTGAAAAAAGCGGGTGAAAGGTAACCACCTGATCAAACCGGATATCGTAAAGTAAGGGCACATTAGGATAAAACACCCTGTTGATAGTCAAGCCTCCCTCGGTGAAAGTACGGCTATCCAAAAAAGGAAATCCATCATATTTCCGGGGTGGTTCGGGATATTGTGCTCCAGTGATCAATTCTTGAAAAAAAGGCAATTCTTCCTGATATCGGTCAAGATTGGCCAGATTGTCATTGACAGTCTGGGCTATTGACGAAACCGTCAAAACCATACATAAGCCCCAAGAAAAAATAAATTTCCGCATGGATGAAATTACGATAGATTACACTGGAAGATTCCTATTTTTAGAAATAAGTATAAATGGTATTCTTTCTCGATAAAAGGAAAAATTCCTACACCAAAAAAGACCAAACCTAGCATGACTTCACGTAGAAACTTATTAAAAAGCCTTGCTTTGGCTCCATTGGCAACGATTGCGGGGCCTGTACAAGCTAAATCCAAGACTTCAGAGGGCTCTGATTTTAAATTTTCGCTCAATACAAGCACTATCAGAGGACAGAAACTATCCCTGTCCGAAATGATCAAAGTCACCGCTCGATCAGGATATGATGGAATAGAGCTATGGATGATGGAAATCGATGCCTACCTAGAGTCTGGTAAAACCTTAGCATCGCTGAAAAAGGAATTGGAAGATGCAGGCATCGAAGCAGTTAATGCGATAGGATTTGCCACATGGATGGCTCAGGATACTGCGAAAAGCAAACAGGGATTTGAGCAGATTGAAAAAGAAATGAACCAACTTGCGGCTATTGGCTGTACCCGAATCGCAGCTCCGGCAATCGGAGCCGAGGTACCGGTTGACCTTTTTGAAGCTGGAGAAAAGTATGCAAGACTCTTGGAATTGGGTAGAAAAACGGGCTGTATGCCACAATTGGAGTTTTGGGGTGCTTTTCCTCCTTTTTACCAATTAGGGCAGGCATTGGCAGTAGCTGCTATGGCCAATGATCCGGATGCCCGCCTTTTACCGGATATCTATCATTTATTCCGGGGTGATTCAGGCTTTGATGGATTAAAATTGATCAATGGGACGGCCATCGAGGTCTTTCACCTGAATGATTTCCCGGACACTTTACCACGAACCGAGCAAGAAGATAAGCATCGCGTTTATCCGGGAGATGGAGTTGCTCCCCTCCTAGAAGTTGCACAAACTCTGAAAGCCATGGGGGGATCAAAAGTCCTATCACTCGAGCTTTTTAATCCTAGTCTTTGGGCAATGGATGCGGATGTAGTCGCTAAAACAGGACTGGAGAAAATGAAGCAGTTCTTTGTATAATTGACAATTGGGACGTTCTAAACTGGATAAACTATCCCAGCTTTTCTCCCTCTTCATCAATTCCAAAACTCCATGATTTCATAATGCAATCTTCCGATACATTAGGAGTAGTGCATTCTTGCTGACTACCCTCAATAAGATACCCTTTCTCATTTTCCGATGGGGAAATTGATTTTGCATATTCATTAAAAAATCCTCCATAGGTTTTTTGCCATAAAACCTCACCGCCAGTATCCACCTTGATCAACAAAATGTCGTAGTTACCTTGTCCGTATGAACTCGTAGACCCAAGAATCAAAAACCCATCATCCGAAGCAGGAATTACCGATACAGCTCTATCATAGCTAGTACCTCCATATATTTTTTCCCAGATAATCTCCCCCTTCTCATTTTTAAGTGTAACCTGAATATCACACTCAGAATCCGATCCGCAATTTATCGTGGTCGTTTCAATTTGATTTGTGGATATCATCGGTAATGGAGATTTGGGTTTTACTAGGAAATCTTGTCCCAGATAACCAAGCCCAATAAGAAGGGATCCAACCAGAACAAAAGGAGAAATAGTTGATAAATAATGCATAATGGGGATTTTAGGTTTTGAATGATTAGTTTTATTTTCAGACTGGATCGTAGATTCAAAAATTTCGATTCCCAAAACTTCTTCCAGCTTCCCAGAAGAATATAAACTGGCAGTCACCTCATCTTTCTCCAAGCGCTGTATGGTGCGAAGGGAAACTCCACATCTATCTGCTAGCTCGGATTGTGTCCAACGCTTCGTTAATCGTGCCTCTTTGATTCGTTTTCCGATCGTCACCATACAAAATTCAACCAAACCCCTTTAATTCGAAAGGTCAGAAGTATGCCATTTATATGACATTCAATAGACCTGAGTTCACTAAAGTAAGAATCTCAAGTGATATGAAAGATTGCTCCAAAAAAATCACAAATTCTGATAATCCTTGTCGCACCACTTTTTAAAAAAACTTCCTGAATAAAATCAGCCAAACAAGTCCGAACTCAAATATCGGTCTCCCCGGTCACAGGTGATACAGACAATCAAACCCTCTTCGAGTTCTTTGGAGAGTTCGATCGCAGCATGTAATGCGCCACCGCTACTCATTCCTGCCAAAATCCCCTCTTCTTTTGCCATACGGCGGGTCATTACTGTCGCCTGATCCTGAGACACATCAATCACACGGTCCACACGTTCTTTTTCGAAAATAGCCGGTAAAAACTCCGGGGACCAGCGTCGGATTCCTGGAATACTCGATCCATCAGTAGGCTGCGTACCCACTATTTGAATGTTGGGATTCTTCTCTTTTAGATAGCGAGACACTCCCATAATGGTCCCTGTGGTACCCATTGCTGAAACGAAGTGTGTTACTTTTCCATCGGTATCATTCCATATTTCGGGTCCGGTAGTTTTATAGTGCGCGAGGTAATTGTCCGAATTGGCAAATTGATTCAACATGAAATAGCCCTCTTCGGCATTCATCTTTTCTGCGAGAGTACGAGAATATTCAATGGTTTTTGCTGCAGGCGTCAAGATCACCTTTGCACCATAGGCTTCCATCGAGAGTACTCGCTCCCTCGTGGAATTATCAGGCATGATCAGCGTCATATCCAGACCCAATACCTTGGCGACCATGGCAAGGGCTATTCCTGTATTCCCACTGGTGGCTTCGACTAGTTTATCTCCTTTTTTAATATCTCCTCGATCCAAGGCGGATTGCAGCATATTAAAAGCTGCTCGATCTTTGACACTTCCACCCGGATTCTGTCCTTCCATTTTACAGAGGATTTTAACCTTGGGCTTGATTAAAATATGTTGTACTTCGACTAGGGGTGTGTTTCCTATTAATTCAAAGAGTTTCATTTTCGAGTAGTATATTTCTGATGGGCTGTATGTCAATTTCCCTTTTCGATTTCATCAAAAAAGAAGTAACTGGAAAGTTTTGCAGAGGTCAAAAAATCAACCTCTCAATACGTTGAATCTTATTGGGTTTTATCCTCCTCATTTTTGAAGATGTACAAATCAGTAACCTCCGAATCTGCATGATGCATTTGTGCCTGATAATATACTTTAGAACCAGGAGCTACCGATTTGGTCAACCAGACATTCCCTCCTATAGTGCTGCCTCTACCGATGACAGTTCTTCCTCCTAGAATGGTCGCTCCTGCATAGATTACCACATGATCCTCAATCGTAGGGTGACGCTTGCTGTCTGCATCTGCTTTATCGACACTTAATGCTCCCAAAGTAACCCCTTGGTATACTTTGACATGGTTACCAATGATGGTCGTTTCCCCTATCACCACCCCTGTACCGTGATCGATACAGAAGTTTTGTCCTATTTTGGCGCCAGGGTGAATATCTACTCCTGTACGACTATGGGCTATCTCGGTAATCATTCTGGGAATTAATTTGATACCCAAGATATGAAGTTCATGAGCAATACGATAAGCAGCAATAGCATAAAAACCAGGATAAGATCGAAGAATCTCTGTTCTTGATTTGGCAGCAGGATCACCTGCATACATGGCATCCACATCCTGATTGATCCAGTCGTATACTCGCTCCAAATTGGTGAAAAACTGTGAGGAAAGCTGTCTACCATTTTGTCCATGCAGGTGGGTATTCCGCTCCAAAATCTTAGAAAGTCGTTCTTTCAACTCATCCATCCTAATTCGAAGCTCAGTCTCTTCCTTAACTTTTTGGACGGAGTGCTCTGGAAAAAGCAACCCTAAAAGCCCTTCAAAAAACTGCTGTACCACCTGAGGTGATGGACAATCGGAGCATTCTTGGTGAGCTTGGTATATTTTTTTGATCAATGAATCCATGAGATAGGTCTGATGTGCATTTAAAACACAAAACCCACTCGAATGACATAAGGTTCACCGTAGGGAGACCGCAGGTTATCATGAAGAATATTGTATAAAAAAGTAAAATTGGCACCTCCTCTGCCACCACCAAATGGAGCGAAATAGCCTCCTCCTAGAAATAAAGCATTAGACCAAATTCGCTGAAACCGGTTTTCAGCCCTATTGAAATAATCAAAATTAATGGTTTCAAGCTCTCCGTGAATAAAGATATTGGGCAAGACATTGAAGCGATTAAAGATCCTTCCTCCGTAGGTAGAGGAAGAGCCGCCTACAAAACGTCTATCATTAAAATATTGATAGGTAATCCCTACTCCTGCAGAGTAGCGTTCGGTAATCATCACACCGACTAAAGGAGAGACATCCACTAGTGTAATGGTGCCAAACTGCATTCCGAAATTCCCCCCGTAATATAAGCGGTCTTTAAATGCAATAGAATCAGCATAAATCTCCCGCTGTGCATGACTCGCTAGCAGAGTGGTAAAAAAGAACAACCCAAATAAGAGCAAAAACCTATTCCTTGACGATAACATAGAGATCTTCCGTTTTTTTCTTCATAAAGTATTTTTCACGGGCAAACTTCTCTAAAAGTTCCGGATTACTCATCAACTCTTCTCTTTCAGCCTGAATTTTCAATTTCCGCTCTTGATAGTATTCCTTTTGATCTTCGAGTTGACCAAGCTTTTGACTTAGCTTGAACTGATTGACAATATTATTGGAATCAATGAAAATCATCCAAAAAAGAAATGCTAGGGTCGCTATACCGTAGAAATTGGTAGTGAGTTTGAAAAGCTTTTTCATTAGATCAGGTTTAATCTGATTAAGTTACAAAAATGATGCAAAAACCAGCATTCCTTCATCTGAAATTAAGCTCAGGGACATTTTATCTATCAAAAATGAAAAACGCCCATCAACCCGAGGATTGTGGACGTTTTTATATCATAGGCTAAATAGCCCGAAATGAGGTTTACTTAAGTTTACCCTTAAATACCGCTGATTCACCTAATTGCTCCTCAATTCTAAGCAACTGATTGTATTTTGCCATTCGGTCAGATCGTGAGGCAGAACCAGTCTTGATCTGTCCTGTATTCAATGCAACTGCAAGATCCGCAATGGTAGAATCTTCAGTTTCTCCAGATCGGTGTGACATGACAGCTGTAAAGCCTGCCTTATGCGCCAAGTTTACCGCATTAATCGTCTCAGTAAGGGTTCCGATTTGGTTAACCTTGATCAAGATCGAGTTAGCAGATTTTTCTTCAATTCCTCTCTGCAAGAATTTCACATTGGTCACAAAGAGATCATCTCCTACCAGCTGTACCTTATCCCCTATTTTGGCGGTTAGCATAGCCCAAGCAGCCCAGTCTTCTTCTGCACATCCATCTTCAATAGAATCGATAGGATATTTTTCTGTAAGTTCTGCTAGATAAGCTACTTGTTCCTCCTTGGTTCTTACTTTACCAGATGGACCTTCAAATTTGGAGTAGTCGTATTTTCCGTCTACAAAAAACTCAGAAGCCGCACAGTCTAGAGCAATAGTAACTTGCTCTCCTGCCTTGTAGCCTGCCTTAGAAATCGCATCCAGAATACTTCCCAATGCTTCCTCAGTTCCACCAGAGAAATTAGGTGCAAATCCACCCTCGTCTCCTACAGCAGTTACCAAATTTTTATCATGAAGGATTTTTTTCAAATGATGAAAAATCTCTGCACCCATTCGAATCGCCTCAGAGAAGCTTTCTGCTCCTACAGGGCGGATCATAAATTCCTGAAATGCAATAGGAGCATCTGAATGTGATCCACCATTGATGATGTTCATCATAGGTACAGGCAAAGTATTAGCGTTGACTCCACCTACGTATCTAAAAAGCGGCTGACCGGATTCCATGGCAGCCGCCTTAGCCACTGCCAAGGAAACACCCAAAATAGCATTGGCTCCCAATTTACTTTTATTTGCAGTGCCATCGAGCTCGATCATAATTTGATCGATCATGTTCTGCTCATAGACATCCATCCCCACTAATTCGGGTGCGATGACATCGTTTACATTGGATACAGCTTTCAAGACACCTTTACCAAGGTATTTGCTTTTGTCCCCATCTCTAAGCTCAACAGCCTCATTGACGCCCGTAGAGGCACCACTAGGCACAGCTGCACGTCCAAAAGCTCCATTTTCAGTTACTACATCTACCTCAACGGTAGGGTTTCCTCTAGAATCGAGGATCTGTCTTGCATGAATTGATTGAATCAAGGTCATAGTTTTAAAAGGTTTATTAGATTTAATTTTGATTAATTAATGAAATAAAGTCATCAAAAAGGTACCTGGAATCATGTGGACCTGGGGATGACTCAGGGTGATACTGTACTGAAAAAGCAGGTTTATTTTTCAACTTAATACCCGCCACTGTATTATCATTAAGGTGAATATGTGTGATTTCTACTTCTGCATGATTTTCTGTGTCTTCACGCACAATATTGAATCCGTGATTTTGAGAAGTAATCTCACTTTTGCCTGTCAAAATGTTTTTGATTGGATGGTTGATCCCTCGATGTCCATGGTGCATCTTATAGGTAGAGATGCCTACGGACTCAGCCAATAATTGATGACCAAGACAAATTCCAAAAACAGGCTTTCCTGTTCCTAAAATATCTTTAACTGTTTCCACTGCATATTCCATCACAGCAGGATCTCCGGGACCGTTAGAAAGAAAATAAGCATTGGGAGACCATGCTTCCATTTCGCTCAATTTGGTCTTGGCAGGAAAAACCTTACAATATACTCCTCTGGAAGCCAGGTTTCTAAGAATATTCTTTTTGATCCCAAAATCCAAACAGGCCACTTTGATAGGAGCGCTCTCTTCACCATAGAAATAAGGCTCTTGAGTACAGACTTTTGACGAAAGTTCCAAGCCATTCATATCTGGAAGCTTCTCAAGCTCGGCCTGTAAACCAGTAAGATTGTCTTCAAATTCAGAACTGATGATGGCATTCATTGCGCCTTGAGAGCGTATATGGCGTACCAGTTTACGCGTATCAATGTCAGCAATACCCGTAATCTTATACTTGACCAAATAATCTTGGAGGGAACCATGACCATCTAGTCGGGAATAGATCTCAGAGAAGCTGTTTACCACAATCCCTCCTATCGTAGGATGATCTGATTCAACTTCTTCATGATGCACACCATAGTTACCAATATGAGAGGTAGTAGTCACAATCACCTGACCGGTATAGGATGGGTCGGTGTAGATTTCTTGATAACCCGTCATGCCTGTATTAAAGCAAATTTCACCACCGTTGGTGCCAGGATTACCTATTAATGAACCGTGAAATACAGTTCCATCTGCGAGGAGTAGAGTAGCTTTTTGTTTAATCATTTTTCAGAAGATTGCCCAAAGTTAAGGATTTCTAGAGAGGTGAAGGAATGTCTGGGTATAAAAAAAGGATTGAACTAACGTCCAATCCTTTTTATGTATGCAATAGCATTCAATCTTATTTGTCTTCAGATTCTGTATCAGTGTCAGTAGAAGCTTCAGGAGCAGCAGGCTTAGCCGGCTTTTCCTCTGCCGCAGGAGCTGCGGTGGCTTCAGTTTCTGTGGCTTTAGCAGCACCAGAACCTCTACGAGATCTTCGTGTAGTTTTCTTTGCAGGCTTAGCATCTTTCAGCATCAAGTCATTGAAATCTACTAGCTCAATGATACACATCTCTGCATTATCACCTAATCTGAATCCAGTTTTGATAATTCGAGTATATCCTCCTGGACGAGTACCTACTTTAGCGATTACCTCTCCAAAAAGAGAGATGATAGCTTCTTTATTTTTAAGGTAGGAGAAAGCAATACGTCTATTGTGCGTAGTATCTTCTTTGGCTCTAGTCACTAGAGGCTCTACATATTTTTTCAATTCCTTTGCCTTGGCAAGCGTGGTAGAGATACGCTTGTGAAGAATCAAGGATGTAGCCATGTTAGAAAGCATTGCTTTCCTATGAGCAGCCTTTCTTCCAAGGTGGTTAAATTTCTTACCGTGTCTCATTTTATTTATTCTTCATCAAGTTTATACTTTGAAATATCCATTCCAAAGGTTAGGCCTTTTTCCTGAATCAGCTGCTCAAGCTCAGCTAGGGATTTTTTACCGAAGTTTCTGAACTTCATCATGTCTGAAATTTCCAGTTTGGCTAGGTCACCCAAAGTCTTAACATCAGCTGCCTTTAGGCAATTGAAAGCTCTAACAGAAAGGTCTAGATCACTGAGAGAAGTCTTAAGGAGTTTTCTCATATGCAAGAATTCCTCATCAATAGGCTCTGCTTCAGCAGGTCCTGTGGAATCAAGCACCATAGTCTGATCCGAAAACAACATAAAGTGTTGGATCAAGATTTTAGCGGACTCTTGAAGCGCCTTCTCTGGGTGAATTGAACCGTCCGTAGTTACTTCCAAGATCAATTTCTCAAAGTCAGTTTTTTGTTCAACTCGTGTATTTTCTACACTGTACTTCACGTTTTTAATTGGCGTGAAGATAGCATCAATAGCAATCTGACCGAAAACTTGCTCTTTTGGTTTGGATTCTTCAGCTGGTAAGTATCCTCTTCCTTTATCAAGCATCAGCTCGATTTCAAAAGTCTTGGCTTCATCGATGTGGCAGATAACCAAATCTGGATTTAAGATTTCGAAAGAAGAAGTGAACTTGGCAATGTCCCCGGCAGTGAAGACAGACTGATTTTTAACTTCCACAGTAATTTTACCGTCAAAAGCCTCGTGGACTTTCTTAAATCGGACCTGCTTCAGGTTCAAAATAATGTCGGTCACATCCTCTACTACACCTTCGATAGTGGAAAATTCATGCACCACTCCAGGGATTTTAATGGATGTGATGGCATATCCCTCCAGCGAAGAAAGCAAAATTCTTCTCAGGGCGTTACCGATAGTAACTCCATAGCCTTTTTCAAGTGGTTTGAAGGTAAACAAGCCATGAAAGTCATCGGCTTTTTCCATCACCACTTTTTCGGGCATTTGAAATGCTAATATGGACATATATCTTGTTCTTTGTTTAAAAGCTGAAAATAGTAAATATTACTTAGAGTACAGTTCGACAATGAGTTGCTCCTTGATATTTTCAGGAATATCATCTCTGCTTGGCACACTGACAAACTTGCCGGATAATGAAGCACCATCCCACTCTAACCAGGAATATTTATTGGCACCTCTACCAGCTAAGCTATTGGTAATAGCTTCTAGGGATTTGGATCGCTCTCTGACAGAGACGACATCACCCGGCTTTAGGGTAAAAGACGGAATATTAACTAATTCACCATTCACAAGGATATGCTTATGGGAAACCAATTGTCTAGCGCCTCTACGTGTTGGGGAAATTCCCAATCTATAAACCGTGTTATCTAATCTTGCTTCAAGCAATTGCAAAAGGTTTTCACCGGTGATTCCATTTTTTCTGGAAGCGATGTCAAACATTTTCGCAAACTGTCTTTCCAATACTCCGTAGATGTATTTTGCTTTTTGCTTTTCAGCAAGCTGGATTGCATATTCAGATTGCTTCTTTCTTCTTCCACGACCGTGCTGACCTGGAGGATAGTTTTTCTTTTGAAGCGCTTTGCTATGCCCTTCGATAGGCTCGCCAAACTTTCGAGCGATCTTTGATTTAGGACCTGTATATCTAGCCATTCTGTTACAATTTTATAATTAAACTCTTCTACGCTTAGGAGGACGACATCCGTTGTGCGGCATTGGTGTCACATCAATGATGGTTGTCACATCCAATCCTACATTTTGCAAAGTTCTGATAGCAGATTCTCTTCCTGCACCTGGACCTTTTACGAAAACTTCGATTTTCCTCAAACCTAAGTCATAGGCAACCTGACCACAATTTTGGGCAGCCATTTGCGCAGCATAAGGAGTGTTTTTCTTTGAACCTCTGAAACCCATTTTACCGGCAGAAGCCCAAGAGATAACTTGTCCTGAATTATTGGTAATTGAGATGATAATATTGTTAAAGGAAGCTTTGATGTGGGCCTGGCCTACTGCTTCTACTTTGACAACTCTTTTTTTACCTTTCGCTTTATCGTTTCTTTTCTGAGCCATAATCTAAATCAGGTTTTATTTAGTCGCCTTTTTCTTGTTAGCAACTGTTTTTCTCTTACCCTTCCTTGTTCTGGCGTTGTTTTTAGTCTTCTGACCACGCACCGGAAGGCCTTTTCTGTGTCTCAAACCTCTGTAGCAACCAATATCCATTAGTCGCTTGATGTTCAATTGGACCTCTGATTTCAACACACCTTCTGTTCTGAATTCTTCAGAGATGATGTTACGGATAGCAGTAGACTCATCGTCATCCCACTCTCCCGCTTTCTTGTTGAAAGAGATACCGGCCTTGCTCAGGATCGCTCTGGCGGAGCTTCTTCCTATTCCGAAAATATAGGTAAGCCCGATCTCGCCACGCTTATTGTCTGGTATATCTACACCTGCAATTCTAGCCATAATCTTAACCTTGTCTTTGTTTAAACTTAGGATTCTTCTTATTGATGACGTAAAGCTTTCCGTTTCTTCTGATCACTTTACAATCAACACTTCTCTTTTTGATAGATGCCTTTACTTTCATATCAGTTTATTTATATCGATATACAATTCTGCCTTTTGATAAATCATAGGGAGATAGTTCTAATTTGACACGATCTCCGGGAAGGATTTTGATATAATTCATCCTCATTTTGCCAGATATATGGGCAATCAATTGATGTCCATTCTCCAATTCCACCTTAAACATGGCGTTTGATAACGCCTCGATAATGGTACCGTCTTGTTCTATTGATGTCTGTTTCGCCATACTAGAATTTAAAATTCTCTTCTATGTACTTATGTGAGGTCAATACCTCTGTTCTATCTTCGAAAATTGCTACTGTATGCTCATAATGTGCGGAAGGTTTCCGATCTGCTGTTCTGATCGTCCATCCATCTCGCTCTTGGACAATGTTCCTTGTACCAAGATTAATCATGGGCTCAATCGCAATAACCATCCCCGACTGAAGTAAGGGACCGCTACCTCGTTTACCATAGTTTGGCACCTCAGGAGACTCGTGCAGGTTTTTACCTAAGCCATGTCCAACCAGTTCCCTTACCACAGTGTAACCTTTGGCTTCGACAAACTTTTGTATGGCATGACCAATGTCTCCAATTCGATTACCAAAAATAGCCTGTTCAATCCCCAAGTAAAGAGAATCTTTAGTGGCTTTTAATAAGTTCAAAACAGGAATGGAGACTTCACCGACAGGGTAAGTATAAGCGGAATCGCTATGAAAACCTTGGTGAAAGACTCCACAATCTATTGAGATTATATCGCCATCTTTCAATTCATATTCGCTGGGAAATCCGTGAACCACTACCTCATTCACAGATATACAGAGTGAAGCAGGAAAACCATTATAGCCCTTAAAGGAAGGAACTCCTTGGTGATCTCTGATAAACTCTTCAGCTATTTTATCTAAGTAAGAGGTCTTTACCCCTACTTTAACATGCTTGGCTACTTCTCCATGAGCCTTAGCCAAGATGTCTGCACTTTCTTTAATCTTTTGAACTTCTTCTGAAGTCTTGAAATGAATCATATTAAGCTACCTGGTAATTAGAAGCGCTATTCTTCATATTACCACTCTTCATCATTCCCTCGTAATGTCTCATCAATAGATAACTCTCAATCTGACGAAGAGTGTCCATAATCACACCCACCATAATCAAAAGAGATGTACCTCCATAAAACTGAGCAAACTCAGCTCCTACTCCAGATACAATGGCAAGTGCAGGAAGAATCGCAACAAGAGCCAATAGAATAGAACCTGGTAAGGTAATCTTGGAGATGATACCATCGATAAACTCGGAGGTAGGTGCACCTGGCTTGATACCTGGAACAAAACCCCCATTGCGTTTCATATCTTCAGCAATCTGCTCAGGGTTAACCGTGATAGCTGTATAGAAGAATGTGAAAATGATAATTAAGACTGCGAATAAGAGATTGTACTGCCAAGAAGTGAAATCAGAAAATGTTGTCCCGATATAATTGGCAATATCACTTTCGCTAGCCCAAATCTGAGCAATTAAGGCCGGCACAAACATGAGTGACTGAGCAAAGATAATAGGCATAACCCCAGAAGCATTCACCTTGATAGGAATGTACTGACGCTGTCCTCCATATACTTTACCACCCACAACTTGCTTGGCATATTGAACCGGAATTCTACGAGTAGCCTCAGTCAATGCTATCACACAAAGTACTACAAAGAATAAAACAGCCGCTTCGATAAGAAGCAACAACATACCGGAGGTATTTTTCTCTAATACTTCAGCAATGATAGCCCCAGGAAATCTGGAAATAATACCGATCATGATCAACATGGAGATACCATTACCGATTCCCTTTTCTGTGATTTTCTCACCCAACCACATACAAAACATGGTACCGGCAGAAAGCAAAACAAGAGAGCTAAACATGAATAGCGTAGTACTAACCATCACCGCT
Organism: Algoriphagus faecimaris; assembly: GCF_900101705.1. Taxonomy (GTDB): domain Bacteria; phylum Bacteroidota; class Bacteroidia; order Cytophagales; family Cyclobacteriaceae; genus Algoriphagus; species Algoriphagus faecimaris. The sequence continues at coordinate 107,330 of NZ_FNAC01000005.1, read as the reverse complement.
CCAGTAGGAAGGATGGTAGCCGATACATAACCTATACCCTGTGCTATAGTAATTAAGATAGTAAGGACACGGGTGATCTGATTGATTCTTTTTCGACCAGATTCACCCTCCTTTTGCATTTTTTGAAAGTAGGGTACTCCGACAGTCAATAGCTGCAACACAATCGATGCAGAAATGTAAGGCATGATACCTAGGCCAAAGATAGATGCATTACTAAATGCACCTCCAAGGAAGGTGTCAATCAAGCCGAAGATACCCTCTTGAGGCCCCCCAAGTTTTGAAGGATCCACACCAGGGAGAACAATAAAGGAACCCAATCTGAAAACAATTAGAAATCCAATGGTATTCAGGATTCTAATTCTAAGGTCTTCGATCGAGAAGATGTTCTTAACTGTCGAAATAAACTTTTTCATTTAATTAAATCTTGTTTACGGAACCACCCGCTTTTTCAATCGCAGCAATCGCGCTTGCAGAGAATCCATGTGCAGAGACTGCAACTTTTGAACTCAATTCGCCATTGCCCAAAACTTTTACCTTATCGTTCTTGGAGGCTACTCCATGAGCAACCAAAGTATCCAAATCGATCGACTCCAAGTTATATTGAGACGCAAGGGCCTGCAAGGTATCCAAATTTACTGGTTTGAACTCAACTCTGTTAAAGCTTTTGAAGCCAAATTTTGGTACTCTACGCTGAAGTGGCATCTGACCACCTTCGAAACCTAATTTCGTTTTGTATCCAGATCTTGACTTGGCTCCTTTGTGACCTCTTGTAGAAGTCCCACCTCTACCGGATCCTTGACCTCTACCGATTCTTTTTCGGTTTTTGGTAGATCCATCAGCTGGTTTTAATGTATGTAATTTCATAATTAAGCTTCCTCCACTTTTACAAGGTGATTAACTTTATTTACCATACCGGCAATCTGTGGAGTATTTTCTACTTCTACAGATTTATTGATCTTACCTAGACCTAAAGCAGTGATTGTTGCTTTTTGATCTTTTGGACGATCAATTACGGATTTTACTTGCGTGATTTTAATCTTAGCCATGATGATTATCCGTTAAAAACTTTAGACAATTTGACACCTCTCTGCTGTGAAACAGAAATCGCGTCTCTAAGTTGCATCAACGCATCAATGGTAGCTTTCACCACGTTGTGTGGATTGGAAGAACCTTTTGATTTAGCTAATACGTCAGTCACACCAGCTGATTCGAGTACGGCACGCATCGCACCACCGGCGATTACACCAGTACCTGGAGCAGCAGGCTTGATCAGAACAAAGCCACCTCCAAATTTACCAAGTTGCTCATGAGGAATAGTTCCTTTGAGTACTGGCACCTTTACCAAGTTTTTCTTTGCGTCTTCGATGCCTTTAGTGATTGCGTCTGTTACTTCGTTGGCTTTACCCAATCCATAACCTACAACACCATTACCATCACCTACTACCACGATTGAAGAAAAAGAGAATCTTCTACCACCTTTTACTACTTTAGCTACTCGGTTGATCGCTACTACTTTTTCTTTTAATTCTGTATCTGTAGCCCTGATAGGCTTTTTTCTTTGTTGAGACATAATGGATTAAAATTTAAGGCCTCCTTCTCTGGCACCATCGGCCAAAGCTTTCACATTACCATGATACAAGTAGCCATTTCTGTCAAATACTACTTCGCTCACACCATTGGCGACAGCTCTTTCGGCTAGCTTTTTACCTACCTCTACAGAGACAGATACATTGATGTTTTCCTTAGCGCCAAGTTCTTTTGAAGAAGCTTGCGCCAAAGTACGACCCTGAAGGTCATCGACAAGTTGCGCATATATACCTGTATTACTTTTGAATACAGATAAACGAGGTCTGGAATCAGTACCGGAGATTTTTCTACGGATACCCTGCTTGATTCTAAGTCTTCTGGAATTCTTATTAAATGCCATAACCTATTATTTTTTACCGGCAGTTTTACCAGCCTTACGTCTAATTTGTTCACCAACAAAACGTACACCTTTACCTTTGTAAGGCTCGATTTTACGAAGTGATTTTATTTTTGCTGCTACTTGACCGATAAGTTCTTTATCGATAGCTTCTAGTGTAATAAGTGGATTCTTACCTTTTGGAGTCTCAGTTTTCACAGCAACATCTGCAGGCAATGCAAAGAAGATATTGTGTGAATAACCTAAGTTCAATTCAAGAACCTGACCTTGGTTAGTAGCTTTATAACCCACCCCTACTAGTTCCAATTCTTTCTTGTATCCCTCAGATACACCAATCACCATATTGTTGATCAATGATCTATAAAGACCATGTAAAGATTTGTGCCTTTTGGAGTCAGTTGGACGAGCAACGACTATTTCGTTCCCTTCCACTTTGACTTGGATATCAGGATTTACCTCCTGTACCAGTGTACCCTTTGGACCTTTAACGGTTACCTCTCCTGGAGAGGAAACGTCTACAGTAACACCGCTGGGTAGATTTATTGGTTTTTTACCTATTCTTGACATGATAGTAAATTAATATACATAGCAAAGCACCTCACCACCGATACCTTCGGTACGTGCTTCTTTGTCAGTCATTACTCCTTTGGATGTAGAAACGATGGCAATACCAAGGCCGTTGATGACGCGAGGAAGTGCTTCGTGCTTTACATACTTTCTTAAACCTGGTGTACTCACACGCTTAAGGCTCACGATTGCATTTTGCTTTGTAGTAGGATTATACTTCAAAGCGATTTTGATAGAACCCTGAGGTCCATTATCCTCAAACTTATAGTTCTGGATATATCCTTTATCGTGCAATACTTTAGTGATCTCCTTCTTGATGTTAGAAGCAGGTATTTCTACGATTCGATGAGAGGCCTTGATGGCATTTCTCAATCGAGTCAAATAATCAGCTATTGGATCAGTCATGGTATAAATTGTCTAGCTCCACCCTAATTTGGGCGTGCAAAGTTACGAATTGATTTTTTAAATAAAAACTACTGTCGTTATTTTACCAGCTGGACTTAGTCACTCCCGGGATCTTGCCTGCTGCGGCCATTTCTCGGAAGGTCACCCTGTTGATACCAAACTTTCTCATGTAGCCTTTTGGTCTACCAGTAAGCTTACATCTATTATGAAGTCTTACAGGTGAAGCGTTTTTAGGCAATTTGTCAAGTGCTTCATAATCACCTGCAGCTTTTAGCTCGGCTCTTTTTTTAGCATACTTGGCTACCAGACGCTCTCTCTTTCTCTCACGAGCTTTGATGGACTCTCTTGCCATAATTATTCTTGATTTGTGTTTTTAACGAAAGGCATACCGAAAGCTTTCAATAAAGCCAAGCTTTCTTCATCTGTATTGGCAGAAGTCACAAAGGTGATATCCATACCAGAGATTCTATTTACCTTTTCGATAGAGATTTCAGGGAAAATAATTTGCTCAGTCACACCTAAGGTATAGTTACCTCTTCCGTCGAATCCTTTATCGGAAATTCCTTTGAAGTCACGAACACGAGGAAGTGCTACAGTCATCAAACGGTCCAAGAATTCGTACATCTTCTCACCTCGTAGTGTCACTTTGGCACCGATCGGCATTCCTTCTCTGAGTTTGAAGTTAGAGACGGAAGTTTTTGCAATAGTAGCTACAGCTCTTTGGCCTGTGATCAAAGAAAGTTCTTCAACTCCCTGATCGACCAACTTCTTGTCGGCTACTGCTGCTCCAATACCTTTATTAAGCACAATTTTTGTCAGTTTAGGCACCTGCATCACAGATGAATACTGAAATTTCTCTTTCAAAGCAGGAACGATATCGCTCAAGTACTTTGATTTCATTCTAGGATTAGCCATTGATCACCTCCCCGGTTTTTTTAGAATATCTCACTAGTTTACCGTTTTCGCCAGTCTTACGACCAGTTCTAGTAGCTTCGCCAGTTTTAGGATCTACCAGCATCAAATTACTGATGTGAACCGGTGCTTCCATTTTTTCGATTCCGCCTTGAGGCTTAGAAGCAGTAGGCTTCACGTGCTTTGTAACGATATTTATACCTTCTACAAAAGCTCTTCTCTTGGCGGTCTCAACAGAAAGAACTGTCCCTGTTTTACCTTTGTCATCACCAGCGATCACCTTTACAGTGTCTCCGGTTTTGATATGCAGCTTTGGCTGCTTGTTGAATTTTCTTTCCATGATTACAATACTTCAGGGGCCAAAGAAACGATTTTCATAAACTGCTTCTCTCTCAACTCTCTAGCCACAGGGCCGAAGATACGAGTGCCTCTAGGCTCATCGTTGTTGTTTAACAAAACAGCAGCGTTGTCCTCAAATCGAATATAAGACCCGTCTTTACGTCTTATCTCTTTTCTAGTTCGGACGATTACCGCTCTAGAAACGGTACCTTTTTTCATGTTGCTGGAAGATAGGGCTGACTTTACAGTCACGACTACTTTATCACCGATAGAAGCATATCGCTTTTTGGTTCCTCCCAATACGCGGATGACCAATACCTCTTTGGCACCGGAGTTGTCCGCCACACTTAGTCTGGATTCTTGCTGTATCATGATTACTTAGCCCTTTCAATAATTTCAACTAATCTCCAACGCTTGTTCTTACTCAGCGGACGAGTCTCGCTGATCTTAACGGTGTCACCTGGGTTACACTCGTTTTTCTCGTCATGAGCCATAAATTTGGTAGTCTTCGTAACAAACTTACCATACATGCCGTGCTTTACTTTACGTTCTACAGCGACAGTAATGGATTTATCCATTTTGTTACTCACGACTTTACCAACTCTTTCTTTTCGAAGATTTCTTTCGATCGTAGCCATTTTGTTTTCTGTTAGCTATTATTTGGCAGCCAATGCAGTCTTTAATCTTGCGATCAGACGCTTGGTCTCGCGGATTCTGTTTGGATTCTCGATAGGAGAAATTGAGTGAGCAAATTGTAACTTGCTCAGATTCGCTTTCTCAGTGCTGATTCTCTCAGCAATTTCACTTACGGAAAGTGAATGGATCTCTGTATATTTCATAGCTCCTGATTATTCTGCGTAGTCTCTACGAACAACAAACTTGGTACTTACTGGAAGTTTCTGCTGTGCAAGTCTTAGCGCCTCTTTGGCAGTTTCCATAGATACACCTGTAGCTTCGAAGAGGATGGTACCTGGCTTGATCACTGCTACCCAATATTCGGGAGCACCTTTACCCTTACCCATACGTACTTCAGCAGGCTTCTTAGTGATGGGCTTGTCCGGAAAAATTCTAATCCAAACTTGTCCTTCTCTCTTCATCGCTCTTGTCATCGCGATACGAGCTGCTTCTATTTGACGGGAGGTAATCCATCCTGCTTCCAGGGACTTGATGCCAAAGTTGCCGAAAGAAAGCGTATGCCCTCTTTGCGCAATGCCTTTGACACGGCCCTTTTGCATTTTCCTATATTTAGTTCTTTTTGGCTGTAACATGAGTTCTCACTTATCGGTGAAAATTAGTTATTTCTTTTTCTGCGTCTCGGACCTCTATCTCCTTTAGGACCTGCATTTCTTGGGCCTTTAGGCTCATTGGCAGCACCTTGGTTAGGAGACAAATCCCTTTTACCGTACACTTCACCTTTGAAAATCCACACTTTGATTCCGATGATTCCATAGACAGTCAATGCCTCTGATAATGCGTAATCAATGTCAGCTCTCAAAGTATGTAGAGGAATTCTTCCCTCCTTGTACATTTCGGATCGAGCCATTTCAGCTCCACCCAGACGACCAGAAAGTTTGATTTTGATTCCTTCAGCTCCCACTCTCATGGATGCAGCAATCGCTTGCTTCATTGCTCTTCTGAAAGAAATTCTGGCTTGAAGCTGCTGAGCGATTGATTCTCCAACTAATTTAGCATCCAATTCAGGTCTTTTGATTTCAAAGATGTTGATCTGAATGTCTTTGTTGGTAATCTTTTTAAGCTCTTCCTTCAGCTTGTCTACTTCGGCTCCACCTTTACCAATAACTACTCCTGGTCGGGCGGTATGAATCGTAAGTGTAATACGCTTGAGCGTACGCTCAATGATTACCTTAGAAATCCCACCCTTTGGAATTCTGGCAAGGACGTACTTACGGATTTGTTGATCTTCGTATAGTTTATCAGCAAAGTCTTTTCCACCATACCAGTTGGAATCCCAGCCTTTGACTACACCAAGTCTAAATCCTATTGGGTTAATCTTTTGTCCCATAGTCTGTTCTTAATTTGCCTTTTCGTTTGTTTCTACTACCTCAGCGGTAACGTCTACATCATCGAATGAATCGACTATTAGAGTTACATGATTTGATCTTTTGCGGATTCTGTGGCCACGACCTTGAGGAGCGGGTCTCAATCTCTTGAGTGATCTACCTTCGTCTACCGTAACGGTTTTGATGTATAAATCTGCTTCTTCAAGCTTAGCATCAGGATTCTTTGCCTGCCAATTGGCTACTGCAGAAAGTAAAAGTTTTTCCAAACGGATAGCTCCGTGATTAGGAGTAAACTTCAATATGCTAAGCGCCAAACCCACTCTTTTGCCTCTGACAAGGTCAGCGACAAGTCGCATTTTGCGAGGAGAGGTAGGAACATTATTTAATCTTGCTACTGCTTCCATGATTATCTCTTTCCTTTATCTTTTTTGGCAATGTGGCCTCTGAAATTTCTGGTAGGAGCGAATTCACCTAGCTTGTGACCTACCATGTTATCTGTTACAAATACCGGTATGAACTTATTTCCGTTATGCACAGCGAAGGTATGTCCTACGAAATCTGGAGAAATCATGGATCTTCTTGACCAAGTCTTGATCACAGATTTCTTGCCGGACTCGTTCATCACATCCACCTTCTTCAGAAGATGATGCTCGATATAAGGACCTTTTTTTAATGAACGTGCCATAATTATTTAGATCTTTTGCTAACGATGAACTTGTTTGAATACTTTTTAGGAGAGCGAGTCTTCTTACCTTTGGCCAATAGCCCATTACGGGATCTTGGATGTCCACCGGAAGAACGACCTTCACCACCACCCATTGGGTGATCGACTGGGTTCATAGCTACACCTCGTACTCGAGGTCTCACTCCTAACCAACGCTTACGGCCGGCTTTACCCAATACAACGTTCATGTGATCACCATTGGAAACAGTCCCAACAGTAGCCATACAAACTCCTAATACCATTCTCATCTCTCCAGAAGGAAGCTTGATCGTCACATATTTGCCCTCACGAGCTACAATCTGTGCGTATCCGCCTGCACTTCTTACCATCGCAGCACCTTTTCCTGGCTTAAGCTCCACGCAGTGAATAATCGTACCCATAGGGATACTTTTCAATTGCATAGCATTACCCACTTCTGGGGCTACTTGCTCACCGGAAATCACTGTTTGTCCAACTTGCAAACCTTCCGGGGCGATAATATAGGCCTTAGCACCATCTGCATAATAAAGTAATGCAAGACGAGCGGTTCGATTTGGATCGTATTCGATAGCCTTTACGGTTGCCGGTACACCAAATTTATTTCTTTTGAAGTCTACAATTCTGAGCCTTCGCTTATGACCACCGCCAATGTAGCGAGCAGTCATTTTGCCATCATTATTTCTACCACCTGACTTCTTGATAGGAGCAAGAAGTGACTTTTCGGGCGTTGACTTAGTAATCTCGTCAAAAGCCGGAGCCACTCTAAATCTTGTCCCTGGAGTTACAGGCTTCAATTTTTTAATTGCCATGATATTGATTCAATTAAATTTCTCCGTAAAAATCGATTACCTCTCCATCAGCTACCTGTACAATTGCCTTCTTGAAAGCATTAGTGTAGCCTGATACGATTCTTGTCTTGGTGTATCTTGTTTTATGCTTCCCAGCATATCTCATGGTTCTTATAGAGACCACTTTCACACCGTATGTTTTCTCTACAGCATTCTTGATTTCTGGTTTCTTTGCGGTTTTCTCCACAATGAATCCATAAACGCCTTTTTCGTTCATGGCAGAAATCTTCTCTGTAATCAAAGGCTGCTTTAGAATATCCATTGTCTTATTTCGATAAAATGGTTTCCAATATACTTACTGACTCTTCACACAAAACCAGATGGTCTGCATTAAGCAATTGGTAAGTATTTACATCATTCACAGTTACAACTTTCGCTTTAGGAAGGTTTCTGCTGGATAGGTAAACGTTCTTGTTATCTTCAGGGAGAACCAAAAGCGTCTTCTTATCGGATAGCGCCAATCCATTAAGCAAAGCCAGATAGTTCTTAGTCTTTGGAGAATCAAAAGAGATATTTTCCAAAATAGACAAGCTGCTATCTTTCACTTTGTAAGAAAGTGCAGATTTTCTGGCTAGTTGTTTTACTTTTTTATTCAATTTGAAGGAATAGTCTCTTGGCTTAGGGCCAAAAACTCTACCTCCACCTCTGAATAGCGGAGACTTAATAGATCCAGCACGGGCACCACCGGTACCTTTTTGCTTTTTGATCTTCTTAGTAGACCCAGCTATTTCATTTCTTTCCTTAGACTTATGAGTACCTTGTCTCTGATTAGCCAAGTACTGTTTTACATCCAGATAGATCGCATTGTCATTAGGTTCGATCGCAAAGATCTCCTCTGACAATTGCACTTTTCTTCCGGTGTCTTCTCCTTTTTGATTAATTACTGCTAATTCCATGGCTTACTTCTCTAGAATAACATAAGAATTTTTTGGACCTGGTACTGAACCGGACACCAGAAGGAGATTTTGCTCAGCATATATTTTCAATACTCTGAGGTTCAATACTTTCACTCTGTCACCACCGGTTCTTCCAGCCATTCTCATACCCTTGAATACTCGGGATGGCCAAGAACAAGCACCAATGGAACCCGGGTGTCTCTGTCTGTTATGCTGACCGTGAGTTTGTCCACCCACACCACCAAAACCATGACGCTTCACTACACCCTGGAAGCCTTTACCTTTAGAAGTACCGATAGCATCTACGAAGTCACCTTCGATAAATACCTCACCAGCCTTCACAGTAGCTCCGAGATCTACCTGGCCTTCAAACTCGACCCGGAAATCACGGAACTCAACAACTTTATGCTTGGGAGTAGTCCCGGCCTTTTTAAAGTGGCCGATCAATGGCTTAGGAGTGTTTTTCTCCTTACGCTCACCGAATCCCAACTGCACTGCGTTGTACCCGTCTGTTTCAACGTTTTTTACTTGCGTCACTACGCAAGGACCAGCTTCTATTAGCGTGCATGCGACATTACGTCCATCGGCACTAAAAATGCTAGTCATACCTACTTTTTTTCCAATAATACCAGACATCTTTTATAAGATAATTTGATAATCCACAAGCAATTATGTGCTTGGGCCCTTTTTAAGGACTGCAAAGTTACTGAAATAAAATTCTGCAACAAACCCCAACTCCTATATTTTCAAACATTTAGAAAATAAATGATTTCCAAATACAGAGATCAAGCCCCTATTCGGGACAGTCAAAACTCATTTACTTGACAAAAACAAAAGACCTGTATAGGAATACAGGTCTTTTAAATCTGCTGATTTCGGGTCCTGTCAGACCTTAATCTCTACATCTACTCCACTTGGTAACTCGATTTTCATCAAAGCATCCACTGTCTTAGAAGAGTTGGAATAGATATCAACCAATCGCTTATAAGTACACAGCTGATATTGATCTCTCGCCTTCTTGTTTACGTGCGGGGATTTCAACACAGTAAACTTTTCCTTTTTAGTAGGCAAAGGGATGGGACCAACAACAACGGCACCAGTAGCCTTTACAGCTTTCACGATCTTCTCTGATGACTTGTCCACCAGGCTGTGATCGTATGATTTTAATTTTATTCTAATTTTCTGATTCATCGCAAATATTGATTAGTCTTTCTGACCTTTTACGTTGGCAATTACAGCTTCTGCTATGTTGTTTGGTACAGGCTCATAGTGAGAGAATGTCAAAGAAGCAGTCGCTCTACCTGATGAGATGGTTCTCAAGTCAGTGATATAGCCAAACAGTTCTGACAATGGGACAGCCGCTTTGATTACGGAGGAAGTACCTTTGGTATCCATACCTTTCATCAATCCTCTTCTTCTGTTCAAATCACCTGTGATAGGACCGGTATACTCATCAGGAGAAACCACATCCACAGACATAATAGGCTCTAGAAGCTGAGGCTTACACTTCTTAGCAGCTTCCTTGAAGCCAATTCTTGCAGCTAATTCAAATGAAAGCGCATCGGAATCGACATCGTGGAAAGATCCGTGAAACAAACGCACCTTCATGGATTCGATAGGGTATCCTGCCAAAGGACCATTTTTCATAGCCTCAGCAAAACCTTTCTGAATAGAAGGGATAAATTCCTTAGGAATCACACCACCTACAATACCATTTACAAAGTCCAAACCTGGCTTGATCTCACCGGTCTCAGCATCAGCTTCCTTAGGACCCAATTCGAAGACGATATCGGCAAATTTACCTTTACCACCAGTTTGCTTCTTATAAACTTCTTTGTGCTCAACAGATCCGAATAGCGCTTCTTTGTAAGCTACCTGAGGAGCTCCTTGGTTGATTTCAACCTTAAATTCACGCTTCAATCTGTCAATGATGATATCCAAGTGAAGTTCACCCATACCTCTCAAGATAGTCTGACCAGTTTCGTGATCAGTGTTTACTTGTAATGTAGGATCTTCTTCTACTAATTTAGCGATAGCCATACCAAGCTTGTCTACGTCTGCTTGAGTTTTTGGCTCGATAGCATAACCGATAACAGGCTCAGGGAATATCATTGATTCAAGGACAACTTTACGCTTTTCGTCGCATAGAGTATCTCCTGTTTTGATATCTTTAAATCCAACTACTGCTCCAATATCTCCTGCTCTAAGCGAGTCAATCTGATTTTGCTTATTGGCGTGCATTTGGAATACACGAGAGATACGCTCTTTATTACCAGAACGGCTATTGAAAACGTAGGAGCCAGAATCAAGCTTGCCTGAGTAAGCTCTAACAAAACATAGACGACCTACAAACGGATCAGTAGCAATTTTGAAAGCCAAACCTGCAAATGGTTCGTCTTCGTTTGGAGCAATTCTTACATCTTTTTCTTCGTCGTCCAAATCATGAGCGATGATGTCATCCTTGTCCATAGGAGAAGGAAGTAATTCCATCACCAAATCAAGCATAGTCTGAACTCCTTTATTCTTGAATGAAGAACCGCAAACCATAGGAACGATCTTCATGTCAATAGTAGCTGCTCTTAAAGCGGTCAAAATTTCAGCCTCAGTGATTGAATCTGGATCATCAAAAAACTTCTCCATCAAAGACTCATCATAATCAGCTACAGCTTCTAATAGATGCTCTCTATATTCAGCAACTTCTTCCACCATATCTTCAGGAATCGGAACCTCTTCAAAAGTCATCCCCATATCCTCTTCATTCCAGACGATGGCTCTGTTATTGATTAGATCAACAACACCTCTGAATCTGTCTTCAGCACCAATCGGAAGTTGCAATGGAACAGCATAGCTGCCCAACATTTCTTTTACCTGCTTACAAACCTCAAGGAAGTTTGCTCCAGCACGGTCCATTTTGTTCACAAACCCGATACGGGCTACTTTATAGTTATCAGCTAATCGCCAGTTGGTCTCAGACTGTGGCTCAACACCGTCCACAGCACTGAACAGGAAAACCAATCCATCCAACACTCGAAGGGAACGGTTTACCTCTACGGTAAAATCAACGTGTCCCGGAGTATCGATGATGTTGATTTGATATTTTTGATCTCTGTAGTTCCAGAATACCGTCGTAGCAGCAGAGGTAATAGTGATACCTCTCTCCTGCTCTTGAGCCATCCAGTCCATGGTAGCAGCACCATCGTGTACCTCACCAATTTTGTGAGAGACACCAGAGTAAAAAAGAATCCGCTCTGTTGTTGTAGTCTTACCAGCATCAATGTGAGCGGCGATACCGATATTTCTGGTATATTTTAAATCTCTTTTTGCCATCCTAATTAAAATCTAAAGTGTGAGAATGCTTTATTTGCTTCAGCCATTCTGTGGGTATCATCTTTCTTTTTCACAGCAGCACCTTCTCCTTTGGCACCTGCAATGATTTCGCCAGCTAGACGATCCATCATGGTTTTCTCACCTCTTTTACGAGCGTAGTTGATCATCCACTTGATTCCAAGGGCCATCTTTCTTTCAGGTCTGACTTCCATTGGAACTTGGAATGTAGCACCACCAACTCTACGACTCTTCACCTCTACGGATGGAGCAATATTGTTAAGCGCTTTTTTCCAAACTTCAAGACCATTCTCACCTACTTTGGATTCTACCTTTTCTACAGCATCGTAGAAAATCTTGTAAGCAATACTCTTCTTCCCATCTACCATCAAACAGTTCACAAACTTGGTCACCAAGGTATCATTGAACTTAGGGTCAGGAAGAATATATCTCTTCTTTGGTTTCGCTTTTCTCATTTCTTTTTAACGATTAATAATTACTTCTTTTTGGCTGCACCAGCCTTAGGTCTTTTAGCACCGTACTTGGAGCGACCTTGCTTACGGTCTTTTACCCCGGCAGTATCCAATGCACCTCGGATGATGTGATATCTTACACCTGGTAGATCCTTCACACGGCCCCCTCTGATCAATACGATAGAGTGTTCCTGCAAATTATGACCTTCACCTGGAATGTAAGCATTCACTTCTTTTCCATTTGTCAATCTTACCCTGGCCACTTTTCTCATCGCTGAGTTTGGCTTCTTTGGGGTAGTAGTGTACACCCTGGTACAAACCCCTCTACGCTGTGGACAAGCGTCCAAAGCCCTTGATTTAGATTTGGTTTCCAGTGTTGTTCTACCTTTTCTTACTAACTGTTGAATAGTAGGCATTAACTGATAAAATTTAGTTTTCCTGTAAACTGTTAAATTTTGGACTGCAAAGGTATTGAAAGTAATAAGACAAACAAAATTAAGCAGTTATATTTTTCTTAAGCTTCTCCTGGAGTTCCGAATGAAATCGGAAACTGTGGAGCTCCTCCATTTTGGCTTATTTTACCAAAAGCTGCCTCGTATTTTTCAATATTATCTTTCAGGGCAGCAAGCAAGCGCTTGGCATGATCCGGGGTCACAATGATCCTAGACTTCACTTTTGCCTTGGGCACTCCCGGCATCAATCGGATAAAGTCGATCACAAATTCGGAATTGGAGTGAGCGATCATGGCCAAATTAGAATATACCCCTTCTGCTACCTCTTCGGAAAGCTCCACATTAATTTGTTGATCAGGACGGTTTTGGTTTTTATCATCATTCATGGTTTGATTGGATTAAAAAAGGCCTGTACTGCTACAGGCCTTTTATTAGAATTTAGGATTGATTATAAAATCGCTTCACTCGATTTCTTGGAAGACTTCTCCATATTTTCGGAAAGCTTCTCGTATTCTTCCTGAGATCCTACAATTACATTTTGGATTCGACGCTGACCCGTTCCAGCAGGGATCAAGTGACCTACGATCACATTTTCCTTCAAGCCTTTGAGTTCATCACGCTTACCTCTGATAGCCGCCTCAGAAAGTACCTTTGTGGTTTCCTGGAAGGAAGCAGCTGAGATAAAGCTTTCGGTACCCAAAGATGCTGCAGTAATACCTTGCAAAGTAGGCTTGGAAACGGCTGTCTCCGCATCACGAACTTGTACAAGCTTCAGGTCTTTACGCTTCAAGCTGGAGTTTTCATCTCTTAGTCTTCGGGAAGATATAATCATCCCTGGTTTTAAGGTAGAAGAATCACCAGCGTCCATCACCACTTTCTTATCCAGAATATTATCATTCTCCTCACGGAAAGCCCACTTGTCTACTACTTGATTTTGAAGGAATCCAGTATCACCTGCGTCAAGGATTTCTACTTTCTGCATCATTTGAGATACAATTACCTCAATATGCTTATCGTTGATTTTCACCCCTTGAAGTCGGTATACTTCTTGGATTTCATTGACCAAGTATTCCTGAACAGCAGTCGGTCCTTTGATAGACAGAATGTCATTTGGAGTAATGGCTCCATCTGAAAGCGGCTCACCCGCACGGATAAAGTCATTTTCCTGTACCAGGATATGCTTGGAAAGCGATACCATGTATTTCTTGATCACACCGTCTTTAGACTCGATGATAATTTCACGATTTCCTCGCTTGATACCTCCGTAGGTTACTACGCCGTCAATCTCAGAGACTACTGCAGGGTTGGAAGGATTTCTCGCTTCAAATAATTCAGTTACTCTTGGAAGACCACCGGTGATATCTCGAGTTTTACCCACAGATCTTGGGATCTTTACCAACACCTGACCTGATTTGACTTTATCGCCCAAATCAACAGCAAGGTGAGCACCTACCGGAATATTGTAAGACTTCGAGTCTTCACCGTAGTTTACAATAATTGCAGGGTTTTTAGTTCTATCCTTAGTATCGATGATTACTTTTTCACGGAAACCAGTCTGATCATCCGCTACTTCTTTATAAGTAATACCTTCAACAATAGATTCGAAATCTACCTTACCGTCAAACTCGGATAGAATCACAGCATTGTACGGATCCCAAGTACATAGGGAATCTCCTTTGGAGATTTTTTGTCCATCTTTTACATTCAATAACGCTCCGTAAGGTACGTGGTTAGAAACCAACGTCTTTCCAGACTTCGCATCATTGATTTTGATTTCACCAGATCTACCCATCACTACGGTAACTGGCTCTCCGTCTTTATTGGTAGTTTCGATGAGTCTTAATTCTTCATCAAATTCTACTACACCGTCAAACTTGGCATTGATGCTAGCCTCTACAGCCATGTTAGAAGCTGTACCACCTACGTGGAAAGTTCTAAGAGTCAACTGAGTTCCTGGTTCACCAATGGACTGTGCAGCAATGACACCTACAGACTCACCCGCCTGGACCATACGACCGGTAGCTAGGTTTCGTCCATAACACTTGCTACAAACTCCTCTTCTGGTTTCACAAGTCAATACGGATCTGATTTCAACTTCCTCAATTGCTGACTCATCTACCATTTTTGCAATTTCGTCACCGATTTCTACACCGGCAGGGACAATCAACTCATCCGTCAATGGATCGTAAACATCATGCACAGATACTCTGCCCAAAATACGCTCAGAAAGCGGCTCTACGATTTCGTCATTGTCTTTTAATGGCTGTACGATTAGTCCTCTCAAAGTACCACAATCCTCCTCAGTCACAATCATATCTTGCGCCACATCCACCAATCTACGAGTCAAGTAACCCGCATCTGCTGTTTTCAATGCTGTATCCGCAAGACCTTTTCGTGCACCGTGAGTGGAGATAAAGTACTCCAATACGTCAAGCCCCTCTTTAAAGTTAGATAGAATTGGGTTTTCGATGATCTCACCCACAGAACCTTGAAGATTTTTCTGCGGCTTAGCCATCAGACCTCTCATACCACCCAACTGTCGAATCTGCTCTCTCGAACCTCTCGCTCCAGAGTGCATCATCATATAAATTGCATTGAACCCTTGCTTATCCTCTTCCATCTGCTTCATCAGAATATTCGTCAGATGAGAATTAGTACGAGTCCAAATATCAATTACCTGATTGTATCGCTCATTGTCTGTGATCAGACCCATGAGGTAGTTGTTCCAAACAACATCGACTTCTTCCTTAGCTTTTGCTACCAAAGGATCTTTTTGATCTGGAATGATCACATCATTTAATCCCATTGAAAGACCACCTTGATATGCCATCTGGAATCCAAGATGCTTGATATCATCCAAGAACTGAGCAGTACGTGCAATACCACAAACTTTTACCACCTCTGCAATAATTTGCTGAAGCTTTTTCTTGGTCAAAAGTTCATTTACGTAACCTACTTGCTCAGGAACAAACTGATTAAAGATCAAACGACCGGCGACAGTCTCTACAATCTTATCTTCAAATTGGTCTTCTGCTACACGGACCCGTACTTTACATTTGATATTAGCATGCTTGGAAATCTTTCCTTCATTCAAAGCAATAATTACTTCTTCCTGAGAATAGAAAGTCATTCCTTCTCCTGGCACAGGCTCTTCTTCAGTTGCCTTCTTACCCTTGGTCACATAGTATAATCCCAAAACCATATCCTGAGAAGGCACGGTAATCGGTGCTCCGTTGGCTGGGTTTAGAATATTGTGAGAGGAAAGCATCAATGTAGAAGCTTCCAAGATAGCTTCATGTCCCAGAGGAACGTGAACAGCCATCTGGTCACCGTCAAAGTCAGCATTAAATGCTGTACAAACCAATGGATGGAGTTGAATCGCTTTTCCTTCTATCAGTTTTGGCTGGAAAGCCTGAATACCCAATCTGTGAAGCGTAGGAGCGCGGTTGAGAAGGACAGGATGTCCTTTCAATACATTCTCCAAAATATCCCAAACTACGGGATCTTTACGGTCCACAATCTTCTTGGCAGATTTTACTGTCTTCACAATGCCTCTTTCAATCAGTTTTCTGATGATAAAAGGTTTGAATAGCTCAGCCGCCATATTTTTGGGGAGACCACACTCGTGTAGTTTCAGCTCAGGACCTACGACGATCACAGATCGACCGGAATAATCCACACGCTTACCTAATAAGTTTTGACGGAATCGGCCTTGCTTTCCTTTCAACATGTCTGAAAGTGACTTTAGGGCTCGGTTACCATCGGATCTTACCGCATTTACTTTTCTAGAATTATCAAAAAGTGAATCTACAGCTTCCTGCAGCATCCGCTTTTCATTTCTCAAAATCACCTCAGGAGCTTTGATATCAATCAGACGCTTCAATCGGTTGTTTCTGATAATCACTCTTCTGTAGAGATCATTCAAATCAGAAGTCGCAAAACGACCACCATCCAAAGGCACCAATGGTCTCAATTCCGGCGGAATCACGGGAACCATGCGCACGATCATCCATTCAGGACGGTTTTCGATACGGGTTCTCGCATCTCGGAATGCCTCGACCACTTTCAGACGCTTCAATGCTTCAGCTTTTCTCTGCTGAGAAGTATCTGTAGCTGCCTGATGACGGAGAGAATAAGAAAGATCATCCAAATCCAAACGGGCCAAAAGCATTTCTAATGCTTCCGCTCCCATCTTGGCGATAAACTTATTCGGGTCATCGTCATCTAGCATGTGGTTTTCCTTAGGAAGCTTGTCCATGATGTCCAAGTATTCATCTTCCGTCAAGAAATCCAGGTATTGAATTCCTTCTTCTGCTTTGATTCCCGGCTGTACTACCGCATATCGCTCGTAATAAACGATCTGATCCAATTTCTTGGTAGGTAATCCAAGTAGGTAACCAATTTTATTAGGCAATGATTTGAAGTACCAGATATGAGCCACTGGGACTACCAATTCGATATGCCCCATTCGCTCACGTCGAACTTTCTTCTCGGTAACTTCCACGCCACATCTGTCACAGATGATTCCTTTATATCTGATGCGCTTGTATTTACCACAATGACACTCCCAGTCTTTGACTGGACCAAAGATTCGCTCACAGAACAAGCCGCCCATTTCAGGCTTATAAGTTCTGTAATTGATCGTCTCTGGCTGAGTTACTTCTCCATTTGAGCTATCCAGAATAGATTCCGGAGAGGCCAAACTGATCGTAACTCTAGAAAAATCATTGTTGAGTTTTTTATTTTTTCTAAACGACATAGTTTTTTGAAGATATATGAAGGGCGGAGGTCCGCCCTAGTAAGCCAAATTAATCCAAGGTAATTTCTAGAGCCAAGCCTCTTAATTCATGAACCAATACATTGAATGATTCAGGGATATTTGGCTTTGGAAGGTTTTCACCTTTGACGATTGCCTCATAGGCTTTCGCTCTACCGATTACATCATCAGACTTCACAGTCAGGATTTCTTGAAGGACATGCGATGCACCAAATGCTTCTAGTGCCCACACTTCCATCTCTCCGAATCGCTGACCACCAAACTGCGCCTTACCACCCAATGGCTGCTGGGTAATGAGTGAGTATGGACCAATAGAACGCGCGTGCATCTTATCATCTACCAAGTGACCTAGTTTCAGCATATAAGCAATACCCACTGTCACAGGTTGATCAAATTTCGCACCACTCAAACCGTCATAGAGATATGTACGGCCGTAAGGAGGCAGACCTGCAGCGTCCAATTCGGCAGCAACTTCTTCCATAGAAGCCCCATCGAAGATAGGAGTAGCATATTTCTTACCTAACTTCTGACCTGCCCATGCCAATACGGTCTCAAATATCTGTCCGATATTCATTCGGGAAGGTACACCGAGAGGATTCAATACGATATCCATTGGTGTTCCATCCTCCAAGAATGGCATGTCTTCGTCTCTTACGATTCGAGCTACAATACCCTTGTTTCCGTGACGACCGGCCATTTTATCTCCTACCTTGAGCTTTCGCTTTTTGGCAATATACACTTTGGCTAGTTGTACGATACCAGCTGGCAATTCGTCCCCTACCTCAAGTGTAAATCGATCTCTCTTAAATAAGCCACTGATCTCATTTCTGGAGTTGGTGTAGTTTTTAACCAACTTCACGATGAGCTCATTGATATAAGCATCGTCCGTCCAATCATCCAAGATGATATCTGAAATCAAATTCGCTTCTTCGGGAACATTGTAATTTGACTCGTCTCTATAAGGGTTCTTAGCAGGGAATAGGTTGTTTTCAATGTTCTTGAGATTGAATTTCATCCCTTTGCTGATGATCTCATCACCAAATTTATGCTTCACACCCAAAGAAGTCTTTCCATCTAGAATAGTCACCAATTTGTTGATCATTCTAGCTCTGATACCCAAAAGATCCTTGGAATACTTCGCTTTCAGTTTTTCTACTTCGGCTTTTGCCTTAGCTCTATTGTCCTTATCCTTCTTAGGTCTAGAGAATAACTTGGTTTCGATCACCACTCCATTCAAGGAAGGAGAAGCTTTCAAAGAAGCGTCTTTTACGTCTCCAGCTTTATCTCCAAAGATCGCTCTAAGAAGTTTTTCTTCTGGAGTAGGATCAGTTTCACCTTTTGGAGTGATTTTACCGATAATGATATCACCTTCTTTCACTTCTGCACCCACTGCAATCACACCATTCTCATCAAGATGCTTCACTGCATCTTCAGAGACATTCGGTATTTCTGAAGTAAGTTCTTCTTCTCCACGCTTGGTATCCCTCACTTCTAGCTGGAATTCTTCTACGTGGATAGAAGTAAAGATGTCTTCCCGTACTACTCGCTCGGAGATTACGATCGCATCTTCAAAGTTATAACCTTGCCAAGGCATATATGCCACCCGAAGGTTTTTACCAAGGGCAAGCTCTCCATTATTGGTGGAGTAACCTTCTACCAATACCTGACCTTTGGTTATTCTTTGTCCCTTGAGAACAAGAGGAGTCAGATTGATCGTGGTATCTTGGTTTGTTCTTCTGAACTTAATCAGATCGTAGGTTTTGTATTCGTCTGTGAAATTGACTAGAAGCTCATCATCGCTCAAATCGTATTTGATCGTGATTTTCTTAGCATCCACATAGTCTACTACGCCATCAGCTTCGGCAATAATCAGGGACCTAGAGTCTGTCGCCGCTTTACCTTCAAGTCCAGTACCTACGATAGGCGCTTCGGCTTTTAGCAAAGGAACTGCTTGACGCTGCATGTTAGATCCCATCAAAGCTCGGTTGGCATCATCATGCTCCAAGAATGGAATCAATGAGGCAGCTACCGAAACAATCTGGTTCGGAGCCACATCCATATAGCTGATTTCTGCAGGATCCAGCACAGGGAAGTCACCTTCAAATCTGGCTTTCACTTTCTCATTCACAAATACTCCACCTTCATCAAGTGGTGCATTTGCCTGAGCTATATTATGATCATCTTCTTCTTCAGCTGTTAGGAACACGATATCGTCTACCTTCATTCCTACCTTACCAGCTTTTACTTTTCGATATGGAGTTTCCAAGAATCCCATTGAGTTCACTTTTGCATGAACACATAGAGAAGAGATCAAACCGATATTTGGACCTTCAGGGGTTTCGATCGTACAAAGTCTACCGTAGTGAGTGTAGTGAACGTCACGAACTTCAAAACCAGCACGCTCTCTGGAAAGTCCACCTGGCCCTAATGCAGACAGCCTTCTCTTGTGAGTAAGTTCTGCCAATGGGTTGGTTTGATCCATGAACTGAGAAAGCTGATTCGTCCCGAAGAAGGAATTAATCACGGAAGAAAGCGTTCTAGCATTAATCAGATCAACAGGCTTGAAGTCCTCATTGTCTCTGACGTTCATTCGCTCTCTGATGGTTCTAGCCATTCTGGCAAGACCTACACCAAATTGAGAATAAAGCTGCTCTCCTACTGTTCTTACTCTTCTATTGCTCAGGTGGTCAATATCATCAACTACTGCCTTGGAGTTGATCAAACCGATCAAATACTTTACGATATTGATGATATCATCCTTGGTCAGTACGATTTTTTCTGAATCAATATCCAATCCAAGCTTCTTATTGATTCTGTATCTACCGACCTCACCTAGATCATATCTCTTGTCAGAGAAGAAGAGCGAGTGAATAACTTCACGGGCAGTAGCCTCATCAGGTGCTTCAGTATTTCGAAGTTGACGATAAATTACCTCAACCGCCTCTTTTTCAGAGTTAGAATTATCTTTCTGTAGTGTGTTGTAGATAATTGAATAATCGGCCACATTCACATCTTCTCTGTGAAGAATGATGCTTTTAGAGCCTGAATCCAAAATCATCTCAATATCCTCGTCGGTCAAAACAGTGTCCCGCTCTAGCAGCACTTCGTTTCGATCGATAGATACTACCTCACCTGTGTCTTCATCTACGAAATCTTCTACCCATGTTCTTAATACACGAGCAGCAAGTTTTCTACCAGCAGCCTTTTTTAAAGCTGTTTTTGTAGCAGAGACTTCTTCGGATAGGCCAAACAGGTCAAGGATATCTTTATCAGATCCGTAGCCTATAGCTCTCAAAAGCGTAGTCACAGGGAATTTTTTCTTACGATCAATGTATGCATACATGACATTATTAATATCAGTTGCAAATTCGATCCAAGAACCTTTGAAAGGAATGATACGGGCAGAGTACAATTTTGTACCGTTGGTGTGCTTGCTTTGCGCGAAAAATACACCTGGAGAACGGTGAAGCTGTGATACAATCACACGTTCGGCGCCATTTATTACAAAAGAGCCCTTCTCTGTCATGTAAGGAAGATTCCCCAAGAACACTTCTTGCTCTATGGTTTCAAAATCCTCATTATCCTCATCGTGGCAAAGCAATCTGAGTTTTGCCTTAAGAGGTACAGAATAGGTCAAGCCACGATCAATGCATTCACCAACGCTATATTTGGGAGGGTCTACTGCATAATCGATAAATTCCAAAGTGAAATTTTCTCTGGAATCAGAGATAGGAAAATTCTCAGAAAATACTTTGAATAATCCATCTGCCCGGCGTTTTTCTGCAGGTGTATCCAACTGGAAGAAGTCTTTGAAAGACTGGAGTTGAATATCGAGAAAATCCGGATAGTCTTTGACCACCTTAATGGAGGAGAAACTTTTCCTTTCGGTTTGATTCTTGATAGCCAAGGTAGTATATGTTTATAGTGAAATTAAATTAAGGAAAATTACAATTTTCGCTCGAAATAATGCAATTTTTTACCTGCGCATAAACAGGAAAAGACCTGACTTAATTTAGTCAGGTCTAAGGGCTTCACCCAAACCTAAAGGTTCGGATGGGCCAAATTATTTGATCTCTACTTCAGCTCCAGCTTCTTCAAGAGACTTCTTCAAAGCTTCTGCTTCGTCTTTTGCGATTCCTTCTTTAAGAGCTTTAGGTGCTGAATCAACCAATTCTTTTGCTTCCTTAAGTCCAAGACCAGTCAATTCCTTAACAAGCTTAACTACTGCAAGCTTCTGACCACCGGCTGCTTTAAGAACTACATCAAATGCAGTTTTCTCTTCTTCAGCAGCACCGCCATCGCCACCAGCAGCGGCTGGACCAGCTACTACTGCTGCAGCAGCAGGCTCAATTCCGTACTGATCCTTGAGGATGTCTGTCAATTCTTTAACCTCTTTTACAGTCAAGTTTACCAACTGTTCTGCAAGTTGTGTAAGATCTGCCATTGTATTATAAATTTAGATTTTTCGTTTTTTAAAATTGAATTGAAGTAATGTTATTCGCCTCTTTCCTCTAGGGCTTTCAACACACCTGTAAGGTTGTTTTGACCACTTTGAAGGGCAGAGATAAGGTTCTTTGCAGGAGATTGTAGGAGACCCAAAAGATCGCCAAGCAATTCTTGCTTAGATTTAAGATTAGAAAGCATCTCAAGGTTAGCTTCACCGATAAATATATCGGCATCAATAGAAGCACCTTTAAATACAGGTCTAGTCTCTTTTTTACCTATTTTTTTTCTGAAGTCCAGCAATACTTTTGCCGGTAGGTTACTTGTCTCTTTGGAGAAAATAATTCCAGAGAATCCTTTAAGCGCATTATCAAGTCCAGAGAAATCGGCTTCCAGATTTTCTAATGCTTTCTTGATAAGGGTGTTTTTGTACACTTTGTACTCAACACCTTTCTCATAGCAAGATCTTCTGAAAGCATTCACTTGGGCCACAGAAAATCCGCCGGCATCAGTAATGTAGAAGAAAGGGTTTTCTCTGAATTTCTCGGTAAGACCGTCGATTATTTCTTTCTTTTCGTCTCTAGTCATGATTAAATTCCTTGAATGCTACCCTTGTCTACTGATATGCCAGGAGACATTGTACTGGATAAATGAATACTCCTAAAATATGTACCTTTTGAAGAAGACGGCTTCAATTTGGAAATGGTCAGGATCAATTCCTTTACATTCTCCTCGATTTTCTCAGGAGAGAAAGACACCTTACCTACACTTGCGTGAATGATTCCGAATTTATCAACTTTAAAGTCGATTTTACCTGCTTTTACTTCTTTTACAGCTTTCCCTACTTCAAGGGTTACTGTTCCTGCTTTTGGGTTTGGCATCAAACCTCTCGGTCCTAATACTCTACCCAATCTACCTACTTTCGCCATAACGTTAGGCATGGTGATGATGACATCAATGTCAGTCCATCCGCCTTCGATTTTGGCAATATAGTCGTCCAATCCAACGTAATCTGCACCTGCTTCTTTAGCTTCAGCTTCTTTGTCAGGAGTACAAAGCACCAATACTTTGGTGTCTTTACCTGTACCGTGAGGAAGTGCCACTACACCTCGAACCATTTGATCCGCTTTACGAGGATCAACACCCAAGCGAACGTCAACGTCCACTGAAGCATCGAACTTAGTGTTTGTGATTTCCTTCACGATCGAAGAAGCTGCCTCCAGGGAGTACACTTGGCTTGGGTCGTATTTAGAAAGAGCTTCTTTTTGCTTTTTTGTTAACTTAGCCATAGTTTATTAATTATACTTCCCAAGGGGCTTTTCCAGATACTGTGATTCCCATGCTTCGGGCTGTTCCTGCTATCATTTTCATAGCAGACTCAACCTTGAAGGCATTTAGGTCAGGCATTTTTACCTCCGCGATTTCCTTTACCTGATCCCAGGTAACAGATCCTACCTTCTTACGGTTAGGCTCTGCAGATCCGCCTTTAATCTTTGCAGCCTCTAACAGCATGTTCGCTGCAGGAGGTGTTTTTACTACAAAGTCAAAAGACTTATCCGAGTAGATTGTAATCAAAACAGGGCACGTTTGACCCATTTTATCTTGGGTACGTGCATTGAATTGCTTACAAAACTCCATGATGTTCAGACCCTTGGAACCAAGAGCCGGACCTACTGGAGGCGACGGGTTTGCCTGGCCACCTTTCACTTGCAGTTTTAAATAACCAGTGATTTCCTTAGCCATTGCTTAGTCTTGTTTTTCTACTTGTATAAAGTTTAATTCTACAGGAGTATTTCGACCGAAGATCTTGACCATAACATTCAATTTCTTCTTGTCATCAAATACTTCCTCAATTGTCCCGGTAAACCCACTGAAAGGTCCGTCCATTACTTTTACGGACTCTCCAACTATAAATGGTGTATCCAACTTCTCGGCAAACTCATCAATCTCCTCAACCTTTCCTAAGATACGGTTGACTTCAGATTGTCGTAATGGCTCAGGGGTTTTGGAAGCTCCCCCTTGGTTTGATCCAAGAAATCCGATAACTCCCGGAATGCTTGTTATTACGTGATTGGCTTCTCCATTAGTGAGATCTGCGTTGACTAAAACATAGCCCGGAAAGAAGTTTCTCTCTCGAACTCGCTTTTTGCCATTTCGCATTTCATATACCTTCTCAGAAGGAATGAGGACTTCAGGAATAAATTCATCCAAAGTCTGTCTGGCAATTTCATTTTCCAGATAAGTCTTGGTCTTCTTTTCCTGTCCAGCTACGACTCTGAGTACGTACCACTTATGTTCAGCCATTATGTAATGTCAGTTCAATTAAAATAAATCATAAAACCATGTCATGATGTTTTCGAAGCCTAGATCGACCGCACCAATAAACAGTGCAAAAATCAAAGAAGCTACTAACACCAATACTGCGGAATTTTGAAGAAATGAGTACTTAGGCCAAGTGACCTTATTTTTCATTTCGTCGTATGACTCGAGGACAAAGTTTTTAAGATTCATAATGTCTACTTACTAGCACGGGCAGAGAGATTCGAACTCCCATCAACGGTTTTGGAGACCGCTATTCTGCCATTGAACTATGCCCGTGTGAATGAACGCTCCGCTAATGGGAACGCAAAATTAGAGAATACTGCCTAAAGAAACAAATGCGATCCCAAAAAATAATTCAGGATCGCATTGTCAATTAAAATTCAGTGTGAATTAGTCAAGAATTTCAGTAACCTGACCTGCACCTACAGTTCGGCCACCTTCACGGATCGCGAAGCGAAGACCTTTCTCAAGTGCTACAGAGTTAAGTAAGTTAACTTCAATAGTCACGTTATCACCAGGCATAACCATTTCAACGTTCTCAGGAAGTTTGATCTCACCAGTTACATCAGTAGTTCTCAAGTAGAACTGCGGTCTGTATTTGTTAAAGAATGGAGTGTGACGTCCACCTTCTTCTTTTGAAAGTACGTAAACTTCAGCTTTGAAGTGAGCGTGAGGAGTTACAGAACCTGGCTTACAAATAATCATACCACGCTTGATCTGAGACTTTTCAATACCTCTTAGCAACAAACCTACGTTGTCACCTGCCTCACCTCTGTCAAGAATCTTACGGAACATCTCAACACCAGTCACTGTAGACTTAAGTCCTTCAGCACCCATACCGATAATGTCAACAGGATCGCCAGAGTTGATTACACCTCTTTCAATTCTACCAGTAGCTACTGTACCACGACCAGTGATCGAGAATACATCTTCTACAGGCATCAAGAAATCTTTGTCGATCAATCGCTCTGGAAGAGGAATGTAAGTATCAACTGCATTCATCAATTCCATTACAGTCTCAACCCACTTTTCTTCACCGTTCAATGCACCAAGTGCAGAACCAGCGATTACAGGAATATTGTCACCGTCGAATTCATAGAAAGAAAGAAGCTCTCTGATTTCCATTTCCACAAGCTCAAGAAGCTCAGGATCGTCAACCATGTCTACTTTATTCATAAATACTACCAATGCAGGTACACCTACTTGACGAGCCAAAAGGATGTGCTCTCTAGTTTGTGGCATTGGTCCGTCAGTTGCAGCTACTACAAGAATAGCTCCGTCCATCTGAGCGGCACCAGTTACCATGTTTTTAACGTAGTCAGCGTGACCAGGACAGTCTACGTGTGCGTAGTGTCTTGCTTCAGTTTGATATTCTACGTGAGAAGTATTGATAGTAATACCTCTCTCTTTTTCTTCCGGAGCGTTATCAATGGAAGAGAAATCTCTTAGTTCGGAAAGACCTTTTTTTGCCAATACGGTAGTAATGGCGGCAGTCAATGTAGTTTTGCCATGGTCTACGTGTCCAATCGTACCGATGTTAACGTGCGGCTTGGAACGGTCGAATGTTGCTTTTGCCATGCGTGAAAATCCTCAGTTTAAGTTTAAAGATATGTTTAGTAATATTTTATAGCCGTTAAGAGCCAACGAGGGGATTTGAACCCCTGACCCCTTCCTTACCAAGGAAGTACTCTACCCCTGAGCTACGTCGGCTTTTACCCGATGCTTTTCAAGAGAAAAGCATTGAGCGGGAGACGAGGCTCGAACCCGCGACCTGCAGCTTGGAAGGCTGCCGCTCTACCAACTGAGCTACTCCCGCTTTTGATCCGGCAAAGCCGAATATTTTTCGCCCTGCAAAACTAGGAAAAAATTTTACAATTCAGGCAATTATTTGTGGGGGAAACAGGATTCGAACCTGTGAAGACATAAGTCAACGGATTTACAGTCCGTCCCAGTTGGCCGCTTTGGTATTCCCCCAACTAGCGAAAAGACATCAAAATTTCTCCTTCTCTCTGTCTTAACGGATGGCAAAATTATAGGCTTTTCTTAAAGTTTCAAAACATGCATTTTATTTTTAAGCATATTTTTTACTTAATCACTTCAATCCTTTCTAAATCAGGTCATTAATTTTCAACTCCAAACGCCTGAAGGAAGTATTGCATGTAGTTTTTGATCTCTTGATTCGACTCTTGACTTACTGCTGCTTTTATTCTATTCAAAATAGCCTCTTCATTCGCAAATCCCAAGAGCCCCTGAAAAGCACCAAGGCGAGCATAAACCTGAGCACTGTTCTCCAACTGAGAAAATAAATATTCTAATGCCTGCTCCTTACCTTCCTCTGGATTTCTCACAAAATATTCGCTGTAATAACCCAAAAAGTAGTAAAGCCCCTCTCCCGACAATCGCTCCGCCTTGGATTGAAACCAGGTTCCTTGACCTTTCACTTCGTTGGTTAGAAAATACTCTGCAAGAGGAACAGCAACTCGATAATTATCCATATCCGAGAAATTCATCATAAATGACTCATCTGTCTCACTATTTGCAGCCTGATTGATTGCCATCAGGGCTGAACTCACTATGAGATAGGAGGAGTCATTGGCATATCTACGAAATGCCTGGAAATATTTATCTGCATCCCAAGCCCCCAAGGCATCTATTGCCCCAGCTCTTACCGAATTCCTTCTATCGGATTCAGCTATTTTTAAAAGTTGCTCTTCCAATTTTTCATCCCCGACAAGCCAATCGCTGTAATTTTGAAGTAGCCTCAAGGCACTCTCTCTCACTGCCCAAAATTCATCCTCCAAAGCTTGCGAGATTATACCTTTAAGTTGATCCTCGGCCTCCCAAGCCGCCAAACTATCCAAGGCTTCATAGCGTGCTACACCAAATTGGGATTCGTTAAACTGACGGACCATAAACTCTGTAGGCAGCTGCTGATTGATTTCCGCCAAAATATTCTTTCCTTCATCAAAGTATAGCTGATCTACGGGCTCCTTGTTTTCCAAGGCAAACTGCTGATAGGCCTTCTGAAGAGTAAAAACCCGAGCCTTTCTCTCATCATTCTGATACCAGCTCACCTCAAAAGGAATTTTATACAATGGTGTAGTCCTCAAATCTTGTTTTTGTCTGACAGAAATCAATAGATTCTCAGGAATTGAATAATCCACCTCTACCTCTAGATTTGGATGCCCTTTGTCCAAAAACCATTGATTGAAAAACCAATTGAGGTCCTCACCAGAGACTTTTTCAAAGGCCAATCGTAAATCATGAACCTCCACGCTAGCAAAGGCATTGGACTCCAGGTAAAGATTGAGTCCGCGGAAAAACAGCTCATCCCCCAAATACTTTCGGAGCTGATGAAGCACCCATCCTCCTTTGGAATAGCTATGGGAGTCAAACATATCTTCTGCAGTCTTATACTGAAAGCGAATCAAATCAACCTGCTTGTTTTCGGACTCCATTAGATAGTTTTCCAGCTCCGTCATGAATTTGAGTTTCGCCTCATCCTCCCCGTACTTGTATTCATGCCAGAGAAATTCACTGTAGTTGGCAAAGGCTTCATTTAGCGTGAGATTTGCCCAAGACTCTGTAGTCACGTAATCCCCAAACCACTGATGAAAAAGCTCATGCGCAATGATATAATCCCACTCCGAATCAATTGCCTCTCGCTCATCCAGTCTCAGCTCCTCCATAAATATGGAAGCAGTGGTGTTTTCCATTGCGCCGGAGACAAAATCTCTAACCACGATTTGATCGTACTTTTGCCAAGGGTAGGCCACCCCCAGCAACTTCTCGAAATACTCAATCATCTCCGGAGTGTGCTGAAACACTTTCTTTGCGCCGGCACTATACCCCCTCTCCACATAATACCCAAGCGGGATTTCCCCATAGCTATCCGATACTTTTTCAAAATCGCCGATGGCCAATGCAACCAAATAAGGCGCATGTGGCAGATCCATCAGCCAAGTATCGATACGAAGCCCATTTTCTACTTTCTCCTGATTGATCAATTTTCCATTACTGACCGAAACCATGGTATCCGGAACCGTCACCTTAATTTGATGAGTAAATCGTTCATTAGGCTGATCTATAGTCGGAAACCATTTTGAATTGTGTGCTGTCTCTCCCTGCGTCCAGATCATCGTGGGCTTGGAAGCTATCGTGTCTAGGGGATCGATGAAATACAATCCCTTGGTATCTGTGATCGCGGCACTTCGTTCGCCGGAGTTTCTCTCTGGAAAAGCGCGGTAGTTTAACCTGAGTTGGACGGTATCACCTACCTGCACCTCACTTGGGAAGTAAAGTTCCAGTTGCCTATCATCATAGCGATAGCCAAGTGAAATCTCCTCGTCTCCGTCGATCAAACTCACCTTTACCCATTCGAAATCCTGGGCATCAAGAACCATGGTTTTTTGACTTTTTGCATAGGGGCTTAGATCCAGCAGCGCCTCACCGAGGACCAATTGATTTTCAAAATCAAAGGACACACTCAAATCCATATGAATCAAATCCATGTACCTGGTAGCGGAGGCACGATAGTTGGCCAATAGGCTCTCCTTTTCCAAAACCCTCAACAGGGAGTCTTCCTTAGCTTTATTTTCCTCTACATTAACATTACTGGTTTCAGCGACAGGAGAAACAGGGAGGCTAGCCTCTTGAGTTTTACAGGCCACCTGAAAAAAAATCACTAGTATTAGCAGAAATCTAAGACTGAATTGCAAAATATTCTTTGGCTTCGTGCTCATTTATTTGATATTTGAAGTAGAATTAAATCCACTGATTTGTGGAGATGACAAATATAGCGACTCAATTTAGCAGTAATGTTTTCAGCAACCCTCAATAACAAAACCTTTTCGGTAGAAAAAACCGATAAAAGCCTCAAAGTCAATGATCAAATCTTGGACTGGGATATTCAATGGATTTCTGACAGAAAAATACACCTGATCAAAGACGGGTGCTCCTTAGATGCTGAGCTAGTTGGAATAGACAAAACAGAAAAAAAGCTGCAAATCAAACTAAATAACAAAATCAGTGAGATCCAGCTTAAAGACCGCTTTGACCGGTTATTGGAGGAGCTTGGTATGACTGATCTCAATCAAAGCAATATTCAGGACATAAAGGCACCTATGCCGGGATTGATTCTGGACCTGAAAGTGGCTCCAGGTGACGAGGTCAAAAAAGGAGATGTGGTGTTGATTTTGGAAGCAATGAAAATGGAAAATATCATCAAAGCGCCTGGTGATGGTGTCGTCAAAGAAGTAAAAGTATCCCTCAAGCAAAGTGTGGAAAAAAATCAAGTCATGATCACCTTTTAGTTTTGATGTAGAAATTGAACTCAATCCTTTTATGCTCAAATTGAAATTTTGACTAGCATTCTGAAAGGAAGAAATTATATTTGTCCGGTTATTTTTGCAATACCAAAACTTGCACTCTTTTGAAAAACGAAAAGGAAATGAAATCGAGCATGACCCAAAGAGACACACAGAGGGATGCCCCGATCGGTCGGGGAATCAATGCGAAATTCTCCCGAATCAAGTACGGGACAGGTAATGGTCTTAAAGAAAAATTAAAAACACATGAAATATAAAAGAATCCTCCTCAAACTCAGTGGAGAAGCGCTGATGGGCGACAAAAGCTACGGAATAGATCCCAACAGACTACAACAGTACACTCAGGAGATCAAGAAAGTAAAAGAAATGGGGGTGGAAATCGCCATTGTGATCGGAGGAGGAAATATTTTCAGAGGAGTACAGGCCGAGAAATCCGGAATCGACCGAGTGCAGGGGGATTACATGGGCATGCTCGCGACATTGATCAATGCCATGGCTTTGCAAAGTGCCTTGGAGCAGGCTGGAATGTTTACCCGGCTGATGTCAGGGATCAAAATCGAATCGGTCTGCGAACCTTTTATCCGAAGAAGAGCGATTCGACATTTGGAAAAAGGAAGAATTGTCATTTTTGGAGCGGGAATTGGTAATCCTTATTTTACCACCGATTCTACTGCAAGCTTAAGGGCGATCGAAGTGGAAGCCGATGTGGTCTTGAAAGGAACCCGTGTAGATGGCGTTTACACCGCAGATCCGGAAAAAGACGAGACTGCCACCAAATACCAAACTATCTCTTTTTCGGAGGTCTATGAAAAAAACCTCAACGTCATGGATATGACGGCTTTTACACTTTGCCAAGAAAACAATCTGCCCATTATCGTTTTTGATATGAATAAGGCCGGCAACTTAAGTAAGCTGGTTGAAGGAGAACAAATCGGAACACTCATCACCTCACTATAAATTTATCATGGAAGAGATCGAATTATACCTAGAAGAGGCAAAAGAAATGATGCAAAAAGCAGTGGATCATACCGCTTCTGAGCTGTTGAAAATCCGTGCGGGCAAGGCCATGCCCAATATGCTGGATGGCATCATGGTTATATATTATGGAACCCCTACTCCTCTCAATCAAGTGTCTTCTGTGACCACCCCGGATGCACGGACTTTGGCGATTCGCCCATTTGAGAAAAACCTGATCGGAGAAATCGAAAAAGCCATCATCAATTCTGATCTGGGGCTAGCTCCGCAAAACAACGGAGAAATGATTATCTTGACCATCCCGACTTTGACTGAAGAGCGCCGGATTACCTTGGTCAAAAATGCGAAAAACGAAACGGAGAACGGAAAAATTTCCATTCGTACCATTCGAAAGGACACCAACGATGCGCTGAAAAAACTGAAAAATGACGGAGTTTCTGAGGATGACATCAAGCGTGCGGAAGACAAGGTCCAAAAACTTACTGATCAATACTCAGCCAAAATCGACGAGTTATTGGTTAAAAAAGAAGCCGATATCATGAAAGTCTAAAGACGAAAAAGCATATTTCAAAGGCCACTTTCCAAACGAGAGTGGCTTTTTTATTTGGATTTTAAAAAGCTAGAAATCTAATCAACTGGTAATGCCTTACAGAATTCCATCCTCTCAATTCCAGAATTTAGCTAAAATCAGGAGCTCAACTTCACATATTTAGCTAAATTTAGGAAGTTAGATTCAAATATTTAGCTAAATTTGTGAAGTTAATGTCATAAATAATGGAAATCACAAGAAAAATCCTATCCCTTATTCAAAAACAGCTCTTTAAGGGAAAGGTCATCATTCTCTATGGCGCAAGGAGAACTGGCAAGACCACGCTAGTCAAAAAACTTTTGGAAGACAATCCGAATGATTCCTCTTATTTAAATTGTGAGTTGCAGGAAAATCAAGACCTTCTATCACACACCAATTCGATCCTTTTAAAGGATTTCATTGGCCAAAAAAAATTAATCATTCTGGACGAATCCCAGCACATTCCGCAAATTGGCTTAATCCTTAAAGTCTTGGTGGATACATTTCCTTCAGTCCAAATTGTCGCAACAGGTTCTTCTAGCTTTGAGCTTTCAAATCAAATCTCTGAGCCCCTAACTGGTAGATCCAGGCAGTTTTTATTGCTCCCTTTTTCCTTGCATGAAATTCATCAGCATTCAGATTTGATTAAGCTCAAAAGCGAACTAACAAACTACCTTCGTTTTGGATTATATCCTCAGGTAGTTATGGAAGAAGGAGAAGATAAAATTGAGGAATTAATAGACATTAGCACAAATTACCTTTATAAAGATATATTCCAGTTTGAGTCAGTTAAAAAGCCAGAAATACTTCAAAAACTCTTGAAAGCATTGGCCATGCAGCTTGGGAGTGAATCTTCACTGAATGAACTAGCCCAAATTGCAGGAACTAATGTACACACGGTCAGTCGCTATTTAGATCTTTTGGAAAAAGCTTTTGTAATTTTCAAGTTACCCGCTTTTAGTAAAAACCTCAGAAAGGAAATTAATAAAAGCCAGAAAATTTACTTTTATGATCTGGGAATTCGAAACGCAATCATCAGGAATTTCAGCACTTTGAATTTGCGGATGGACTTGGGTGGCTTATGGGAAAATTTTTGTGTCAGTGAACGATTAAAGCACAATCAAAACAACAGAAGGTTTGTCAACACTTACTTTTGGAGAACGTATGACCAACAAGAAATAGATTATATCGAAGAAATAGATGGAATGCTTTTCTGTTTTGAATTCAAATACAATCCTAAGTCCAAATCTAAATTCCCAAAGATTTTCAGCCAAACCTATCCCAATTCCAGCTTTAAGGTAATCAGCCCGGATAATTTTTATGAATTAACCGATTTGGAATAGCTCCAACTATGCCTTCCAAACGCATACTTCAGAAAATTAGGACCCCATTTTTAGCTTTGCATGATCAATACTATTTTTCAAAAAGTTAATTCAATCTTCTTATTAAACACCTCCCCGTCCAGTGTCAATCCTTCTATTCGAATTCGCAATTGCCGGACTCCGTAGGGAACTTTAACCAGGACCTTGAAAACACCATCCTCAGTCAGTGCCTCGGGCTCCCAGAAAATGGTTGGTTTTTTCTTTAAGTATTGGTCAGCTGGGGGATTTTTGGGAAATTCCTCGAATTCGGTAAAACCTAAGACATCAAATAGCTGAAAACCTTTGGAATTAAAGTTGCGGCTTCTTTCTTCTCTGATTCTTTCACTACGTTTGGTTTCAAGTATCACTACTCCTGAATACCCTGCCATTCCAAATACCCCCGCGCCGAATGTATAAATTCCTACAGATTTTATTTCTTTAGGAACATAGGAATTAATCATATCCACAAATTCTTGGTTTTCAAGAAAAGGAAACTTGGAACCATCTATAATCAAAAGCGGTGCTCCAGTTCTTTCTCCGTAGCTGTAATTGCCAAATTTTAAACTATTTGAATTAAAACCCATGCGCGTTAAAACTGTCATCATATTTAAACTCATCGCTAACTGATCCTCAGTCATTACCCTATCTGGCTCCCCATATCCATACCAGTCAGATTCTTTCGCAACCTCTTTTTTTGCCTCTTTAACAAACTCCTCCAAAAGGATGTAATCGCCTGCTGCATCGAAGATATCTTCATCAGTCGGAAGAGGTGCTTTCTGGTAGTGCATTCTTGGAAACTCCGAAGGAGGATCCGGTTTTCCCAAGGAGTCCAGTGTGACCGAGCCATAGGGTTTTCGTTTACTGTCCATTGCCGCCACTGCGATCTGGGCAGTATCCTTGAAATATAATCCCGTTGCCCAAAACCTCCCTGACGAATCCGTGTCCACCTGTCCGTAATCCTCCAAGTCTCCCCGAACTATGGTAATGGGATTGATCAGGGGACGGCGTTTTTTGTCCGGAATAAACTGACCCTGAATGGATATCCCGTATTCGACGGGATGGGATAGCTCAGCCCCAACGTCTTCCGGTAGGGCAGTATCCAGCCAGTCCATGGCCTGCTCCAAACTGTTCATTTGGGGGAATTCCCGCACATACTCCGCATCTGTGAGGCTAAGGATAAATTCCCCGTCGATGGGATTGTCAAAACCATCCTTCAGGGCAAGCTCCAAATCCATTAGCCTATAGCTCAGCGAATCCCTGAGGGTATAGGAGGAACTCACCTGAATTTCCCCAAAATATTCCACCGGATCGGGAAGATCTGCTGTGGGAAAATATCCCGGCTCCATTACCACAAAAGGGGTCAAGAATTCATCCAATTGTCCAAAGTTCCGGCTCCAATGGGTATAGGCTCTAAGGGCATAATCCCCCGGCTTCAAATCCTCTGATAAAACCAAGGCTCCGGAAAGCTTCCCCTCTTGGATAGGAAATGTAGCCGATTGGATGACTTCTGCCTTGGAATCCAACAAGTCCACATAGACTACCCGGCTGAGTGAATCTTTCAGGGTAGGTTCATGGTAAAGGATCCGTCCCCCGAGCCAAGCAGTCTCTCCGGGATAAAAATAGGGCTTGCTGGTAGTAATCCATGCCTTTTCCCGTAAGCGGTTCAGTTTGGAAGAAGGATTGTTCAGAATTTCATTTTGTGGCTTTTGGACCAAAAGCTGATCCTCTGGAACAAAGTCCAGCGGCAAGGCCCGGGCTACTCTTTGCCGACTTAGATAGCCTGAGAGCATCAGCTGGGTGGGGTTGATCAGTACCCCTCTGCGATCGATGTCATAAAAGCCCAGAGGGGCTTCGATCCAGCTGAGCGCATGATACACATCTTGATAATACTGGTTGGGCCAAGGCTTATCCAGGTGGTGGATTTCCATTTTTCCGGGTAGAAAGATCCTGAAATTGCCATTTTCCAAAGGTCTTCTCAGCAAAGAGTCCTTACTGACAGCAAGAATGGATTGATCCAATTCTTCATAAAACTCGTTGGTGCGTCTTCTGTCCATCCTTTCCGGCAACACCTGATAAAGTTTAAATGCCACAGAATCCGGCGTATTGAGCAGGATGGACTGATTGAGGCTACGAATAGACCCCTGATAGTTTGCAGCCCTGGCTTCCTCCCAGTCTTGGGATTCCTCAGCATCCTTGGGATTCAGAGGTTCGAAAAATACTTGACCGTAAAACCGGGATCCGTTTCGGATAAGGCGATAATCCTGAAGATAATAATCGATTCGGTACCCCAAGGCGCGGTTGATGATTTTCAGGGGTTCTTGGGCGCTGGCCCTGAGGTAATTTTGTCCCCTTTTCTGTTTTATATTTTCAAATTCCACCACCCAGGGGTTTTGGATTTCAATTTGGTATTTATAAGGGTCATCGGGCACCGCCAAAAAAACTTCCTCAAATCTTCGAAATTCACGTTCCCAGGCTTTGTCGCGTTTAGCTTTGAGCTCTACTTCAGAGAGGCTAGACTCCTGAAAGGCAAGTTCAAAGTCCACCTTTATCTCATTTTTATTTTCAAAGGAAACCGTCTTCACTTCAGTGACATACCCGACAAATGAGGCAACAATTTCGATTTCATTGGGGAAGCTTCCTGTGAGCGTAAACCGACCTTTCTCATCTGAGGCAGCGCCCAGGGTGGTATTGTTGACAAATACATTGGCAAAGGGAAGGGGGAGTCCAGATTCTTTTTCGAAAACCGTTCCCCTGATGGTTTGCGAAGCAAGAATTTTAGCTGAAAACAGAAGTAAGATCAAAAAAAGAATTCTCATCCTTGAGTTTTTACTTAATGGAATTGAATCTACTATTTTTCTTGATAAATACTCATTTCATAGGTCTGATTATTTACTATCCTTTTCAGTGACAGAATTCTAACAACGACTAACTTCCTAATTTATAATAATGGATACCTCGAGAACTCCCCACCTTAATTCACCCTTTGACCGTAGCATTTTCGAATTTTCTTCGGGCTAAATTGAGTACGAGTCGAGGGAAACCCGAAGAATATCCGAATAAAAGCCGTAGAAAACCTAAAGATACCAAGGCTTAGCCATGGCTTTGAAATAGGAATGAATTACTGAATCTGAATAAAGGTCGCCACTCCAAACCGTGCTCCGCCTCTCAGGTATTTTCCATTTTCGAAACCGGCCCCAAATTCCACCCGAAATATCCGAAACAGATTATCCAAGGAATAGCCCAACTCCACATAATGGGGAGAGTTTTCGGTTTTGAGATAATTGAGGAATATATTTTCCCGCAATCCCGAAAACCGCAACATCGGCAATTGAGTCAGGAGGAATTTTCGAAATTGGTAGTGAAAAATCCCTGTCAGATAGGTCGAACTCGTACTGTATCGGTAATAATCCATAAATCGGAAATTGGAAGCTGGACCAAAATTGGAAAAGATCGTCCGATTGCCGCCAAAGTGGGCAAAATCCTGAAAGTACACCCGGTCCTGATTGAGGAAGGTGCCCGCAGTAATATTGAAATCAAACTTGCCGCTCACCCCAAATTTAAAGTCATGCTCGATTCCGAGTTCCACCTGATCAAAATCAGCCGCTTCATCGCTTTGGAAAAAAGAAGGAATAGCCTTGTTATAGGTAGCCTTGATTAGTGGGGAACGATTAGTGATCGGATATTTTCGTCCATTTGAGATTCCATAGCGAATTCCCGGCCTCCATTCTAAAGAGAGATTGAGTTTGGCTATATGATGATTTGCAAAAGCTTCCTGTCCTGCTTCCACATTATCGGGCTGATTAGAGGTATAGCTTCGCTCGGGTTTATTGTACCAGCTGAGGTCCGAGTTATTTTGAAGGGAACGCCGCTCAGCCAGCGTGAAATTCATCCGATAAGTCAGTCCATAATTTACCCGATGATACCAGTAGATTTTGGCAAAATCCTGCTCATAGAGCTTCATGTAATTTTGTCGAAATAGCAAGGAATAAAGCGCATTGACTTGTTCATTGATCGGTTCACCCCCGTTAAATTGCTCGATAAAGCGCCCTCCTTCTACTCCCCAGGTTTTTCCGGAAATGGCCTCCGTAGTTGACCATCTGAAATTCGTTTTTCCATAAAAGCGCTTACTGGCAAATCCATAGCGAAGTTCCGGTTCGATATTGAAACTCCTGCTGAACCTTTCGGTGCTATCGGTTTGGGCTTGATTTGAAAATTTTCGATAGAAAAGCTTCATCCCTACTTTCCATCCCTCCACGGTGTTGAAGGAAAATTTGGTCCAGTTTTGATCAAAACCCAGACTTTTTCCCTTTCCAAAACTATAGCTCGCACCATTCAAAAAATCTAAGGGACGGTATTTTCTTCGGGCTTTTTTGGCCACCGAATCTACCTCACTCATCTTGGCAGCCTCCACTGTAGCCAAGCTATCATCGCGCTGATAGCCTTGGATTTCACTATCTGTAAGTGGAATAGGCCGAATGCTATCCCAGTAACTCAAATCCCGTTTTTTAGCCATAGAATCCACCTTGTAATAGCGCTCCGTGACTACGGCCTCCTCCTGCTTTTCTTCCAAAAGCTCCTTTTCATAGGCATTGATCAGCTTGCGGTATTCCTTCCGGGTTTTAGGCTCCTCAGTGGTGAGTTGCTCCAAGGTAGAAAGCTCCCGAGGCAAGTTGGTTTTTGATTCGGGCACTTCCTCCACTTTTTCATCAATAATATCTGGCGTTTGGATAAGGTCAGGATTTAGTGTGATTTCATAATCATTGGTGGATGCCAGATAGTTGAACTCCCCTTCGAATCCAAAAAATTTACCTCCAAAGCGATAGGTATGGGTAAAG
Source organism: Algoriphagus faecimaris (assembly GCF_900101705.1). GTDB lineage: Bacteria > Bacteroidota > Bacteroidia > Cytophagales > Cyclobacteriaceae > Algoriphagus > Algoriphagus faecimaris. Next base: position 69,858 of record NZ_FNAC01000005.1, on the reverse strand, counting down.
GGCATCCACACATTTTCGGCCACGGGAGCATATTGCTGCTTGGCTTCTATCTGAAATCCCAGATAAGAAGTCTCCAAATCCAAGCTATGAATCGCCCACAGGTCTTCGATGATATAAATATGCCCTTCGAAAACCTGCTCTCCTTTTGAACGGGGAGTCACTCGGATTTTTGACACCAGTACATCTTGGTCAAAAAAGCTGCCTTCGTATCGGAATTTATAGTATTGAAAAGCCATCCTAGAAAGTGGAGAAACAATTTCATTGATTTTATCCTGATAAAAACTTGTTTGAATATACGGTGCCGGTGAAGTGGATTGATTGTCCCCGTTGGTTCGGATGGAGATCACCTCTTCCTCCACCTTATCGGGTTGAGAAAAGGTAATTTTTGAAACGGATTCCGAAGTGTAAGCTTCATTCAACTTTAGTCCTTCCTTTTCCAAGGTTTTTTTCAAAAAGAACGGTGCATCAGTCAATTGTCCTGTGCCTTTAAGATAGACCATCATGGAATAACTATCCAGCTGCCTCCGATGATATTTGGCCTTTGTGATAGCTTTTCGCATAATAGTCAATGCGGGATCCTCCTGTCCTGCTTTCACCTCCACCTGAGATAGGGTGTAAATCTGAGGCTCTAACTGTACATTAAAAGTTACCCATTCATCGGAGACTACCACCGTTTCTATTACCGACTTGTAACCTAGGTATTGAATCAAAACATCATAAATTCCCTTTTCCAATTTGATTTCAAAATCCCCTTCTTCATTCGAAGGAACTCCGTCTCCAAGATTTCTAATATAAACCGAAGCAAAGGCGAGAGCATTTCCCTGATCATCGGTTATTTTTCCTTTGATCCCTTGAGAGAAAGTAGCAGGAATGGACAAAAAGAGCAGGCCACAAACCAAAACAAATTTTAAAAAGGAGATCATAACAATTGAATTTTTCCGAAGATTAGCGATTTGATTCAAATCCCAAAACGGGACCCTCAGATTTAAGATGCTTTAAGAAGACAAAAGGTTGGCTAAAGCCTGAATTAAATAATGAATTTCAATTTTATCGGAAAAAATATTTCAACAAAATATCAGGACTTCTTTAATTTTTTTAAAAATGTGAAAATCAAGCTAAAAGAGAAGAATTTCGAAATCGATTGAATTTTCAAATAATTAATAAAATTGCTTTTTTTTAATTTTTCGTAAATGGAAATCGATTTCCATTAATGTATTGATACCAAAAATAATTATTTATTAACAGTTCATTAAAATATACATTATTCTGTTAATGGACTGTTTTTCAACAATCACTAAAGGCAATTGTTAACAATTGCAAAATTAAAATTAATGCATCACATTAGGTTTGAAATTAAGTACTCATACCTATTTCGCTTTTTAAAAACAAAAAACCCTATGAGAAATTATTTACAACAAGCAAAGACATTGACGCTTGCGATCTTACTCCTTTTTGGAGCGACGCTAGTAGCCAATGCCCAAAGTAGAACCATCACAGGTACAGTCCTGGATGCCTCCTTTGGAGACCCTGTTCCAGGTGCAACAGTCTTGATCAAAGGTACCACCCGAGGTGTACCTACAGACCTTGACGGAAAGTTCACCTTGGAAGTAAGACCGGGAGACGAAGTTCTCGTGGTGTCATTCGTTGGTTACCTTACTCAAGAAATTGAAATCGGCAGCCAAAGTACATTTACCATCAATCTTGAAGAAGATATTCAGAGTCTTCAAGAGGCAGTGGTCATCGGTTACGGTTCACAGGACAAAAAGGAAATCACCTCTGCAGTAGTAGGTGTTTCTCCTGAAGACTTCAACCGAGGTAACGTGTCTAATCCGGCCCAATTGCTACAAGGTAAAGTAGCTGGTCTATCGATCACCCGACCAGGAGGCAATCCAAATGCAGGATTCAACATCCGACTTCGGGGTCTTTCCACTTTCGGAGCCAACTCCTCTCCATTGATCGTATTGGATGGAGTAATCGGTGCATCCTTGGAAAACGTCGATCCTAATGACATTCAATCCATTGATGTATTGAAGGATGGTTCGGCAGCAGCGATCTACGGCGCTAGAGGTTCTTCCGGTGTGATTTTGATCACGACCACCAAGAAAGGAAGTAAAGAAGGTAGAGCTGAAGTTAACATCAATTCCTTTGGGACGATGGACCGTGCGGCTAACTTGATTCCAATCCTTTCTGCAGAAGAATTTGTAGCTAGAGGAGGTCAAGACTTTGGCAGCGATACCGATTGGAGACAAGAATTGATCCGCGATGCCTATTCGTATACGACCAATGCCAGTGTTTCCGGTGGCTTTAACAACACCAATTACTTGGCTTCTGTTAACTACCGTAATAACAACGGTATCGTTAAAGGCTCCTCCAATGAGCGTTTGAATACACGCGTCAACCTATCCCAAGGTGCATTTGACAATAAGTTGAGAATGAACGTCAACCTTTCATTCACTACTGTAGAGTCAAATTCAATTAATGATGCGGCGTTCAGATATGCGACTCTTTACAATCCAACTGCTCCGATCTTCGAAAACACTGAAGATGCCAATGAGCGATTTGGAGGTTATTTCCAAAGAGATCTATTTGATTTCTTCAACCCTGTAGCGATGATCAATCAGCAACAGTTTAGAAATGAAATCAAAACAGCTTTGACCTCTTACCGTGCTGAATACGACATTCTTCCAAATTTGACTGTATCTGCTCAATATTCTGAAGACAGAAGAAATGAACTAATCGGTGGATTCTGGTCAAGACAGGACTTTCAGGTTGGTTTCGGAGCTAGAGGCTCTGCAGAAAGAATCACCAATGACAGAATTCAGCGAATCTTTGAATCTACCATCCGTTATGAATTAGACATCACAGATGGTTTAAATATGGCTTTATTGGGTGGTGCAGGTACACAAACCACCAAAAACCAAGGCTTTGGAGCAAGATCCAGACAGTTCCTTTTTGATACTGGATGGGATAACATAGGAGCAGGTGCGATTCGAGTAGGTAACAATACCGATATGTACTCCTATGCCAATCAAGATCAATTGAACTCCTTATTTGGTAGAGCTAACTTCAATTATAATAATTACCTATTCTTGTCCGCATCTGTCAGAGCGGAGACTTATTCAGGATTCGGACCGGAAAATCAAACCGGTGTATTCCCTGCCTTCTCCATAGGATCTGACTTCACTCAGCTATTTGACATGGGACCTTTTGATCAGTTCAAGCCACGTGTATCTTATGGTGTGACAGGTAACCTTCCTCCATCTCCTACTTTAGCTTTGGGTGTATTTGGCAACGGAAACCGAATTGATTTGGATGGCGATCCTTTGACCACAGATGATGTCTATGTAGGTATCGTACAAAACTCTAACCCTAACCGATTCCTCAAGTGGGAAACCAAGAGAGAATTTAACGTGGGTATTGATTTTGGAATCTGGGATAGCAAAGTAACTGGTAGTATGGACTACTACACCAGAAATATTTCTGACCTACTATTCAACGTGCCAGTGGGTGGTGGACCAAACATCTTTGACCCAGGACGATTCAACACTGTAGGTAGTACTTGGGTAAACTTGGCGGACTTGAGCAATGCAGGTTTTGAATTTGCGGTTGCAGTGAACGGTTTGAACCTTGGGGAAGTGCTATGGACTCCAAGTGGTAACTTTACTATCTATCAGAAAACACAAATTGAAAGTTTGTCCGCTTCAGGAGGACTTGGATTTGATGAGTTGCGTTTTGCACCTCCAGGATCCCCTGGTCAGAACAACAACCCGATTATCTACAACCGAGTAGGACAAACTTTGGGTGATATTTATGGTCCAAGATTATTGGGAATCTCTGAAGGTGGAGAATACATTCTTTCTACTACCAATCCGGATGAATTTGAAAGATTAGGAAACGGTCTTCCAAAAGGTGAGTTTGGTTTTGCCAACAACTTTGCTTGGAGACAATTCACCTTAAACTTCTTCTTAAGAGGAGCTTGGGGACATGATCTCTACAACTCCTACAGAGGATTCTATGAGAATGCTGATGGTGCTTCCACCACATGGAATTCTGTAGTAACTGAAAAAACACCTACGAATCCATCTATCACTTCAACTCCAACCTTCAACAGTTCGTATGTAGAAGATGCGACCTTTATCCGATTGGATAACATGGAAGTAGGGTATAATTTCAAAACCAATTCGCCAAGTATTGGTTCTTTTAGAGTGTACTTTGCTGCACAGAACTTATTCACCATTACCAACTACACAGGTATCGATCCTGAAGTGAGAGTGAATGATTCTGAAAATGATGACGGATTTACTACTTCTTTATCTCCAGGTATTGAAAGAAGAAATACGTATTTCCAAACTCGTTCCTTCACATTGGGACTTTCTTTAAACTTTAAATAATCAATCAAAATACAGAGATATGTTTAAATCAATTAGAAAAACCTTTCTTTTGATCCCTGCGACATTGATGCTGGGATCATGCTGGGAGTTGGATCAAGAGGTGCTGGATGGGATTACACAAGAAGAGGTGAATAATAGCAACAATCCAGTATTGATTGATGTCTTGAAAGCCTCCGCTTACTCTCGTATCGTCGGGAGCTGGGGATCTCATAACAGCATTTGGTCCATTTATGAGGTATCTTCGGATGCTCTTGCCATTCCTCAAAAGGGAGCTGACTGGGAAGATGGTGGATTATGGCTGAGAATGCACAGACATACTTGGCAGCCTTCTGATGAAGCCTTCAATAACTCATGGTCCTATTGCTACACAGCAATCGGTGAAATCAATAACCTTATCGTAGCCTATAGAGATGTAGAGGCCTTGACCGCAGAACTCCGCGTGCTAAGAGCTTTGGTGTATTCTTGGCTAATTGACAGCTTTGGGAATGTCCCGATCATTACAGAAGATGATTTGGATGGTAATCCGACAAATAATAGCCGTCAGGAAGTTTTTGACTTCATCGAGTCCTCTATTTTAGAAAATGTAGACCTTCTTCCAAGAGAGGATACCAAAACTACACTGAACTACTATTCTGCTCATGCAGTTTTGGCCAAGCTGTACTTGAACTCTGAAGTTTATACTGGTACTCCTCGCTATGCTGACGCTGAAGCTGCTGCTGATGTGGTTATCAATAGCGGTATCTATTCTCTTTCTTCAAATTTCTTCGCGAATTTCGCTACAAGAAATGGTGGTTCTACAGAGAATATCTTGACACTTCCATACGATGAGAATAATGCCGGTGGATTTAATATTGGACAGATGACCCTTCACTACTCCAGTCAGTCCACCTATAACTTACAGGAGCAACCTTGGAATGGATATGCATCGCTAGAAGAGTTTTACAACTCTTTTGACGACGATGATGTTAGAAAAAACTCCTTCCTAGAGGGACCTCAATTCGCTGCTGATGGCACAAGACTAGAGGATATTTCTGCTGAGGCAGGCGATCCTGATGGACCCCCATTGACTTTCACTCCTGAGATCAATCAACTAGCACCAAATGCCTTCAGACAGGCCGGTGTGCGGGTAGGTAAGTATGAAATCGCTAATGGTGCTGCTTCAAACCTCAGCAACGATTATCCATTGATTAGATTGAGTGACATGTATTTGACTAAAGCTGAAGCAGCTTTCCGTCAAGGTAATACTTCAGAGGCACTCGGTCCTTTCAATATGGTAAGAGAAAGAGCGGGACTTGATCCATTGTCTACTTTGACTTTAGACGACATATTCAACGAAAGAGGCTATGAATTCTTCGCTGAAGCATCTAGAAGAACTGATCAGATCAGGTTTGGGAAGTGGAATCAGCCTTGGTGGGAAAAAGGGCAATCAGAGCCGTTTAGAGCCTTATTCCCTATTCCTTTGCAGCAGATCAATGCTAACCCTAATTTGACTCAAAACCCAGGTTATTAAACAATAACCAATTAAGCTTGAAGGAAGTGTACCCTCGTACACTTCCTTTTTTTTACTACGAATATGAAAAACAGGGAAATCATCCTCCTGATTTATTCTATGCTCCTATTCTCCTGTGCTTCGAAAACAGAGAGAGCGGCAATACTTTTTGAATTAGTGCCCTCAGAAAGCAGCGGAATCACTTTCAGCAATGACCTGAACTACACAGAACAAATTAATCCCTATACCTTCCGGAATTTTTATAATGGCGCCGGGGTAGCTCTGGGAGACATCAACAATGACGGCCTGATTGACATTTTTTTTGCAGGAAACCAAACTTCCAATCGACTCTACCTTAATAAAGGTAATTTCCAATTTGAAGACATAACAGCATCTGCGGGACTGCTGTCCACGGGCAACTGGTCCACGGGAATCAGCATGGCAGACATCAATGGAGATGGGTTAATTGATATTTACGTATGCAAATCAGGACCTCTCGGAGGAGATAAGCGACATAATGAGCTATTTATCAACCAAGGTGACCTGACCTTTAAAGAAATGTCAAAATCCTATGGTCTAAACGATCGAGGATTGTCGCAGCATGCCGTGTTTTTTGACTATGACAAAGACGGAGACTTGGATTTTTACCTTTTGAGTAACTCAGGCAGGTCTGTAGGAATCTATGATCTCCGTGAAGGGCAGCGGGAGATAAGAGATCCCGAGGGAGGAAATAAGCTTTATCGCAACGATGGAGATTATTTTACCGATGTCAGTGAAGAAGCAGGGATATATGGCAGTAGTATCGGCTATGGGCTTGGAGTAACTGTAGCGGACCTCAATAATGACAATTGGCCGGATCTCTATGTTTCCAATGATTTTTTCGAGCGAGACTATCTTTACCTCAACAATCAAGATGGAACTTTTCGGGAGATTTTGCCCGAATCCATGCCAGAAATCAGTCTCGGATCCATGGGAGCAGATATTGCAGACTTGGACAATGATGGCCTCCTTGATGTGTTTGTCACTGAAATGCTACCCGAGGACCTAGCTCGGATAAAGACAAAAACTCCTTTTGAGGAGTGGGATAAATATCAGGCAAATTTCAAAGCGGGTTATCATCGGCAGTTTACTCGAAATACCCTACAAAAGAACTTAGGCAAGGATCCGGAAACAGGAGATCCGATTTTTGTTGAAATCAGCCGACTCACGGGAATGCATGCCACGGATTGGAGTTGGGGAGCCTTGATATTCGATGCGGATTTAGATGGATGGAAAGACGTCTTCGTCGCCAATGGTATCGTCAAGGATCTGACAGATTTTGATTATGTAGATTTTTATATGAATCGGCAGGAACAAATCCTCCAAAATAAAGCAGACTCTCTCTTGATTACCAAAATGATCGATGAGTTTCCCTCCAATCCCTTACAGAATTACTGGTTTAAAAATCATGGAAATTGGGATTTTAAAAATCTGGCCAATTCCTCAGGGTTGGCCGAGCTTACTTTCAGCACCGGCGCAGCTTATGGTGACTTGGACAATGACGGCGACTTAGACCTAGTAGTAAATAATCTGAACGCTGAGGCGAGTATCTACAGAAACTCAGCTAGAGAACAGGGAATGGGACAGTACTTGACGCTAGATTTAGGCAGCGAATTTGGAGCAAAAGTCACCCTTATTTCCGGAGGTCAGAGGCTTACCCAGGAATACCAACCCGTCAAAGGCTACATGTCTTCCGTAGATCCACGGATTCATTTTGGATTGGCAGAAACCAAAGTCATCGACTCCATCCACATTGACTGGCCCGATCAATCTCGATCTATTTATACCGAAATCCTTCCTAATCAAAGTCTAAAAATCGATCGGAAAGCCGCAAAGCCCAAAGCTCCAAAAGCACCCTCTAAAACGCTGCTATCTGTAGTGGACTCTCCCATTCAGTACACCCATCAAGAAAGTGATTTTGTAGATTTTGACCGAGATAGGCTTCGATTCTGGTCCATAAGCAATGAAGGTCCAAAAGCTTCACAGGGAGATCTAAACCAAGACGGACTCGTTGATTTCTTTTTCCCGGGCGCTAAAGGACAAGCATCTCAATTGGTCTTTCAGCAAGAGGATGGCAGTTTTGATACTCAACTATTACCTGAAAATGAGTCCATTCTTCTCGCAGAGGATATCGGTGCTCATATTTTTGACGCCAATCAGGATGGCTACCTGGATTTACTTGTCTACAGCGGAAGTATAGAAATGGGAGAAGGAAGTCCTTCTTATCAAGACCGACTTTATCTGAATGATGGCAAGGGAAATTTCCCGGAGGTAACACAAGTTTTCCCAAGCCAATCCACTTCATTTGTCCTCTCCACAGATTGGGATCAAGATGGAGATCTAGACTTAATTTTAGGTCAGAGGGCCGCACCCTTTCACTATGGAAAGCCCATGGGGCTGAGTCTATGGGAAAATCAAGGAAATGGACAATTCACTGAACTGGAAACAAAGGATGACACTGCACTTTCTCAAATCGGAATGATTAGCAGCGGTGCACTGGCGGATTTAGATCAGGACGGAGTGGAGGAATTAATCATTGCGGGAGAATGGATGGAAATAAAGGTTTTCAAACTTGCAAAAGGAAGTTTCGAGGATATCACCGCTGAAATTGGACTAGGCAAAACAAGGGGACTTTGGAACACCCTGCTGGTCAAAGATCTAAATGGAGATCAACTCCCGGATATTTTAGCAGGAAACGTGGGGCTCAACACCCGTCTCCATTTCCCATCAGGCTCCATCCCCAGAATGTACGTCAATGACTTTGATCAAAATGGATCATGGGACCCCATTCTAACGCGATATGAAAATGGCCGATCTCTACCCCTACTGACCAAAAGCACTTTGCTCAAACAGCTGCCCCATCTTAGAAAGGAACTCATCACTTACGCTGCCTATCAAGACAAAAGCCTAGAGCAACTTTTCCCTCCGGCAATTCTTTCAAATTCCTTAATTTTGGAGCTAGATCTGCTAGAAACCAGTCTCTGGATCAATGAGGGGGATGGCAAATTCAGCAAACGCACATTACCCATTGAAGTCCAGTTTGCGCCAGTCCATGCCGCTACCACCTTCCAAAATTCCGCAGGTGGGGAATACTTGATTTTAGGAGGCAATCAATCCCGAATTAAGCCGGAATGGGGCAGCGCTTTGGGCAGCTATGGATGGCTTCTAGAAAGAACTGAAAAGGAGTCTTGGAAAGTGATTCCTCCTTCAGAAAGCGGATTGGCTATTTCTGGCGAAATCAGAGACATTCAGCCATTCTATTTAAAAAACAAACCACACCTACTTGTCTTACGCAATGACGATAAACCAATACTCTATGAGATACATTAATCTAGCATTTCTAATGGCACTTCTATTAGGATGCCAGACTGAGTATCAAAAAATAGAAGAGCGTGAATTAGCTTCAGGAAAAGAGGTAAAAGAGCTCTTTCTTGGCTTGGAGCTCGGTATGGATAGAAAGCAGTTTTTTGAAACTTGCTGGGAATTAAACAAAGAAGGTCTCCTCAACAATGGCCCTACCGAACTCATGGTAGAATATATCCCAAAGCTACCATCCGGTAATTCCGGCAGGATGAGGTTTTATCCTAAATTTGAAGAAGATAAAATATATTACATGCCCGTTGATTTCACTTACGATGGATGGGCTCCTTGGAATGAGGAATTGGCCGTAGAAAAACTTCGTGAGGATGTTGTCCAATATTTTGAAGGCTTGTACGGAGAAGGTTTCTTTGAAGTGAGCAATGAAGATAAAAGCCTGATCGCTTTTGTAAAAATAGACGGGAATAGAAGAATCCGAATTTTCAAGAAAGACCTATCCACTGTCCGCGCAGAAATAGTAGATCTTCCTATTTACAAGCAAATCGAAAAAGAAGCTTCATGAAGATAAATGCACTTTATTTAGCAGGTTTCGTCGGGCTTCTAGCTTGCTCCAAATCGGAGAAAACTGAGCCTACACTTTTTCAAGAGGTATCTCCAGAAAGCTCCGGGGTAGCTTTTAGCAATGATCTTTCCTTTGATGAAAATTTTAACATTTTCACCTATCGGAATTATTATAATGGTGGTGGAGTAGCCTTGGGTGATGTCAATAATGATGGCTTGCTGGACATTTATTTTACCGGAAATCTGACCAGCAACAAACTCTACCTCAATCAAGGAGATTTCAAATTCGAGGATGTGACCGAGCAGGCTGGAGTAGCGGGAAACCGAGCCTGGAGTACAGGAGTAGCCATGGCAGATGTCAATGGAGACGGCCTTTTGGACATTTATGTTTGTAACTCAGGAGACATTTCTGGGGATAACAAACAAAACGAACTATTCATCAATCAAGGCGATGGTACTTTTATAGAAAAAGCAGAGGAATACGGCTTAGCAGATCAGGGATTCTCCACCCACGCAGTTTTTTTTGATTATGACAAAGACGGGGACTTGGATGTGTATCTGCTCAACAACAGCTATCAAGCCATCGGAAGCTTTAATAAGATGCAAAATGAACGCCCAAAACGAGATCCTGTAGGAGGCGATAAATTATTTAGAAATGATGGCGATCGCTTTACCGATGTAAGCGAGGAGGCTGGGATTTATGGCTCTATCATAGGTTTTGGATTGGGCATCACGATAGGAGATGTGAATCAAGATGGCTGGCCTGATATCTTTATTTCCAATGATTTTTTTGAAAAAGACTACCTCTACATCAATAATCAGGACGGAACTTTCACCGAATCGCTAGAATCCTCCATGCGCTCCATTTCTGCAGCATCTATGGGGGCAGACATTGCTGATATCAATGGAGATGGACTCTTAGATATCTTTGTTACGGATATGCTTCCAGAGCCTCTGCCCCGCTTAAAACAAGTCACCACTTTTGAGAATTGGGATAAGTTTCAGTTTAACAAAACCCATGGCTACCACTATCAATTCTCTAGAAATATGCTCCACATCAACAATGGGGATGGTACCTTCAGTGAGATGGGGCGAATGGCCAATGTGGAGGCCACAGACTGGAGCTGGGGCGCCTTGATTTTTGATATGGACAATGACGGCCTGAGGGACCTATTTGTTGCCAATGGAATCTACCAAGATATTACTGACTTGGACTACCTCAACTTCATCGACAATGAAGAGACCAAGATTAAGATCATCACTCAGGAAGGAGTAGATTATCGAGCTCTGATTGACCCCATTCCGATCAATCCGATTCCGAATTATGCCTACAAAAACTTGGGAGATTTGAAGTTTGAAAACAAAGCAGCCGATTGGGGTCTAGGCGCAGCCATCCATTCCAATGGTGCAGCTTATGGAGACCTAAACAATGACGGAACACTTGACTTGGTCATTAACAATGTCAATCGACCTGCCCAGATTTTCAAAAATGCTCAGAAAGAACTACAGCCAGAAAATCACTCTATTCAGTTTCGTCTCATTGGAAAAGGAAAAAACACCTTTGCGATTGGGACACAAATAAGAGCCCGGGCAGGAGATCAACTCTTTTATTTGGAACAGATGCCCAATCGGGGCTTTCAATCTTCTGTGGATCCCAAATTGACCTTAGGCTTGGGAGAAATCAGCCAATTGGATGAAATAAGTATCACTTGGCCTGATGGATCATCTACTTATTTGGAGAATGTCACAGCAGATCAATTGGTTCGGCTAGACTGGAAGGATGCCCAGCAGTATCAGGAACCTATCAATCGGGGGTTAAATGGGCTACAATTTTCTCCTTCCAACAATTGGGCAATAGACTTTACCCATGAAGAAAACCCTTTTGTGGATTTTGACCGTGATCGACTCACCTACCACATGCTTTCTACCGAGGGGCCTGCTTTTGCAAAAGGCGATGTGAACGGTGACGGTATTGAGGACCTTTTTCTCGGTGGAGCAAAAGGACATCCAGGAAAACTATTTTTGGGTTCGGCTCAAGGGTCCTTTACCGAAGTCGCACAGGCAGCTTTTGAATCCGATGCCATTTCGGAAGATACTGATGCACTTTTCTTTGATGCCAATGGAGATGGAACCTTGGATTTACTAGTGACCTCAGGGGGGAATGAATCCCCACTAAATGCTCCTGATTTGGCAGATAGGCTCTATTTTAATGATGGAAGTGGAAATTTCAAAAAAAATCTGAATGCTGGTTTTCAACAAATTCGTGGTAGCAGCTCTTCGGTTCAGTTGATTGACATCAACGAAGATGGGGCCAAAGACCTCATCATCACAGAGCGATTGGTACCCTTTGTCTATGGTGCACCGGCAAACAGTCAGCTTTGGATCAATGATGGGGAGGGTAATTTCATCAATGAATCCTCCACTCTAGCACCCGAATTCAAAGAGTTGGGAATGATCACCCAGGCAAAAGTTATCGATTGGGACCAAGATGGTTTAGAAGATGTAGTGATGGTGGGTGATTGGATGGCTCCTGTTTTCTTCAAAAATACAGGAGGAAAGCTAGAACGAATAGAAATGCCTGAGCTTGATTCTTTGAAAGGCTGGTATAGAACCCTGGAAATAGCGGATTTAAATGGAGACGGTTTACCTGATATCCTATTGGGTAACCAAGGGTTAAATTCTCGATTTAAAGCTAGCAGCGATAGCCCGATTCGAATGTACTTGAATGACTTTGATCAAAATGGATCTATAGAGCAGATTTTTACTACTGAAGAAAATGGAAAGCTATATCCTTTTGCACTTAAGCATGAGCTAGAAAAGCAAATCCCCGAAATCAGAAAAAAATACGTTCGCTACAGTAGCTACAATAATCAAAGTTTGGATCAGGTATTTGATGAGAAAATCCTTTCCAAATCCATCATTCAGGAAGTCAATCATTTTGAATCGGGTGTATTGATGAATCAAGGCTCAGGGAAGTTTGACTGGAAGCCCTTTCCTATAATGGCCCAACGTTCTTGGGTTTTTGCTATAGCTGTACTGGACCTCAATGAGGACGGAATCTTAGATTTGATTTTGGGTGGAAACCTGTACGGAATCAAACCGGAAATCGGAAAAGCAGATGCGAGTTTCGGTGAAGTCCTCTTGGGAAATGGAGATGGCACATTTACCTACCTACCTAACGCTAAACATAAGCTAAAACTGGAGGGAGATATTAGAAGTATTTCAACTTTATCGAATAAAAAGCTATTGATTGTAAAAAACGACGCGGCTGCGGAAATCTGGGAATATGCGATTGAATAAGCTATTTATTAGATTAGGGCTAATTGGACTCTTTCTTTCATCCTGCGAAAAGCCAAAAGAAGAGGACAAATTATTTGAGTTACTCCCGAGCGAAAAAACCGGGATTAGCTTTTCCAATGAGCTCACATCGACCTCAGCATTGAATATCCTCGACTACCTCTATTTCTACAATGGTGGAGGAGTCGCTGCCGGGGATATCAATAATGATGGTCTAATTGACCTTTACTTTACCGGAAATCAAGTTTCAAATAAGCTTTATCTCAACCAAGGAGATTTTAAATTCAAAGACATCACAGATCAGGCAGAGGTCAGTGGGGATGGAGGCTGGTCCACAGGAGTTACCATGGCAGATGTAAACGGTGACGGATTCTTGGATATCTATGTAACCCAGGTAGGGAATTATCTTGGGCTGCAGGGAAAAAACAAACTCTACATCAATCAGGGAGACTTGACATTCAAGGAATCAGCTGCAGATTACGGAATAGATTTCCAAGGCTTTGGTACTCATGCTGCATTTTTTGATTACGATAGAGATGGGGATTTGGACCTCTACCTCTTGAATCATGGGATCAAGTCCCCGGAGGTTTTTGTGAAAGCTGAGAATAGAAGCCTTCCTGATGAGAGCGGAGATAAGTTGTTTAAAAATCTTACCGTCGAAGGAGGCCTTGGGTTTGAGGAAGTAACTGAGGAAGCGGGGATATATTCTAGCATTTTGGGCTTTGGTCTGGGGCTGAGCATAGAAGATTTCAATGGTGATGGCTGGCCGGATATTTACGTTTCCAATGATTTTACCGAAAACGATTACCTCTACCTGAATAATCAGGACGGGACCTTCACCGAATCCCTAGAAAAATTCATCTCCAATACTTCCCGGTATTCTATGGGAAATGATGCAGCCGATCTCAATGGGGACGGACTTCCCGAAATCATCACCACCGATATGCTTCCTGAGGTTCCCGAAATCTGGATGAAGTCTGTCGGTGAGGACAAGTCGGAAGTCTATAAAATCAAAAAAAATCTGAAATATGGAGATCAATACGTCAGAAATCATCTCCAACTCAATCGAGGAGAGCAAGGCTTTAGCGAAATAGCACTTTATGCCGGGGTATTTGCCTCAGACTGGAGCTGGTCTCCCCTTCTCTTTGACATGGACAATGATGGACTCACTGACCTGCATATTAGCAATGGCATCGTCAAGCGTGCAAATGATCTGGATTTTATCCAATATTCTCAAACGGTCGATCCTACCCTCAGCTTGGAAGAAATCCGCAAAAAGCAGATTGACATGCTGCCCAAGGTCAAGCTTGCTAATTACAGTTTTCAACATACGGGGAAGCTGAAATTTGAACAGGTTGCTGAAAAATGGGGATTGGATCAGCCTAGCTATTCCAATGGGAGCACTTATGCAGACCTAGACAACGACGGCGACTTAGATCTGATCATCAACAACATCGATCAAGAGGCTTTTATCTATCAAAATAGAAGTGAAAGACTCGATCATCACTTTCTTAAAATCAAACTCAAATCTTCTGGCAGAAACTCTCAGGCAATTGGGGCCGAGGTTAAGGTTTTTGCCGGAAACAATACTTGGAGGCAGCGACTGAGTACTAGTCGAGGCTTCCAATCAGGAACTCCACCCGAATTGGTTTTTGGCTTAGGGGAAACGGCAAAGATAGACTCTATTATTGTGCAGTGGCCTGAAGGGATTTTGGAGCGATTTGAAGGAAGTGCAAGCAATCAGGAACTAGTTATAGAACAAGGAAGTGGCATTATCCTCAAAAGCGAAAAAAGTAAAGATGAGATTAGAACCTACTCTTTTCCTATAGCTTGGACGCATCAGGAAAATACCGAACTCGACGAATCCACCCGAGAGTACCTGATTCCAAAAAGCTTTGCCAATCGAGGACCTGCTGTCGCCATGGCAGATGTCAATGGAGATGGCTTAGATGACCTTTACTTGGGCGGGGCCAAGGATCAGGCAGGAAGTCTGTTCATTCAACAGGAAGACGGGAGTTTTCGGGTTGTTGCCAATCCCTTTTTTGAGCAACTGGCAAAAGCTGAGGATGTAGTTGCTGAATTTGCTGACTTAAACGGAGACGGAGTGCTTGACCTTTACGTAGCAAGTGGCGGAAATGAAGTGGAATCCGGCAATTTATTCTTGTTTGACCGGGTGTTTTTTGGTGATGGAAAAGGCAATTTCAGCTTTTCGCCCAATTCATTGCCTCCTATCGGAGAAAACACCTCGGCCATTGCGATGTCAGATGTAAATGGAGATGGAGCCTTGGATATTTTTGTAGGGGTGTCTAATGTATCGGGAGATTATGGTGCGAATCCAAAAAGCTATCTTTTGATCAATAATGGTGCAGGCAGATTTAGAGAAGCTACATCTGAGTTTTTGGAAACTGATTCAGACTTAGGGATGATTAATTCAGCCCTTTGGACAGATGTCAATCAGGACGGTAAAAAGGAACTGATACTCACAGGAGACTGGCAAAATATTCGCGTTTTCAGTTTGGTAGAAAATAAGATTAAGGAAGTGCAGCTTGCAGGCCTTGAGAACTCTTCGGGCTGGATCAATACCCTAAAACCAGCAGATGTCAATGGAGACGGACTTGTGGATTTGATTGTCGGCAACCTTGGGCTAAACTCCAAACTCAAAGCAAGTATAGAACAACCCCTTTGGCTTTACCATGCAGATTTTGATCAAAATGGTCAATCCGATCCTTTGATTTTCCACTACATGGAGGAGAAACTGGTACCTTTTGCTACTCGTGATGATCTGATCAAACAAATCCCTTCGGTAAAGCGCCTGCACCCCAATTATGCAACTTATGCAGAAATAGAATCCCCCGAATCTCTATTTGGCGCTGAATTGATTCAAGGCGTAAACCCAAAAAAGGCAGTAGAGCTCAGGTCAGGGGTATATTTCCAACAAGCTGACGGAAGCTTTGATTTTGAACCATTTCCATGGGAAAATCAGTTAAGTCCCATACAAGTCATTCATTGGAATGAATCCACTCATACGCTCAGTTTAGGAGGAAACGAGGAGGGATTTAGAGTGGATTTGGGAAGGTCAAGTGCTCAGTCTTTTTATCAATTAAAATGGACGAGTTTCGGTTGGGAAAATTTACCCCTCTCCCACCAAGTTCCACTCCACGCCGAAGTTCGGGAGATCCTTTCTCTCAAAATCCAAAATCAGGCTCAAATCTGGGTGCTTACAAATAATGGACCTGTCTATCAAGTAAAACTTGAGGAAAATTGATCAAAGTCATTTGCGCAACTCAAAAATGAGTATAGCTTTGGATCCCCTTCAATGCGATTGGCGATTAGAATTTGAGCTTTGTAAGGCATTGCTTAAATTTAAAACCAATTCTAACCATTGAATTTGAACTCTTACTCCTAGGACCAAAAGCATTTTGATGTTTAGCTTTGGAGTTAAAAAATAAGAAAACCAATCAAATATGAATCGTTTAAAAAGCCTGCTTTATTTTGGAATATTTGCTTTGGCATTTTCCTGTTCGGAGCCGGTAGATTATAGTCAAGCCATTACAGATGGACATTACCTAAGCGAGGCTCAAGACAGGATCACCGAAGTGATTATTCATGACATCTTTTCACCTCCGGTAGCTGCAAGGATTTACTCCTATTCTTCTCTTGCGGCATACGAAGTGGCAGCAGCAGTAGATCCCAATTATCAATCTCTCCTTGGTCAACTCAAAGGTTCGGAAGAAGTAAAATTTACAATTCCTGAGAAGGTCTACCCTCCACTAGCTTCATTGGCAGCATATTATGCCATGGGTACACATTTGATTTTTTCAGAAGACATGGTCAATGCCCATCGGGATAAAGCCTTTGAAGAATTGAGAGAAAAAGGTATTCCAAAAGATGTCTTTGAGTCTTCTATCAATTTCGGAAAAGAGGTGGCCGAAGCAGTTAAAGCGTATTCCGCACAGGACAATTACCATCAGAGTCGTTCCTTTCCAAAATACACAGTAACAAATCTTCCTGGAACTTGGGAACCTACCCCTCCGGCTTATATGGAGGGAATTGAGCCACATTGGAATAAGATCAGAACTTTTGCGATTGATTCTGCAGCACAATTTAAAGTTTCACCACCTCCGCCTTATTCCACCGATCCTGATTCGGAATTTTTCCGTTTGGCTCAAGAAGTCTACGAAGCGGTAAATAACGCATCCAAAGATGAACTTGATATTGCCATGTTTTGGGATTGCAATCCTTACAAAATGAATGTAAAAGGCCATGTCATGTTTGCTGAGAAGAAGATCACACCGGGAGGACATTGGATGAGTATTGCGGCGATTGCAGCAAAAACAGCGGAGGCTGACTGGAAAAAATCCGCTGAGGCTTTAGCCCTTACGGGTATTTCGCTTCATGATGCCTTTGTGGCTTGTTGGGATGAAAAGTACCGTAGCAAGCTCGTGAGACCAGAAACCTTTATCAATCAGTACATTGACGAGGAATGGGTACCCGTATTACAAACGCCACCATTTCCCGAACATACGAGCGGACATAGTGTAGCTTCCACGGCTGCGGCCTACACTTTGACTCAGTTATTCGGAGAAGATTTTCATTTTGTGGATAGCTCGGAGGTCAATTATGGCTTGCCTATCCGGGAATACAATTCATTTATGGAAGCTTCTAAAGAAGCTGCTATTTCCCGATTCTATGGTGGCATTCACTACATGCCCGCCATCGAAGAAGGGGTGTGGCAAGGGCAAAAAGTGGGAGAACTCCTTTGGTCACGAATCAGTACCAAACCCAAAAACTTGGCGGAAAACAAATAAATTGAGTGAGGCGGTTTCAAAATACGTTCTATGGTCTGCCTGATTCTAAAATATTCTACAATCTTATAAAAAGAATTAAGGGTAAATAATATTTGAGAAAAGATCGTGGTCACAATAAGCGAAGTCGAAGGTTTTTATTTCGAAATCTAAGAAGGAAGGGCTTCGACTCCGCTCAGCCTGACAATAATTAGACTCCGCTCAGCCTGACACTACTTAAAATTCGTCTTTGTCCAGCATAATTTAAGCACCATGCTAGGCTCATATTCCGATTTTGAGACAATCGTCTCTCAAGTACTCGATATGAAAAATCAGGCTCTTGTAATAGCTTCCTTTTAACCCAAAAACCTATTAAATCATGGCAAATCCCATTTGGATCATGACTTCGGCTTTTGATCAGCTGAACTTGGAACAAATCCTCATCAAAGCAAAAGAAATCGGCGTTCAAGGACTGGATCTTTGTGTATTTAGAAGAGATGGAACCCGAGATGATTTTGTGGCTACCCACTTGGATTATGAGAATTTTGGACCTGAAGATGCAAAAAAACTCATTGCTCAATTTAATGGTGCTCAGTTAAGACTTTCCATCGGAGCGTTTGAAAACCTCATCGGCGGAGATCCTGAGCAGCGGATCAAAAACCAAAATCATCTGTTGCGATTGATCCGGATGGCCTATTTAATGGGAGGAGACCAAAACGATGTTAAAGTCGGAACCTTCGTCGGTTACAATCATGAATTAGGAAATGAAGAGGGTGGTTTTGAAAAAAATCTTTTAGAATACCAGAGAATATTTACCCCGATCATAAACTACGCCGCCGATTTGGGAGTCAGCATCCTCTATGAAAACTGCCCCATGGAAGGCTGGAGAAGCTCAGGACACTTTGGGACCTACAATAATTTACCAGGAGTATTGGCTGCCCGAAAGCTCATGTACGAACTCATCCCCTCACCCAATCACGGGGAGATTTATGACCCTTCGCATGACATTTGGCAGCATACCGACCCGGTGGAAGTGATCAGAAATACAGATCTGTCCCGGCTAAAGCGAATTCACGTCAAATCGACCCGAAACAATCCGGATCCCTTCTGGGGAAATATGTACCCTATGCATCAAGTTCCCGAAGATTGGGCGAAAAGTGCCGGAATTCCATCGAGTACCAATCCATGGGATCGACATCACTATGAAGCGACCTTACCGGGTTTTGGATTGGGAGATTCGATGGACTGGAGAGCTTTTGTCAATGTGCTCAAAGAAAAAGGATTTGAGGGGCCATTTGAAATCGAAAATGAGGCTTTACTCTCCAAACAAACCGGAAAAATGGGTGCCATCGTACAGGGATGCAAAGCCGCTGTACAGAATTTGGCTCCTTTACTTTATGAACTTACAGAGGAAGGGTGGGTATATCCAAAATCTGAATATAGACCTTTGAAAGAAGTCCATCGAAAGGGCCTCCCATTGGTGACAATGGAAGACTTACAGGGATAGAGTTTATATTGTTAAAATATAAAATCTTATTTTGACAATATAAACTTGTTTACATTGTCAAAATAAACTCTTACCTTTGAGTAATATAATTGGTAGAATTATGCTACTCAAAGAAGAAATAGAACTAGCAGTCAATCGGCAAAAAAAGCTTTTTGACCAAAATTTGCCACTCACTCGTAGAGAGGCAAAAAGCAAAATAAATCAAGGAAGCCGTCAAATAGAAGTAATCACCGGAATCAGAAGATCAGGGAAAAGTTCGCTGATGCGACAACTCATAGATGAATTTTCTCCGAACTTCTCCTATTTGAACTTTGAAGACCCTCGGATATTTGATTTTACAGTTGTTGATTTCTCCAAATTGGATGAAATATTAGAATCAAGTGGCCCCCCTTATTTTTTTGATGAAATTCAAAACGTTAAAGGATGGGAAGTTTATGTTAGGCAATTGCATGATCGAGGACAAAAAGTCTTCATCACTGGATCCAATGCTTCGCTTCTCAGCCGGGAACTCGGTACACGACTTACTGGAAGATATTTGGCTTATGAAATATTCCCATTTTCCTATTCTGAGTTTTTAGCCTATTGCAATTGGGAAGACAATGCTGAAAACTTCCAAAATTACTTAGACTTAGGCGGGTTCCCGGAGTATCTACGAGACAGAAATCCTGAAATCCTCCAAAACTTGCTCAAGGATATCGTGTTCAGGGACATTGCCATACGCTACAGTATCAAAAACACCAAAACACTTTTGGACATCACCTTATACTTGATATCCAATGTGGGAAAAGAAATAAGCTACAACGGAATAAAAAAAACCTTTGCAGTCGGATCAGCCAATACCGTCTCTGATTATCTAAACTGGTTGGAGGATGCGTATCTCTTATTTTTTCTTCCGCGTTTCAGCTGGTCAGCCAAAAGCATATCCAAAAACCCCAAGAAAGTCTATTGCATAGATACCGGTTTTGCTAGGGCTAATTCCCTGAGCTTTTCAAAGGATCAGGGAAGATTATTGAAGAATTTAGTTTATTTAATCCTTCGAAAAACAAGTTTTCAGTTGTTTTATTTCAGAGAAAAGAAAGAATGTGATTTTGTGGTTTTTGAAGAGAAAACCTGTAGATGGGCCATTCAAGTTTCTGAAAAAATTCATTCCGAAAATAAAAATCGAGAAATAGAAGGCCTTTTTGAAGCGATGAGTTTTTTTGACCTGAAAGAAGGTTTTATACTCACCCTGGATCAAGAAGACAGCCTTTCTGTAGATGGAAAAATGATTCGGATCCTTCCTGTTAGGGCTTTCCAAAAGATTTACCTGTCTTAAAGCACTATTTGGTATTTGACTCATACCCCTCGTCCACTTTCAGCCCGGGTCCCTCTGCTGCGGCAACTGCGAGTTGATCACAGCGCTCGTTTTCGATATTGCCGGCATGGCCTTTTACCCAGACAAACTTAGGTTTATACTTCAGGTGAAGGGGAATGTATCGAAGCCAGAGATCGGGATTTTTTTTGTCTTTAAAGCCTTTTTTCTGCCAGCCCCATAGCCAGCCTTTTTCCACCGCATCGACCACGTACTTACTATCCGAATAAATCGTCACTGGAATCCCAGTTAATTTCAATTCCTGAAGTGCCCGAATGACAGCAAGAAGCTCCATTCTGTTATTGGTCGTCAGGCGAAAGCCTTCGGAAAGTTCCTTTCGATGTTTATTAAATTTGAGCACAGCCCCGTAGCCTCCCGGACCGGGATTGCCTTTGGCAGCGCCATCGGTATAAATCGTAATCATAAAACAAAGAAAAGGATTATTCCTATACCCTATACAATGTCCATAGGGAATGCATTGGATTTGAAAATTTTAACGGCAATAGACAATAAAATTATACCAAAAATTCTCCTCAGCACGTCCAAACCCGTTTTTCCCAACTTCCGCTCTAGCCAAGTCGTGCTTTTGAGCACCGTGTAGACAAAGACCAAGTTTAGTAAAATCCCGATTGCAATATTGACTTGGTCAAACTCTGCTTTCAATGTCAAAATCGTAGTCAAAGTCCCTGCACCTGCGATAAGTGGAAAGGCAATAGGAACAATGGAAGCACCGGAAGATGCCTCCGGGTCAGGCTTGAAAAGCTCAATCCCCAAGATCATCTCCGCTCCAAGGGCAAAAATGATCAAGGCCCCTGCAATAGCAAAATCCTCCACTCCGATTCCAAAGAGCCCTAAGATGGACTTACCCGCAAGAAGGAATAAAATCATCAATACCCCTGCAGCTAAGGTGGCTTTCTCGGACTGAATATGACCTACTTTTTTTCTCAAATTGATGATGATCGGTATGGATCCGAGTATATCAATCACAGAAAAAAGAATCAGTGAAACCGAAAGGATTTGCTTCAAGTCAATCATGCCGCAAAAGTAGGCATTTCTTTATCGGAAATGAAAGCAAGTGAGATTATCAAATTTTTACCTAAGCGGAAAAGCGAGGAAGTTCTACTTTGTCAAAAAAATTAGGAAGGGAAAACGAATTTCCATCCGAAATAACCGAGTAATATCAATGCGCCAAGCAAAGGAACGATCATTCTGGTCAGAAACTCCTTTCCTCTACCTTCTTTGCGATAAAGCATAAAAATAAATCCTTGGGTCAAAATCGCATACCCTAGGAGTCCCAAAGCCAAAAATTGCCAGCTCATAGCAAATGAGAAAATTAGGATGGGAAGAGCGGGAAGGAATAAAATCCCTTCCCATTTCTTTACAACTGAGGACCTATTTGGGATTCCTTCAAGATTCATTTTGGAATATACTGAAGACTTAATAGTTGGCCAAAAAACCTATCAACTTATCCATTTCTGCATCTGTGATAGCAGGAAAATTAGCTATTCGGAAAGAAGTCGGTTTTAAAGGACCATATCCACTGCCCAATTGCATACCTGCTTTTTCAGCCTCTTTTTTCACCCTGCTGATCAATTCTTCCGGACCGGAAACCCCAAGTACAGTGGTGCTTCTACTCTTTTCATTGGCAACCAACAGGCGAAGAGAGGACGTTTGGGCAATGCAAGTCTCCAGTTTCAGCATCCGCTCTCTGAGACTTTTATCTGTATGTTGGATTTCAGGGATATCATGCAAGACACGATTAAGCAAATAGATTCCTAAAACATTTGGCGTATAATGCGTTTGAAAAGTAGCTGCATTTTCAAGCATAAAATTCAAAGAATTGTATCGACCTCGCTCTCCTTTTTGTTGAGTTTGAGCTATTGCTCTTGGTCCTAAAATCAACAAACCGAGTCCAGCAGGCAACCCGAAGCATTTTTGAACTGAGGCATACCAGATATCTCCAAGCTCAAAATTCAAATGAATCCCGCCCATACTTGAGGTAGTGTCCACCGCAATCAGTTTTTCGGGATATTTTTCACGGATTTGCTCCAAATACTCCATCCCAACTTGAGTGGCATTAGAAGTCTCGTTTTGGGTAATAGCGATCAGGTCAAACTCCTCGGCGATATCCAGCCCTGCCACATCGATCACTTCATCAGCTGCCATTTTTAATCCCCCGGTACCCGGCAAAATATATTTGGCAAACTCTATCCATTTTTTTCCGAAGGAACCGGAATATAGGTGAAAACTCGCTCGATGAACGATGGATTGGGAAATAATCTCCCAATTTTCCGTCGCAGAAGAGGTGAAAAGTAACTTATAATCCTCGGGTACATGAAGCTTCTCCCTCATCAATCGCTCAGTTTCCTGATAGAGATTCATGAAAGAAGCACTTCTATGATTGGCACTTAAAATCCCCTGAGAATAGGCCTCAGCAAGGTATTGAGGAAGGGTATCGTAGACTTTAGAGGGTCCGGCTGCAAAGGTCAACATGGTCGAAATAGGTTTAGAGAAAA
Source organism: Algoriphagus faecimaris (assembly GCF_900101705.1). Taxonomy (GTDB): domain Bacteria; phylum Bacteroidota; class Bacteroidia; order Cytophagales; family Cyclobacteriaceae; genus Algoriphagus; species Algoriphagus faecimaris. The sequence continues at coordinate 46,605 of NZ_FNAC01000005.1, read as the reverse complement.
TATCGGATGGCGAGTTCGTAGCCCTTAAGTCCCAAGCCGGAGATCATACCCACACAAGACTTAGAAATAATACTCTTATGACGAAACTCCTCACGTTTGTAAATATTGGAAATATGAACCTCAAGAACAGGCGTACTTACCCCCGACACCGCATCAGAAATTGCCACGGAGGTATGCGTGTAGCCTCCTGCATTGAGCAAGATCCCCTCGTAGGAAAAGCCCACCTCATGAATTTTGTCAATAATCTCTCCCTCAATATTGCTTTGAAAATAATCCAGCTGAATCTGAGGAAACTGCTCTCGGAGCGTATCCAAATACGTTTCAAAAGATTGGCTACCGTACACTTCAGGTTCTCGCTTTCCCAAAAGATTGAGATTGGGACCGTTAATGATTTGAATTTTCACGAGCGTTCGATTAGAGATTAAGGCATATTTTAAATCAAAGTTAAAAACTAAGTACAGATATTCAGCTAAGTGCGTGACAGTATTCCAAGAAATTTAAAATTAGCTGCTCTTATTTTTAAAAGAATGGAATTCAGCATTCCGCATTCAAATTCGTAGCTTTGCAGCATGGAAGAAATTCAGAAAAGGGACATCCGAAAACTCAGTCTGGCAGAACTAGAAGAGTTCTTTTTGGCACAGGGTGATAAAAAATTCCGAGCCAAGCAGGTCTACGAATGGCTATGGAACAAGTCCTTGAAGAATTTTGACGAAATGACCAATATTTCGCTTCCCACCAGAGAACTTTTAAAAAAGCACTTTATTATCAATCACATCCTCGTGGATTTGATGCAGCATTCACAAGATGGTACGATCAAAAATGCGGTCAAACTCTACGATGATAAGATAGTAGAATCGGTTTTGATCCCCACCAGCAAGCGGATTACCGCCTGTGTCTCATCTCAAGTAGGATGTAGTTTGGACTGCAATTTTTGTGCGACCGCCCGACTCAAGCGGATGCGAAACCTCAATGCTGATGAAATCTACGATCAGGTGGTGGCAATCAAAGATGAGGCCGAAACCTATTTTCAGCGACCTCTTACCAATATCGTGTTTATGGGTATGGGCGAACCCTTACTCAACTATTCCAATGTGATTGATGCCATCGAAAAAATCACCTCCCCTGAAGGACTAGGAATGGCACCGAGAAGGATTACTCTTTCCACTGTAGGAATCCCTAAGATGATTAAAAAAATGGCCGACGATGGAGTAAAATTCAACTTGGCTATTTCTCTCCATTCAGCCATCAATGCAACCCGATCACGTCTCATGCCTATCAATGACAAGAGTCCTCTAGAAGATTTGGCAGAGGCATTGTCCTATTGGTATGAAAAGACCAAGCGAAAAGTCACCTACGAATACGTGATTTGGGCAGGGATTAATGATGACGAGCAGCATGCGAAAGCACTGGCTAAGTTTTGCAAAATTATCCCTTCCAAAGTCAATATCATTCAATACAATCCCATCGATGAAGGAGAATTTCGTCAGGCATCCCCTGAGGCAGTGGCCATGTATGTGCTAATACTCGAAAACCATGGAATCATTGCCAAAGTCCGTAAATCCCGCGGTCAAGATATCGATGCAGCCTGCGGACAGCTCGCTAATAAGAACGAAGTGGCCGAGTTAACAAAAATTTAAGATTTTTTGACTTGTTTTTTAAGTGGCCTTTAGTTTATTTACGACTTATTAGCACTAAACCAACTTATTTTATGAAAAAATTACTTTTGGGATGCCTTATCTCAATCGCTTTTTCCCAGACAATAGTAGCTCAACAGGACCTACCGGGCCAAATTCAAGGCTATTTTGAAAGTTATCAGCAAGAAAACCCTCCAGAGAAAGCTTATCTAATGCTAGACAAAGAAACCTACACACTGGGTGAGGATTTGTGGTTTAGTTCTTTCTTGGTCGTCGGAAGCACTCAAATCCTTTCGCCACTCAGCAAAACACTCTATGTAGATTTTTTTGATGGGGAAGGCCAACTCATCGAGCAGAAAATTATCAAAATCTCCGAAGGAAGGGGAAAAGGAGACTTCCGGATTCCTGAATATGGTAAACCCGGAGAGTACAGAATCAAAGCCTATACGGCCTGGATGAAAAACTTTGGGAAAGATTATTTTTTCGAAAAGACCATCAATGTGGTAGATGGACAGGGTGGGGATTTTCTTCCTAGTCTTAGCATTTCCAAAGTAGAAAAACTAGGTAATACCGTCCGCTACCAATCCCAGCTGCAGGCTATCACCAAGAATGGACAAGCTGTTCCTGCTCAGAAAGTTGAAATCCGAGTATTGGGAGAAGGAGAAGAATTACTAAATCAATCGCTGGAACTAAATCCGGAAGGTAAAGTTGACTTCAGTTTTGAAATACCCGAAAAAGCCTTCCAAAGCTTGGGCTTAGAGATTACCCATTTCGAAAATGGGGATTATCCCGTAGTCAACAACCTGAAGCTGCCCTACAGTCTGAGCTTAGCGGACATCAAATTCCTACCCGAAGGTGGCAATTGGTTACTAAATAAAAAATCAATCCTGGCGTTTCGCGCTGTCGCACCTGATGGCTCACCCTTAAAAATCGAGGGAAAAGTAGCAGGAGAAGACATTAATTTTGCAAGTAATTTTGCTGGGTTAGGCAAATTTGAATTTACGCCTAGTCAAACCCAAAACTCAGTAAGTGTCAAGGACCTCAATACTGGGCAGGAACTAACATTTGATTTGCCTGAGGCAAAAACAGAAGGACTTAGCCTCACAGTAGTGGATAATAGTCAGGCAGATTATTTGACGGTTTTTGCTCAAGGAGCCGGAGTACAGGATTCGCTCCTACTTGTCAGTCAGACGAGAGGATTGATTAATTACATGATCAAAGGAGCGCTAGTCAATGGGGTTTGGGGATCAAGAATCCCTAGAGAAACACTCATCCCTGGAATCAATCAGATTACTATTCTCACTTTGGACGGGCGTCCACTGGTAGAGCGCTTACTATTTATTCAGCCTCAAATCGAGGAAAATGCCTGGAAAATTGAGCAAAGCGGAGCGCTTACAAGCCGATCAAATGTCAAAATAGACATGGCCTATACCTCTGATCTCGCGGAAAATATTGGCTCCTATGCTATCTCAATTTTGGATGCAGATCAACTTTTCACAGATGAAGACAAAGGGGACAATATTTACTCTTACCTCCTGATGAGCTCCGATCTCAAGGGGAAAGTACATAACCCCGCTTACTATTTTACAGATCCTGCTGCTACAAAAGAAGAACTGGATCTAGTCATGTTGACTCACGGATGGAGAAGATTTACCTGGGAGGACATATTGACTAATAAGCAGGTGGAGATTGCCCATTTCATCGAACAAGGTATCTCTATAGAAGGTCAAATCACCGAACAAACCCAGAGTAATAGAGGATTGAAAGGTGGGAAAATATCGGCCTTAGTCAATAGTACCCAAGAGTTTATTGGCTCAGAATTCGGCCCCAATGGTCGATTTCTAATTCGGGACTTGGAGTTTGATGGGAAAGATCAAATTACCTTCACTGCAGAAGATGAAAGAAAGGCCAATTTCATTGATGTGGAACTGGTACAGCCTGAAGCTACCTTCTCAGAACTCTACCCCTCCTATTGGAGTCAAATCATTTGGCCTGAAAAATTGGCTGAAAGTCTGCAAGTGCGAAGGATGATGCAGCAAATGACGGATGACCCTGATTTGGTGGATTTGGAAGAGTTTACCGTAGAGGGACAAAATATTCAACAGGAAGAGGATCGTATTAAAAAGGTCTATGGCTCTGGCGATGCCTCCATCGATCCGGATAAAATCCCCGGATCTGCTGCATTCAACAATATTCTGCAAATGCTTCAGGGAAGAGTAGCAGGTGTACAGGTCTTTCTGTCAGGAATGGGTGCCGATGTACAGATTAGAGGTGTCGGCTCAGCTACTGCAGGCACTAGCCCCTTATTCCTTCTGGACAATATTCCTGTAGATATCAATGTTTTACTTCAGATCAACCCAAGGGATGTGGCTAGTTTGGATGTATTTAAAGACCCCGCTAGTACCTCAATTTTCGGATCTCAAGGAGCAAATGGTGTCATCGCAGTGTATACCAAAACCGGAGCAGGAATCCAACGAAGTGTGGGAGGTACCCTTGTCACTGACTATCAGGGCTACGCAGTCGCTAGGGAGTTTTATCAACCGGATTATTCTGAGAAAACTACCGAAAATGCCATTTCCGATCAGCGAGCCACCATCTACTGGAACCCCTTAGTCGAGCTCAAGGATTCAGAAGTTTTTAGCATAGAATACTACAATACGGATGTAGCAGAAAATCATCTACTCATTATTGAGGGAATTGATTCCAATGGAAACTTGAGGCATTTGACCCGCCTTTTGAAATAAGTATTTGCTTTAATCACCAAAGCCTTCTAATTTTCTTTCGAAACACAATAACATAGAAATGAAAAAGGCTTTGGTGATTATTTTTATTTGGGGGATATCCTCCACAGGTCTCTTTGCACAAACCCAAAACCAAGGGGACGTAAGAGCTCACGCCTTTGGGAGTTACGGACTCCGTTGGAAAAACTTCGGAGCTGGCGCCGGGTTAGAATACTTTTTTATGGATCAATTTGCCATCAAGCCCAGTTATACCCGACTTTTCCCTAGAGTAGGTCAAGGCTCCAATTTCAGTTTAGACCTTCGCTATTATATTTCAGAGGGAAGCTCACAAATGTATTTTATGGGGGGCTACAGTCAGAACTGGGAAACTCCAAATACAGTGGGAGCTCCTGGTGTGACGCGCTCATTCAAAGGGGCAAATGTCGGCGTAGGAGCTTATATCAGCCTAGCTGATTGGGTTGGTTTGAGCACCGAGTTTCGAGTACAGAGCCAAAATCCGAGAGAAGCTGGATTCCGTTTTGGTTTTGCCTTTCCCCTTTAAAAAACTGGACTAGCCAAACTACTTTTTACTAAACTCAAAAAGCTTTCTCTTTTCGTCCTTGCTGAGGGCTTCATAACCCTTGTCCGCTATTTTATCCAGGATTCTATCGATTTCCTCTTGGCTTGTTTCCTCTGAGGAATTTTTGGAAGGACTGGACTTGGCAGAAGAAGAGGGCTTGGAGTAAGTAGAGAAAGATCCCGTTTGGTCTTTGGTTCTTCTGTAGCTTACTTTCACCTTAGTCGGATTATTCTTGATGAGATTTTCAAAAAACAAACCTACTTTCTGGACAGGAATACCTAAATCGACTCCCCGTCGAAGTTGAGTGATATACAAGTAACCTAGTAAAGCCCCTCCAAGGTGCGCCAGTTCTCCCCCAGCATTGGCACCGGCAGAGTTTACAAATGACAGGACCACGTAGAAAATCGCAATGTATTTGATCTTCACTGGACCAAGGAGCAAAAGGAAAAAGGTAGTATTGGGACTTAGGGTGGCAGCACCGACCACAATGGCAAATACCCCGGCACTCGCACCAAGCATCAGTGAAGTATCCACTGAATTGCTGAAGTAAGGCGCCAAATTATAGATCAACAAATAGAACAGCCCTCCTGCCAAGCCTCCCAATATATATAAATTAGCCAGCTTCCGGCTCCCTAGATACTGATGAATCAATTGCCCAAACCAATATAGAAAAAGCATATTGAAGAGAATATGAAACAGGCCTTCATGCAAAAACATATAAGTAAATAAGCTCCAAGGCTGGTACAATAGCTTAGATAAGGAGGCAGGAAGCATAAAGTAAGAAATCAGCTTGGCGTATACCTCTCCAAAGCCACCAATGGTCATGAAGACATTGAGCACGATGAAAACACCCCAAAGAATGAGGTTGATAGCGATTAGCTTAAAAAGACTGTTGTCGCTATGCTTGAAAGCATTTTTTAAATTTTCCCAAAAATTTCCGTACATGATCAATAAAAGCTATTTCTATCTTTTTTCCACTTATATACCAAGATCCCGCCGATTAGCAGCCCGCTCAAATGAGCAAAATGCGCCACGTTGTCCATTGGGTTATTATTCAATACGTTGTATATCGTATAAAGTCCATAAAAGAGGACCAAATATTTAGCTTTGACTGGCATGGGAGGGAATAGCAGAAAGAGCTGCGTATTGGGGAAAAGCATAGCAAAGGCAATCAATACCCCAAACAAAGCTCCTGAAGCTCCTACCATTGGAATATTCCCCTTGATATCCAAAATCGCATTGAGGGTCTGATTCGCCTGAGTGATTTTCATCGGATCTTCAGGATTACGGCTAAACTCATCAACAAAATCAAAAACTTTTCGATCGAAAAAACCTCGATTTTCGATCACTATTTGATTAAATCGCTCCGGGTCAGGATTAGCTTGGAATTGCTCCACTGTAGACTCAAAGCTATTCATTCGGTAGATATTGTAGCCTGAATATAAAACCCCAGAACCTACCCCACAGACCATCCAGAGAATGAGTAATTTCTTTGGCCCGAGGAACTGCTCCAATAGTGGTCCAAAGATAAAAAGCCCAAACATATTGCTGAACAAATGCCAAAAATCGGCATGTATAAACATGTAGGTCAGAAACTGAAATGGCTTAAAGTATTGACTACCTATGTAATAGAGAGCAAACCATTGATTGAGCTGTGGAAAAAGAAATCCACTCACCACAAAGAGGACAATATTGATCAGTAAAAGATTCTGGACTACGGGTGTAATATTTCTAAACATGCTATTTTCCGAAAAAAGAGTGGATGCTGGTTAAATCCAATTTGACAAAGGTTTTGTTCCCGCCGAGACCATAATTTGGATTTTGGCAGGCAAAAAGCTGACCGACGAGAGTCTCCATTTCCTGACTATTCAGCTTTTGCCCTCGTTTCAGTGCTGACTTTCGTGCCAAAGACCGGGCGAGGTTTTCCCGATTATCCAATGAAAGTTCATTCTTGAAGTTTTTAAATTGCTCAATGAGCCCTTCAAAAAGGTCCTTTTCATTTTTTAATTGGATATCCGCGGGTACGCCTTGTATTAGTACAGTGTTATTTCCAAATTCTGAGATCATAAAACCAAGGCTGTTCAATTCGGCCATCAGGCCAGAAACCAATTCGTAATCCCCCGGACTTAGCTCGATCACAGGGGGGAAGAGACATTGCTGGGAGGGGCCTTGGGCGAGTTTGAGCTGTCTGAGGTATCGCTCATAGAGAATACGTTCATGAGCCGTCTGCTGATCGACAATCAATAAGCCCGTAGACATCTGAGCCACGATGTAATTTAATTCTACCTGAAAGGTAGTTCCTGTCACCTCTTCCTCTTGAGGTCGAGGCAGTACGGGAGCATCTGATTCTTGATTGGCTTTACTCTTGAAGGTCAATACTTCGGGATCTGAATGCTTTTCATTGTCAAAAGATCTCGGCATAGGGTTTTGGCTCCCCTCAAATAAGCGTTCCCAACCACTAACGCTGGATTTTTTAAATTCCGGCGTGTTGAAAGTTTTATAACTGTACTCCCTATCCACCGCCTCTTTTTTGCTTTCGTCTTTGCTCCAGTTTTCTGTGAAATTCACATCATAATTGAAATCCAAGGCTGGTACTACATGATGAGCGCCTAGGGCTTGCTTGACGGCCGATCTTATCACTGCATAAACCGTCCGCTCATCGTCAAACTTGATCTCTGTTTTGGTGGGATGCACATTGATGTCGATGTGCGAGGGGTCGATTTCCAAAAACAGCACATAAAATGGATGCTGATCCGAATGAATCAAGCCTTCGAAAGCTGTCGATACCGCATGATTCAAATAGCTACTTTTGATGTACCGATTATTCACAAAGAAAAACTGTTCACCACGTGTTTTCTTTGCGCATTCTGGCTTTCCTATGTATCCTTTTACATTGACATGAGGAGTCAGTTCTTCGCAGGGAATGAGGTTGCTTTGGTAATTTTTGCCAAAAAGCCCTACAATCCGCTGACTGAGCTTTCCCGGTTGAAGATTGAATACTTCCATGTCGTTTTGCATAAGGACAAACCCGATCTCTGCATAAGAAAGAGCCACGCGCTGGAATTCCTCTACGATATGGCGCATTTCTACTGGATTGGATTTTAAAAAATTCCTTCTGGCGGGTACATTAAAAAATAAATTTTTCATCAGAACCGAAGTCCCTGGTGTGGTGGCGATGGGTTCTTGTTTTTTGATTTCAGACCCTTCTATTTGAATCAAAGTACCTAGTTCACTAGAAGACTGTCTTGTCTTCAGCTCGACTTGGGCCACTGCAGCGATAGAGGCCAATGCTTCTCCCCTAAAGCCAAAAGTGCGAATAGCAAATAAATCCTGACTTGATCTAATTTTGGATGTGGCATGTCGCTCAAAACTCATCCGAGCATCAGTGGCAGACATACCCCTCCCATTGTCAATCACCTGAATGAGCTGCTTCCCCGCATCTTTTACGACCACTTGCACTTTGCTTGCACCTGCGTCGATAGCATTTTCGAGCAACTCCTTCAGTGCAGAAGAGGGACGCTGTACGACTTCACCTGCAGCGATTTGGTTGGCTATCGCATCAGGCAAAAGCTGGATGACATCACTCATTTGCGGTTATTTTTGAGCTTGGTAAAATAATAGATCGCCACTACGATCATTGCAAGGTAAAGGAGATATTCAAATATAACTGGGCCGAGGTAGATATATCCACTGAGCCCCGTGATCAAAAACAAGAAAATTAAAGTTCTGATCATTGCCGTGGAGGTCATGATGCTGGTATTTCTTTCCCGAATACCCTGATGCTGCGCAAAAGCACCGCGAATTCCCGTCTCATAACGCTTCAAGCGCTCCTCTTCGGTGATTTCACCAAGCTTCCCTTCCGCCTCGAGCTCTTGCTTGATGCGGGATGTCCGCTGCTCCAGTTCTTCTTTGACCGGATCATAGTATCTAGGCTTGATATCAAACCTTGAATGAGAAGCTGTGCGAAATATGGAAGGAAATTTCATTATCTACTGATTTTTTCATTCGTGGAATTTTCAAAAAACACCACGGGGAATGTTTGGAGTAAGCTACTGCCGACAATCAAATTTATATCAATTTAAACCCGAAAAGCAGCTCTTTGTTGCCCTTTCTTTGCTATCTTCAATTCACTATTTGGATTAACCCAAGGATTGAAAAGGCTGTAAGGGAATTCATACCTAAATGAACATCGTGACGTTCAAAGGTCTGCATCACAAATTTATCTCAAAAGTTAAGGATTAAAAATTATCTCGAATATGCATTACACGCTTTGGAGAGGTTTAGGCATTTGCTTGATCGCTTTATTTTTCACTTCAGGCAAAATGGACAAGGCCCTATTGGTGGAAGATCCCCTAATCGCCACCGATCCTATAGCCCAGCTCAACTGGGTAGACTCTGTCTATCAAAGTCTAAGCCCTGAGGATCGTTTGGGACAGCTTTTTATGGTCGCCGCCTATTCCAATAAGGACCAAGCACATGTCAATGAAATCAGCACTTTGGTTAGAAATGAAAATCTGGGAGGTTTGATTTTCTTTCAGGGCGGCCCCGATAGGCAGGCACGACTGACCAATTACTACCAGGCACAATCCAAAACTCCGCTTTTCATCGCCATGGACGCTGAATGGGGTTTGAGTATGCGCTTGGATTCCATTCCGGATTTTCCGAAAGCCATGACCCTTGGCGCCATCCAAAATACAGACTTGATTTATGACATGGGGGCAGAGATGGCCCGACAATTCAAGGAATTGGGAATGCACATCAACTTCGCGCCGGTGGTAGACGTGAACTCCAATCCCAATAATCCAGTCATTGGCTACCGGGCTTTTGGTGAAAACAAACAAGCGGTAGCGCAGCGCGCTGTGGCATACATGAAAGGGCTTCAAGACAATGGCGTAATCGCCAATGCCAAGCATTTCCCTGGACATGGCGATACCGAAGCTGACAGTCACTACGACCTACCTGTAATCAAGCATCCTGAAAATAGAATTTGGGACATTGATCTCTATCCCTATCAGGAGCTCTTCAAAGAAAACCTCAAATCCGTCATGGTGGCTCATCTCAATATTCCATCCTTGGATAATTCCGGAAATACGCCCACAAGCTTGAGCAAAAAGGTAGTCACTGATTTACTTCAAAATCAAATGAATTTCCAAGGGCTGGTTTTTACCGATGCATTGAATATGCGGGGGGTCTTGCAATCCAGCAGCCCGGGAGAGGTCGATCTGAAAGCACTCTTAGCAGGAAATGATGTGCTCCTCTATTCTCAAAACGTACCCAAAGCCAAAGCCCTCATTAAAGAAGCCATGGCCTCCGGAAAAATCTCTGAAAAAGAAGTCGAACGAAAAATTAAGAAAATTCTCAGGGCAAAATACCAGGCAGGACTCCACAAATACCGCCCCATCAATACCTCAGGATTATTGGATCGCCTCAACACCCCGAAAACGGAGGAAATCCGAGAGCGACTTTATGCCAATGCCATCACCGTCGCCGCAAACAAGGACGATGTCATTCCATTTAAAAAATTGGATATGAAGCGTTTTGCCAGCCTCAGCCTGGGAGGAGATGGAAAAGAATTTCAAAAATACTTAAGCAAATACACCCAATTTGATCATTTCGAAATCGAAAAAGCATCCAGCGAATCCGCACATTACAACCTGATGAAAAAGCTGGAAGACTACGATGTGGTAGTCGTAGGCTTTATGGGGGTGACCAATAGTCCAAGAAGAGCTTTTGGAATAGCACCAGGAGACATTTCATTACTAAAAACCCTCCAAAAAAGACAAAAGGTAGTCACCGTCCTTTTTGGAAATGCCTACGCTTCACAGTTTTTTGAAGGTCTTGAGAATGTGGTATTCGCCTTTGAAAACAATGAGCTCACTCAGAAAATAAGCCCCCAAGTCCTGTTTGGTGGTCGGCCAGCTCAAGGGATCCTACCTGTATCCGTAAGTCATCAATTTAGCTATGGCGTGGGGGGATTTCTACAAGGGATGAATAGACTTACCTACGGCACTCCCGAAAGTGTGGGAATGGATAGTAAAATTCTTGATCAAATCGATGAAATCGCCGAAAAAGCCATTCGAATCCAGGCTACACCCGGAGCAAATGTATTGGTCGTCAAAGATGGAAAAGTGATTTTTGAGCGGTCCTACGGACAATTAGAGTACCGGAACAGTCCGAAGGTGAATTCCGAGACCGTTTATGATCTGGCATCCATCACCAAGGTCCTCGCCACAACTCAAGCGGTGATGTTTTTGCAAAGTCGAGGTGAATTAGACATGAACAAAACGTTGGGAGATTATCTTCCCGAACTTAAAGGAAGTAATAAAGCGAATCTCCAGCTCAAGGATGTCATGGCCCACGAGGCAGGATTGAAGGCATTTATTCCACACTACGTCAATACCGTAGAGCGGGGACAATGGCGAGGAGATTATTATAAGCCAGCGCCAGAACCGGGATTCAGCAGCCCCGTCTCCAATGACATGTACTCTACCGATCATCTACGGGACAGTATTTGGCACTGGACGGTAAAGTCTGAGCTACTTCCCAAGTCAGCAGGTAGAAATCGCTATGTCTACTCCGATCTGACCATGTATTTTATGCAGGCTGTGGTAGAGCGCATTGTCAATCAACCGCTGAATGAGTTTTTGGACCAAAACTTTTATCAGCCTTTGGGTCTACATACGTTGACCTTTAACCCTGCAGAGAAGATGCCTCTGGAAAACATCGCCCCGACAGAAAATGATGTTGCATTTAGAAAAAGGCAAGTCCGGGGCTATGTTCATGATCCTGGCGCAGCCATGTACGGAGGCGTAGCTGGACATGCGGGACTTTTTGGCAAAGCAAATGACTTGGCTGTCATGATGCAGCTCATGCTCAACCAAGGGTATTATGGAGATCTCTCTCTGATCAAACCTGCCACGGTGGCGGCATTTACTCAGCGACAATCTACCCAAAGCCGAAGAGGCTGGGGATGGGACAAGCCCGAACCAGAGGAGGGAAAAGGAGGTTCTGCTGGAGATTTAGCCCCAAAATCCACCTTTGGGCATACTGGATTCACGGGAACCTGCGTATGGGCAGATCCTGAAAACAACTTGATTTATGTTTTTCTATCCAATCGGGTGTATCCAGAAGCTGAGAATACCAGATTATTGAAAGAAGGTATAAGGACGGATATTCACGATATTATATATCAGGCCTTGGCTAATAAGAACAGTTAGGAGCACTAATTTTTTTCCTATCATTTGTTCGGTTCAACTTCCCTCAAGAATCTATCCTTATGATTCATGGAAATTAATCTTTGGGGTTTTTGTCATTTTTTTCCTTGTGCTGCTTCTGGAGAAGCAGGAGAGTGAGAAATATCCAATTATGGGTTTTATAAGTTTTAATTCAACTATCTCAAACTAGCAAAATTGAAGGTGTGAAATACCAGTTTATCTTCTTCAAAAGAAGGATTATCGGGATGCATCGGAAATAAATTCAAGCCTTTTTCATTAATAAAATAATGATGGCTTAAATATGTGTTTCTAGGAAGAGTAAGCTCTTTTATCAAAGTGTAGTCTTTTCCATCATAAATACTAATGATGAAATATCTAGGTGTATATCCGAATTTCATAGCATCTTCATCGTTTGAAATATCCTCTCCAGGCCATCCAAAGCGAAATAAAAGATTATTATAAGGATCAAATACTACACCTAAGTTTATTGAGCTCTTATACAAAAGGTTGATATTTTCAGAGGGTGATTGAGACATTCTAGGAGCATTCCAATACTCGTTGGAAAAATTCTGAATCAGATCAGATTTCAAGGTAAATTCTTTGTAGTCAAACCCATTAAAATCAATTTCAAATAAAGTATTACTCTGATCATTTATAAGAAGTAGGGAATTAGAAGTGGCAGCTAAACCAAAATCTATTGAGTTATTAAATCTCAAAAGGGATTTTGGGGCTTTAAATTCTAAATAATCAAACTCTTCTTTTTTCTGATTAAACGAGAAAATTGGCGGATAATTCTTTAGTGCTTCTTCATTCAACTCAGAAGGTAAAATGTTTTTTAAGTCCCCCATTAGAAAGAAATACTCACCATTTCCATCTGCTTGTACAGTATTCGAGAACCTAGTCATGGAAACAAAAACTCCACCTAGCTTTGAATCATTGAAATAATCATATTGACTAAGCTTTCTTCCTTCTCCGTTTATCAATGCAAATTGATATGCCATGGTAGGAATATAAATACTGTCATTATTGACAACAAAGAACCCAAGAGGCATTCCCAGTCCATTTGGACCTTCCTGCTCTAATTTTATTGATTTCTTTATAGTTTTCTTAGAAAGATCGAAGATTGAAATAGTTTGACGGTTGGCATTCCACCAATATAAATCTCCATCTAAATACTGCAATGTTCTTGTGTAAGGATCAACTTTTAAGTCAATGGAGATTGAGGTCGTATCAGTAATATAATCTAAGGGATTATCAGAAGCTGTTTTAATTTCAGAACAAGAAAAGTGTCCTAAAGCTAGAAGGAATAATAACTTTTTTTTCATTGACTATTACGATTCAAAGAAAATCAGGCCTCGTTTAATCTTTCAAACAAGACCTGATTGAGAAATTATAGAATTAAAGTCCTGATTCTTCAACTACAGGATAGGTTGTAGAACAATCAGCACCTCCATAAGCACAATAACCGTCTGGGGCTGACATTAAACAAAACTGAACCTCTTCGGACCAGCTACACAGTTTAACATTGTTCTGAGCCATCGATGTACTTGCCAAAGCACCTAAAAAAAGAATCATAAAAGAGCTGGCAATAAGTTTTTTAATGAAGTTTTTCATTTTTTCAAAGATTTAAAGTTAAACGATTTATTAAAAAGCTCTCAGCGCTGAAAACTTGAACTAAAAGTAGTGCCCCCCCCATGAAAAAGTCAAGAGCTTACTAATATTTTTTTCTATTTTTTTTAAAACAGCCTCAAGTTGCTAGTTAAATTCCCTTCAGGATACGGTTTGATCCTTTACTCAACTTCCAAATTCCTGGCTTTTGGCCAAATTGCTGAACATTTGGCGGCTGCGCTAAACCTTTGGGGTTTTAGAAACACTGAAGGTTTCTTTTCTTTTAAAAAACCTTCGAGGTCAAAAAAGACCTCAAAGGTTTGGTTTAATCTTTGAGCCCGAAAGCTTTATATCCAGACTTTTATCTCAAATCAAACCTGAAAAGATTAGCCTTTCCATCATCGACATATCCCACCAGGTAGTTATCACCTTCATGTACGGCAATACGGCTGACCTCTTGATCTAATTCCAGAATTTCAATGGGATTCAAATCCCAGTCATAAACAAGAATCCGCTTACTCGTTTGAAATTGTTCGTTATTCCAAGGTAAGTCATTGTAAAGTACGTAGATTTTATCCACAGAGACTGCGGTACTGATATTTCCAAATACTGCATCGGGGAGAATGGTGGAAGAAACCCTTGCGGAGTTTTCCGATGGATCAAATAACGTAGGCCAATAATGTCGTGATGCTGATAGATCTAATTCCCCATTTTTATTCAGTTGTAGTACATCCATATTAAAAGAGTAAGAAGAAGTGCTTAAAGTTTTGGGACTCTTTGGGTTCTTAAAAAAAGCAAACTGATAAGCCAAAGCTAAATTAATATCAGGAACACCAGGAAAATCAGCTTCAAAGGGATATGCGCCCAAAGACTGAACATTTTCAGCTTTTCTAAATAAATTATAGGGTTGCTCAAAAAAAGTCGACCCTAAAAAATTAACTGAATCGAGCTTCACAAACTGTCTTAAAAGACCGTTAATTGGAAACAAATAAGGTTCACAATCAGCTGTTTCTGTTGAGTCTTCAAGAGAGGAGACTGTAAAGCTCAGAAATCGGATTTGCGACGCATCAAATATTCCCATATTCTCCCCTTCACTTCCGTATCTGTTCAAAAATACAGAAGCACTTAGTTCGCAGGGACCCTGACCTGAGCGGCCAAACTTCCCCAAGTATCTATCTTCGACAGGATCGATCAATCGATAGATATAATCCAAACCATCGTCATTAATCAATAATTTATCCTCCACCAAATACATGTTCCATGCCCGGAACAGTGAATCGGCGGAGGATAAGGGTATAGCATTCAGTTTTCTTGACCGGTCAAACTCCTCCAAAGGATCTGTCAATTCGACTTTTTTACTGCAAGAAACAAATAGTGAAATTAAAACTACAAAAGAGAAAAGAAGACTATTTTTCATGATCGGTAAAGAAAACAAGCTAAATAAAAGATCAGGTTACATGTAAGATGGACAGCGAACTTCGGTTCCTTTTGCTACATTGACATTGATTGGGTTACTATCAGAGTCAAGATAAACAACGACGGCACAGTCTCGCCAAGGATTTTCAACACAACAAATAACAGTAGGTTCTGCCATTGACTTTTGAGACATGACCATAGGAAGGAAAAGCAATCCAATACAAATACTTTTGATGAAATTTTTCATTTTTAAAGAGATTTAAAATTAAACGATTGATTAAAAAAGCTCTCAGCGCCGAAAACTTGAACTAAAAGTAGTGCCCCCCCCATGAAAAAATCAAGAGCTTACTAATATTTTTTTCTATTTTTTTTAAAACAGCCTCAAGTTGCTAGTTAAATTCCCTTCAGGATACGGTTTGATCCTTTACTCAACTTCCAAATTCCTGGCTTTTGGCCAAATTGCTGAACATTTGGCGGCTGCGCTAAACCTTTGGGGTTTTAGAAACCCTGAAGGTTTATTTCGATATTTTTAATCTTCGAATATGTTGCGGTGCAATCGAAAAGTCTGATCCGGTTTTGAACTTGAGTTCTTGTAGCGTTAAAAGTTTCTACAAAACCGAAAAAACTACGAGTGATTTGCTATCTCTTTATCTCCTTACAAGAAGCGAGTCCGATTCAAGCGCCTTAATTAAATTCACTTTCATCACATCGTATCCTCCTTCAGATTCCAGTTTTATTTCATACTTCATAAATGGCTCCGAAATAGCAAAAGAATCCAATAAACTTGGGTTCACGATCCCAAGAATATCCTGAAGATTCATATTGGTAATCTGCAACTCGTCCCCTTCTGGGCTGTAGGAGCTCACATTTGATTCTAAAAAAGGCACTCTCTTCCATTCAAGCTTGAAACCATCACCTTCCACGATGTGTAAATCATCCGAAACAAATTGAAGACTCAACAAAATAATAATAGCCATTAATAGATTCCATGCCCCATGAAATAACATGGCCCACCAAATGGATTTATTGATAATCAGCCAACTAAGTATGAGGCCTAAGGAAAAAGAAATGGCTAAAAAAGGAAGCCAAGATCTAGTTAAGCTTGCTTCTAAGGACAAATGATGAGTACTGAAATAAAGAGCAGAAACAATGATAAGTATGTCCAAAATCCAATTGTGACCTAAGTATTTATAAATAAAAAAAAGACTGTATACCATCACCATTAGGAAAAAAATGAATGTATTCCAGCCGGATAGAATCAAGCCCAAGGGTGTAAGAAAAAGGAAGAGCGCTTGAAGCACTTTATTATTTGTCAGAAACCCTCTAAACCGAATCTCTTCCAAAATCGGTGCTACTAAAACAGGAAGAATAAATGTCACAAAATAAAAATTTGTAAAACTGCCAGGCTGGCTTCGATCCAGCGGTGGCATTACTTTAAAAATAATCAAATAAAGAATTGCCAGTGAAAGTAAAGCACTTCCACTGACAATTAACCAATTCTTTTTCATCCTAGGAAGGTATCTTACATTCAACAGAACAAGATTTTCCAAACCAATCATCCGTTAATTCTACCTCTGGAATTCCACCAGTACTCGCACAGGTAGTAATAGCAAGCTCACAATTACTATCAATATTTGGTCCAAGAGAATCAATGATAGCCTCTGCGAGCTTAAGCACAGGAAGTGCTATACACCACCAGCAAGTAGTCGTTCGTAAGTTAGAGTTTTCAGATGAAATGTTATTCAATTGCAAATTGAACCCTTCCAAATTTACTCCATTACTCGCCTCTACATCAAAAGAAATCTCATTGGCTGAAACTTCTTGAATATTTACTAAGCGAATAAATTCTCCAGTTTCCTCGTTTTCAATCAAAAAAGATTCTCCTGAAGTTCTATAATTTTCCAAAGTAGAATTTACATCAATTGGCATAGATTCCGGTGAAATAGTGAAATCATAAGCTTTGGAAGACTTAACAAACTTACTTATGGTCTGATTGGAATCTTGATTGAAGATGTAAGTTTTTTCTCCAAAAGTTACTACTCCATTATTCGGAGTTTTTAAAGCTTCTTCCAAGGCATCTTCTAAGACACTTGGTTCATTTTCAGGAACGCAGGCAAGCATAAGTAGCCCGCAGAAATAAAGGAACGCCTTTTTCATTTCAATAAAATTTTAAGTAAAACAAATTGATTAAAAAGCTCTCAGGCCCGAAAAGCTGAACTAAATATACTGTCCGCCCATAAAAAAGTCAAGAGTTTACTAAAAATATTTTATGAAAAGATTCTAAAATTGCTAATTAAGGTCTTTTCTGAATGCGGTTTGAACTTCCATTTGAATTCCCACTACCCAATTCACTGCTAAATTTTTGAACATTTGCTAGGTCTTTGTAAACCTTTGGGGTTTATAAACCTTAGAGATTTTAATCCTCTTTTAAACCTTTGAGTCCGCCGCGGCGGACTCAAAGGTTTGGCTAAAATCTACTTCACCAAAATCAACTCTTCCTGTGGTTGGATCAAATACTCGGCACCATTTTCGGTAACCACGGCCATCTCCTCCACAGAAATGGTCTTGGTCGTGCCATCCGCCCGCTTCCAGGCATGAAACCCATCAAATGCGAAGACCATTCCCTTTTTTAGTTCCTTTTGAGCAGCGGGTCGGATCGATGGACTTTGAGCCCCTCCTAAATTAGGCCCTACATCATGAGCTACATAACCGACTGGATGGCCTGTACTCCACATGACATATTCTGAACCGGCCGCTTCCATAAGTACTCGCTGAGCGCGGTCTACTTCCACTCCTTTCACTCCAGGCTTCATCGCTGCCAAGGCTACCCGCGAACCCGCCTTTCCATGCTGCCAGTGCTGTTGGATATCGGCTGGCGCTTCGTTTTCTCCTTCTTTCAGCACATAGGCAAAGCGCTGTATATCGCTCACCCAAATATCATAAAGCTTCACCCCAAAATCGATCTGAATCACATCGCCTGGCATGATCACCTTATCCGTCGCATGGGAATGTCCTCGATCAGGCCCAGAATTCACATTGGGGTTTTGGTCCGGATGCCAAGCATCCTTCACGCCATATTCGGCCATTTTTGCTTTCAAAAACTTTGCTACCTCCGCATCCGTCGTCTTCCCCGGCTCAATCATCGCATAGGCCTCATATTGAAAGTCGGAAGCCAATTGCGCCGCCTGACGCATAATCTCGACTTCTGCGGGTAGCTTAATGGAAAGCCATTCGTAGACCAAATCGGTAGAGGAAATTAATTTTCTTGCCTCATCTCCCAAGACCTCCTCCAACTGCAGTCGCTGACTGTACGATAGCCCATCGGCTAAGGCATTGGACTCCGAGCTATTAACGGCGATGCTTTCAAAATTTTTCCCACGGATAAATGCTGCCGCTTCTTCCAAGGTAGAAACCCCTCTTTCTACCCTTCTAACTTCTTCATGAATATCGAGCTCGTCTAATGCCGTGGCTTCTCCATCCGGAGAAAAAACCAAAGAATGAAAGCCTTCTTCATCGAGATAAAATAAAAAAACAGCTGTCCCTCCTGCATTTTCTCCTCCAATATGGGAGGCGATGGGGTCATTATGATTTTCCCGACAAATGACTAGCCAGCAATCTACCCGAGCAGCACGCATGGCTTCAGGAAGTAGTCGATTGATACGCTCCTTTCTGATTTCTGGCCAGGGATTGTCCGACCAGTCAGCCGCAGGCTTGGGTGTCTCTTGCACAGGGGGCGAACAGGAAAGACTAAAGGCAAAGAGTAGCAGCAAAATGGGTAAAATTCGTTTCATGTTTTAGTTTTTATTTGAGAGTTAATATTTTTCCAATTCCATTTTATTGGCTTACAGGCGATCTTTTTCGCTCAAAATCTAAAGAAATAAATTCATTTTTCTTTTGAAATGTCTTTAATACCAAGCCCAAAATATTGATAATCAGTTTATATTTACTTAACTAAAAGAAACACTCTTAAGCGATATGCATAAATTATCCTTATTTTGAACAAAAGTATAGTGAATGCGTGTTTAAAGTCAGATTAGCCAAAATAGGCAGAAATCAGAGCTATGAAAATTGGAATTGTATGTTATCCTACCTTTGGTGGGAGCGGGGTAGTGGCGACAGAATTAGGAAAAGGCTTGGCCAAGGTGGGTCATGAAATTCATTTTATCACCTACAGTCAGCCTTCTCGCCTCGATTTTTTCAGTGAAAACCTTTACTACCATGAGGTAGATATCAAAAGCTATCCGTTATTTGAGCATGCACCTTATGAATTGGCCTTAGCTAGCAAAATGGTTTCGGTGGTGAAATATGAGCATTTGGACCTTTTGCATGTTCACTATGCCATACCTCACGCTTCTGCCGCGTACATGGCCAAGCAAATTCTCAAAGATCAGGGCATTCATATTCCTGTGGTCACTACGCTCCACGGAACAGATATCACTTTGGTAGGTAAAGACCCAAGCTATGAGCCCGTGGTCACCTTCAGTATCAATAAATCCGATGGTGTCACGGCCGTCTCCGAAGACCTTAGAAAAGAAACATTTAAGTATTTTGATATTCAGCGGGAAATAGAAGTCATCCCGAATTTTATCGATTTAAGTCGGTTCAAAAAGCAGAAGAAAGAGCACTTCAAGATGGCCATTTGCCCGAATAATGAAAAACTGCTTGTCCACACCTCAAACTTTAGGAAGGTAAAACGCGTTGAAGACGTAGTTCGGGTCTTCTACGAAGTACGAAAAGAAATCCCCGCCAAACTGCTATTGGTCGGTGATGGTCCCGAAAGAGACAAGATGGAAAGACTCTGTAGAGAATTGGGTACTTGTGATGATATACGGTTTTTGGGTAAGCTAGATGCGGTAGAAGAAGTACTTTCTGTAGCAGATTTATTCCTGATGCCTTCGGAAAAGGAAAGCTTCGGTCTAGCGGCATTGGAGGCGATGGCCTGTGAAGTACCAATTTTGACCTCTAATGCAGGAGGTATACCCGAACTAAATATTGATGGAGTGACAGGGCATGTATGTGAGGTGGGTGATATTCAAGATATGAAAGAGAAAGCACTTAAAATACTTTCTGAGGAAAACCTAGCTACTTTCAAAACCAATGCTTTAGCAAGGGCAAAGGAGTTTGATATTTCCCAAATACTACCCCGATATGTGGATTATTATCAAAAAACGATTGAAAAAGCATTAGCAGCTTTTTAGGATGAAATCGAGCATGACGTAGCCGTCACACACTGGTATGACTATCAACCATGCGAGATTCCATAGCCTGCCCCGACTATTCGGGGTGACCTTTAAAATACAATTATAGACACATGAAATTAAATGACAAAAATCACCCGCTGTTTAATTCTTAAAGGGTTATTTTTGCGACATATTGTAAGAGCCAACTATTTATAGGAAATAATTTACCGTAAGAAAAATGAAAAAGATTGGAAGACTCGAAAGACCCGACAATTTTGGTTCAGTTAGGATGTTCGACAACCCGATATTAGAGCGCTTATCAAGGACCCACATCAGCATTCCCATCTCCATGTTTGGGATTTTATCCATCGTATCCTTTTTTTATGCTTTGGACACCGCTATACCCTTGGGTACCGGACTTCTAGTGATTTTTGCAGGATACATCTTTTTCACATTTGTGGAATACATGATGCACAAATACTTCTTCCACATGGAACCCAATACTCCGACTAAGGATAAATTGCAATATTCCGTTCATGGGGTTCATCATGACTATCCCAAAGATAAAGACAGGTTGGCAATGCCTCCTTTTGTCAGCGCAGCCTATGCAGTTATCGCTTATTTGGTTTTCAAATTGATCATGGGAGATTTTGCCTTTTATTTCCTTCCTGGATTCTTGATCGGTTATGCCAGTTACTTGGGAGTACATTACATTGTGCATGCTTTTAACCCTCCCAAAAATTTCCTAAAAGTCCTCTGGGTGAATCATGCCATCCACCATTACAAAGATCCTGATGTAGCCTTTGGGGTGAGTACTCCACTCTGGGATATTATCTTAGGTACGATGCCTAAAAAAGAATAAAACTTTAACCTCTCCTTACCGAGAGGTTTTTTTATTTTTAGGTCTATGAAAAATATCTCAATAATAGGTCTGGGCTGGATAGGCTTACCTTTGGCAAAAGCCCTTCAGGAGCAAAAATATGAAGTCATTGGCAGCACGACCTCAGAAGTAAAAGCAGAAAAAATTCAGTCAGAGGGTATTCGAAGCATACAGTTTTCATTGGACCCACATCCTCAGGGTACTGGGTTTCATGCACTTTTTCAAGCTGAAATACTTGTGGTAAATATTCCGCCACGCAGCAGGCAGGATGGAGGAGAGAAATACCTCGAGCAATTGAAATTTCTGAAAGAGCTTATTTCTAATTCGCCCATCCAAAAAGTACTTTACGTCAGCTCAACGGGTGTTTATCCTGAAAAGCTCCGCAGCTTTCCTTATACCGAGCAGGAGGAAATTAATTCTACTGATTCTGGAAATCCTAACTTATGGAAAGCTGAAAATTACCTTAAAGAACAGCTTTCGCAAGAGCTCTGTATCCTTAGATTTGGAGGCTTATTGGGTCAGGATCGAATCCCTGGAAAATATTTTTCAGGAAAGGAGAACGTGGTCGGCCATACGCGTGTCAATTTCATTCATCAAACTGATGCCGTCCGCTCGATGCAATTTATCATCCATAAAGAACTCTGGGGACAAACATTCAACGGAGTGGCCCCAATGCATCCTTTGCGCAAAGAGGTCTACGAAAAAAATGCTCGAGAATTGAAAATTGCTCCACCAAAAAGCTATCAAAGTGAATCCGATCAGGGACAGCGAATCGTCTCAGGAGAAAAAATAATCCAAGCAGGATTTGAATTCCTTTATCCCAATCCCTTGGATTTTCCATATGCCGCGAAAGAGTAGAGTAGAGACCCTCCTGGTCCTGTGCTCGATAAATGGAGTAGAATGAGTAGACTTGAAATAAAATTCCGAAATTATGCTCGGTTTGACACTTACCAAAAAGACAAGCTCAGCCGAAATTATCCCCCGTTTTGAATTAGTATAATTCTATGAATCGACCTCCAATTACTTTCCTCTTTTTCTTAGCTGTCTTTGCGTGCCAAAGCGAAAAACAAAAGATCGACTACAGGGATTGGTCTCATTATGGCGGTCCTGAGGACGGAAGTCGATATTCTGCACTTACCGAAATCACCCGTGAAAATGTGAATCAGCTCCAAGTAGCCTGGGTCTATCAAACTGGAGATGCTACAGAACGCTCTCAGATTCAATGTCAGCCCATAGTCAAGGACGGGGTTCTCTATGGAAGTACACCCCGACTGAATGTTTTCGCTCTTGATGCCGCTTCAGGTGAGGAGCTTTGGCGCTTTGACCCTTTTGAAATCCTAGGTGGGGAAAACTCTTGGGCTGGAACCAACAGAGGTGTCTCTTACTGGGAAAAAGGGGAGGAAAAACGCATTCTTTTTGGAGCCGGTAACTGGCTTATGTCGGTAGATGCCCAAACCGGAAAACCCAATCTTGACTTTGGTGAAGGGGGAAAAGTAGATCTTCGAAAAAACTTGGCAACTGATCGGGAGGATTTTTTGATAGTCGCTAACGCTCCCGGTGTAGTTTATGAGGACTTTATAATTATAGGAATGCGGCTCTCCGAAGGCTTGGATGCTGCCCCCGGCCATATTCGGGCCTACAATATTCAAACTGGAAACTTGGAGTGGATCTTTCATACGATCCCTCAAGAAGGAGAACTGGGCTATGAAACTTGGGATCCCGACTACATTCAGAAAATGGGCGGTGCCAACAATTGGGCGGGTATGGTAGTAGACTATCAGAGAGGGATTGTATTTGTCCCCACAGGTTCCGCCACTTATGACTTTTGGGGTGGCTACAGACATGGTGACAATCTTTTTGCCAATTCCCTTCTAGCCTTAGATGCAAAAACGGGCAAGCGAATCTGGCATTTTCAGGGAGTACATCATGATATCTGGGATCGAGATTTCCCATCCCCTCCTACCCTGATACGCATCCAAAAAGAAGGCAAATGGATCGATGCCGTGGCCCAGCCTTCAAAGCAAGGATATACTTATGTCTTTGATAGAGAGACAGGGGAGCCTATTTGGCCTATCGAGGAAAAAGAAGTATCCCAAAGCAGCCTACCCGGAGAGCTGACAAGTCCTACCCAGCCCATCCCTACCCTTCCAGAGCCATTTATGAAGTTAACCTTTGAAGAAAAAGATATTCTAAATCTCAAGCCTGAGTGGGAAGCAGCTATTCGGGATCAATTACAAAACGCCCTTTATGGGGATACCTGGCTTCCTCCCAATGCAGAACACCCCATCGTACTTTTCCCGGGAATGGATGGTGGGGCTGAATGGGGAGGGGCCGCTTTTGATCCGGAAACTCAAACGTTCTTTGTCAATGCCAATCAAATCCCCTGGCTCATAGAAATGACCCCCAATGCCGAATTTGAAAATGTTGGGCAATCTGCCTATACGAATTACTGCGGAAACTGTCATGGTCTGGAGCGACAGGGTAATCTACCTGCCATTCCCGGACTTTTGGATATTGCTGAGAAATACACTCCGGATTCACTTGACTTACTCCTTCAGAAAGGTCGAGGAGCTATGCCGGCCTTTGACTACCTAGCCGCAGAGACTCGGCAGGTCTTGGTGGATTACTTGCTGGGCAAAGCTACCGAAGGAGACAAACAAGAGCTAGAGTCAGAGGCTACAGATCTCAGTCCCCGATACTATATGAATGGCTATAAAAAATTATTGACTGATGGAGGGCTGTATGGCAGCAATCCCCCTTGGGGACTATTGACTGCCTTGGATATGAAAACGGGCTTGAAAAAATGGCAGGTCCCATTGGGAGAAATCGATTCTTTGGTAGCTCAAGGATTTAAAAATACAGGAACAGAAAACTACGGTGGACCAGTTGTAACAGCAGGAGGTCTGCTCTTCATAGCAGCTACCAAAGACGAGAAAATTAGAGCTTTTGACAAAGAAACCGGTACCTTACTTTGGGAAGCAAAATTACCCGCAGCTGGACATGCTACTCCTGCAGTGTATGAACAAAACGGAAAACAATACCTAGTCATAGCTTGTGGCGGCGGAAAAGGCACAAAAAGTGGAGATGCTTATGTGGCCTTTGCCCTACCTGACTAAAAAATAAACTATGACCAAATTATTCCTTTCCAGCGTTCTACTGATTCTTAGCCTTATTTTGCCTATCTGGATGTTCAGCGAATTTCATCAGCCCTTTGTCGAGAACTTTGACTCTCGAACACTCGAAAATTTCACCTACGTCTCTCGTGGAAGTGATGCCGATTTCAAATGGACTTCAGGCACTACTTCTCAAAAAGAGAAAAGTACCTCTGTATTATCTTTCAAACTTGACCCAAAGGACCCCGCCGGTCCTGGACGGGGACCAGAGATCAGTTCCAACAAACAAGTTCACTTTGGTCACTTTGCAGCTCGGCTGAAAGTTCCCGATGCTACTTTTCGACAGCCAAACATAGGAGCAGTGGTAGGATATTTCACCTATACAAATGATTCAGAATTGGGATTAAGTGAGATCGACTTCGAATGGCTACTCGCTGACCCGCAAGTAATTTACCTCGGTACATGGACTGGAAAAAGTGGGAATTTGAAACGGGTCGGTCGAACTATCAATCTAGCACAAGGACTAATCTATGCCAATGAATATCGGGAAGATGCCAATGGAATTCGCGAAGACTTAACTCGAGAACAGCATCAGCCTCTCATGATAGAAACCATTCCGGATTTTGATGCTTCCAAAGATTTTCACACCTATGGATTTGACTGGTATCCTGATCGCATCCGATGGTGGATGATTCATCCGCATAAAGGGGACACTTTGGTGCTTTGGGACTATCAGGGCAAGCGGGGTATTCCCCAGCATCCCAGCAAATATTTGATGAACTTTTGGCATACCGACAATTGGGCGGTAGAGACCAATCCCAAATCATTGGAAAAATCTAAACATCGATTTGAACTAGAAGTAGATTGGATGTCTTACGAGCCATTGAAGACCAATCTGTAAATTTCACTTTTTATGATGCGAATGAAGTGCACCTAGCTGAAGTTTGATCAGGTCGAGTTTTTCCTGAGTTTTGATTTTCAGTTCTGATAGACTCAAGTTGTTTTGAAGCAAATCTCCTGACCTTTTAATTTCTGTTTGGACGATTTTTTCTAAATCCAATAATCGCTTCCGCTGCACTTTTTCTTGTCTAGCGTACTCCCGAAAAAGTAAAAAATGCAAGCTCAAAAGGGTAACTAAAATGAGCAAGACAAGCAGTTTTAGCAGCTGAGGTTCAAAGACAAAATCTACCATTCGTTTTCATTTCTCTCATCCTAAATTCAAGAGATAAACAAATTTAGAGTTCACAGACCAAAAGCCACATACGACAAAAGACCTATTTATAACTAGAAATTCATCTACTTTCCAGTCATAACTTATATTCTTAATTATCTATTATCTATTTGTTTCCTTCCGTTTTATTCAAAAAAAATTCGGAGAGTCACAATAAGAGGAGTCCAGTATTTTCGATAAATGAATTAGATTTTTTGATGGGTGGCAAAAGCAAATAAAACCCATACAGGATGCTTAATAAAACCAAAAAATAAGAGAATTTTAGCCTACCTCACATTAGAAAATATTTCTTCTTATCAATTAACCTAATATTATACGGTTTTGATGGATTTGCGGAAACCAAACTAAATGTGAAACTTAGGGTTTGATTTACAGTATATAAACCCAAAGAATACCATGAATTTTACCATGAACGAAAATCAGCGAATGATCGCTGAGATGATCCGGGATTTCGGAGCAAAGGAAATCACCCCTTTCCGCAAAGATTGGGATGATAATCAACATTTTCCGATCGAACTTTTCAAAAAACTCGGAGAACTTGGACTGATGGGTGTCTTGGTGCCTACCGAATTCGGAGGTTCCGGCTTTGGCTATTTTGAATACGTCACAGCGATCGTAGAGCTTTCCAAATTGGATCCTTCTATAGGTCTTTCCATGGCTGCCCACAACTCCCTATGTACCGGTCACATCATGATGTTCGGCAATGAGGAGCAAAAGAAAAAATACCTTCCCAAACTCGCTACTTGTGAATGGCTTGGGGCTTGGGGCTTGACCGAGCCCAATACAGGTTCGGATGCCGGAAATATGCGGACCGTTGCCAAAAAAGAAGGAGAATATTACATTATCAATGGCGCCAAAAACTTCATCACCCATGGCTATTCCGGTGATGTAGCAGTAGTCATTGCTCGTACAGGTGAGGTGGGCGATTCACATGGCATGACGGCATTTGTGGTCGAAAAAGGAACTCCAGGATTCAAAGGTGGACGAAAAGAGGACAAACTCGGCATGCGTGCCTCTGAGACGGCCGAGATGATTTTTGAAGATTGTAAGGTCCATGAAAGTCAGATTCTAGGTGAAGTAGGTGAAGGTTTTATTCAATCCATGAAAATTTTAGATGGAGGTAGAATTTCTATTGCAGCGCTTTCCTTGGGCATTGCCGAGGGAGCCTTGGAAGCTTCTATCCAATACTCTAAGGAGCGTCAACAATTCAATCAGCCGATCAGTAAGTTTCAGGGGATTTCATTCAAGCTAGCCGATATGGCCACCCAGGTAGAAGCAGCAAATCTGTTGACTTTCAAGGCGGCAGATCTAAAAAACCGAGGTGAAAAAGTGACTTTAGCCGGTGCTCAGGCCAAGTTATATGCTTCCGAAATTGCTGTTTCTGTGGCAAATGAGGCGGTTCAGATTTTTGGTGGGTATGGCTTTACCAAAGACTATCCGGTGGAGAAATACTACCGAGATGTCAAATTGTGCACTATTGGTGAAGGTACTTCAGAGATCCAGAAATTGGTGATTTCAAGAGAAGTGTTGAAGAAATAATGCTCTAAGTCCGGTGTCGGATGTCGGATGTCCGATGAACTTAAATTTTCATCTGGATTCTAAACTTCCCTGGGGATTTCCTCGGGGATTTTTTTATTTCAATCAGTCCCTAACTATCCTGATTTATTGCTTTATGTACAATTGGTGAATATGATCACCAAAAAAACTGATTTTTGGTGAATACAATCACCGATTATGCGTTTTTCTGATTTCTCGGATGAAAATCCGTCAATACTTGCCTGAGGTAATCTCGGTCTAAATGGGTATAGATTTCGGTGGTCGTGATGCTTTCATGGCCAAGCATTTCCTGTACGGCACGAAGGTCAGCCCCACCTTCTATCAAGTGCGTTGCAAAGGAATGCCGAAAAGTATGGGGACTCACATTTTTTTGAATGCCTACCCGCTCCACCGCCTCTTTGATAATCATAAAAATCATCACCCGACTCAGTTTTTTGCCTCGTCGATTGAGAAAAACGTATTCCTCATGACCTCGAGCAATATCTTGATGATTTCGTACTTCTTCTTGATAGATTTTCAGGTATTTCAATGCATCCTTTCCAAAGGGAACCAAGCGTTCTTTATTTCCTTTTCCCACGATTCGTAGGAAGCCGATATCTTCAAAAATCTGGCTTTTTTTCAAATTAATCAGTTCCGAAACCCGCAAACCACTGCTGTATAGCAATTCCAGCATGGCTCGGTTACGATGACCTTGAGCCTCGCCGAGTGAAATTCCCTCTAAGATTTGATTGATTTCGTGGAAACTCAAGGTGTCCGGTAGCTTACGACCTAAGTGAGGCGCTTCTAGTAATTGGGCGGGATCTTTGGAAATCAACTCCTCATACATCAAAAAGCGATAAAAAGCCTTGATCCCGGAGATCATCCGGGCTTGGGTATATTCGGAGAGTTCCAATTCGCCAATCGTCCTTACAAAAGCCTGAAGCTCTTTTGAGCTTACTTCCAAGGGACTCAAACTCTGAAAATTCATTTCCATAAATTCGGACAATCGCTGCACATCCCGACAATAGGCCTCGATCGAATTTTCGCTCAGAGAACGCTCGATTTTCAGGTAATGCCGAAATTGTTTGTTATACGATTCCCAGGTTTTGGACATAAATGGATTTTTCTAATATGGGTCAAAAATGGAGCCATGAATAATTAAAACACATTGAAATAGGATGGAAATAGGCTCCGATAAATCGGAGCGAAATATCAGTCAAGCGACTGATCGAAATATTTCACCGAGCGAAGCGAGGTGTATTTCTACTGTATTTCAAAAAGTGTATTTCCAATTTAAACCCTCCACTTAAAACTCTTTTCATCAATCGCCCGCATCGTGCACAGTACCCCATTGAGATGATCGTACTCATGCTGAATCAACTCTGAAATTGCTCCCTCCACTTTCCAACTTTGCTTTTGCCAGTTTTCATCTAAAAAGGCTAAGGTTAGACTTTGATGCCTTTCTACTTTGACAAAAAGATGGGGAAAGGACATGCAGTCATCCCAGAGTTCAAATTTTTCACTACTTAGATTTTTCAATTC
Source organism: Algoriphagus faecimaris (assembly GCF_900101705.1). Taxonomy (GTDB): domain Bacteria; phylum Bacteroidota; class Bacteroidia; order Cytophagales; family Cyclobacteriaceae; genus Algoriphagus; species Algoriphagus faecimaris. The sequence goes on along the minus strand of NZ_FNAC01000005.1, from coordinate 17,951 downwards.
CGGATTGATTATCACATAGGGCCGGTCGAGATTGAGATAAAATAGCCGCTTCATGATTCCCAACTGAGGAGCAGCGATTCCCCTTCCAAATCCATAAACCCGCCGGATATCTTCCATGGCTTCATGGAGCTGCTGTGTCCATTCGGAAACTTGGGGAAGTTCAGATTGAAGTACTGGCTCGCAAGATTGATACAATCTCGGATCACCGAGCTTGAGGATATCATGGATGGTTTTCATAAAGGTAAATCAGTTAAGATGCTTCGAATATAGTTCTGAAAGCTACTTTTTTAAAGTATTCGGCCTAACTAAAAGTAAAACACAAAGATGATCAGACTATTTTGGGTTCACTGAACAGGAGAGATGTTTTATAAAAATGCTGAGGAAAATTTGCATAATAATAATAATATGTTAGCAAAAGGTAGTCAATCGACTAGTTATTTCTAGCTTAACTAGAGATTTTGAGAACCCTAATTTATTTTCTATGAAAAAGTTTATTCTAAGCGCAGGAATTATTGCTCTAGCCTTCGCACCGCTCTTACTGAGTGCTCAAAGTGGATTTGAAACTCCCGGTTATAAAGCTGAGCCTAAGACTTGCGCAAATTCAGGAATCGAAACACACCGATGTATTCCAAATTCATTAACCTCCTGCGATGTAGCTGGACAAATTCCATGTTAAATTAAAAACCCGACGGACTCAAAAGCCGTCGATACTCTCTATGAATAGACTAGCTGTCTTCTCCATGCTCGTTTTCGGCTTAGTGTTTTGCTCTTGTCAATCAGAAAAGGTTCAAGGTCAATCAGAAACTATCCAAGTCGATTTAAATAACGCCCTCACAGGCCTCACGCTATCCTCATTCCTAGAGGACCCCGATTTCATTCTGCTTAAAGATCCACCGGAGACACTACTGGTCACACCTTATCAATTTCAATTCAAAAACAATAAAATATTTGTCAGAGATTTAGACTACAATAACATTCACGTTTATTCTAAAAACGGAGAGTTCTTAAATGCCATTCTTTCTTCTGGTGAGGGACCTCAAGAATTTATTCAGATCAATGATTTTTTCGTAACTGAAGACCAAGTCATTATCCAAGACACATTTCTACGAAAAATCATAGTATTTGATCATGAGGGGAATTTTACTTCAGAAAGAAAACATCTGATAAACAATTCAAGGTTTGCTTTTTCAGCCGACAAGTTTGTCTATTACATGGCAAACGATCCTGAATTTGACGGCAGGAACTTCCTCATCGAAGAAGACGGGGAAATTAGCGCCAGACTTCAACCCATCGAAACCGAACTTGAAGGCTCAGGAAAGTTTCTTCTAGCTAACAGCTTCGTACCACTGGGAGGGGAAAGGTTTCTTTTCTATCGCCCCTATACCTACCAAATGAATTATCTAGATTTGAAAATGGGGCGAATTGAAAAAAGTATTTCTTTTGACTTTGGAGAGGCTCAATTGACCCCTGCACAACATGTGGTGTCTATTGTCCAACGAAATAAACTACTTACGGAAAGAAATCTAGTCCCTAATTTTACATCTGTCCTACCCACCTCAAATGGTACACTCATTTCATTTTTTAGGGGGTTTCAAAAACGGTATTACCTCCACCTATCTCAAGATCAAAAATCAACCGTTTTAATTTCAGAACCGGAAAATGACATCATTCCCATCGCTCTGAATTTCCCTTGGACCACAGATGGTAGCCGTATCTATTATTTTTTGAAATCAATTGATTTCTATAACCAATATGTAGCCGGATTCACTGGAAAAAAGGTTTCTATTGAAGCAGGAAACATTCACGATTTTTTTCAAAAAAATAAGGACCTCTTAATCGAAGATCGAACGCTTTTAATATCCTTCAAAGTGAAAGATACTATTCAAGAATTAATGAAAAATCCTTAACCTCAAAAAAATCCCCTCCAAATAACCTCTGTAAGATAATAGATGAGTGGAATATATTGGAGCGATTCCCCTTCAAAATCCATAAACCCGACGTATATCTTTCATGGCTTCATGGAGCTGCTGTGTCCATTCGGAAACTTGGGGAAGTTCAGATTGAAGTACTGGCTCGCAAGATTGATACAATCTCGGATCGCCTAGCTTGAGGATATCGTGGATGGTTTTCATAAAAGTAAATCGGTTAAGGTACTTCGAAGATAGCTTAGCGAGCTGCCATTTTGAATGATTTAGCCTAAATGAAAAAAAAATCTCATGGATGATCTGATTATTTTTGTTTCATTGGAATTAATAGAAAACATCAAATCTTCCAATTAAGTCTTTTTTTTGCTGACAATTCTTTAGTTTTGAGTATGCGTTATTTTAGAAATTCTTGCCTTTTTTCACTGATAGTAGTACTATTCATCACATTTGCATGCACGGAATCCACAAAGCTTAACGAAAGCAGTAAGCTTCAAGTGAGTGGAGAAGTCCTCCGTATCCCCATTGACAGCCTGACCGCCAATATCAGTACCGGCTTAGTTCGCTATGAAAACTACCTGGTCAATGTCAACTGGAATACCAATTCCCTGCAGTTTTATGATCTAAACTCAGAAAAACTCAGCAAAGAAATTTTTTATCAATATGAGGGTCCGCAGGGAGTAGGGAGCATTTTTGGAATTCATATCCACAGCCTTGACAGCATCTTTCTATTTACTCAACTAGTACCCGTCATCACCCTGACCGATACGACGGGAATTATCAAAAATCGAATCCAATACACCAAACCAGAGGGCCATACGAATGCCTTTGTACACAATGCCTATTTTGGAAGCACTCCTACCTTGCAAAATGGAAAAATGCTGGTAAAAACACATGCAGAGGGGAATTACAGACAAATGACGGAAGAGCGTCTCCATAAATCCTTGCTTGCTTATCGAATTAATCTTGAGGATGGGGCATATCAATCCACAGAACTAACCTACCCTGAAGGCTATTTAAATTCAGGATTGAAATTTTTCGAACCCAGTCTGGTTTTCCATCCTGAATACACCGTTTATTCTCTCTTTGGCGACCATAGACTTTACAAACAAATTCGCTTTGGGGACTTAGAAACATTCGATGGCAAAAGCCAATATTTAGATGAGTCTCTCCCCTATTTCCCAGTGGATGGTGAGCGTTTTGAAACCCAAAAATACCTAACCGCGTCCTCCCGATATGAGACCCTAGTCTACGATGAATATCAGAAAGTGTATTATCGCTTTGCCTATCCCACCTTGACCATTGAAAAAGAAGAAGATCTACTCGCTTTACGAGAAAATCCAGGGCCTTTTGTGATTCAGGTATTCAACCAAGATTTGAAGCTGATTACTGAAAGCTATTTCGAAGGCGGAATTTATTTTCCCAACAATCATTTTATCACCGAAAAAGGCCTTTATCTCTCTACCAACAATCCCGAAAATCCAGAAGCTGAGGAGGATGCTTTTCGGTTTGAGTTGATCGAGTTAATAAAATGAAATCATAGAATTTGGCTCATTATACCTTGAATTTGATCCACCCCCCTATTTCCACTGTATTTCAACCTCCGAAGGAGGGTGTATTTCCACCGTATTTCATCCTGACTTGTCAGGACCTATTTCTATCATATTTCAACCGTATTTCCACAGGATTTTCCCGTACTTTTGCAGCATGAATTACCTTTCAGTTGAAAACCTAAGTAAAGCCTTCGGCGAACGCAAACTTTTTTCTAATATCTCCTTTGGCATCTCTCAGGGCCAAAAAATCGCACTCGTCGGTATCAATGGCGCAGGCAAATCTACACTCATGAAAATCATCATGGGATTGGAAATCCCTGACACAGGAGAAGTGGCCTTGAATAATGCCGTAAAGATCGCTTATGTGCATCAAAACCCGGTTTTCGACTCTAATCTCAGCATCTATCAGACCATATTTGATCAAAGCAATTCGGAAGTGCTCCGCGTCATCGAGGACTATCACAAGGCCATGCTGGACTCCGAGCGAGGCATTGATAACTCAGACCAAATGTCTAACCTCTTCGAAAAGATGGATGCACTGCAGGCTTGGGATTTTGAATATCAAGTCAAGGAAGTCTTGGGGAAACTGGGACTCCACGATACCGATCTTTCTGTAGGAAATCTATCAGGAGGGCAGCGGAAGCGCGTGGCTTTGGCCAAAGGGATTTTGGAAAAACCTGATCTACTCCTACTCGACGAACCCACCAACCACCTCGATTTGGAAACCATCGAATGGCTGGAAGAATACCTGGCCAAAGCCAATTTGGCTTTGTTTATGGTGACCCACGACCGGTATTTTTTAGAGAAAGTCACCAATGAAATCCTTGAACTCGATCAGGGAAAAATCCACCGTTACCAAGGGAATTACGGCTATTTTCTGGACAAGAAAGCGGAGCGCATGCAGATCGAGGACATCGAAATAGAAAAGGCCAAAAGCTTGTATAAAAAAGAACTGGATTGGATTCGCCGCCAACCTAAGGCTCGGGGAACCAAGGCAAAGTATCGGGTAGATGCTTTCGAAGAAACCAAGGAAAAGGCCTTCACCAAGCGTGAGGAACGGGACATCGAATTGTCCGTCTCCACTCAGCGCCTCGGAAACAAGATTCTCGAAATCGAAAAAATCAGCAAATCTTACGATGACAAGAAGCTGATCGAAGATTTTTCTTACATCTTCAAGAAAAAAGACCGAATCGGAATCATCGGACCCAACGGTGCCGGAAAGACGACCTTTCTAAAAATGATCACTGGCTTATTGGAGCCGGATTCGGGAAAAGTCACGAAAGGTCAAACCACCTTATTTGGCTATTACCGACAGGAAGAGGATCGATTTGATGAGGAAAAACGACTCATCGATGTAGTCAAGGAAGTCGCTGAAGTAGTGACCCTCAATAAGGGACAAACGATCACAGTCAGTCAGTTTTTGAATCAATTTGGTTTTCCGCCCAAGCAGCAGTTTACCCCCATCGGCAAGATGAGTGGTGGAGAGCGAAGAAGGTTACAGCTGTTGATGGTACTGATCAAAAATCCAAACTTCCTGATTCTCGATGAGCCCACCAATGATTTGGACTTGATGACTCTGAACATTCTAGAGGAGTTTTTGGATAATTTTCCAGGCTGCCTCATCATCGTTTCACATGATCGCTATTTCATGGATCGCTTGGTAGAGCATTTGTTTGTCTTTGAGGGAGAAGGAATGATTAAAGACTTTCCTGGGAACTATACAGACTACCGAGAGTGGGAAAAGGAGAATCAGTTGGAGGACCGAAGACCCCATCACGGCGGGCAGGCGAAGACCGAAGAACCTAAGATTGAGAAACAAGAACCACGAACCGAGGAGACAGAATCCAAGCCCAAGGTGAAAGCAAGCTATAAACAGAAGCAGGAGTTTGAAAAGACCAATGATCAGATCGCAAAGCTAGAAGGCGAGAAGGAAAAAATCACTGCTCAAATCGCAGCCGGCATCGAAGATCATGAGGAGCTTTTAAAACTTTCCAATCGGATTGCCGAAATCGATTCAGCATTGGAAGAATTGGAGATGGTTTGGTTGGAGCTGAGTGAATTGGATGGGATAGAAGGCTAAAGCCTTGAAATATGGTAGAACTACAATAAAAATAAACCTCCCTCTGGCCGGTGAAATACTTTGGGAACAAACTTGCTTTCAGTAGGCAAGAGAGGCTATTTCGACTCCCGAAGGGAGTCAGATTTCATGAAATCGAGCACGACGCAAGTGACACTCACTGGGATGATTGTAGGTTGTGCGAGATTCCATCTGACCTCTAAAAAACAAATTATAAACAGATGAAATGTATTTCTATTGTATTTCATATCCTCCCCTTCAAAAAATCCTGCCTCAATTCTTCCGGGAACTTCTCAATGGCATAGCGAAGAGCTGTTCTTGGTAAAGTTTGATAATGCTTTTCTAGAAATTCCAATTCTGTATCGAAATCCCGGTTACCAATTTCCCGCAGCATCCAGCCGACTGCCTTGTGCATCAGGTCATGAGTATGGTTTTTGAGTTTTTCGGCTAAATCCAAGGCATCGGTAAAATCTCCCTTTTTTATCCAATGATAACTACTGATTATCGCAATCCGCTGTTTCCAGAGATGGCCTGAATCTGCTAGCTCGTAAAATAAGTCCTTCTCCCTTTTCCAATAATACTCCCCTAAAATGGAATGACAGCTCGTATCCACTAGGTCCCAATTATTCACATAGTCCAAATGAGCTATATAAAAATCAACCAGCTCTTTTTTTCGATCTTCTGTTTTACATTTTTCATAGCGATACACCAAAGCCAAAAACCCTGTCAACCTCACTTCGTGAAAGGGATTTTTCACCAATTCTGATAATTCATCTAAGCTGATCTCCCTTTAAAATTGCTTCGCGATCTTTCGCTGTTCGGGTACTTTCACTCCCAAAAACTGATCTGCTTCCCCATACCCTCCGGGAAACGCTTTAAAAAACTTCGGGAAAAAAGCCGCTTTTTCAGGAATGGCTTTTTCTTTCAAGGTTAAAATAATTTGCTCCGTCAGCTCACTCATATTTGCAATTAGCTGATTTTTTCTCCATTACCGAAACAAAAAACAACCTCTTTAAAAGATCGTCTTTTGTCTATCTAAGGGTACTTGTGTTTTTTTCCTAAAATGATCCATACTTTTAAAATTCTAGCATGATAGATCATGTTAGGATAGCTCTAGATCTTCCAGCTTCAAACTTTTCTAGAAGTCATCTCCAAAATCTCCGCCTTCTCTACTTGATCCCCGTTCTTCCCGCTTATCTTTAAATCCTCCAAAACGATAAGTAAAAGCAAGCGTACCTATTCGGGTTTCCCTTTGGAACTGTCGGAATTGGGTAAATCGCGGGTCTTCAGTCGTCACTCTAAAATTTCGGGTATTAAAAATGTCACTCACATTAAGACTAATTGTCCCCTTGCCATCCAATACTTCCCGACTAAGTCCGATATTCAAACTCCATTGAGGTTCGATCTGACCCTGAGGTAATACGATTGGGCCACGGTAATTTCCTTGAGTCTGTATGCTAAACCAACCCGGCACAAGCAAATTACCTAAGAAATTCAAGGTCCAGCTGAAGTTTTCATTGGTAAATCCCTCTTCGATATTTCCTCCATCCACTCTGGAATAGAATAGATTTCCTGTTAGGGTAGCATCGAAATTATTGGAAACCTGAAACTGATTGACCAATTCAAAGCCTGTAGAGGATCGCGTATCGGCATTTTCTCGACTTTGAATGGCTACGTTTTCATCCGTCAGACGTGTGATTCGGGTTTCGATATTGGTGCTGTAGCGATGATAGACCGTGGCATTGAGCAGGTAGCGCTCCCAACCTTTCGTGTAGCCAACTTCATAACTATCGGTAAATTCTGGCTGCAAAAAAGGGTTTCCTATACTAAAATTATATTGATCTCTAATTCTATAAATCGGCGACAAATCCCAGATTCTTGGCCTGGAAATTCTACGGGTATAATTGGCCGTCAATTCATTTTCAGTTCCTAAAGTATAACTCAAAAAAGCGGAAGGAAAGATATTAAAATAGTTATTTGGAATTCGCTGATCTCCTTGGGTCACCTCTCCTAAGGTCTCGGTGTATTCGGCTCTTGCGCCAAGTTGATAGCCGAAGTTTCCTTTTTTGTCTCTGAAAGAAAAATAGCCCGCATAGACATTTTCAGTGAAATCATAGCCATTACTAAGACTATCAACCACCGTTGGAATAAACTCATTACCTTGATCACCTTGTGAAAAAGCCTGAGTCCACAGCCAATTGGTAAAGGTGCCTTTGAGTCCTGACTCGATTTTGGCTCCGGATTCGAATGGCTTTTCGTAATCCAGCTGAAAAACCAAAAGTCTAGATTCCCTAGGGCGATCATTAATTTGCGCCAACCTTTTCGTAGGATCCTCCACACCTTCGCTATTCACAAAAAACTGATCATAAAATTCCGTTTGCGTGCGGTTGTCGTAAGAGTAAGACAAAGAAGTAAATAATTTTTGGCCTGCAGTATCGATGTCTATGGCATAGTTAATTCCTGCCTCATAATTACTGCTGTTACTAAATTCCTCATTTATTCTATTGAAGGTGGAGTCGAGCCTTCCCGTTTCACTGAGGTTTCTTTGGGCGATTTCAGCAAATTCAACCTCATCATCAAAATTTCCTTGAAAATAGAGTCCTAGCACTGACTTTTCAGATAAAGTATAATCCACACCTGCCCTTAGCAAATGAGTAACTTCTTTTTCGTACCCATCTTGATCTTGGTCCAGTCTAGGCGAAAAGTCTGCTAAAGTAGTCGTCCGATTTCTAAACCCACGCTCCCACCTGTACCGATTTTGCCAGTTATAGGACACATAATAATTAGTCTTTTCTCCACCATAGTTTAGATTAAAGCCGGCTTGATACTTATCCCTGGTGCCCACAGATGCATTTACCTGACCATTGAAGCCAAGCTTTTCATTTTTCTTTAAGACAATGTTAATTATGCCTCCTACACCAGTAGCATCATAGCGTGAAGAAGGATTCGTGATCAGTTCGACTTCTTGAATACTATTTGCAGGAAATTGCGCCAAAATACTTTCGGTATCATCTCCTGAAAGATTGGATGGTCTTCCGTTGATATATATTAGAATATTTCCAGAGCCCCTCATAGTAATTCCACCTTCATCATCGACTTGAATAGAAGGTAGCGTAGAGAGTAACTGGGCCGCGGTTTGTCCCTGCGAGACTATACTGTTTTCGACATTATAAACTCGCTTGTCTATATCTGTCTCAAACATGGAAGTCACCCCCTCAACCACCACTTCTTCGAGATTTTCAGTGCTTGAGGCTAATTTGATCGTGCCTAGGTTGACGTTATTTCGATCGCCCAATTGAATCGGCTCGAAAAAATTAAGGTAACCGATAAAGCCTACTCTTAAGATATAATTTCCTGCTTTAGCATCAAATTCAAAGGAGCCATCCAGCTCACTCATCCCACCTGTAACTACCGAAGAATCCTGAAGACTCAGAAGTGCAATATTCGCAAACTCCAAAGCTCTGTTTTCAGTATCATCGATTACTTTACCTTTAACTGTTACCTGCTGAGCAATCAAATTCGGTAAATGGAAAACTAAAATAAAACTAAGAATAATTCTGTAATGGAGCATGGTGTAAAACTTTTCTATGCTTATAGAGTGAATTGTATAATAAAATTTTGATTAATGCCTTATTCCTAAAATTACCGCTAAACACAATAGGCTCTTAATCAATAATATATACCAAATAATGTCTATACATGTTTTGAAAACCTTCATTTCCTTGATAGTCGGTAAATGAATTAAAGGATCGGATACCATTGGAAACATTTCTTTTCATTTTAAAAGAAAAAGTAAAAAAATTCTTAGGGTTGCTTTGTATCTTTCGAGTATGGCTTACCCCTCTTTTTCAATACATTTCCTTTTCGTTTTCTTTCTTTTCGTCTTCTCTGGTTTTGTACAGGAAAGTAATCCGGACAGCCTTAGCGCTGCTCCTACCGTTCGATTAGAGGAATGGCTAAAAGATGAAACGATTAGCAATGCACAAATGGAACAGGTTTATCGTGTCTTATTGAAACGATACCCTAAGGAAAAAGCCTACGATAAGTGGGCCGACCTGGCTAGTCGTTACTTTCATCATCCAGTGGAAGTAGAAGATGTGGATCAACATAAACTTGAGACACTTCAAGAAGTATTGGCCTACGAATCAGAAATCAAAGACTCTTTCATCAGAGCAACTCTTCATTTGAAAACCGGAGGTGCATGGTTCAATCTGCAGCAATTTGACTCAGCCATTCATTCCTATACCCATGCACTCAAATATTTTGGAGAGGAAGACTCCATCTACATCGCAGACTCTTATTTTTTTAGGGGTCAGGCGGAGGATTACCGAGGCGGTATGCTCAATGCCATGGAAGACTATCAGCAGGCTCGAGATATCTATGAATCATTGCAGGATATCGACTATGTCAACTATGTCAAGGGGGGAATGGCAATTCTTTTTAGCCGTTTTGGGATCTATGATGAATCTCAAAAGATCAGGAGGGAATTGATCGAATATGCGAAGGAAAATGACAAAATTTTTGACCAGCGCATACAAATGTATAACATGGCGGAAACCTTCCGTAAACAAAATAAAGGCACTGATCAGTTACTGATTTTGCAAGAAATCGAGGAGTTGATCGATAGCGAACCTGCTGATGACTACTTAAATGCTATGCTCTATTTTTCATTGTCCAGGTACTATGGGAATCAAAATGACCCTGCACTCCAGCAATCCTACTTTGAAAAAGGGGAAAAAGTCAGAAAGACCGTCCCCCAAATCAATGAAGAAAATGGAGCTTACCTAATGACCAAAGCCCGTCTTCTTTTGGATCAGGCAAATCCTAGGGAAGCTCGGCAGGTGGCCGAACAACTACTTCAAAACTCACAAGAAAAAGAGAATCTAGAACATCAAATCAATGCTTATCAATTGCTCTCAGAAAGTGCTGAAAAACTAGGGGACTACTCCTCCGCCCTTAAAGCCAATCAAAACCTCATGTCCTATCGAGATTCTATTTTTGAAGTGAATCAAGCTACTTCTTTTGCCTACTATCAGACACGCTATGAGACTGAGAAAAAGGAAAGAGAAATTCTCCGAAAATCCGTGGAGCTAGAGGAAACCAAAGCCGCTTCAAGACTGAGAACACAAATCTTGCTGGGAATAATTTTACTAGTGACTTTAGTGGCAACCGTGATTTTTTTCAATTACCGCTTACGCAACCTGAGGAAACAAAAGCGATTGGAGCAGGAATTTTCTCAGCAATTATTGAAGATGCAGGAGGAAGAGCGAAAACGCATCTCCAAAGACCTTCACGATGGCTTGGGACAAAGTCTCCTCCTGATCAAAAACAAAGTAGCACTCAATCAGTCTGAAAATGCAGGCGAGATGCTGGATACCGCGATAAGCGAACTCCGCTCTATTGCCCGCTCGCTTCATCCCATGCAGCTCGAAAAACTGGGACTTTCGAAAGCTTTGGAGCAAATGCTCGATCAGATCGATCAAGAGACAGAGATATTCGTCAGCTCTGATATCGAGGACATCACCTCAGCACTGCCCAAAGAGAAAGAACTTCAGCTTTATCGAATTACCCAAGAAGCCATTAATAATGTCCTGAAACATTCGGAAGCAGATGCACTTAGAGTACTGTTGAAAAAAGAAACAAACCAGGTCATACTGAGTATTGAGGACAATGGGAAGGGCTTTGATTTTTCAGAAAAATATCAGGATTTTCAAAGCCTAGGTTTAAAAACACTCAAAGAACGTACAGCAGCAATCCAAGGTAGTATGAAGGTAAGTAGTGAGAAGGAAAAAGGTGCCAAACTGGATTTTATCATTTATGTCTAAGAAAAACACTAGTGTGATTATTGCCGATGATCATCCCATTTTATTGAAAGGATTGGGTGACTTTTTGCGTGACATGGATTTAACTATACTCTGCGAATGCCCAACGGGCGGGGCAGCCCTCAATGCCATCCGTACTTATGTGCCTGATCTAGCAATACTGGACTTGGAAATGCCGGAATACACGGGGATTGAGGTGGCCAAAGCCTGCCTAAAAGAAAATATTCCTACCAAAATAATTTTACTTACACTACACAAGGAGCTATACCTCTACCAACAGGCCAAAGAGCTCAATCTATCGGGATACATCCTGAAAGAATTTGCATTAAAAGATCTTTCCAAGGCGATATCAAAAGTACTCAATGACGAACAATTTTTTAGTGAAGAAATCTTTGATCATGTCCAAAAAGTATCAGCCCAAAAGCCCGAGGACAACTCACTCACTCCTTCCGAAAAAAAGATTTTAAAATGGATAGCAGAGGGTTTGCCTACGAAAGATATTGCTAAAAAACTCTTTATCTCAGAACGAACAGTAGAAAAGCATCGCTCCAATATCATTTCAAAACTCAACTTGGAGAAAAAACACAATGCACTACTTGTGTGGGCGCAAAAAAACAAAGACATCATCTAATCAAAAGCATTTTTGAATTCACAAAGATGAAAAATACGTATTTGTACGTATTGCCTCAAGCTCAATCTTGGGATACTTTTATAGCATCAATCATTTAAAATTTTTTCTACCATGAAAATTTCAAGTGCTTTAGGGGATTTTAAAATTATCCAAACACTCAAAAACAGAGATGAACTACTTGTTCTCGGTTGTTGGCAAGATCTTGTGAAACTCTTTGACAGTAGCAGAGCCTTTTTGGTCAACAAAAACGAAGGCCTTTTTGGTATTTACCTTTGCAAACAAGAATGTGCAGAGTTTCTGACCAATATTCTCAAACACATTGACTACCACGAATGGGAAGATTTTCGAATGGAAAACGTATTCAAAGACAACCGATATTTAGCGTAAGGGTGATCAATTTTTAGCAACGAAACAATCTAAAGCTGCGCGGATAAGATTATCCACGGTTTTTTCAGCTTTTTCATCAAACTTTTTCAGCGGTCGATTGGCGACAATCGCATTTAAACTCAACATATCATGCCCGAGGAGTTCTCCCAAAGCATAATACCCTGCCGTCTCCATTTCAAAATTGGTAAGACGATTCCCCCCAAGCGCTATCCCCGCCAATCTTTCAATCATTCTGTCAAATTTTGGCTTTAGCCTTACTTCCCTTCCTTGAGGCGCATAAAAGCCTGGGCAAGTCATGGTATTTCCTTTCAAAAATCGATTATCTAATTGATGCAATAATTGGGCAGAAGCGGCGGCTTGATAAGGCATAAAAGATAGTCCCAACTCACCTTTTACGGCTTCTGCTAATTTGGAATCTCCACCAAGAGCAGGATAAAATTCCATTAAGGTATCCAAGCCAATTCCTGAGATAGAAGCCAACAAAGAACCTACAGGAAGATCTTCTTGCATGCTTCCAGAGGTCCCCAACCGAATAATCTTCAGGCGCTGCTTGTCCTTTTTGATCTGTCTGCTTTCCAAGTCCACGTTGACCAAAGCATCCAATTCTGTCATCAGGATCTCAATATTATCCGTACCCATCCCGGTACTCATCACCGTGACTCGCTGACCTCGAAGCCAGCCGGTATGGGTGACAAATTCCCGCTTTTGCATCTTGATTTCTACCTCATCAAAATAACCCGAGACCATAGGGACTCGGTCGGGATCTCCCACTGTAAAAACAAGTGAAGCCAGGTGCTCTGGCTTCAAGTGTAAATGGTAAATACTTCCGTCAGAATTAATAATTAATTCAGATGCAGGAATGATTGGATTCTCCATGGAGTTTTTGGATCTGTTCTTTGTTTGGTTTACGCTGCAAACCCTTGTAAGGGTTATACCCATTGGTCTTTTTTTGGTAGTAGCCCGTACCGTCATAGGGTCTTTTCTCCGGGTCGTCTTTGCATTCCACGGAGCAGGCTCCTTCCATTTCCCAGCCGCATTTCTCACAAATGGGCACGTGGATATTGCAGGTTGGATTGGCACAATTGACCATGCGATCTGACGGAGTGTCGCAGATATGACAGCGAGACACGATGGTTGGATTTACCTTATTGACCTCGACCGCGATTCGATTATCAAATACGTAGCATTTCCCCTCAAAATCTTCCCCTCCGGCTTCCATTCCGTACTTGATGATTCCTCCGTGAAGCTGATACACATCCTGAAAACCTTGCTCAAGCAAGAAAGCAGAAGCTTTTTCACATTTGATCCCACCAGTACAGTAGGTGAGTACTTTTTTGTTTTTCAGATGCTCGAGTTCTTTGACCTTTTCTGGAAAGTCTCTGAAATTGTCAATATCCAGGGTCAAAGCATTCTTAAAACGACCGAGTTCGTGCTCATAGTTTGACCGAACGTCGAGAATGACCACGTCCTCTTGGTCTTTTAGCTTTTTAAATTCCTCCGGCTCAAGATGTTTTCCTGTACGGACATTGGGATCGAGATGCCTCAGGGAAGAGTGCACAATCTCTGGCTTGTAGCGTACGTGAATTTTGGTAAAGGCATGGGCTTCATGCGCATCAATTTTAAATTCAGTCTTTGCAAATCGAGGATCGGCATGAATGTAAGCCATGTACTTTTCGCAGTCTTCCTTGAGACCGGAAACTGTTCCATTTAAGCCTTCGTCCGAAATGATAATTCTTCCCCGGATATTATTCTCCACACAGAAAAGGTGATGCTGCTCTCTGTATTCTTCAGGATTATCAATTTTTGCGTAGCAATAGTAGAGGAGGATTTGGTAGTCTTTGTTTTGTTCCATAACTGAAGCCCTGTTTCGGCAGGGTGTTTGGTTTTCTGTTTGATGTCCGATGCTGGATGTCCGATGAATCACTTCATTATTCGGTATTCGACATTCAGCATTCGATATTTCTTGGTGTATAAAATTTACTTGAGAAAGAAAACGGTTTCAATCTTTTCTTACTTCACTTTCGAAGCAGGGTTTCCGAATACGGTTTCATTATCTCCTACGGAGGAAATCACCACAGAACCTGCTCCGATTCGGGCATTTTTCCCGATGGTCAAGCCAGATACGATTGTCACTCCCGAACCGATAAAGGCTCCTTCCTCTACCGTCACCTCAGAATTGATGATAGTCCCCGCACCGATTTGCACAAAATCTCCCAACTTTGCTTTATGGTCGATAATCGCTCCGGTATTCAAGATGCAATGATGTCCGATCTCTGCTGCCGCTCCGATAGTGACTTGAGCATTGATAAAATTTCCGTGTCCTAAGTGAGCATCAGTAGAAATATAGGCCGATTCATGAATAGCATTGATCGGCTGCACCTTTCTACGCTCATTGAGCAATTCTACCAAAAAGCGTCTGTATTTATTATCATCAACGGCAACGAATGCCTCTGTCTTTTTTCCGATTAGTTTGAGAAAGCCGTCATCCTCGGGATGCCCCAAGACCGAAACTGTATTGATCTCGGTTCCATGCAGACTTTCATCCTCATCCAAAAAGCCATAAACGATGACTTGATTACTGTTGAAAATCTCCAAAGCGGGATGGGCTATTCCCTTTGCGCCCAATATAATAACTGGTTTGTCCATAATGAATCTGAATTCAGTGCGCAAAATTACGGGAATTCACGGGCTTAGCCAAAAATCATTTGCTTTCGGCTTTGATTAGACTTTGTGCGATTTTGCATTGCAGGCATTTTTTAGGCTGACAATAGTTTTTAAAGAGCCCTATCATCCCCTGACTGTCAAAGGCATTCTGAGCTTTCCAGCCGTACTCCGAATATTTCCGGATGATAAAATTATTCTCCGCGCTCACTTCCTGGAGTAGATCAAAACATCGCTCCTGCCAATCAGGATTTTGAAAATATCTTCCATAAGCAAACCACAGGGGAATCACAAAATTGATAATCAATAGTTGCAAAACCGTACTCGAAACACCCTTGGAGGCCATTTTTGAAGAGTTTTGACCAAAGGAATAATTATAGCGCCAATAGTCCGAGGGCTTGACTTGAAGTAGTTTTTTGAATCCCGAAAAATCTCGGCTGTCTTCCATCACGGACTGAAGAAGATTGGGGGCCTGAGCTAAAATCGCGGCAAGCTGCGCAATTCTCAGGGTGGGAAAATTACTGGGGCGCACACCCATAAAGTTCCAATGCTGACGGGTCAGCTCATTTTTCCAACCAAATTTTTTCTGATAAAAATCATACTCCCGAATCAGGTGCTGTACATACGGCTCCTCTGAATGTCCTGGTAATAAACCCGCTCTTCCGAAAAGCATTGCTTCCAATACCGGTAATTGATTTCTATGTTTTTGTAAAATCTTATAGGGAACTAATCCTGCCAACTGTCCCATGGCTTGGGCATTCACCTTGAACCCAAAACAAGTGAACAACCATCGGTAGGCGCTCTCTTCCCAATCGCCTTTGGTTTGTTCTAGTACCTCTAAGATAAGCTGAGATTTTTCCTGAAGCCGCTCTACAAGAGCCTTTTCTAAAGTGGAAAAACGGATGATCTCCGGAACCTTCTCCAGACCATGTGCACAAGGCAAATCCTGATTATAGTCAAGCATTCGCTCATAATTGCGCCAGATTTCTAAAAATATTTTCCCGTCGAGTTCTAAAGTAGGCATTGACGTATCGTCATTCCGCTCCACCTCGCGGTCATTTTTCCAAACTACATGCAGGATCACTGAATTGTAAGCAGGGTCTGAATGATGCGCATGATGCTTCCACTCAGAAGCTAAGCGATGTACCTCCACATGCCCATGAAATGTCACTCCATCCAGGACAATGGTAGCATCCTTGAAATCCGGACCTTCGGTTTGATTATGGAAGCCTACTTTCAAAATTTGAATATCCTGCCCATCGGAAGTTTGGAGGTTTTTTCGGTCAAAATATTGATACTTCCAAACGAGTTGTAAAAAGTCTTCCTTAAAATTCATCAGCTATACTTTTACTCCTTAAATACTAAAAGCTTATGAATATAAATATTTCAAACTAAGGACGCAAATATTCCTTAAAGAAAGTGCTTATGCCGTTGTGAGTGCCTGCCTTTTCCGAAGGAAGGTCTGCACTCACAACCTATTCAAAAAATTCAAAATTGAACAGAAATCCTCCAGTCCTAACGTCTAAAAAGAATCATCCAATCCGCTCCTTGAAAAACGTGAGTGATGCCCCTCAAGTAGGCGAAAAAATAAAAACCCTCCAAGGAACTTTTAGCCTTTAGAGGGTAGAGTGCTGCATTCACAAATACTTTTCCAACAACTCCCTCATTTCCAGTTGGAGTTTTTCGGCTTCCTTTCTAGCCACTTGGGCAAAGTCCCTTTCCGAGGAAGCATAGATGATTCCTCGACTAGAATTGACCAATAGTCCGCAGGAGGAATTCATCCCAAATTTGGCTACTTCTGACAAGCTGCCCCCTTGCGCTCCTACTCCAGGTACTAAGAAGAAATGATCTGGGGCGATTTTACGAACCTCTCCGATCAATTCACCACGTGTTGCCCCCACCACGTACATCAGGTTTTGGGGACTGCCCCATTCTTGACTTTTTTCCAAAACAGATTGATAAAGAGGCTTTCCGGCTTTGTCCTCGATCAACTGAAAATCCATAGAACCGGGATTGGAAGTCAGAGCCAGCAGAATTACCCATTTGTTTTCAAATTCCAAGAAAGGAGAAACCGAATCTTTACCCATGTACGGCGCCACCGTTACCGAGTCAAAATCCATGGATTCAAAAAAAGCCTTTGCGTAGAGTTTGGACGTATTTCCGATATCTCCCCGCTTAGCATCTGCAATGGTAAAAATATCCTTGGGAATGAGCTCTGATACTTTGGCCAGTGTTTCCCAGCCTTTCGCCCCCAAAGCCTCAAAAAAGGCAATATTAGGTTTGTAAGCCACCGCAAAATCTGCTGTTTCTTCGATAATGGCTTTGCAAAAGCTAAAAATCGGATCCTTCTCGGAAAGCAAATGCCGTGGGATTTTTTCCAAATCAGGATCAAGACCCACACAGAGAAAGGAGGATTTTTGTTGAATTTGGGAGAAAAGCTCGGATTGGTTCATGGCAGAGTTTTAAGGAATGGGACAAAGGTACAGAATCCAAGCCAGTACGAAAACCCTCAAAAAATACCCAGAAATGGGTATTGATTTTTAAAAATATGATTATCCGCAATCATGCCAGTATGGGTAAATTGAAGCAATAATGAGTCTGTCAAAGAGTTTTTGACCGAAGTATCTTCTGTTTAGCTTGTAACAAAACTCATCCAGATAGTTCTGCATCATTCGTTCGCTGATCATATGGTATGTCTGCAGGTGTTTCTTTAAGTTACTGATGGCAATATGAACCCATTTGAGGTTAAAATTGCCTTCTTGTGTACCAGAGATTTCTCTGACATGAACATCAATACAATCACTCAGGTCTGAGAAGGTGGTACTTTTATCTGTTTGAAGCACAGCGTTTGAATCAATGTAATCCTTGATTAAATGCTGTGCGGTTTTCGCCTCCAAG
>NZ_FNAC01000067.1:6276-11936 GCF_900101705.1 Algoriphagus faecimaris | reverse complement strand
CAAACTATGAGTAGCCCCGTATGAAGCAGTGAGGAACGAACTGCGAAATGCGGGGTATTAGGTTTTACGACGGTGCCAGCGCTGGCCCGTGGTTTTCTCGGAAATCTCGATACCTATGCCAGCAAGAACTTGTTCGCCGTGGCGAATGGAAACGATTATTGATGAATTGAGAGGAAGTGCGATGGAGTTTTGGGAAGGAATTGTAAAGGGTTCTGGATTCAAGGTTCCTGCCACGGCCAAGAAATATTGGGGAGCTGAGGAATTGATAGGAAGTTTGGAGGAATGGAAGTTTGGAAGATAGACATCCTTGCCGCTGCTTCATATACGCTTGATTACTTAAAGGAAGCAAGGCATGGATTGCGTCTAATAGGACTTTGGATGGTAAAAACACAAAGATTCAGTAGTTTTTGGATTGAAAATCCTACGATAGGAACTCGGGATTTCAAATTCCGAGGAGCGGAAGACTTTGCGCCAAATTGGGCATGGCATCAGGCAAGGGCAATATCCTTTGTCTATTGATGAAGGAGTTTAATTCAAATTGATTTTTGAAGATTGTAACTCTTTTGCTTCTACACTTGCTTTAGCATGTTTTTTAGCGGTATTCCTGCTTTTTAATTCAAGGACACGAGGTTGTTTCTGCACTTTCCTTTTTACATACTTGACGGTGATTTTGTCCAACCTGTACCCTAGAAATAATGCCAAAAATGAAATCACAGGAAGGGCAATGTGATCAGAAAGATCTCCCATCAAGAAAATCAAAAGGATAAATCCGAATTGTAATGCTCCTAGCGTCAAGGCCACTTGATCGTGTCTCAAGCCCATTCTCATCATGAAATGATGAATGTGGCTTTTGTCGGGAGACATAGGTCCTTTTCCTTGGGAAATTCTCCTAGCAAATACCCTTGCCATGTCGTAAAGTGGATAGAGCATTAATACAATCCCCACTGTAAATACCGGTTTGAAATGCATAAAATCACCCGCAGGCAAGGCGGCATTGTGCTCCATGAATGCTAAAATCAGTGCGCCTTGGGTGAATCCCAACATTAAGGATCCGGTATCTCCCATAAAGATCTTGGCAGGATGCCAATTGAAGGCTAAAAACGCTACAATGCTTCCTAAAAAGACAAAAGAAAGCACCGCATAACTTTCCAGTCCCTGTAGCATAAACCAAGTTCCTAAGAAACCAAATACAAGGAGTGCCATAGAACCAGCCAAGCCATCGAGTCCATCAATCAAATTGAAGGCATTGGTCAAAGCCAAGAGTACAAAGGCTGAAAAACCATACGATACGAGCAAGGGAAGTTCGTCGATACCTAAAAAACCATGGAGATCTTTAATACGAATGTCAGCTGCTACTACCACCAAGATCACTGCAATCAACTGACCTACGATTTTTTGGCTTGCTTTGAGTTCGACCATATCATCTCTAAGCCCAACAAAAAACATGATTACAATAGCGCCAAGCAGGTAGCGAATGTCAGGAAGGGAAAACTGCCAAGCCCAGATCGCCATGGCTACCAAGGCCGCAATGAAGATGGCGATTCCTCCCATTGAGGGGATGAACGATGTGTGAATTTTTCGTCCACCCGGGGTATCTCCGATTTTTGCTTTTCGAAGAACCTTGATCAGTATCGGCATACTCAACATACCCACTGAAAAAGCCGAAAGTGCTGCTAGGAAAAAAAACATGATAAAAACGTTTAACGATTCAAATTTAATAAAACTGATTACAAATGCCTTGCCATTAACAATTTATTAATCAATGAGATAGTTATTTGAAATTTTGTAAATTCTCAAAATTTCATTTCAAGAAATATTATCTACCAATCAAATACATTTTCATGGTTATATAATGAAATTTATATCCATCTTATTGGCTACAAGAAAATTTTACTCCCCCTCTCCTTGCATCTCTGCTTGATGCGCACAACATAAATTGATGCCGATTTCACAACTGCAGAAGCAAGGGACAATTCTATTTTTCTGGCTAGGCTAAAACTGATTGCACCTGAAAATCAGATTGAATTGGGGACCTGATTGATTTATGAGTTAATAAATTAGTTAACTTCTTCTTCTCAGGGCTCTTTTCCACCAAGGCAATTGGACTTCCTCATGGTAACCGTAGGAATTTCCTCCGTAACCGTAACCATATCCGTAGCCATATCCGTAGCCATAACCCTTGTCTATATGGACGTCATTTAGGATACCATAGATTTTAGAAACTCCACCCTTTTCTACCAGGTTGTTGAGCACTTCAGTATTACCCTTCATCGAGTAACCCTGACGGAAAACAAAGAAAGAGATATCGGCAAAGCTGAAGAGTTCTTTTGTCTCGGATACCAACCCTACCGGTGGACAGTCAAAGATTACCACATCGTAAGCCTGTTTGATTTCTTCTATGATCTTGCCAAATTTATCCTGAAGAAGGAGTTCGGCCGGATTAGGAGGAATGGGTCCGGAAAGAATCACATCGAGGTCTTTATGACCGGTGGATTTGACAACCTCTTTCCAGGAAATATCAGAGCTTAGGGCGGTACTCATCCCTTTGTCATTAGGCAGCCCAAAATCCTCTGCAATTTTAGGCTTGCGAAGATCCAAGCCGATAAGGATGGTCTTTTTCCCCATCAGGGAGAAAACAGAGGCCATGTTGATAGAGACAAAGGTTTTTCCTTCTCCTGAGATGGAAGAGGTGAAGAGTACTGCAAACTTATCCCGGTTAGGACTGAGGTAGGACATATCAGCCCTGAGAGAACGGAATGACTCGGTAACTGTGGACCTAGGATTATTCAATACCGGCAGATTATCCTCTGTCATACTTCTTCCAATCATGGAAATCAGAGGCACTTTGATGGCTTTTTCCAGTTCTTTAGGATCTTCAATTTTTGTATTTAAGAAGTCTTTTACGGTGATGAAACCGATAGGAATGATTAGTCCTAAGATCAACCCGATCAATAAATTTAAACTTCGCTTAGGTGCTACAGGCTGTTGTCCCGCCTTTGCATAATCCAATATCTTATTTTTAGGCATATTGGATGCCATGGTGATTTCAGCTTCTGCTTTTTTCTGAAGCAGGTAGATGTAAATATTCTCGTTGATCGTAAACTGCCGGGTATAGCTCAGTAAGTTTCTTTCTGTGGCAGGAAGAGCATTGATGTCCCGTTCGATCATTTGAATACGGCTATTGACATCTGCCAAAGTATTCTGAGAGTTCTGAACTGCAGATCGGACATTTTCCTTTAGGGCATTGGAGGTGCTTTGAATCCGGGAGTTAATATCCCTCATCTGAGGGGTTTGATCATTGAAAGTGGCCGATATTCTTGCCCGGTCTGCTTGGAGTTCGGAGAGGCTTTCGACCAATGAAGTAAGCAATGCGTCGCTAACTCCCACAATGGCCGGTGCTACCAAATCTCCCAATTGATTATTATCCAGATAAGACTGTAGGGTTTCCAGGTATTTTAGGTTCAGCTGAATTTGACTTTTCTCTTTTTCGAGTTCGGTCAAGCGTTCAAAAATCAGGGAACCTTCTTGGGAAAGGTTGAAGATTCGATTTTTGGATCGGTATTCTTGGAGTTGGCTTTCGGAGTATTCGAGGGAATCAGAAATGCCGCTTAATTGCTGTTCGATGAAGCGGATGGTATTTTCAGAGGCTTGGTTCTTTTCATCCAATTCCCTTTTGAGGTATTGCTCCATCAGGGTATTGATGTAATTTTCCCCTAATCTTCTCAGGGGAGTTTCCATGGAAAGGGTCAAGATGGCGGCCTGCTTATTTAGAGGGGCGGCCTGTAAATCATTTCGCATGGACAAAGCAAGGCTTGGCGTATCAATCATTCTAAAAAAATAGATTTCGCCAGGTAGGCCTGAGATCAAATTGATGGTAAAATGATAAAACTCACCTTTAATTTCCTCCCCAAATGAGTAGATAGATTTGGGTAAGGAAAAGTTTTCTAATCTGCTTTTATAAAAAGGATCCTTGGGGTTAAAGACGGAGAAAGCATCCTCTTCAATGCTTAATTCGAAGGTATTGTTATCCAAAACTTCCATCCGAAAAAGTCCGCCTACCAGCTGGGCTTGGTTCCAATCCAAAGAAACATAAAAGGGGGTATTCCCATAGATTTGTCTTGGCTTGAACAAATCATCTTGGAAATAGGCCACATTCAAGTCCATTTCTTGAATGGTAGATTCAGCCAAAGAATAGGATTTCAAAATCCCCATTTCATTGTCAATGTTGCTTTTACCCTGAATGCCCAATCCTGCAGATTCAAATAGGTCAGCACCCAGCGTAGGTTTATCGTCAACCACTAGAATGGTTGATTCCACTTTGTAGACTGGAGTAGTGTACCTATTAAAGAAAAAGGCAACCAGTACACCCAAAAACATACAAAGGAGAATTGCAGGCCAATATTGCAAATAATTAAAGAGAAGAACTTTCAGATCAATTTCATCCTCTTGATTGACCAAGAACGGGTTGGGGTTGGTATTAGTTGGATTAGGTTGATTCGGATACATCAGTATTAACGGGTAAAGGTATTGATCAAAAGTACGGATACCGTGATGGCGGAGATCACCAAAGAGAGAGATTGAGCTGCATTTTCCCCTGCACCTACCTCACGAACTTTCATAGGTTCGGCATACAGTTGGTCATTAGGTTGTATGAAGTAGAAAGGAGAGCGAATGATATTTCTATCGTTGAGGTTGATTCGATGCAATCGGGTTCCGTCGGGATATTGGCGGATGAGCAGAATTTGATCTCTTTTGGCGATATTGGTAAGATCTCCTGCATTGGCAACCGCCTCAAAAATGGTCATTCTGTCTTGAAGTACTACAAATTTACCAGCCCTTCTAAATTCACCTAAAGCAGCATATCGGATTCCTCCCAATTTTACTTTAACGAAAATTTCATTTTTCAAAAACTCTCTAAGCTTTTCCTCAATTGCAACACGCGCTTCTTCTAGGGTAAGGTCTTTCACCATAACATCACCGACAATGGGAAGCTTAATCATTCCATTTTTATCTACAGAGTAGCCGGTCATGTAATAAATATCTCCTCCAGTTTGACCTGCCATTGCTCCCATCTGATTATTCATTCCCGTTGGCGTATTATTAAATCCTTTTTCAATAATATCCTGGGCGGTTTGGACATTGACATCGATGATGTCATTGTATTGGAGTTTGTAGTCCGGGATTTCATATTCGATCAATTCCCCCTCTTTAATTTCAGGATAATTTTCCAGATTTTGGAGGTAGATGATTTTCTCATTGGATACACAGCCGATGGCTATGAAAAATATCAGGGAAAGATAAAGCCCTGCGCGCAGCTTCCGCATAATAAATAAGGTTTTGATAAACTGGTCAAAAACTGGACAAACTTAGGTAAAATCTGTAAAAAAGGGATGAAAAATGTACAAGCGTAGGTAAAGGTTTTTTGTCAATGTATTTGAAATACAGGTAAGTGTATTTTGTATTGATGAAGGGGAGGCAGATGATGAACTAATGAATTGATTAACTAGGGAATTGATAGGGAGTGCGTTGGAGTTTTGAGTCAGGGTTGTTCAGGGTTCAAGGTTCCCCACAAGCAGGATTGATGAACTGTCGAACTGTTTAATTGATGGGAAGTTGTCAGGAAGTTTGGAAGAATGGAAGTTTGGATGTTGCAGATCCTT
>NZ_FNAC01000067.1:0-3896 GCF_900101705.1 Algoriphagus faecimaris | reverse complement strand
ATGTTGCAGATCCTTTTCACTGCTTGGTATGGGCTTGATTACTATATGGAAGGTATGTATTAAAAATTCCAAATAATAAATTTCGAACAGGCACACGTCTACCTACGGTAGATAAATCTGAATATATTGCGCCATTTAGGTCTTGAGGAGGAATTGTTAATGGTTCTGGGTTCAAGGTTACCGGTAAAGGAATCTCAATGCCTAAAAACCGTTGACCGATTAATACAATAAGCCAAAGTGCCAGAGGGGTATGGTATTAAGATAGCCTCTTTCTATATTGTCTTTAACTATGTATCCTTTTTTGGCAGCTTTAATTTGCTTGGTTCCTTTATCTTTTCCTCCTACCTCAAAATCCATACCCTCCACCCTAAAGTCCCCTATTGTAGAGTTCCACACAGGATGATTTACCCGTACTTGATTGAGAAAAAAGGTCTCTCTCACATTACCTTTGTTTTGATTTTCACCTGCAAGGCTGTAAACCAGATTGGTGTTTTCCAAGTACACTTTATCTACTTTACCCAAGCCTCGAACCCCTTCTGTATGGCTCCTGAGCTGAGCAAGCATTCCAGCCTCTTCCATATAGAGGAGGTAATCGGCTATGTTGTTGCGGCTTATGGCTAATATTTCTGCCAGTTTGCTCATGTTGGGCTTGAAGGGCACGCTTTGTGCCACTATACCCAAAAGCTGCTTTAATTTTCTCCCTGTCGAAACGTTCATTTGAGCATAACCAGGGATATCTACCTCTAAGGTCTGATTGACCACTTGCTGCAATCTTAAATCAAAATCATCTTCTTTGGCAAATGGATAATATCCTTTTTTAAGATAGTCTTGAAAGAGCGGCAGTGGATGAGGTATTTGGGGAAGATCTACCTGCTGATTAATAATTTCCGCAAGTGAAAAAATTGGGACTTCTATCTGATGAAACAGAATCAAATATTCCCGAAAAGAGAGCCCCTGCATAGGATAAATTACTGCCCTTCGGCTTAGGTCTGCGCTTCCTTTTTTGATATCCAAAATGGACGAACCTGAAAATACAATCCTAAGCTCCTGATGGTAATCGTAAATCAGCTTAAGTTCTCTTGACCAGTCTGGGTATTTATGAATTTCATCAATAAACAAATATTTACCCCCGGCTTTCACAAAATCGCTAGCCAGGTCCGATAAACGGTTTTTAGCGAAATAGAAGTCCTCAGTGGTAACATACAGTGTTTCCTGAGGATTCAACCTTGTTTTGATATGCTGTAGTATAAGGGTTGTTTTCCCGACACCCCGAGGGCCAATAAGTCCTACTAACCTGTTGCTCCAATTGATACTAGGGTAAACATAGCGCATAAATGCACTATCAACCTTAGCAATTAACTGATTGGAATATTGAAATAGCGTTTCCATTCAGCTATTTAAGTTATTTTTTGCATTTTCGCACTATCATAGTGCATTTTTTGCCATTAATTGCACTTGGAGAGTGCGTTTTACCGTCTATATTGAGGTCATAGATGTGAAATATGGCTTTCACATTCATCATAGATCCTTGTCGAAATAATGAATTGAGGGGAAGTTCGATGGAGTTTTGAGTTAGAGTTGTTCTGGGTTCCCAACAAGCAGGGATGATGGGAAGCTGTCGAACTGTTTACTCGATAAATCGAATCATAATGCCGTAGGCCTGCGTAGCGGCAAAGGTAGGTACGGCCAAATGAATAGCCTCGGGTTTTAACCCGGGGATAAAGAAGGCATGCGTTGCGCTAAAAAGGATTTTGGATGATAAAAACCTCAAAGGTTCAAGAGTTTTTGGATTGAAAATCCTACGATAATACCTCGGAATTTCAAATTCCGAGGAACGGAGGGAGGAGAAACGACGATCGAAACAAAGGTCAGCGAGATAGGTCTTATTTTCTGCCCAGGTGAGTGAATATCCACTACGGATAAACAAGCTATTCACAACGGCAAAATTTCCTTTCCACGTGAGTGCCTGCCTGCTATTTTGAGATAATTTAGGATGATTGGAGATTTCGTTAGCTAAACCGGATTTTTTTAGGAAATTTGCAGATTCAAAATTTTAACTAAACATCATGACTTCGGACCAACTGAAAGACTTGAAAGCTCGCACCTCGGCTTTAAGGAGGTATCTTTGACTACGATCGGAAGAAAGCAGAGATAGAAGATTTAGAGGCCGTTTCGGCACAGCCTGACTTTTGGAACAATACAGAAGAGGCAGAAAAAACCATGAAGCAAATCCAAATCCGTAAGGGTTGGACTTCCTCTTTCGAGGAATTGAACAAACTCATAGAGGATCTTGAGGTGCTTTATGAATTTTATTCTGCTGACGAAGTCAGCGAAGAAGAAATCAAAACAGAATTCACCAAAGCCAAAAAAGCGGTAGAGGAGCTTGAGCTCAAAAAAATGCTCTCTTCGGAAGAGGATCAGCTCAACGCCGTGCTTGAGATCAATCCCGGTGCCGGAGGTACCGAGAGTAATGACTGGGCTTCCATTCTCATGCGCATGTATATCATGTGGGGTGAGAAAAATGGTTACAAAGTCAAACAGGTGGATGTTCAAGAGGGTGAAGTTGCCGGAATTAAATCTGCAACCTTAGAATTTGAAGGACCGCTTGCTTATGGATTTTTAAAATCTGAAACTGGAGTTCACCGTCTGGTACGCATTTCCCCATTTGATTCAGGAGGTAGAAGACATACTTCTTTTGCTTCAGTGTATGCTTACCCCGAAGTAGATGACAGCATTGAGATTGACATCAATCCTGCTGACATTGAATTACACACTTCTCGATCTGGAGGAGCAGGTGGACAGAACGTCAATAAGGTAGAAACTAAAGTACAGTTGACTCATAAGCCAACGGGTATCGTGGTGGTTTGTCAGATTGAGCGTTCTCAGTTGGCCAACCGGGAAAAAGCCATGCAAATGCTTAAATCCAGGCTTTATCAGATGGAACTGGAAAAAAGGAATGCTGAGATAGCCAAGATTGAGTCCTCGAAACTACGGGTGGACTTTGGTTCGCAGATCAGGAATTACGTTTTGCACCCTTATAAATTGGTGAAAGATAACCGAACTGGATTTGAAACTTCTGATACCCAACATGTATTGGATGGAGGCCTAAATGAGTTTATGAAAGCTTATTTATTAGCTCAAAGTGAGGAAGAAGCCGAGCAGGAATAGTGGTTCTGGGTTGGGGAATTGATTAAGTGTTTAATTGATGAATTGAAGAGAAGTTGTCAGGAAGTTTGGAAGTTTGGATGTTACAGATCCTTTTCGCTGCTTGGTATGGGCTTGATTACTATAAGGAAGGTATGTATTAAAAATTCCAAATAATAAATTTAAAACCGGCACAAGTGAACCTACGGCAGATAAACCTGAAGACACTGCGCCAATTAGGTTCTGACCTTCCCGATGACAAGGCGAACACAGCCGATTGAAGTTTAGTACCAGCAGAATGACCATTTAATTTCACAGAGTTTCACGGAGAAGTTTTTTTAGCATGGCTTGACTATTTGTTGCACTGTATTCCTTTTTGCCTTTTTAAGCTTTTTGGAGTTTCACCGAGTTGAAAAGCTGAAGCTTTTCTTGGAGTTACGCTATCCAC
The DNA here is from genome assembly GCF_900101705.1 of Algoriphagus faecimaris. Classification (GTDB taxonomy): domain Bacteria; phylum Bacteroidota; class Bacteroidia; order Cytophagales; family Cyclobacteriaceae; genus Algoriphagus; species Algoriphagus faecimaris. The sequence goes on along the minus strand of NZ_FNAC01000067.1, from coordinate 304 downwards.
TAAGAAAATAAATTCGGCTTGTCCCAAAACAAAGCCTAAAGCTATAATCAAGTGCCTTAGGCCTGCCTACCGGCAAAGGTAGGCACGACCGATTGAATAGCCTCGGGTTTTAACCCGGGGATAAAGGTATGAAAGCGGTCCAAGCGCTGGCCCGGGGTTTTATCGGAAACCTCAAGGTAAATGCCAGCAAGATGGAAACGATTGCTGATGAATTGATGAATTGATGGGAAGTTGTCAGGAAGTTTGGAAGAATGGAGGTTTGGATGTTGCAGATCCTTTTCGCTGCTTGGTATGGGCTTGATTA